>NZ_CACSJW010000010.1:0-355522 GCF_902706145.1 Sphingobacterium sp. 18053
TCCGCTATATTCCGATAGGCATTGCGCCCCTCTTTATCGTTTTGTTTTCCCCTTCGTTTCCGTTGGGACTGCAAAGGTAGAAATCTTTTTTGAACTTCCAAAAACTTTTTCAAGTTTTTTTTCTTTTTCTTTTTTTCGATTTCCGCGTTTAAAATAAACTGAGCGGGATCTTAAATCCTGTCAGGCTTCTCTTAAACCCTTCTTTTTTCATCGTTCCCTCTTTCGGGGTAACCGTTCCTCCCTTGCGGAGTGGTGCAAAGATAGGGAGTTTTAACAATCACTTCCAAGCCTTTTGTTCTTATTTATTTCGTTTTGTCCCTAACTGCCTGTAACGGTGCGAGATTCTTTTTGTAAAACAGGTGATCGGAGGGCCAGGATGGCTGATCCGGCAGCCAGATTGGGCCTTCGGAGAACCCCAGGTCATCATATATAGTATGGAGGCAGGCTTCGCATCGGATCTATTACCAATTTCGTTCAACTTTTGTTCCTAATTAAAAGGGATATTACAGGGATATTACAGGGGGTTAACAGGGGGTTAGCAGGGGTACAACTCCTATTAACCCCCTGTTAAAGCGGTGCTATAGTGCTGTTAATTACAAATCAGTATACAATTTGAACATAAGCAACGTAACAACAGAGCTCCGCAGCGTTTAATACCATCGATATACATAATAGAGATAGGACGTGACAGCGAACCGCAACCGCAGCGGAATAGAGGATGGCGGAACCAGTCTAAAGTAAACCTTGATCAATTCTCATTTTGGTATAGCTTTTACTTAGGGTTTACTTAGGGTTTAGTTAGGGTTAGTTTAGGTATAGCTTAGGTTATACCTAAACTAACCCTAACCAAAAGCTAACTAAATACCAATTAAAATCTAGCTTAAAGAAGAACTAAATAAAAGCGAATAAATAGAACACTACATAAATAGCCCTATAAGTGTCCCAGCATCCAACCAGAATCGCCATGATATAGGCATTTTTTATGAAAACGTTAGCCTGTTATCCGTTTTGGAGACTGCTCATTATAGCGCGACGGTATGAGATTAAGAATAAATAAGTCTATACGGACCGAAGATTTATTTTGGCAATAGCAAAGCCTGCACAAACTATACGATGCTTTATTGGATAAAAATTCACTAAAGCATCGTATAGTTAATCCCCGTGGAGGGTGTGTTGGATCAAAGAAAATGATTAAGAAAAAGCGTTCAGCCCCGTAATATCTTGTCCTGTGATTAATAAATGAATATCATGCGTCCCTTCATAGGTAACTACAGACTCTAGGTTCATCATATGCCGCATTATTGGAAAGTCACCAACAATCCCCATTCCGCCAAGGATTTGCCTAGATTCACGCGCTATCTGCAGCGCCATATTCACATTGTTCCGCTTTGCCATGGAGATTTGCTGTGGAGTAGCACGCCCCTCATTCTTGAGCAGCCCTAAACGCCACGACAACAACTGCGCCTTGGTAATTTCTGTCAGAAATTCCGCTAGCTTCTTTTGCTGCAATTGAAAACCAGCAATTGGTTTATCAAACTGATGTCGCTCCAACGCATATTGAACAGCAGTTTCATAACAGTCTATTGCTGCTCCAATCACTCCCCATGAAATTCCATAGCGGGCCGAATTCAAGCAGGAAAGCGGTCCCCGCATTGAATTTACAGCAGGAAGCACATTTTCCGCAGGGATATAAACATCATGAAAAACCAATTCACCTGTTTTGGAAGCGCGCAACGACCACTTATGTAAGGTCTCGGGAGTTTCAAAACCAGCCATTCCACGCTCAACAATTACTCCCCGCACTTTTGCGGACTCATCTCGTGCCCAAACGACGGCAATATCACAGACAGGCGAATTTGTAATCCACATCTTTGCCCCATTTAATAAAAAACCATCTCCTTTTGCCGTCAATTTCGTTTCCATTCCACCCGGATCAGATCCATGATTAGGCTCAGTAAGCCCAAAAGACCCGACCAACTCGCCGGATGCCAACCCCGGTAAATATTTACGACGCTGCTCCTCGCTGCCATACGTATAAATGGGAAACATCACCAAAGAGGACTGCACCGATGCTGCAGAACGAATTGCCGAGTCACCGGCTTCCAGTTCCTGCATAATCAAGCCATAAGAAATCTGATCCAATCCCGCCCCGCCATATTCAGCAGGAATATAAGGCCCCAAAGCTCCAATTGCCCCCAATTTAGGCATCAACCCCCCAATAGCGCGATGTTCCTGTGCCGCATCTTCAATGAAAGGCTTGATCTCTGTTTTCACAAAATCACGGACAGACTGCCGTATCAGTTTATGTTCTTCGGACAATAAATCGTCCACTTGGTAATAATCGATATTAATCTGTTTGATCATGATATAGTCTACATTAGCTTATCTAAGATAATGATTATTTCTCACTGAACAATATTCAGAACAAACTTGTCAACAAAAAATTTATTTCATATATTTAAACTATTCCACGAATAAAATAAACCATCATGATAAAAGTAGCGCTTAAAACACTTGGAATATCTTCCCAGAATTTAGGATCATCAACTGGACAGCAATGGTTTTCCGAAGGTAAAGAATTCGAATCCTTTTCACCTGTCGATGGAAAACTCATCGCAAAAATAAAAGGCAGCAATCGTAAGGACTATGAAGCGGTCATTAAGCAGGCCGGAGATGCATTTTTACAATGGCGCCTACTACCTGCCCCAAAAAGAGGCGACATCGTTCGCCAACTGGGAGACAAGCTCCGGGAGCTTAAACCCATTCTCGGAAAATTAGTTTCCTATGAAATGGGTAAATCTTACCAAGAAGGCATGGGGGAAGTGCAAGAGATGATCGATATCTGCGACTTTGCGTTAGGCCTATCCCGCCAACTGTATGGTAACACCATCCACTCGGAACGCCCCGGGCACCGCATGTACGACCAATATCACCCTTTGGGCGTCGTAGGTATTATTACAGCGTTTAATTTTCCGGTGGCGGTATGGGCATGGAACACCGCTCTCGCCCTGGTCTGCGGCAACACTGTCGTCTGGAAACCCAGCGAAAAAACACCGCTATGTGCCATAGCTTGCCAAAAATTACTTGCAGAAATCCTACACAACAACGGGCTGCCCGAGGGAATATCCAACCTCATTATGGGCGACAGAGAAGTTGGCGAGTGGCTTTCGGCAGACAACCGCATAGCTTTGATTTCTGCAACAGGATCCACGCGCATGGGAAAAGAAGTCGCCGTCACCGTAGCACAACGCCTCGGTAAAACACTTTTGGAACTCGGCGGAAACAATGCGATCATCGTTACTCCAGACGCAGACTTAAAAATGACCATCATCGGCGCTGTATTTGGTGCCGTGGGTACAGCCGGACAACGCTGTACAAGTACCCGAAGACTTATTATCCATGAGCACATTTATGACAATGTCAAAAAACAACTGACCAAAGCTTATGGTCAGTTAAAAATTGGTGACCCTTTGGACACGAAAAATCATGTAGGACCATTGATCGACAAAGCCGCCGTAAAATCATACTTAAACGCACTGGACAAAATTAAAACACAAGGGGGAAAAATGCTGATCAAAGGAAAGGTACTTGAAGGCAAGGGGTACGAAAGTGGCTGTTATGTGCAGCCTGTCATTGCCGAAGTCGAAAATCATTATGAAATCGTACAGCATGAGACCTTTGCCCCTATTCTTTACTTAATCAAATACAAGGGAGATATCGGTGCGGCCATAGACCTACAAAACAGCGTCGCACAGGGATTGTCTTCTGCCGTCATGACGAACAACCTACGGGAAGCCGAGCTATTTCTGAGTGCTGCTGGCTCTGATTGTGGTATCGCCAACGTCAATATCGGCACATCAGGAGCCGAAATCGGAGGTGCTTTTGGAGGCGAAAAGGAGACTGGCGGAGGTCGGGAATCTGGGTCGGATGCCTGGAAAGCCTATATGCGCCGTCAAACAAATACCATCAATTATACGACTGACCTACCGTTGGCACAAGGTATCAAATTTGATTTATAAACCATTTAGACACAAAATTATGAGCAACGTACATGAAAGATTAAGCAAACATATATTGGCTGATGGATTTCCTTTGGTTATGGATATGGAAAAATCCCATGGTTCTTATGTCGTGGATGAAAATGGAGATGAATACCTCGATATGTTCAGTATGTTTGCTTCCATGGCCGTGGGTTACAATCATCCACATTTGGTCAAACAACGTGACTTCTTAGGCAAAATGGCCGTCAATAAACCAGCCATGTCGGATATTTACCCAAAAGAGTTTGCTGATTTTGTCGACACTTTTGACCGCGTAGCCATACCGAAAGAACTCTCTTATGCCTTTTTCATCTCGGGCGGAACACTCGCCGTGGAAAATGCTTTAAAAGCTGCCTTTGACTGGAAAACAAGGCTTAATTTTGCACAGGGAATACAAAAGGAAGCCAGCCAGGTCATTCACTTTAAACAGGCTTTTCATGGTAGATCCGGTTATACCCTATCATTAACAAATACACAAGACCCCAGAAAATACCTTTATTTTCCAAAGTTCAACTGGCCACGCATTACCAATCCGAAGTTGAGCTACCCCTTAACAAGCGAACATATCGATCAGACGATTGCTTTGGAGGAAAAGGCTGTCTCTGAAATACACCAAGCCCTTGCCGCCAACCCCAACGATATTGCCTGTATCATTATTGAACCGATACAGGGTGAAGGTGGCGACAACCATTTTCGAAAGGAATTTTTCGTACAGCTTCGTCAAATCTGTGATGAAAATCAGATCCTATTGATTTTTGACGAAGTACAGACTGGATTGGGTATTACGGGGAAAATGTGGGCTTACCAACATTACAACGTAATTCCCGATATCATTGCCTTCGGCAAAAAAGCACAGGTATGTGGTATACTGGCGAGTAAGGAAAAATTTGATCAGGTGGAACATCATGTCTTTAAAGAATCCAGTCGTATCAATTCAACATTTGGTGGCGATTTTATGGATATGCTCCGCTTTAAATTAATTCTTGAAGTCATAGAACAAGAAAATCTGGTTCAAAATGCAGCAGAAAAAGGGCGCTATCTACAAGATAAGCTCCAGGAACTGTTAGCGAAAAAACCGCAGCTGTCCAATTTACGAGGCGAGGGTTTATTCGTTGCATTGGATTTCGCATCGGAAGCTGCACGCAATGAATTTATCAAAAATGCCTATGCAAATAAACTGATTATGTTAGGCTGTGGAGAGAAAAGTATCCGTTTTAGACCGCACCTTAATGTGAGTTATGAGGATATTGATAAAACGATAGCAATTATAGAAAAGAGTATTTCCTAAAAAATAAGCAATGCTAAAAAGCTTCAATGTAGCCTATAGCATTGCTTATTTTTTTTATAAACTATCTATCTCTACATACATTGGGACGGTCAATATCGACCAGTTCTGAAATTCCATACTCATCAAACAGGTCTAAGAGTGCATCTGTACCCTCTTCAAGTTTGTAATCCATCTCTTCTTTATATACAGGGATCATTGCATAAAAATTGATCAGATTACCATCTTTGGTTTTTAACTCCAAAAATTCCTCATCAAAACTTAGCATAGGTGGAAGCAGCAACATACAACCGAAACCAGTATTTGCAATATCCTCGGCTTCCATCCCATTGGGAATGGTATGCCCATATCCCAACCAGGTTTTATATTCATGGGGAAACCGTGCTAATCTTTTCAAAAAATAGACCGGCCAATAATTGTTATCATCCTGAAATTCCTCTTCTCCGATCTTCCAATCTGCAGGCAACACGACCACTAGCTCCGCCCGCTCATAAGCCTCTTTGTTTTCCACTTCATCTGGAACATGCATGGCCAAATCACTCATGCCCGACGTAACCAATATATGGTATGGATAGTTTGCACTTGGTTTAATCCAATGTACATCGATATGAACAAGTTCGGAGATAATCTCATGGAACACCATATCGGGTTCGGCAATATATTTGGTCAAATGCTCCTCGATTTCATCCAGATAGACACATTGTACCTCGGGGAATAAGTTTTTTGGATCCTTATCATCAGATTGATCTTCATAACGGTAGACCGTAGACCCTCCAGCAGTAATTTCTGTATCTTTTTTTTCGGACGGAGATTCTTCCTCTTCGCCGCTCATAATTTTTTTGACTTTATCCCAAAATGACATATTATCTTATAAAAGGTGAAAATTTAAGCTATTCTTTTGCTTTTCAAATTTATTCGATCACAGCAACTACAGGTTGCCTAAATCTTGTTTTAACTGGTTTTCCCTTGACCTGTCCCGGCATCCATTGCGGCGATCTGCGCATGGCAGACAACACAGCCTTTGCAAACTCGGGACTCACTTTATCGGGATTCTCGATTTCAATATTACAGATCGCCCCATCTTCACAAACAATAAATTTCAGAATTGCCGTCTGTCGAGATCCGTATTTTGCATAGGCCACACTGTCCATTGCCCTGATTGTTCCCGACAAATCCAGGTTATTTTGCAAAAATCTGGACCAGGCCACCACCCCGCCCTTGAAATAGGGAAAATCATCAACGTTCTGCGCAATACTATCTGCAGGAATATCCCGTTTAGCAATCACTTGTGCACTTGCGGAAGTACACAATACCATAAAAAGTAGAATTGAAAAAAAAGTCTTAAATCCCGTTAAATACATAACCTATCCTATCCATAATCGTACCATTTAACGCTTGTATAAGATAATTTATTGCTTTAAATACTCCGGACTAATTGAGCGGCATAGCAACCTCTGCAACAAACGCCCCTGTTTCATCAACAAGAAAACTGATCGGATGCTCCGGATTTTTAATAATCTCGAATAAAGTCAATCCCCAAGGTTTCCAAAAATTTTCCAAAACTTGGCCATAAGTCTTATTTTGCCAATGATCAAAGATAGGTTTCATCGACATATCTGCTAATGGCATAGGTTCAACATAGACTTTTTGCGGGGTGTTTAGATAGGTATAATCTGGCAGACGGTTAAATAAGTAGGCTGAATAAAAATAGCGTGCACACAATTCTTCAAACTGGATCGGGTGTAATGTTTTGCCCGCAATGACTTTGAGAATATCTTCGTGATAAATATTGTTTGTAGCATTATCTTGAAGACAGGCAACTACAGCAAAGTCCTTCATACGGATCGAGAAGATCAAGGTATTGATTTCATCACGATACATAAATGTATCAGGTGCATTCTCAACAGGTACAACAACCAATGAAAATGGGAATGTATTTTCAAACTCCATCGGTACAACCAGAGACTGTAACATCGCATGTAGATTCGTAAAACGCTGCGCGAGTGCCTGAGAAAAGTTCATATCTTCACCAGAAGCTTTTTGCTGCTGAATTCCCGCAAGAATTTCATTAAAAACCACCCCATAGATAATTTTTGTCATCCATTGAAACAATAGTAATGGATCCAACTGTTTGACGGCTTCATAGCCTTGTTCAAACGACTGTTCTACCGCACGCTCCATTTGCTCAATAGCTTCGGATGCAGCCATGGAACAGGGTAGTTTCAACGATTTGTAAGTAACCAGATTCTCATCCAGCATTTTAAAAGGTTTATCTTCCAATTGAAAAGATTTCATCATCCATACAGGAAACACCTGAATGGATTCTTCTTCCGACTGAAGCTTATTCCCTGTTAAAAAACAAATATCTGAATCAAACTGAAATTGTTTGAATGGATTATACAAAGTTGTCGCCATAATGCTGGCAAAGTTAAAACAAATCGAAAAGCCCGCAAGAAAAGCAAATTCTTATTACGATATGGTGACTTGCATCTTTAAACTTATTTTATTTTCAGAAATTATTGAAAATACAAAAACTTTAAATACCTTTGATATAGGCAATCACAAAAAAGGATGGGAAAGCCGATCGGTTCAATAGTCCGATAAAAACAAATTGAGGTATTGGCAAAAAATAAAAACACGATGGAATTACAACAAGCAAAACAACAGTTCATAGACACCTGGGGCGCATTAGGTTCTGAATGGGGGATCAACAAATCTGTTGCTCAGGTTCATGCCCTACTCCTTTCCGCAAGCAATCCCATGTCTACAGATGAGATTATGGAAAAGTTGGTGATCTCGCGCGGGAATGCCAATATGAGTATCCGGCAATTGATCGATTATGGTATTGTCTACAAAAAACATATTGCTGGTGATCGAAAGGAATATTTCGTTGCAGAGAAAGAGGTCTTAAAATGGGCGATGAAAATTGCGGTGATGCGTAAGCAGAAAGAGCTTGACCCCGTTATGGATATTCTAAAGGATATAAGCCGAAATACCGAAAAGGACCAGACAGCAGAAGGCAAGGAGTTCCATAAAACGGTAAAGGACATCCAAAATCTGACGGATCAACTCGAAACTATTGCCAACAAGATTTTCAATACAAGCGGCGGAGATTTATTAATCAAATTGATTAAACTAATGATGTAGCGTCATGAACTTCAATATCCTAGCGTACGCAATCTACGGCCTGCTCACCTGTTATATTATTCTTTGGGTCGGTCGGTTATTCCATAAAAATGGTCGGATTTTCATCCTATCGCTTTTCCGCCAGGAGGTCAACTTGGCCGATACGACAAATAATTTATTGCTGCTGGGATATTACCTACTCAACATCGGATATGCAATCCTGCAATTTAGTTATTGGCGACAAATTGAATCATTTGATGAAATGATCAGCAGCATTGCCTTTAAAACAGGACGATTACTTTTTGTCCTTGTTGGGTTACATTACTTCAATATGCTCAGTATTTACTTTTTCGCAAAAAGAAAGAATTCATTAACCATTAAACATTAATATCATGGGAAATTTAACAGTTATCGGGTACTTTATCTACTTACCCATTGCAATAGGATTAACCTATTATGTTGCCTACGTGCTTTTTAAAAATAGCATTGTTTACATGAATGATATCTTTGCCGGTAGGCCGGAGGTAGCCCATGCGACGAATAATTTATTTCGCATCGGATTCTACCTCATGAATTTAGGATTTGCACTCTATATACTTGAAATCAGCCTGTACAAGCCGAGCATTCAGGAACTCATTGAGCGTCTGAGTTATAAAATCGGTGGATTTAGCATATATCTTGGTGTAATGCTCTTTCTTAATATGTTTCTCTTCTTTAGAGGCAAACGGATTGCAAAACAACGAAGAAACATGGATACAACCTTCAATGCATAATTAAAACAGACTGCAAATACACTTGTCATGAATAAAATAGTCATCGCTGGAGGAACAGGTTTTGTTGGACAATATCTTTCCGAGAGATTTCGTACATTAGGCTATCAGGTGATCATCATTGGCCGTCGGCCGGGCAATATCCTTTGGACCGATCGATCCGCTATTTCCGATTCACTGGAAAATGCAGCGATGCTAATCAATCTAGCCGGAAAATCTGTCAACTGTCGGTATAACGAAAAAAATAAGGCCGAAATATTTTCTTCACGAACAGCAACGACTACGCTTCTCGGGGAGCTCATAGCAGGCTGTACCAATCCACCAAAGCTATGGCTAAACGCGAGTACCGCTACCATCTATCGTCATGCCGAAGATCATCCAATGACAGAAAGTTCGGGGGAGATCGGAACAGGTTTTTCCGTTGATGTTGCAACATTATGGGAAAAGACTTTCTTCGACTTCAAATCGGAAAAGACAAGACAGGTGGCACTTCGGATGGCGATAGTTTTGGGCGCGGATGGAGGGGTTATCCTTCCTTTTAAAAATCTTGTACGTGCCGGACTAGGGGGTATACAGGGAAATGGTCAGCAATATTTTAGCTGGATTCATATTGAAGATCTATTTCAGCTTATTTTGTTCTTAAAAGGTCATGAGGATTTGGATGGTGTCGTTAATTGTGCGGCACCCAACCCGATTATGAATAAGACTTTTATGGCAACTTTTCGACAGGTAATGAACCGTAAAATTGGCCTACCATCTCCAAAATGGCTACTGGAAATAGGTGCGGTTTTAATCGGGACGGAGACAGAGCTGCTTTTAAAAAGCCGTTGGGTATTACCTGAAAGGTTGGAGAACAGTGGATTTACCTTCCAGTTTCCAACGATTTCAACTGCTTTGCAGGATATTCTGCAGCGGGGATAAAAACCGAAAAGATAAATACGTGGGGTAAACCATTTATCCCACGTTAACCTTGAAATTTTCAAATACAAGCGGCGCAGTGACAATGGCGCCCTCGTTATTTTTTACGCCTTTAAACTCGGAGGTTTTTCCTTTCTCCAATAGGTTCTTCATCTCTTTTTCGTCCAGAAAGATACCATTTAATGTCCGCCAGATCTTAAAATCACATCCACGGGCATAATGGTCGCACTGGGCTACTTTATCGTAGAGCAAAATCAATCCCTTCTCACATTTCGGACATTTTATCTTTCCTTTTTGTTGAGGTTTAACTTCCTCTTGTGCGAGAGAAATCCGCAGTGTCAACAATTCTTTTGTGATTTTGGCCGTATAGTCCTTAATATGTTTCATAAAAACATCATAAGACACTTTATTGGCCCGCATTTCCTCCAGCTTCTGCTCCCATTTACCGGTCAAAGTTACTTTGGCAATGGAACGATCTTTTACAAGATTGTATACCGCAAGCCCCTTTTCCGTTGGAATCAGTTTTTTCTTGTCGCGCTTAATATAATCACGTTGAAAAAGTGTTTCGATGGTTGCAGCACGCGTAGCAGGTGTACCAAGTCCACAGTCCTTCATGGCCTGTCGCATCTCATCGTCTTCAATTTCCTTTCCCGAGGTTTCCATGGCCTTCAATAACGAAGCTTCGGTATGTATGGGTCTTGCTTTGGTAAAACGTTCGGCAAGTTCGAGGGTCAGAACCTGCAATAATTCCTCGGCTAATAGCTTCGGTAATTGCGCATTTTCATTATCCTGATCGTCATTGTTTTTATCTTCATCAGGCGCTTCGATCTGCTCCGCGGAAAGGCGCCAGCCGTACTGCTTGATCACAGTACCTTTGGCGATAAGTTCAACTCCCTGCGCATCAATTGTCACGGTGGTAATATCTTTTATACAAACTTCCGAGAAACTTTCCACCATACGCTTGGCAATCATATTGTAAACGTTCTGTTGCTCTTTGAGCATGGGCCCCGGTTTTTCATCCGTCACCAACAAAGCGTGGTGATCTGTTACCTTTTTGTCATCGACAGAACGTTTGTTCAATTTTGCACCGATCAGGTTTTTTGCAATCGACGCGATGGATTCATCTGCGGTATCTGCTAAATGTTGAAAAAGTGCGCCAATTTCTTCAAAAACATCCTCACCGATGTAACGGGAACCCGTACGCGGATAAGTGATGACCTTCTTTTCGTAAAGTGTTTGTGCGATATTCAGTGTCTGATCTGCCGAATAACCATATTTTTTATTTGCATCCTGTTGCAGCGATGTCAAATCAAACAGCAAGGGCGGCTGCTCTTTTGTTTCTTTGGCTTCCACCTTTGCCACACGGGCATTGGAACCAACGGTCAATCGCGCAATGGTTTGCTCGGCAACATCTTTTTTATCGATCTTATTGGAGGTTGCCTTAAAACTGATATTGTCTTTTTCAAACCCAGCCTGAATTTTATAAAATGCCTGGGGTTTAAAGTCTTTGTTTTCCAGATAGCGCGAACAGATCATGGCCAAAGTTGGTGTCTGTACGCGACCCAAAGAAAGTAATCCTTTATTCCCCGCCGCCAAGGTGATGGCCTGCGTCGCATTGATACCGATGAGCCAGTCCGATTCCGAACGTGAGCGGGCAGACATGTATAGACTATCATATTCCGTACCTGCTTTCAAATTGGCAAATCCTTCTTTAATGGCCTTATCTGTTTGGCTCGATATCCAAAGGCGTTTAAAAGGCACTTTAGAACCCAAAAAATAATATATATTACGAAAGATCAATTCACCCTCACGTCCAGCATCGGTAGCCACAATGATTTCTTCGGCCTGTTCCAAAAGGGATTTTATGGTGTTGAGTTGCTTAACTGCTCCGGTATCGTCCATCTGCTTGCCATCACGCTTCACCTTCTTCGACTCCAGCTTAAATGTTGGTGGAATGATCGGCAAGTTCGAGATTGTCCACGAATTGTATCCATAAGCCTGTGGCGTACAGAGTTGAACCAAATGACCAAAAGCATACGTAAAAGCGTAGCCATTGCCGGCGATATAACCGTCTTTGACTTCCTTCGCCCCCATCACTCGAGCTAGATCACGCGCCACGGAGGGCTTTTCAGCAATTACAACCTTCATTTTAGATATGAGATGTTAGATTTTAGATCCGAGACTTTAGGATAATACCTCCTGGTATTACAGCTAGTCTCAATTTAATATTGATGTTTTACCCCTTTACCTTAAACGTCCCTATTCTATTGATGGTATCGTTATTCCCTGGATCTTACGATAAAGTTCAATGGCATAAACATCGGTCATTCCGGAAACAAAGTCTAAAACACAGCGAATTTTCGAATACGAATCTTGTTTTTCCGTATAAAATTGTGCTGGAATTAAAGCGACTAGTTTCTTATCGTAATTATTTTTGTTCTTCTTAAGATACGCCGGAACAAACTCTTTTAATAATGCATCCATCACCCGGTAACCGGCAATTTCAATCTGAACAACTGTTGGAGCGTTGTAGATTTTTGCGATGGAAATTTTAGAAATTTTGTTCATCTGCGTGACAATCTCCTCATCAAGGGCGTCCATCAAAGCTGATCCGAAAGTTCCCGATAAAAACTTGTCCTGTTCCCGGACAAAGACATCAACACACCCCTTAATCAAGGTATTGATCGCTTTGGCACGCAACAATGCTACGCGGCTCGGGGTATCCAGCAATCCATCGAGCCTGTCACGAAGATTCTCTTTACCACATAGCGGCAATAGTAATTCTTCCACTTCTTGATAGGACAATATTTTAAGATGATGAGCATCTTCCAAGTCAATAATATTGTAACAGATATCATCTGCAGCCTCCACGAGATAAACCAAGGGATGTCTCAGATAGCCCTTTGGATTAGAGGGATCTTTTAATAGTCCCAATTCATTGGCAACCTTCTCAAACGCCTTTTGTTCTTCTGTAAAAAAACCATATTTCTTGCGGTGATGGTTCTTCTTAAGGTGGCCATCAATTGCCAGACAGGGGTATTTTACAATGGAAGCCAGGGAAGTATAGGTCAATGCAAAACCTTTGGGATCCTTGCCCTGGAAGGCATGCGTCAGAATCCGTAGGGCATTTGCATTTCCTTCAAAGTGGGTCAGATCTGCCCATTCTTCGGCCGTGACCTGCTCTTGGTATTTACGTCCATCTCCATCCGTGAAATACGTGGATATGGCGGATTCACCCGAGTGACCAAAGGCAGGGTTGCCCAGGTCATGTGAAAGACATGCCGCCGAGATAATATTTCCGACTTCTTGCAGAAAAGGGTAATCATTATCCAGGTTTGGGTTTTCCTCTTTCAGCTGCGCATAAAACATACGCCCCAAAGAACGTCCCACACTGGCAACTTCTAAACTATGTGTCAATCTATTATGCACGAATACAGCGCCAGGAAGTGGAAAAACCTGCGTCTTATTCTGTAATCTCCGAAATGGGGATGAAAAGATCAAACGATCATAATCCCGTTGAAATTCCGACCGGGCCACAAGGTAACTATCTACGCTCCGATCTTCGTAACCCCAGCGCTTTGCAGAGAGCAAATCTTTCCAATTCATTTTTTCAGACATAGCGCAAACTTAGATAAATTTGCCTTCAAATACAATTATAATCATAGGATACAGATTTAGGAATTACCCGAATGACTGTCCGCATATCGCTATATTTTACTCCTGTTATTCACCTATCAAGGAGTCATTTTTGCAACAGTATCTATGATTGTATTTCAAAATGACAAATTTTACAAACAGCTGTTATCAAAGTCATTTTTATACTGGTTATATTCTGTATCTTTAACCTAAATACCAATAGGGATCCATCATGACGAAATATCAAACACTTATTCCAAAATATTTTGAAGGTACAATCGAAGGCAAAAACACGCATTTGCTCTTATTAAAAAACGAAGGAGGCATGCAAGTCCTCTTAACGGATTACGGTGCTCGTATTGTCAGTATTTTGGTACCTGATAACAAGGGAAATTTAGTGGATGTAGCACTGGGCTTCGATTCAATTCAGGCCTATCTCGATTCTGATGAGAAATACCATGGATGCACAGCGGGGCGTTTTGCCAATCGCATTGCTGATGGCAAATTTGAGCTCAACGGAAAACACTATACGCTTCCGCAAAATAACGGAAATAATTGTCTTCATGGTGGCATTTCGGGCTTTCATGATAAGGTTTGGGACAGAAGGGTAACTTACCAATCGCACGTCGAATTTTATTATGTTTCCCCAGATGGTGAAGAGGGCTTTCCAGGAAACTTAAAAGTTATGGTTTCTTATACCCTGACCAGAAATAACGAGATCATTATCAAATATCATGCGCAATCGGATGCCGATACGCACGTCAACTTGACCAATCATACGTACTTCAATCTGGATGGGGAAGGCAGTGGCGACGTATTGCAGCAGATCCTTCAGATCAACTCAGATGAGGTCTTATTTGTAGACGACAACCAGATACCAAATGCAATAGTACCTGTGGAAGGCACCGCCTTCGACTTCCGCATACCCAAACCTATTGTCCAAGATATTACGGCAAATAACGAACAATTGATCGCTGCCAAAGGCTATGACCATTGTTATGTCAACAACCTGCCTATTTCGCAGCCTTGTGCAACAGTCTATTCAAAAAACACAGGCATTCAGCTGGATGTATTTACAACGGAGCCGGGTGTACAGCTCTATACAGCAAACTGGATGACGGGAAATGATTTTGGCAAAAGAGGTTATAAATATCTACCTTATGCCGGATTCTGTCTGGAAACACAGCATTTTCCGGATACACCCAATCAAGCAGAATTTCCTTCAACCCTGTTAAAAGCGGGCGAATCGTTCGACTCCGAGACACATTTTAAGTTCTCTATAAAAAAATAAGAAAAGAAAACGGCCGATAAGCACTTGCTTACCGGCCGTTTTATGTTGATGTGCTGTTTCCTTTGTAGGGTCACAGCACATTTTTTATTTTAAAAGATCATCCAATGCTGATTCGACTTTTTCAAAACCAAAAGTGGCTTTGACCTCTCCGAACATACGTTGAATCTGATCATTGCATAGATTTCCAATGCTTCCTTCGTGGGTATGGTTTACCTCTTTTGATGGCTTGAAACGCCCTTCATCAATATCAATGCCGATAGTCCTGTAGGCCTCCCGGAAAGGAACCCCTTTCAGGACCTCATTGTTCACGACTTCAACAGAGAACAAGTAATCGTATTTTGGATCGTCCAGGATATTTTCTTTAACGGAAATGTTTTCCAACATGAAAGTTGCTATTTCAAGACATTCATTGAGCGATTTAAAAGCCGGGAATAAATTTTCCTTTAACAATTGAAGATCTCTATGGTAACCAGATGGCAGGTTGGTAGTCATCAACGCAATTTCATTTGGCAATGCCTGTATCTTGTTACAGCGTGAACGGATCAACTCAAAGACATCTGGATTCTTTTTATGCGGCATGATGCTCGATCCCGTAGTTAAATGTGCTGGAAAGGAGATAAAGCCAAAATTTTGATTAATATACAGACATACGTCCATTGCAAATTTAGCCAATGTCGCCGCGATGGAACTCATGCCCTGTGCCAAGATACGTTCGGTCTTACCTCTCCCCATCTGTGCATAAACCACATTGTAATTTAGGTCTTCAAATCCCAGCAATTGCGTCGTCATCGTTCTATTTAATGGAAAAGATGATCCATAGCCTGCAGCAGATCCTAAAGGATTCTTATTACAAACCTTCCAGGCTGCACGCATCATCTCCAGATCATCAACAAGGCTTTCTGCGTAAGCACCAAACCATAATCCAAACGATGAAGGCATCGCAATCTGCAAGTGCGTGTATCCCGGAATCAGAATATGCTTATATCGCTCGCTGAGCTGGATCAATTCATTAAAAAGAGCTTCTGTATTCTGGATGATATGCTGAATCTCTGAGCGGAAGTATAATTTTAGATCGACCAAAACCTGGTCATTACGGGATCTGCCGGAGTGAATTTTCTTACCAGACTCTCCAATACGCTGTGTAAGCAGCATTTCGACCTGTGAATGCACATCTTCTACCGAGTCCTCAATACGAAAGTCACCGGCTAAAATTTCTTTATAGATATTTTTCAGTTCTTTTTGTACAAGCACTAGATCCTCATCGGTCATCAGATTTATGCTATTCAACATGCGTGTATGGGCCAATGAACCCAAAACATCCGCGGCAGCAAGTTGCAGGTCCATTACGCGGTCATTGCCCACCGTAAACGATTCTACAAAAGAATCGACATCTATATTTTTTTGCCAGATTTTCATTCGTATAATTTCTTTTTGATCCTGTTATTATCAAAAGCCTTTTGTCGGTTTAGCGTTGATTGAAGCTCCTGATAATTCTATCACATACAATTTTTACAAAAATACCAATTGCAAATGGTTATATCAATGCAAAGATTGCATACATTTTGCTCGGACAATTAGATGAAAAACAAAAAACCTAGTGAAAAAAAAGGGCCGTTACAAAAAAAATTAGATGTTAAAAGTTTGTTAAATCGCGATAAACACACATTATAAGTAACCACTCACTTTATTTTTAAAAGTTATTTTGTCAGTTTTTTAAGTATTCCTATGTTTGTAGTGTAAGGGAGATGAAAAAATAGAAGATGGTAAGGTTAGTAAATACTTACCGCTTTAAATACACCGAAATTTCAAACCAAATATGATAGACCCCAAAGTCTTAAAACTTGAAAGAAATTACCTAACCAATTGTGAATCGAAATTTAAAGGCACGTCAAACCAAGATGTGCCTTTTTTCTTGTGCTGCTTATTTTAGTGTTTTCAAAGCTGTAATCCATTCGCTACCAATCGATGGTTTATTGTATATTTTTTGTCAAGTAAGCGGCAAGAGGTCGAACCAAATTTCTCTTTTAATTGAAATTTTGGCTATTTTTGTTTGACATAATTGAGAATATTCAACATAAAACGTATACGATGGGAACAGAAAGCAAGAGACAGCAACGTTTTGCTGGGGTGATTCAACAGGATTTAGCAGCATTATTTCAACGCGAAGGTAATTCATGGGCTCCTGGAGCATTTATTACGGTTACACGGGTTCGTGTTACGCCGGATTTAGCAATTGCCCGCGTTTACGTGAGCTTTTTAAACACAAAAACGGCACAGGAGGATATTAAGGCCATTCGTTCCAAAACATCTGAAATACGCTACAAATTGGGTGCAAAAATTAAGAACCAGGTAAAGATTGTTCCTCAATTGGAGTTCTTCCTCGATGATACCAACGAATATGTTGAACACATGGATAAACTATTTGAAGAAATAGGCAAAGAACCGCGTCAACCAGAATAATGCCATCTATCGCAGCATGTTAAATAACCATGGTATTTGAACTGGATACTAAAAGGCTGGAGTTTCCACACCCAAGCTATGCAGAAGAAGATGGTTTACTCGCCGTAGGTGGAGATCTTTCGGTAGATCGTTTGCTACTGGCCTATAGTAACGGAATTTTCCCGTGGTTCAGTGCTGATAGCCCAATACTTTGGTATGCCCCAAACCCCCGATTTGTGATCGATCCGTCCAAGATAAAGATCAGCAAGAGCATGACGAATGTTCTCCGGAAAAAAACATTTTCCTTATCGATAGACCGCAGCTTTAAAGAAGTCATTCAGCTTTGCGCGACTATGAATAGAAAAGATCAGACTGGAACCTGGATAACACAGGACATGATCGAAGCATACAGTAAACTTGCTGAGCTAGGTTATGCACATTCGGTGGAAGTTTGGCAAGATAGTATACTGGTTGGGGGGCTTTATGGTGTGTTAATCAATGGTGTCTTTTGTGGCGAAAGCATGTTTTCAAAAGTCGCCAACGCTTCGAAAGCGGCCCTGATTTATCTCGCCCAAGAAATTGAACTTCGGTTAATTGATTGCCAATTTCACACGGATCATTTGGAAAGCATGGGCGGAGAATACCTCTCCTTGACAGATTATTTAGCAATACTAACAAAAGACCAAAGACATGAGTAGTCCCTATCGTAAACATTTTGACATCGCTTCAGCGGTAACTTACCTCACCACACCAGGATCCGGCTTACTTTCACGTGAAACAAAGGCTTGGCGTGCAAAAAGAGACCAAGATTTCTTTGACTCGAACACCACCTTACGCGAACAGCAAGGCGCAACTTTAGATGCCTGTCGGGATACGCTCGGCAAATTTTTCAATTGCCCTTCCCAAAATGTCTTCTTATCAAGTTGTTTTTCCTTTGCCTTCAATGCGCTATTGGCAGGTTTACCAAAACAAGCTAAGGTTTTATTACTGAATAATGATTATCCTTCCGTTAATTTTCCGACGATATTAAGTGGTTTTGAACACCAATTTGTCACGATGGACGAACAACTGGAAACGAACTTATTGGACACAATAGCAACATTCAAACCAGATGTCCTTATCCTTTCTATTGTTCAATATATTTCGGGGTTAAAAATAGATCTATCCTTCATACAGGAATTAAAGCATCAGCATCCCGAGTTGTTGATTGTAGGCGACGGCACCCAATATTTAGGGACGGATCTTTTTGATTTCGCACTTTCGGGCTTTGACGCCGTATTATCAAGTGGATACAAATGGCTTATGGCAGGCTTTGGTAATGGTTTTGTTCTCCTAAGCGAAAGACTCAAAACGATGCTTTATGCGGATATCCAAAAAAATTACAGCTTCCTCAACAATCAATGGATGAATAAATCTGTGGTACAACTCTGTTTTGAACCAGGGCATTTGGACACCCTGTCCCACGGAACGCTACAGCAGTCTCTTCTTCAATTGGAGGAATGGGGATTTGCCGAAACAGTGGCCTATACCCAAAAATTGATCGAAGATGTCCGCGCTGAACTTGCCGACAGAAAACTGTTATTGGACAGCATCATCAATAGACGTCCGCAGAGCAATATTTTCAATATTCAGATCAACCCCGACTATTATAAAACTCTCCTGGATGAGGGTATAAAATGCTTTCCCCGAGGTTCGGGCATCCGTGTCGGATTTCATTTGTACAATGATCACTCGGATCTTGAAAAGCTACTATATATTATTGACACAAAAGTAAAGTAAACATGAAATTTAGAATAGGCGACTTAGTACGGTTTGTCGATGAACCCATTGAAGGGCATATCACATCCATGCAGCCCAACGATATTGTAGGCGTTACAGACGACACTGGTTTTGAGATTCCGGTGCCAATGGATAAAATCACCCTTGTCTTCGGTAATATGCGTCGCGCAGATGATGAACTTGACCAGCATGCGACACCACTGACACCACATCGATTTATCGAAAAAGGAATACTTTTGGCAATCTCGGGAGATCACAAAGATGGACTTGCCAAATTACATATCATCAATGAAACCAGCTTTGAGCTCCTGGTATCCGTATCTGAAGCGACAGCGAATAAAGTGAAAGGTATTTTCAGTAATAAGATACCGCCGCACGACTCTATGCAGTTTTATACAGGCAACTTTGCAAATGTTGGGAAATGGCCTACCTTCCGTTTTCAGATCATACGGCATAGCGGCAGTTTGCAGGAACTGACCTCACCAATCAACAGGGAACAACGTGTACGTCCTGTAGATCTTACTAATCCAAAAGTCCTTAACGAAATTTTGGATGAAAAAATATGGTCCTACGAACTGGATAAGATTGAAGAGGATTTAGGACTGGACAAGCTGAAAAGTCATTTCGTACCGCATCGTCCAAATAAAAAATAAGCTAGATGAAATTCATCTAGCTTATTTTTTATTTGGCAAACGGCTTTATTTTATTCAGCTGTTGCAGAAACCTTCTTGGTACTCAACAATAACAGTAAGATTCCAATCAAATAGACAATCCAGCCCCAGCGCATGTGTAATGATTTAGAAAGCAATTTATCGGCAAATCCCCAACCGAAATAATTATTGATTTTAAACCAGACAGCTGTTATACTCAACAGGTACCAACAGGCGGCTAATCGAGTCATCCATTGATAAGCTCGAACTGCACGAACAAAAAATAAAAGGGCCGTCACCCCCAGAATAAGTAATGTAATAAAGAATAAATAGGCATCTACCTGATATAAATTCCAATTTCCTTTAATAGGCACTTTTAAGAACGGTGTCATGCTGGACAAAAAAGAAATGACTAGTCCAACGATGGCAAAGTATTTTTTGATAATAATCATGATTCAAATTCCTTTAAAACTGCTACGAATATAAGTTGAATATTGACACATATATAACTTGTATTTCACTTTTTGAAAAATTATTCTATTTTTAAGCGCAATTAACGCTTAGAACAAATAAAAAACAAGGCTAATCAAAAGACCATCAATCATTTATAGCTTTTTTTACTTGTTTAAAAGAGATGAGTATAATTTTTAGCATTAAGCCGAATAATAAACATGAAAAGAGAAGTTGAAGAAATCGCTGCGGAACAACCTGCACAGCCAAATAAAAAGAAAAGAGTATATATCATTATTGGAGTCGTCCTATTGGTTATCCTAGCGGGTGGCGGATATTACAATTATAGCCAGCGACAAGCTTTAGACGGCTTGCAGGTAGATAGCGCTGCTACGGCTGCCGTCGGATTTGACAATGCCGATCCCAAAGACCTGGAAGATGCTGATGGATGGAGTTCATTAGAGGACTATCAACATTGGAATAATGCAATCTTCACTCTTCCGGAATACGACAACATCCCATTACGCTATAGAAGGGGGATTACAAAGATATTTATGGGTAATAACTACCTAGAACCTGTAGATGATAAACCTATATACAAGTTTACTCGGATAAAAGATCGGGCTAAATCTGTTTTCTGCTATGGGAACTTTACCGATCGCAACGATTCTGACAGTTGGAATAAAGAAATGGCTTTCCTAGTAGAAAAGAACGACTACCAGAGCAGTGCCATCTGGATTATATCGGCAAAAGGCGATATTTTATTCTGGAAGGAATATTCAAGCGAACTGCCACTCATCAACAGCTTCAAAAAGGGACAGAAAATTTTTATGGATGAGATGAAGTTAGTGCCCGCTCCTGCCGATGGAATTATTGTCAAGAATAAAAACTCCAAGTACGCATTGATTTACAATAAAAGCAGCAAGACCTTCGACAGCTATTACCAATATAGCGATAGTGAAATTCAAGAAGCTACTACTTCTGAAGAGGAGCCTTATGTGGAAGAATTGGAAGATGTCACCATCGACTCTGCAAGAACAAATACGGGTACTAAAGAGTAGTTTATCGTATTTTATAGCTTAAAATTTTCGTCACGACAGATCGTGACGAAAATCATTTAGCACCGAATAACAACATAATCAACTATAATACAATAGTTTAAATAAAAAAAACAGCTATTTAAAATCTTTCTAAATTAATCCCTTTGACAGATTTTTGACACAAGCACAAAGCTTTTAAGCTACATTTGTACCGTTAAATATAAGCGAGGGATTAGAGCTTTGAAAAATCTTAAAGTATTAGCGTTTACTCATAAACATGTCGAACTAAAAGATCTAGGTAATCTAGTGATCTGCAATGAGGATTTAGAAAGTCGTCTCATCAATCTAAAGCATAGCCTAGACATTCCGGAGATCTTTTATATTGGTACTTGTAACCGAGTAGAGTTTGTATTTTATGGTGCTCACGAATTGACCCATGAATTCATTGCTGATTTTATGGGAAAATTGAACTTCTGTGTACCTCAGGAAAGACTACAATGTTATTTAGGACAGGTCAACAAATACGAGGGTATGGATGCTTTAAATCACCTGCTTCGGATGTCATGTTCACTTGAAAGTCTTGTTGTTGGTGAAAAAGAAATTTTGGCACAGGTACGTCGCGCATATGATCGTTGTAGAGAAGCCGGTTTTACTGGAGATTTTCTACGTCTGATGATGGATCGTCTCGTAAAAACAGCTAAAGAAGTATACACCTATACTAAAATTTCCAGAAACCCAATTTCCGTTGTCTCTCTTGCCTACCGCAAATTGCGCGAACTAAAACTGGTTGAAAACCCTAGAATCATCATCATCGGTTCTGGAGAAACCAATCAGAATTTAGCGAAATATTTCCAAAAGAACCAAAAAGCGAAGTTCGTTATTTTCAACCGCACACTGGAGAATGCAAAGGCCCTAGCTGAAGAATTAAATGCTGAAGCTTACCCCTTGGCTGATATTGATCAGTACAAAGAAGGTTTTGATATTCTGATTACTTGTACAGGTGCGCCTACCTCCATTATTGACAACACACTTTATCAATCGTTATTAAACGGAGAGACTGATAAGAAAATTATCATTGACTTAGCCGTTCCGAATGATGTTGATGCTGAAGTTCTCCAAAATAATCTGATTCATTATATCGAAGTAAGCAGCTTACAAGCTATTGCGGAGAAAAACATCCAAGAGCGTTATAATGAATTGGAGAGTGCCGAAAAGATTATCCAGGACAATATCCAAGAATTTTTACCTTTAATCAAACAGCGACGTGTAGAAGTTGCTATGCGTGAGGTTCCTGAAAAAATTAAAGAAATTAAATCATTCGCTCTAAATGAGGTTTTTGCCCAAGAGGTTCAAGCCCTAACTCCCGAAGCGAGAGAAGTTTTGGAAAAAGTCATCAACTATATGGAAAAGAAATATATCAAGGTTCCAATGGTTATGGCGAAAGAAATTTTGGTTAAAACTCCAGAAACGGAAAAAAACTAAAAAACGATCCCTAGTTCTTGAATGGATTCTGCTCCCCTCCTACGGAGCTATCCTTTGACTGTTTCCTTTAAATTTCGGTTTATCAATTATTTCCTGACATATAATGACAGTAACGTGTCAACATATTCCTTTCATTTATTTATTTTTGCTTTGATAAATGGTATTAAACACATTTTTCCGAAATTGTTCATTTTCCGGGGCTCAATTGAATTAAAACACATTCTGTGCTAGTTGAATACGTAGCTACCGGTGGAACATCTTTGTGATTGTTTTAATAGGTAAAGTAAAATTAACGTGAATAGAAAACTAATTATTGGTACCCGGGGAAGCGTTCTTGCCATGTGGCAGGCAAATTTTGTAAAAGATCGATTGGCAGAAATCGGAATTGAAGCAGAATTAAAAGTCATTAAAACACAGGGTGATATCATTCAACACCTTCGTTTGGATAAATTAGAAGGCAAAGGATTTTTCACTAAAGAGCTTGAAGAGGAACTTTTAAGTGGCACCATTGATTTAGCTGTACACTCACACAAAGATTTACCTACGGTCAACCCTCCAGGATTGATCATTGCAGCGGTTTCTGAGCGCGAAGATCCAGCTGAATTATTGATTATCCACAAAGATTGTGTGGATATCAAAAAACGTCTTTCATTAAAGCACAATGCGACTGTTGGAACATCATCTAACCGTAGAAAAGCGCAGATCTCGGCACTACGTCCTGATCTAGAATTTGACGATCTCCGTGGTAATTTGCAGACAAGAATCCAGAAACTACGTGATGAGCAATATGATGCCATAGTACTTGCAAAGGCAGGTATTAGCCGTATTGAAATGGATATTACAGATTTTCATGTCGAGGAGATTCCTCCCGTTGAAATTATCCCGGCACCAGCGCAAGGGGTACTTGCTATTCAGATCCGTGAAGTTGACAAGGAACTTTTTGACGCTTTACAGCCCTTGAACAATGAAGAAGTAGCACAAACAATCTCCGTAGAACGTTTGGTATTAAATAAATTTGACGCAGGATGTCATGCGCCACTTGGCTGTTATTGCCGCAAAAGCGGTGATGAATATGAAGCTTGGGCCTCTATTGCTGAAACAAGTGAAGATTTCCCTGACCGTGTTTACCTTAGAGATACCGATGCGACACGTTTAGCGGAGCGCATTTTCAATAAGTATGCAAAGGATAGAAAGCTGCCACAATCTGTATTTATCTCCCGAGAGGTAGACGAAAATTCCTATTTCGCAAGAGCAATGGCCAAACACAATATTACTATTGAGGGCCGCTCTTTGATCAAAATATTCCCTATTATCAATAAATTGGATCCTTTTATCCTAAAACACGTTGATTGGATTATATTTTCAAGCAAAAATGGTATTGAGCACTTTTTCAATTTAGAGCCTCGTTTGAGCAAAAAGACCAAGATAGGTGTCATTGGCCGCGGCTCGGAAGAGATTTTGCGTAAATATGACCGCGTTGCTGATTTCTCTGGCGACAGTGAGGGTATCAATATGGATGAAATTGCGAAGAAATTTGCTGAATTGGCCAATGGTGGTACCGTCCTTATTCCACGTGCGAAAGAATCTTTGGAAACGATCCAAAAAGCATTAAGCCCGGAGACGAAAATCATCAATATACCGGTATACGAAACTGTCTTAGAAGAAAATGTAGATCCATCCAATGCGGAGGTATTGGTCTTTACCAGTCCAAGCAATGTGGAAGCTTATTTTGCGGATAATTTATTGGAACCGGGCCAGAAAGTAATTTGTATTGGCCGCTCTACCGGTGCAAAGTTTGATGAGATGAATGTCCCTTATACACTTCCTTATTCTCCAGATGAGATCGGTCTTTCCGAAGCCGTTTTTGGATTGGAGTATTAGAATCGTATAAAGTAGTTTGTATTTCAACGTCGGTAAATGATTCCATTGACGTTGAAATAAACAACATAGATCATAAATAATCTTAATATAATGTTACAACGTCCGAGAAGAAATCGTAAATCTGCCGTGATTCGCGACATGATTCAAGAGACACGTTTAGACGCGTCAAATTTGATTTTCCCACTTTTTATCGTCGATGGGCAAAATCAAAAAACTGAGGTTAAATCGATGCCTGGCATCTATCGCTATTCAATAGACAATCTATTGAAAGAAGTGGAAAGTTGCCTAAAGTTGGGCTTACGCTCATTTGATCTTTTCCCTAACATTGAAGAGTCCTTAAAAGACAAGTATGCTACAGAAAGCTACCGTGATGGAAGTTTATACTTACGTGCGATTGCAGCCGTAAAGAAAAATTTTCCGGAAGCTTGTATCGTAACGGATGTTGCTATGGACCCTTACAGCAGTGATGGGCACGATGGAATTGTCGAAAACGGTGAGATCCTAAACGATGAGACATTAGACGTATTGGGCAAGATGGCTTTGGCACATGCGCAATCAGGTGCAGATATCATTGCTCCATCAGATATGATGGATGGCCGCATCGGTTACATCCGTGAGCTATTGGACCATAATGGTTTTACAAACGTTTCTTTGATGTCCTATACAGCAAAATATGCTTCGGCCTATTATGGTCCTTTTAGAGATGCCTTAGGCTCGGCGCCCAAGCATGGTGATAAAAAGACCTACCAGATGAATCCTGCCAATGCAAAAGAGGCGCTTATCGAAGCACAGCTCGATGCACAAGAAGGAGCAGATTTTCTGATGGTAAAACCAGGACTTCCCTACTTAGATATCGTTAAACTTCTTGCAGACAACTTCGATCTGCCAATTGCGGTGTATAATGTCAGCGGAGAATATGCGATGTTAAAGGCGGCTATTCAAAACGGCTGGTTGGACGAACGTGTCATTCTAGAAACGTTATTGAGCTTCAGACGTGCTGGCGCTACAGCAATCTTATCCTACCACTCCAAAGAAGTATTGGAGAAAGGTTTTATTTCGCATTCAACTATTTAGACTATGCAAGCACCTGATATTTCAAGAGCAAAATCTGCTGAGCTATTTGAAAAAGCAAAACAATATTTCCCTGGAGGTGTAAACTCACCTGTTAGGGCCTTCAAATCCGTATATGGTACCCCATTATTTATTGAGCGTGGCGATAAGGCACATCTTTGGGATGCGGACGGGAATGAATTCATCGATTTTTGTTGTTCATGGGGTCCCCTAATTTTAGGGCACAATAATGATCAAGTTCGTGAAGCTGTAGCGGCACAACTCGGGAAAGGCTTAAGTTTTGGCGCTCCTACTGCGTTGGAGAACCAACTAGCTGAGTTGATTATCGAAAACAATCGATTTATTGAGAAAATTCGCTTTGTCAGTTCTGGCACCGAGGCTGTAATGTCTGCTATCCGTTTGGCTAGAGGCTATACGAAACGTGATAAGATCATCAAATTTGATGGCTGTTATCATGGCCACTCCGATTCTCTTTTGGTGAAAGCTGGTTCTGGCCTGGTAACCTTTGGTGAGACATCTTCGGCCGGTGTACCTAAAGCATTTGCAGACGAAACCATTGTTATTGAATTAAACGATAAGCAAGCTTTAGAAACTGCCTTTGCAGAGTTTAAAGATCAGATTGCGGCAGTTATCATTGAGGGTATACCTGCAAACAATGGCTTATTGTTGCAATCTAAGGAGTATGTTCACTTCTTACGTAATATCACCAAAGAACATGGTGCAATGTTGATTATGGATGAAGTGATCACAGGATTCCGTATTGGTTTTGAAGGTGCTTCAGCTTACTATGATGTACAACCTGATATTATTACCTACGGTAAAATTATTGGTGGCGGAATGCCTGTCGGTGCTTATGGAGCCTCAAAAGAATTGATGGCCTGTATATCTCCTGATGGTGCAGTTTACCAAGCAGGAACTTTATCCGGAAATCCAGTTGCTATGGCTGCCGGCATTGCTGCATTGGGTATCTTGGCTCAAAAGGATTTCTACACAAATTTAAATGCCAAAACAGAGGCTTTCGTCAATGATATGCGTACTTATATTGCCGAGAAAGGATATAAAGTTCAACTTTTCCATGTTGCTTCTATTTTTTGGTTTGCATTTACAGAACAGCAAGAAATTAAAAAAGCGAGTGAAATCGATCCTAAATCGATGGAATCTTATAAAATTATGCACCGCGAGTTGTTAAATCGTGGCGTTTATTTTGGCCCTTCAGGCTATGAAGTAGGTTTTGTTTCTGATGCACATACAGCAGCGGATCTTGACCAGGCAAAAAAACATATTTTTGATGCGTTGGACATTGTCTTTAGCGCATAAAAATCAAACTACTATAAAAAAGCCCTCCAGTAATATACTGGAGGGCTTTTTTATAGGTTAGCGGAAGTTTCGGTTTGAATCAACATACTTATTAAAGTTTGTTTGCCAACTTCTTATCTTTCGATTTCATCTTATTTAATCCGGCGATAAGTTCATCCAACGAAAACTTACCTTTGATATCCATAAATACACTTTCATCTTCATCATCATGAACCAGTAAAGAAACCCGCTGAATGACATTATTCTTATCAATACGAGCATTTAGCGAAATTTCCTGACCATCGGTGTTAATAACCAGAAGTTCCTCAAATTTATTTTTCTTTAAAAACTTATGGTAATCGTCCAAAATACGCGCGTTCTTTGTTTTATCATTATTTGACAGTGTCAGCATTCTGAACTTCTTCAATTTCTTTACAATTTCGGCCATTGCACGCGCATCTTCATCGTTATCATCCTTTAAGGCTTTTTTCATAAAGGGTTTTGTTAACCACATCGGTAAATTAATAGCAACAATCTCAGCATCGTCAGATACATTGGACCGGCTGACGAAGTCCATATTAGGCGCTTTTTTTATCATGCATGACTGCATGGAGAAAAGAACGCCAACTAGGCACAACAAGGTTAGTAATCTTTTCATAATTTTCTACTTTTTGTTGTTATCTCCTTTGTTCTTATTTACCTTATTGTTCCCTTCGTTGACCAAGCTAGTCACATCTTTCAACGGTATAGCCCCGTCGAGGATCATAAATAGATTTTGCCCATCTCCATTGATTGTAAGTAACAGATTGTTTAGGATATCGGCATTTGCGGACATATTTTCTACCATGAATCGGATATCTTGCCCATCACTGTTGAGTGACATAAGCTCTTCATATTTTAAATTAGACACCGCCCCCCGAATAATACCTGTTAAAGCTTTATCTTCTCCATCCTCAACAATCAGCATCCGCAACGATTTAACATTCTTAAGCAGTGGTGTAATTGTCTGCATATCCTCATCGTCTATTTTCAAATTACCCAATAGTTTGAACATCGGCGCCCCAATCTTGAGTGTCGTTACGCCTTTCTTTCCTTGATATTGTTCAAAAAGTTTATCCAATTTTGAAATTTGTGCATTTGCCATACTTGCTACAAGTAGAAGGCAAGCTATTAAAAAACCTTTCATTTTATTTTAGTTAATCGTTATTGACATTTGTTTTATATTCATTGCTTTATCTACACCATTTTCCAGATTATTTGCCAGTAAGCCCAAAGATTTTAGGGTCAGTTCAACAGCTTCCTGTTCGTTCGCGACAGGCTTCCCATTCAAAACAACATAATCTGCCCGGTAGGACTCTTCTGTTGTCAATTCCGAACTTTCAGTCACGACTTCTTTCTTCACTATCCAATCTTTGGCCTGTTTTTTTACTTTTGGACGTTTAAAAGTTTCTGCTGTTCGCATCGCCTTTCCACTGTCCTCCGCACTTACCTCATCATTAAGTTTGGGAAATGTTATTTCTATATTTTGATCGTCAAGCAGCTTCTTATCGGCAGGCTTCGACTCACTCATTTCTTTTTTGGCGAGCTCAGGTCCTTGTATTGCTGATTCCTGATTTAGGAATAGTGCAATTCCAATAGCCATTACCAACATGGCTGCTGCTGCATATTTTATCCAGCTATTATTCCACCACACAATACGTTTCTTATCATCATTGATCTCACTTTGGAAGTCCTCAAAGGACCAGTCCATTGTCTTATTTTTTTCCTGATTCAATGATTGAAAAAAAGCATTATCCGAGTTTTTCAATGCTCTTTCTTCCTCTAATGACGACTGACCATTAAAGTACTTCTCTTCCAATTCTTTTAATTTCTTATCTTTCATCACTGTATATCTTATATTCAAAGAAGATGAAACAATCGGTTTATTTTTTACCTGAATAAATCCGCGTGGTTTCATAATCGAATAATTTTGTCAATTGTTCTTTTACCTTCTGTCTTGCACGCATCAGATTAACTCTGACTGCTGACTCCCCCATCTCCAATACTTCACCGATTTCATCGATATCATAATCCTCAACATCGCGCAGATGCATAACAAGCCGTTGTTTTTCGGGAAGAGAATTGATCATCTCCAGAATAATTTCTTTCGTATTCCCAACGGTATGTTCTGTCATCGCAACAACCTGATGCTGTTCAACAAAATCCGCTCGGACCTTATCTCTTTTTAAACGATTGAGTGCTTCATTTTTCACACTCTGCATGCAGAAGGCTTCCATATTTTTGTATTGAAGCAACTGATCTTTTAATTGCCACAACCGCATCATCACATTTTGTACCGCATCAAAAGCCTCGTCATCATCAATCAAGATCCGTTTCGCAAAGCGAAATAGCTTATCCTTATGGATGAAAACGGTATTTTTAAATTGCTCTTGATTCATGTTATCGTCAATATTGAGACTTACTCTATTTTAATTTTTAATCGGCTTATGCTCCATCTCAATATCACCCGTGCCTTTTATATAATCAAGACATTTCAGCAGATCGATTTATTACATCTAATATGACTATTTTTTTAAAAATATTTAATTCACTGTGTATTAAACTTCAATGAGTAGCCCAAACGGCCTATTTTTAACCTTATTACAAACAAAATAGGAACATAGACTGTTACTTAAGATGCTGAATGATTAAAAAATTAAACAAAAAAAAATTATGAAGTATTACAGAATTACAGGTATTACTGCTGCAGTAGCGCTCCTAGTAGGCGCTATTGGGTGTAACAACTCATCTACGAAAAGTGCAGGTGGAGCTGACTCAAGCAGCAGTATCGACACAAATACTGCACAAAAAATGGACTCAATCACCGTCAGTCCTATTGCAGACTCGAAAGAATTTCCTGGAGCTGATCTGCAGATCGCCTCGATCACTGCAGAAAAGGTAGGAACAGACTCCGCAAAAGTAACTGTAAAATATGCGATTAAGAATTTCAAATTGACTGAGATGACCGATGATGCCCATGCTGCCCATATGGCAAATTCGCATGATGGACAACATATTCATTTTATTTTAGACAATAAACCTTACACGGCTCTTTACAAGCCCGAGAACTCTGTAACAGTACCGTTAAATTCGGAACATTACCTGCTCTCATTTTTATCAAGATCCTATCATGAATCCATAAAAACCACTGAAGCTTCTAAATTGGTAAAATTTAAGATTGATGCAACGGGTAAATTAACAACAGATGCAACACCAAAGGAACCATCACTTTTCTATTCGCGACCTAAAGGTGAGTATAAAGGAGATGAAACAAAAAATCTACTGTTAGATTTTTACGTAGTCAATACCAAACTTGCTCCAGACGGCAACAAAGTAGTGGCAGATATCAATGGCCAGACATTTACATTGGACAAATGGGGCCCATATGAGATAAAAGGCCTGCCAATGGGCAACAATAAAGTAAAATTGACCCTAGTGGATAAGGATGGTAATGCTGTTACCGGAGATAATGTTTCGGTAGAACGTGATATCAAACTGTCTGAAAAATAAATTGAGGGCTGTACTAAACATAAAAGAGTCGCATTAAAATGCGACTCTTTTATGTTTAGTACAAACTTTGAGCGACAAAAAGACATTGTCTTTATTCCTTTTTGATTAAGGCAGTTTGTCAAAATCAATTTTCGGTGCATTATTTTTATTCCGGAATTCAAACTTACTTCCTGGCTTAACAACGTCATTAAAGAAACCGCCATTTCTAAGGAAGTATCCGTTTTTGGTAATGCCGCCGATTACATCAATGCGTTGATTTGCACGATAGGTATTATCGACACTGAAAGAAGCCTCCTGTACAGCTTTCCATTGTCCATCATAGACCCATTGATTGCCAAACTCAACCTTTCTACCCAGGTAGCCTTGATTAGGACTAAAGTTCTCCAAGAAACTATGGAATCGTTTCAGGTAGGTATTTGTCTGTGGACGTTTGAAGCTTGCGATCACATTCCATGCATTCTCTTCGGGTACAAAAAACCAAGCCGTATAATCAGTATTCCCTTTTCCATCCGGCACGCCTTTCAAGAGAAACTTATAGGTTACCCCTGCTTTCCAAAAGTACTTACGGTAACTCTGTCCGCCTGACCCTTCATTTCCAAACTCACCCGAATGCACATCCTTTCCTTTTTTTAGTAGATGGATTTTTTGCTCATCTGGAATACTTTTCGGATCATCTGTGTGGAATGGACTCCATACGGAAAATAAGATACGCCGCTCGGTTTCTGAATTAACCTGTATACCAAAGTAGCCTTCGCCAAAACCATTCGCCATAAAATAGGAACCAACTTTATCTTCACCTTGAGGGACGGTTACTTCGTTATAATAGTAACTAACGTTACCCTCCGTAGGAACAGTATAATTTAGATGACAAGAAGGGCCTCTTCTGGACCAATAGTAATACTCAGGATCATTGGAAAATAGAAGACCTCCCGAAGCCGCTTCGCCGCTCACAAGCAATTCGGTTACATTGGCAAAATTGCTTCCCGATTTACTTAAGCCTTTTAAATTAACCTGAACGTAACCGGGCGATTTTACATCAATGGACAGAGGCGCTGTTTCTGACAGCTCAGTACTTTCCACATTCACGATCGCCTTTTTTCCTAAAGCGTCTACTGCTATTTTGGATTTTCCAGCATCGTTTTTTGCCTTCAGTTTCAAAGTCAATTTCCCCGCCTTTTGAGCCCTAAAATAAACCGATACCACTTCCTGATCGCTTGACCATTTTACAAGGCCATTACGACCGGAAATTTCCGCTTCACCAGCTTGTCCTGCGGTAATGAAAGCATTCCCAGCAAGTGGTACGGCATAAGTCTTCCCTACTGTCTGCGCTATACTGCTTATCGAAAGACAGGATAAAGCTCCCATAAAGAGATACTGGATAAAGTGTTTTCTTTTCATACTTTATTTTTTTTATCAATTTATATATCAAACCTAGGCTAGTTATACTACCTGTGGTTATTAATGCTTGCCATGAATTCGAGATGCTGCTATACTCGAATACTTCACGAAACCAAACTCCTTTAGCTCTGCTGAAACTCAATTTATCAGCTATCTTTCTGTTGCACTTTACTATTGAATAAAGATGGTATCGGTTTGTGAAACTGGATTATTTGATGAAGATAAGGCTTAGATTTACAGAAAAAGAAAGGAAATGTATATCAATCGATTGTGTAAAAAAACAGCAATAATTGACCACCATTCCTTTCCATTTAAATGAACTATTATAAAATGAGATGTATATTTAAACATTTTAAAAATACGGTCTAATCTTTTTGCGTATTTTTAGGATCAGAGTCGCCATTAATAAAAGCTAAAATAGCAAGCTCCATGGACAAATCTGCTGATAGCACATCAAAACGTATCTTAGGACAAAAACAAATCTCCATATTGATCCATGGACTCGCCTGGCTTATTTTCTTATCCTTTCCAGTACTATTTTTTAACAACGGTCAATTGGAAATTAAGGAAATACTTTTTGCACCAGCATTTTGGATTTTTACAGGCTGTTTTTTAATCCTATTCTATGTCAATGCTTACCTGCTAATTCCTTATGCGATAAGAAAACGAAAATTTATCAGTTACGGAATCTCCATTATTTTGACAGGCTTGTTACTAGCCTGTTATCTTCAGCCCTTCGATCGCTTGATGCATATTGGAAGTCAGCAATTACCTACCCCTGGAGAAAGAGAATTTTCGCCTAGGCATCACCCTGATTTTCCACCGCCGCCATCTGCTAGGCATTTCCCAGACCGAGGTCCGGGGCAGACCCCGGGACAACGGCCACAACCCATCGATATTGCTTCCGTGTATATTTTCCTGTTAACCATTAGCCTTGCCGCGCTCTATAGAATCGTAACCTACTGGATGGAAACTCAGCAAAAGATGCAATTGGTCGAACAAGACCGGATGAAGGCCGAACTTTCCTTCTTAAAAGCCCAGGTCCACCCCCACTTTTTGTTCAACACCTTAAATAATATTTATGCATTAGCATTGACCAACGATGATGCCGTCGCGAGTAGTATTCATCGTCTTTCGCAATTAATGCGTTATTATATGGATGAACGGCATAGTGATACGATTGACATCAAGATCGAAATTCAGGCTATACAAGATTTTATCAATCTCCAAAAACTACGCACTGGCCCAAATTGTTCGATCAGTGAACACTATGCGGGGCTCGAACACTCCAAAACGATACACGCATTTGTGCTGCTTCCGTTTGTTGAAAATGCGTTCAAATATGGATTAAGCACCATAGAGCCCTGCCAATTAAGTTTTGAGGTCATTCTAACGCCAACATCCTGTGTATTAAATGTAAAGAATAGCATAGCTACACAGTCAACCGAACAACACCGCACAGGAACAGGTCTCAAAAATGTCAAACGTCTATTGGAACATTTTTATGTCGACAGACATTGCCTGACTATCCAGCAGCAAGATCACTCATTTTTTGTTCAGCTTATCCTTTACATTTCTCCATAAATTGTTTTTATATTAGACTATACGATTATATATACAAAAGCAATTTATCTTAATTTAATCGATGTTAACTTGCATAGCTCTTGACGATGAACCCCTGGCTCTTCGTATTATTTCGACGTTCACAGCAAAGCATCCTGCTATACAGCTTGCTGCAACCTTCTGTAACCCCCATGATGCGAAGCTGTATCTCGCCAATAACAGTGTTGATTTGATTTTTTTGGATATTGATATGCTCGAGATCAATGGTATTGATTTTGCAAAGAACTTAAATCCAAGACCTTTATTGATTTTCACCACAGCACATAAGGAGTATGCGATAGATGGATTTGAACTTGATTCAGTAGACTATCTTCTCAAACCATTTGACTTCGTTCGTTTTGAACGGGCCATTGATAAAGCGATGACACGTTCAGCTACACAGAGCCATCGCCCCTTTTTAATCGTGAGTGTAGAATATCAACGAATCAAGATCTATCTTGACGAAATTGAGTGCTTGGAAAGCATGCAAGATTATATCAAAATACACCTTATACACGGAAAAACAATATTGACTCTATCGACAATGAAAGCCATGCTCGAGCGTTTGCCAAAAAATCAGTTTATCCGTATCCACCGCAGCTTTGTTATCGCAGTCAAACACATCATTACATTTTCACAGCGTAAAGTACAATTACCCAACTTCACATTGAAAGTCGGCGATGGTTACTATAATGAGGTTATCCAATGTCTACGTGATTCGTCGATGCAATAAGCCTCTTTATCGTTACTTAACATTATTTTACATCTCCGTCTATTACCTTGCTTCCATAAATAAAAAAGAAGAGATATGGAACGCAAAAATTTTATAAAAACCCTATCATTGCTCGCATTTTCAGGACCAATGGTCTGGGCAGCTTGCAAGAAAGACGATACCACATCAATTACGGACGAGGGCACTGACGTAAATGTCGATTCAAGCTGCAGTGTGACACCTTCGGAAACCGAAGGGCCTTTTCCGACAAAAACACCTTCAAGTTATGTCCGATCAGATATACGCAAAGGTGATGGTATTGGGGCGAATATGCTCGGTTTAATTACCATTGTTAATACAAACAATAGCTGTGCGGCACTAGAAGGAGCTTTAGTGGATATTTGGCATTGTGATGTGGAAGGTAACTATTCCCAATATGGCGGAACACAGATGCAATCCAGCAACTACCAGTCTGTCAATTGGTACCGCGGTAGACAAGTCACGAATGCCAATGGACTTGTTTCCTTCCAAACCATCTTTCCGGGCTGGTATCAAGGTCGAGCAACACATATTCACGTTCATGTATATGATGCTACAGGTAAATCGCTATTAGTGACGCAAATCGCCTTTCAAGATAGTCTGTGTCTTGAAGTCAATAACACAGGTTCTTCTTATGGTTACAAAAAAGGTGTTTCAGGATATACCTATAATGCCAATGACAACGTATTCAGCGATGGTGTTACCAAAGAAATGTCTACGGTCACAGGATCCTTATCTGAAGGTTTCCAAATGAAAATGACGATTCATGTTAATGCTTAACAGCCTGATCATGCAGGATATTAGAATCTATATCGCGGAACAGCGGGGGGAAACATCTATCGGAACACATTTAGTCAGGAGCACACTCAATTATGGCTCTTTTGCTGCTCCTCACCGGGAGGCTATTGGCCGGTTGCAACAGGTCAATAGCTGGCAAGTCGCGCCTCAAGGGATTTTGGAACTCCCGCCCAGTCAGGATACAGTCTCATTTTTGATTCCTTTGGTTGGGGATCTACTCGTGACGATGGATGGCCAAACCTATACCGTTCCTGTCGGAACAATCTTTGTACACAATTTTGAAAATAATACGGCAATTCACATAAAGGCATCAACCGAAGTTGGGGAGCCTGCGATCTTTCAGGAATTTGTGCTTAATTCGACAATAAACAATCCTACACTACCTCATATTGTGAATCTTCCACTTTCATCTTCGTTTGAGAAAAACAAGATGTATCCTGTAGGCACCGACTTAGCTACTGATTTTCAGTTCTACTTCGGTGCATTTGCCGGAAAACATGATTTTGAATTACAGATTGGCCAAGACCACAAAAACGCATTTGCGTTAGATGGTAATTTTGAAGTTGAAGAACGCATTCTTTATCCATCTGATGGTCTTTATCTACCATATTCAAACAATTTAGACATCGAATGCTTATCGGCAACTGGCCTTCTGGTTGTTTTGTGTTTCTAACATTAATATCTATCATCGAAGTTCAACATGTCAATTCGCTCAGATTCACTAAGCTTTCGGCGCTCTAATGGCATTATATCCCTTATGGAGTGAACACGATATATAGAAAATTTAGATAAATAAGGAAATTTAAGCCGTCTTGACCGATTTTATGAGAAAGTAGATGACAGGTACAAAAACCGATAACAATACGAAGGGCAGAAACCAAGTTCCCAATCCCTCTGAAGTTGCTGCGACATTGGGAATAGATTTAAAAGCGATTATCCCAAAAATAACGACCACAATAAACTTTAAATATCGTATCAAACGACTCGCAGAAGTATATTGTTGCAATGCATTTTCTTCAGTAATCTTGACAGGATAGTTGAATAGATGTGGAAACCTGTTGATGATGGTCATTGCTACGTATAAAACAGTGGTAATGAAAGGTATCATCAATAGGACTGACTTTGGACCAAATTTGTCAACCTTTCCTTCTGCATTATAATGTACGGGAACAATTTCAGGTAATTTGCTATAATGAACAGTTACCGCATACCATAACAATAGCACTACACACCAGCCCATAAATTCTAACACTTTATCAGCAGCCGTTAGTCTAAGTTTAATTCTTGGCCTATTGTTCATAATCGAATCAGCTCTTGTTTATTTGCTCAGCATGGACTTCCTATCCCTAAGTTAAGGAACTTAAGCAGTCAATGCAAAATGATGATCCGTTTTTTTATAGACGACATGTCATTGTTTATTACCGGATGATGTATGTTTGGGAAGGCCGATTCATAAAAAAAGTGCAGGGTCTACCCTTCACTTTTCCACACGATGTTAATAAAATGTTGAAAACCTCGTTTCGACCTAAAAGCAATTCCTAAAGTTATTCACAACTTGTTGGTATTGATGTTTAATACCCCAAAAGAGTTTAAAAACCAACGCTCTTCAAATTCAGCCCTGTACGTTCATCTAAGCCAAACATTAAATTCATATTTTGTACTGCTTGACCCGATGCACCTTTCAGCAAATTATCTGTTGCATTTAAAATAAGGAGCTTATTTCCGTGTTTTTCGAGATGGATTATACTTTTATTTGTATTAACGACCTGTTTGAGGTCAATATTTTTAAGGCTGACATGTGTAAAAGGATGAGCGGCATAATAGCTCTCATACAATGTGTAGGCCTGCTCTTCAGATAAATCGGTGTCTACATAAATTGCCGAGAAAATTCCGCGGGCAAAATCTCCACGTTGTGGAACAAAATTAATTTTCGCTGCAGCACGTTCCAACAATGATCCTTCTGACACCGGCAAAAATCCCACTTGCAGCTGATCCAAGGACTCTGAAATTTCCTGCAAATGCTGGTGTTCAAAAGATTTGTAAGCAGAAAGGTTATTGTTACGCCAGGAGAAATGCGTTGTTGCCCCCGGCTTTTGTCCTGCCCCTGTTGATCCAGTCGTCGCATTGACATGGATTTGGTCTGGCAACAAGCCTTTACTCGCCAATGGTAATAAAGCCAGTTGGATATTTGTTGCAAAGCATCCTGGATTAGCAATATACTGAGCTGTTTTGATTGCTTCTCTGTTTAGTTCTGGAAGCCCGTACACAAATTGTTGTCCTTGATAAGCCGTATTCGCACGAAGACGATAATCTTGTGAAAGATCAATAATCTTCACGGATGCATCGATCGGATTTGCATCTAAAAATTTCCGTGCATCACCATGACCAACACATAAAAACAATACATCAACAGCTGAGTAAAAGTCCGAAGAGAAGGTCAATTCAGTATCACCAAATAAATCATTGTGAACTTCATATAACTTATTTCCTGCATTGGAAGCGCTATTAGCAAATACGATTTCCACCTCCGGATGATAAATCAATACACGTAATAATTCACCACCGGTATATCCTGCCGAACCAATAATTCCTACTCTTATCATTTTTTTGAATTTAGTATTTAGGTATACGTTATCACTTATAGGGAAATGTATCTTTTCTTACCCAGTTCGTCATGGTAAGAAAAAATACATTACGCCAAACAAGGTTTATTTTTTATTCACTTTGTGCCAAATGATGGTTTGATTTCCAAAAATTTTGGAGAAACCTTTCACATCGTCACCTGTATAACCTTTATTCATTTCACCATAGCTACCGAATTTGTTGGACATCAAATCGTGTTCAGACTCGACACCAATGACGACAAAACGGTATGGGTGAAGCTCAACAATCACTCGGCCCGTCACTGTTTCTTGTGAAGATTGCAAGAATGCTTCGATATCACGCATAACGGGATCGTGCATTTGGCCTTCGTGCATATAATTTCCGTAGAAAGCAGCGATTTGATCTTTCCAGGACAATTGCCATTTAGTTAAGGTATGTTTTTCTAAGGCATGATGTGCCTTGATTAAAATTACAGACGCAGCGGCTTCAAAACCCACACGGCCTTTAATACCAATGATTGTATCACCAACGTGGATATCACGGCCAATACCGTATGGTTGAGCTATTGCCTGTAATTCTTGAATCACTTTAACGGAAGCCATTTTATCACCATTTAATGCAATAGGCTCTCCCTTCTCAAAATCGATTGTAATTTGTTGTGGCTCTGAAGAAGTCACTGGAGTTGGCCATGCCGATTCAGGCAAATATTGGTTGGATGTCAATGTTTCCGCTCCACCAACAGAAGTACCCCAAAGACCTTTATTGATGGAGTATTTTGCTTTTTCAGCAGAATACTCTACACCATGCTTATTCAAATACTCAATTTCGGCTTCACGCGACAATTGTAAATCACGGATTGGTGTGATTATTTCCACGCCTGGAATCAGGGTTTGGAAAATCATATCGAAACGTACTTGGTCGTTTCCTGCACCTGTAGATCCATGCGCAACACATTCAGCTCCAATTTTCTTTGCGTAGTTTGCAATTGCGGTTGCTTGGCATACACGCTCAGCAGATACTGACAATGGATAAGTCGCATTTTTTAACACATTGCCAAAAATCAAAAATTTAATAGTTTCGCGGTAATAGTCTGCCGTTTCGTCTATAGCTGTATGTGATTTCACACCTAAAGCATAAGCACGTTCTTCAATATTTTTTAATTCTTCATCCGAAAAACCACCTGTATTTACAACTACGGAATGAACTTCTAAACCTAAATCTTGTGTAAGATAGATACAACAGAATGAAGTATCTAATCCGCCACTAAATGCTAAAACTACTTTTTTCATTAGAATGTTATTTTATGAGTGTTTGTTTTCAACGGCTGATTTAAGCTCGTTTCACTCGGTTTTTTATTATTATGTTGAGAGAACCTTGAACTGATCTTGTTGCTATGAACACATCCAGTTACCTGTTACATCTATTTTCAATATAATCGCTCAGCCTTAGCTTAATATCCTTTTGCGACTTTGTTATGCTTCGGAAAATTGACAGCAATAAATTTATTGGCCGATTTCCAAAACTTCGCCTGTATACGCTTTAGCAGAGACTGTTTTTGTGTAATTCTTTCCAAACGTTCTTTCGCTTCATGCTTGCGCTGGATCTTCTCCCGCAATTCACGTTCCTTCTCTTCGGGATCCCAAAGCATGGCGGTACACATACAGTTTTTACGGTCTTTACTCATCAGGATCTCATAATTCACGCAGCTTTGACAGCCTTTCCAGAATTCATCATCGGAAGTCAATTCGGAATACGGAACCGGTTCATAGCCTAGTTCTGAATTGATTTTCATCACGGCGAATCCGGTTGTCAAACCAAAGATCTTCGCTTTAGGGTATTTCTCACGTGAAAGCTCAAAGACTCTTTTTTTGATTGCTTTTGCCAAACCCACTTTTCTGAATTCGGGATTGACAATCAAACCTGAGTTAGCGACATAATCACCATGCCCCCAAGTTTCTATATAACAAAAGCCTGCCCATCGGCCATCTCTATGTAAAGCAATCACTGCTTTACCTTCATTCATCTTGTTGGCAACGTACTCTGGTTTACGACGTGCAATACCAGTACCACGAGCCTTTGCAGACTCGAACATTTCGTCGCAAATAACCTCTGCATAATGTGCATGCTCAGGTTTAGCTGGGATAATTAAAAAATCTGATATAGTCATTGACTTACGACCCTAATAATAAAACAACAACTACTGTCGTGTTTTGTTACTAAATAAATTAAAATAATGGATTCAAAACCATCGGACAATCATGGTCTTGCTTGGAAAGATTCACTACCTCAAATCAAGCCCGAGGTAGTATAGGTCGTCGGAGGCGTAAAACAGGTATTTCTACAAAAATGAAAGCACAAAAGACCTTCTTCATAAACTTCTCAAAAGTTTGAATATAAGAATAATCGTTCTTTTTGTTCTGCTTCATTTTTTTATGCTCTGTCAATTGTTTCTGACGATGCAAATGTATAAAAATATTTTTTTCTTTTCCACAATATTCTCATTGATTTTTTGCAAAAATTAAAAATTTACAATCCACCGTCAAAACCTTCCTGTAAGCTTCATTTTCAAGCAATTAATCCACAACAAGCCGGTAATAGACCGCTCACATTAGTGATATTAATTTGACAATAAAACGGATAAAGGTTTAAGGCTTTATCAATTGGAATTGTTGTTTTTTCTATAGGTTCGTTATTTTTAGTCAAAAACGATACTTTTGTAGGGATCATTTAATGGAGAATAGTATGTCACCGAGTTTAATTTTCTATATTATTTTTGCCGTCCCTTACATTATCTTTATGTATTGGCTCGTCAAACAGGACAAACATAAGTATGCCTGGGGAATAGCAATCATTACTATTGTTGCCCTATTGGCGATCTATGTATCGCAGAAAGCCAGTAAAGTGGCCATGGACAATTATCAACAGCATCAGATCGATTCTAGAGAGATCGAACGGGAAGAGCGTTTACAAAAACAACAGGATAGCATTAATCATGCTCAACAATAAAAAAAGCGGTTAATACCGCTTTTTTTATTGTCCCTTTCTATCATCTGGGATAATCCCTTCCAATTTAAAGAGAAAAGCATATTCCAATGCAATTTCCTTTAAATAGTCAAATCGACCCGATGCCCCACCATGACCATAATCCATATCTGTTTTCAACAATAAAACCGCATCTCCTATTTTAGTAGCTCTCAGTTTTGCTACCCATTTTGCTGGTTCAAAATACTGCACCTGACTATCGTGCAGCCCGGTTGTGACCAATAAATTAGGGTATTCTTTTGCCTCAATGTTTTCATACGGAGAATAGGCCTTCATATAGAAATAAGTTTCCTTCTCATTGGGGTTACCCCATTCATCATACTCGTTTGTAGTCAACGGTATTGTATCGTCCAACATGGTATTCACGACGTCCACAAAAGGCACCTGAGCTATTATGCCATGATATTGCTCGGGTGCAATATTAGCGATTACACCCATCAGCAAACCTCCAGCACTTCCCCCTTGCGCATAGAGATGCTCGGCTGTGCAATAATGCTTTTCAATCAGATATTTACCACAATCCACAAAATCATAAAAGGTATTCATCTTGTGCATCATTTTTCCATCTTCATACCACTGCCGCCCCATTTCTTCACCTCCTCTAATGTGAGCCAAGGCGTAGATAAATCCACGATCCAACAAACTCAGTCGATTGCTCGAAAAGGTAGGGTCCATCGAAGCACCATAGGACCCATAGGCATATTGCAATAATGGAGCTGAACCATCGAGTTTGGTTCCCTTTTTATAAACAATAGAAATTGGCACTTGAATACCATCTCTTGTGGTTGCAAAAACACGTTCGGTGATATGTGCGGTTTGGTCATATCCACCCAAAATCTCCTGTTGCTTTAACAATACTTTCTTCTGCCTAGCCATGTCATATTCATAGACTGAACTCGGTGTCACTAAAGACGTATAGCCATACCGCAACTTGTCACTGTTGTACTCGACATTAATACCTGGATATACCGTATAGGCAACTTCCCCAAAATCCAAGTAGTGCTGTTGTTGACTGTTTAAATCATAAATCGCCAATTGGGTCAATCCATTTTTCCTTTCAGCAATCGCTAGAAAATCCTTAAATTCTTCGATATCGCTGACCAGCACATCTGGTCGATGGTCTATGAATGTATGCCAGTTGCTGCGCTCTGTACGATCTAAGGGACATTGCATGATTTGGAAATTGATGGCCTCATCATTGGTCAGAATTAAAAAGCGATCATCCAGTGCAATGATCGAATACAGAACATTGTGTATCCTTGGCTGAAAAACGCGAAATTCAGCCTGCGGTAAATCAGCATTCAATACCCAGATTTCTGAGGACAATGTTCCTTCTGAATTGATAATAATATATTTTCCATTTTTGGATTTACCAACAGCAATATAATTTGTATTATCTTTCTCTTCATACACCGGTACATCGGCTTTTGGATCGCTGCCCAATGTATGTCGCATAATCTTCTCGCTAAGTAAGGTGATGGGATTTTTGGCCGTATAAAACAAAGTTTGGTTATCATTTCCCCATATCGCAGCCCCCTCTGTATTCTTTATCTGGTCAGGATATATTTCTCCGGTCTCAATATTCTTGATAAATATAGTATATTCCCTCCGAGATACGGTATCCACACTAAAGGCTATCAAACGATTATCCGGACTAACAGAAAATCCCTTTGCCGTATAATATGCATACCCTTGGGCCAGCTGATCTACATCCAACAGCACTTCCTCTTCGCCCTCAAGTGTGCTCTTTTTCCGACAGAATTTGAAATATTGGTTTCCCTCCTCTGTTCGGCTATAATAGTAATAGCCATTTTTGTAATAAGGTACAGACTCGTCTTTTTCCTTAATACGGGACTTCAACTCCTGGAAAAGATTTTCCTGTAAATCTACTGTATCTTGAAGCATCAAACTGGTATAATCGTTTTCCTTTTCCAGATAGTCAATAACTTCTTGAGATTTTTCTCCTTTTTTAAAGTAGTCGATCATCCAGTAATAATCATCTTGAACAGTATCATCATGTATCTTTCTGACATGAGGGTAAATTGCTGACACTGGGGCCATCACATTAGGCCAAACTATTTTCTTATTTTGTTGCATTCGCTCTTTTATACGCTAATCAATATATACTCTTTCTTATCCTAGCTATCTAGATCATCCAAATAAAACAGGAGACTCTTAGAAATGGTTTGAATTTAAGATATTTCGTCAACAGTTTGCCAAGAGATATGGATTATAAATACTTTTAATAAAAATTAACAGTTCAGAAGAAGCATTAGCATTATCTTTGCTATTCTGCTATAGTCAGGAATAAGCGAGTTTACACGCTCATGAGGAAAATTTAAAATAAACAGTAGAAAATAACCGGGTGGGACGCGTGCATTGAAACAAATGAAAGCAAACACTTATAAAGAATTATTTACATATGAATTTAAAAAAATCACTATATCTAATTGCTTTAGGCTCATTGCCACTTATCTCTTTCGGACAATCTGATACCATTCCAGCAAATTGGTTTAATTTGGATTATAAAACGGATGGGGTCATGGGAATCAGTACCGAAAAAACGTATAAAACGTTATTGAAAGGAAGAAAATCTACTCCAGTCATTGTTGGCGTATTGGATGGAGGTGTTGATGTTTATCACGAAGATCTCAAAGATGTTGTGTGGATCAATACGAAAGATAGTCTCGCGAATGGTTTAGATAATGATGGCAATGGCTATATTAATGATAAATACGGGTGGAATTTCATTGGTAACGCAGATGGAAAAGATGTGCAATTCGACAACTTGGAATTGACAAGACAACTTAGGATCCTGGATAAAAAGTTTGCAAATATTACAGCAGCAACAGAACTCAATGAAGCTGGTCGAAAAGCTTTCACTAGTTATCAAAAGATGCTTGCCAAATATAAAAACAAGCTAGAAGAAGCTAAGATGGGCCAATTTTCCTACGATGCGCTCAAACGCAACATAGACGCTGTGGTACGTGAAATAGGTAAAAAGCCCGAAGATATCACACAGGATGATATAGATAATTTCAAAGCAACCACAAACACGCAACGTATCGCACTTGGCTATGCAAAGGATGAAATCAACAACGGCGGCTTCGCCAAATTTTTTGATGATATCACCGAAGGTGCAACATATTTCAACAATCAAGTTGATTATCATTTAAACAAAGCATACGATTCTCGACCTATTGTTGGAGATAATTATGAAGATGCGTCGGAGCGACATTATGGCAACGCTGATGTAAAGGGACCGGATGCATTACATGGTAGCCATGTCGCAGGAATCATTGGTGCAAAACGCAATAATAATATAGGTATCAACGGAGTAGCGGACAATGTTAAGATACTTACCGTTAGACTCGTTCCTGATGGTGATGAGCGTGATAAAGACGTCGCAAATGCTATTCGCTATGCAGCAGATAACGGAGCCAAAGTACTCAACATGAGCTTTGGAAAAAGTTATGCCTATAATAAACAGGCGGTAGATGATGCGATCAAATATGCTGAATCCAAAGATGTACTGCTGGTACATGCCGCGGGGAATGACAGTGAAGATAACGATATAGAACCTAATTTTCCGATGAAGTATTATACGGATGTAAAAGGTGACACAACCGGGGTTGCCAATGCATGGATCACAGTGGGCGCAACCGGCCTTCATTTGGACAATGAACTTTTGGCTGATTTTTCCAATTATGGTAAAAAAACTGTCGATGTTTTCGCACCTGGTGTCCACATCAACTCTACCGTACCGGATTCCAAGTATAAAGAAGAACAGGGCACTAGTATGGCTGCTCCCGTTGTTGCCGGTTTAGCCGCAATGATCCGTTCTTATTATCCCAATTTGAGTGCTGTGGAAACCAAACAGATTATTATGGAATCTGTAGAAAAGCCGAATCAACTGGTGCAGATAAAAGTTGGTGAAGATGCCAGCAAAACGGTTCGATTAGCTGACATCTCGGTCACCGGAGGTATCGTCAATGCATATAATGCCATTATTAAAGCGGAGGAATATACCAACAAAAAGAAAAAATAAATATTTTCTCGTTTTTTATACCAAAACTATCTTTTGTCCGTTTAATTAATTAACTTACAGAGACAAAACAACAGATGCTTATGGTAGAAAATTTTACCCAATCAGAAAACGAAGTTCAAAATTTGCTAACCCAAAACGAGAAGGTAATGACAGACGAGGACATAGAAAATGAATTGAAACTTCAATTACCAAAAATGTTGCTTCATCCAAGCAAAAGATGTGTTGAGAATATCCTTGCATATTCTAAACAACTAGAAAAAAGAAAGGCCTAATCTGGAGATTAGGCCTTATTTTTTTACCTTACGACATCCATGATCAGCTATAGTATAAAACAGCTGTGACTCACCTTACCTTTCACAAACTAAAATCGGTTATTCCCCGTGGACTGGACTTCAAAATTTCTTTTTTGATGGAAATTTTGGCTAGTTTTGAACCGATGTTAAAACAAGAACGATACAAGGCTTTCGTAGATTATTTCTCCAAAAATAGTCCTGACGCACAGACAGAACTCAACTATAGTAATCCATTTGAATTACTGGTTGCTGTTATTTTATCTGCACAGTGTACAGATAAAAGGATCAATCAAGTCACGCCCAAATTGTTTGCACGCTACCCTGATGCACACAGCTTGGCGGCTTCCAGCGTAGACGAGGTGTTTAGCTATATACGATCTGTAAGCTATCCGAATAATAAGGCCAAACACCTTGTGGGGATGGCTCAGCTACTGATTGAAAAGTTCGACAATATTGTACCCGAAAAAATCGAGGATCTTGTGAAACTTCCAGGTGTAGGTCGAAAAACTGCTAATGTCATTTCCTCTGTTGTTTATCATAACCCCGCTATGGCTGTAGACACACATGTTTTTCGTGTTGCAAACCGTCTTGGGCTAACTTATCGTGCGACAACGCCATTGGCCGTGGAAAAACAGTTGGTAAAAAATCTACCCAAAGATACAATTGCGATTGCCCATCATTGGCTGATCTTACATGGACGTTATATATGTCTGGCCCGAAAACCAATGTGTGAGAAATGCCCTATCACTTATATGTGTAAATACTTTGAAAAAAATCACCATATAAAAAGTGTCTCAGCTATACCAGAAACAAAAAACTAATTTTTTTAGTGAAAATATTTGGTTTATGATTTTTAATTTTTAATTTTGAGAAATATATACTAAAAATATGAGCAACACAGATAAACTAAAAGCTTTACAGCTGACGTTAGATAAATTGGAAAAGAACTTTGGAAAAGGTTCAATTATGAAATTAGGGGATACTGCTGTTGAGCCGATCGAGGCTATTTCTACAGGATCTCTAGGTTTGGATATTGCCTTAGGAATTGGCGGTGTACCAAAAGGCCGTATCATTGAAATATATGGACCTGAATCGTCAGGTAAAACTACCTTAGCAACTCACATTGTTGCAGAGGCACAAAAAAAAGGCGGTATTGCAGCAATCATTGATGCTGAGCATGCTTTTGATAAATATTACGCTCAAAAATTAGGCGTAGATGTAGAAAATTTATTGATTTCTCAACCAGATAATGGTGAGCAAGGTTTAGAAATTGCTGATAACCTAATCCGTTCTGGTGCAATCGACGTTATTGTTATTGACTCCGTTGCGGCTTTGGTGCCAAAAGGTGAGATCGAAGGCGAAATGGGTGATTCTAAAATGGGCCTTCAAGCTCGTTTGATGTCTCAGGCTTTACGTAAACTGACCGGTACAATTTCAAAAACAAACTGTTGTTGTATTTTCATCAACCAATTGCGTGAAAAAATTGGTGTGATGTTTGGCAACCCAGAAACAACAACTGGTGGTAATGCATTAAAATTCTACGCTTCTGTACGTTTAGATATCCGTCGTACATCACAAATCAAAGATTCTGATGAAGTATCGGGTAACCGCGTAAAAGTGAAGATTGTAAAAAATAAAGTAGCCCCTCCTTTCCGCATCGCGGAATTTGATATCATCTTTGGTGAAGGTATCTCTAAAGTAGGTGAAATCATTGATTTAGGTGTTGAATATGGCATCATCAAAAAGGCAGGCTCTTGGTTTAGCTATGGTGAGACCAAACTAGGACAAGGTAGAGATGCCGTCAAAGCTTTATTATTCGACAATCCAGACTTAATGGATGAACTTGAAGCTAAAATCCGCGCTGAAGTAACAGGAGAAGATCCAATGCTTAACATCGAGGAAAACCAAGACTAGTTCCTGTAAAAATTAGTATAATGTAGGTAGCCATTCTGTTTAGGATGGCTATTTTTTTTCATGAAGGCTCAAGTGCTTAAATGATTATTTTGTTACATGTCTCAAGTTTTCAATTTGTACTCATAGATTTTATTAATTTTAGCAGGAAGAACTAAAATCCGACATCCAAATGCTAAACTTAATATAAACAATGAACCGTAAACTAATTCCATTCCTCTTGATACTGCTAGGATCAGTATTTCATCTAAATGCACAAACGATACGCGTACTCTCCTTTAATATCCACCATGGGAACCCACCCAGCGAAAAAGAATCAGTTATCAACCTTGACACAATTGCCAAGATTATTAAAAATTCAAAAGCCGATCTCGTAGGGCTTCAAGAAATCGATGTTAATCTCGGTAGGTCTTATTTTGAAAACCAAGCAAAAAAACTCGCAGAATTGACAGACATGCATTATGTATTTTCCAAAGGAATAGATCTTGAAAAAGGCGAATATGGTACTGCTATCCTATCTAAAAGTCCGATTGAACGTGTAGAGAAACACTTTCTGCCCTCCCCTGTGGAAAGCGAAAGGCGCAGTTTATCTATCATCGAAGTTACAATTCACAAAAGGAAAATCCTCTTTGCCAATACACACCTGGATCTAAAGGACAAAAACAAAATCGAACAGGCGAAATTCATCACCAATCGTTTCGAGAATGAAAAATTACCCACCATCCTCGTCGGTGATTTAAACTCCGAGCCCAAAGATCCTGCCATTACGGAGCTTGGTAAAGTATTTAAAAAAACCAGTATCACCAAGGGGTTTACTTTCCCTCAAGACAAGCCCACCACTGAAATCGATTATATCATGATTACTAAATCTGCCGCTGCGAAATTTTCCAACCACCGTATTCTGAACGAACAATATGCGAGTGATCATCGGCCATTATATGTCGAGATAAACATTAAATAACCACTTGTGACCTTAAATATGAATTTTAACAGAAGAAGATTCTTAGAATCCCTGGCTCTGGCCGGGCTTACATTACCTAATATAAGCGTTGCGCAAGAAAAAGACGCCAATGAGGCAGAAAACGAGTTTAGCTTTGTCGTACCTGCCTATCTACAAAATCAAACCGAAACAGGAATCAGTATTTTTACGATTTTGAGCAAAGATGCCTTTGCTTGGCTCGAGATTCTCGACAACACAGGGAATGTCCAAAAAAAGATCTACCAATCCGAGGATGGGATGATCAATGCCAATACTGATTTCTTTCATTTTACTATTGAGGACGCACCCCGATCGTTTCGCTATCGCGTCAAGGCGAAGGAAATCCAAAAATTCGATCCTTATAAAATCGTATACGGTCAAGAAATAGAAAGCCCTATTTTTGAGGCTAAATTAGCCCGGAATAATCAAGAGCAGATTCGATGTCTGGTCTATAACGATGTGCATGAGGAAAAAAGCAGCTATCTTGATCTTATCCCGCGTCAGGATATTTCACCCTATGATTTTTTTGTACTGAATGGTGATTCCTTCCATTATGTCACCAATCAGCAAGATATTACAGAGAAACTACTAAAGCCAATTGAATTTTTTGCGACAAGCAAACCATTCATTATGAATCGGGGAAACCATGAGACAAGGGGATCCTTCGCACGTAATTTCAAACGATATTTTGGTTATCCTGACAATAAGTACTACCAAGCTTTTAAAAGGGGACCTATTTTTTGGATCATGTTGGACAGTGGTGAGGACAAGCCCGATAACCATGAAGTGTACGCCGGAACAGTAGATTATGATAACTACAGAAAAGAACAGGCTAAATGGCTGGAACAGGTCCTCCAGTCCAAGGAAAGAAAGAGAGCCCAACACACGGTCGTCATTAGCCATATTCCAATTTTTCATTCGGATGATTGGCATGGCACCCTGGACAATAGAGCATGTTTTCATCCCCTATTTCAAAAATATAAAATTGATGCCATTATCTCTGGCCATACCCATCAATATGGATACTACCCGGCAGATAAAGACCATAATTATCCTGTTTTTATAGGCGGAGGTCCCAAAGTAGGTAAAAGAACAGTTATCGATGTATCCGGGAACAGCAAGTCACTGGCTATACGGATGACAAGAGACGATGGTACCGAATTGGGATTATTTAAGAAATAGAAAAGGGCGCTTAATTAAGCGTCCTTTTCTATATTTAACAAACCTATAATGCTAGCTTCGCTTATTCTCCTTTTTCCAAGAAAGGATATCTATAATCTGTATCTGGATTAAATGTCTCTTTGATTGTACGTGGAGACACCCAACGAAGCAAGTTGATCATTGATCCCGCTTTGTCGTTTGTACCCGAGCCTCTAGCACCGCCAAACGGTTGTTGACCTACGACAGCACCTGTACACTTATCGTTCACGTAGAAGTTACCAGCGGCATGTCTCAATTTATCTGTTGCTAAACTAATGGCATAGCGGTCTTGTGCTATAATCGATCCTGTCAAGGCATAAATAGATGTTGTATCAACAATATCTAAAGTTTCTTCAAACTTAGCATCCTCGTAAATATATACGGTCAATACAGGTCCGAATAACTCCTCAACCATCGTTTCGTAATCTGGTTTTGAAGCCTCAATGATTGTTGGATGAATGAAATACCCTTTAGATTTATCGTATGTACCGCCCACTACAATTTCTGCTTCATTAGATTCTTTAGCTTTGTCGATATACTTCGCTAATTTATCAAATGACTTTTCATCAATTACAGCATTGAAAAAGTTTGTAAAATCTTCTGTTCCACCGATTGTAAAAGATTTTACGTCAGTAGTCATAGATTCTTTCAATGCCGGCCACAATGATTTTGGAATATATGCACGTGATGCTGCAGAACATTTTTGACCTTGGTATTCAAAAGCGCCACGAACTAAAGCCGTATTCGCCACTTTTAAATCAGCCGAAGGGTGTACAACGATAAAATCCTTACCACCAGTCTCACCAACAATACGTGGATATGTTTTATAACGGTGGATATTGTTACCGATCGTTTTCCAGATATCTTGGAATACTCCTGTTGAACCGGTAAAGTGGATACCAGCGAAATCAGGGTGTTGGAAAATCACATCGCCAGCGTCAGGACCTGAAACATATACCAAGTTGATTACACCATCCGGAAGCCCAGCTTCACGGAAGATTTTCATCAATACATTTGCTGAATAGATTTGTGTATTGGATGGTTTCCATACCACAACATTTCCCATCATTGCAACACAAGAAGGTAGATTACCCGCAATAGCTGTAAAATTGAATGGAGTCAATGCAAATACAAAACCTTCAAGAGGACGTTGTTCTACACGGTTCCAAACACCTTTACCAGATACTGGAGGTTGTTGTTTATAGATTTCACTAAGATATTGCACATTGAAACGCAAGAAATCTATGATTTCACATGCCGAATCAATTTCTGCCTGATATGGGTTCTTCGATTGCCCCAACATTGTAGCAGCATTCAACTCATAACGATATTTTCCCGAAATCAATTCAGCAGCCTTTAAGAATATCGCAGCACGATCTTCCCAAGTAAGATTTTCCCAATCTTTTTTTGCGGCTAAAGCTGCATTGATTGCATCTGTAACGTGAGATTTATCGCCTTGATTGTATTGACCTAAAATATGTTGGTGGTCATGTGGAGGAGCTAGGTTTACTTTTTTAGAAGTAGTGATTTCTTTACCACCAATATACATTGGGATATCGATTTGTTTAGAACGTGCCTCATCAATTGCTGCTTTCAACAATTTACGTTCTTTCGTTCCGACAGCGTATGTGTACACCGGTTCATTGGTAGGAACAGGAACTGTAAAAAATCCTTTAGACATATTACAATTATTTATTATTCATCCAAAAAAATGCTATTTAACAGTCATGAAGCTATCAAGTTTGTTTAACCATTATTTACATAAGAAACCATGGTTTCAACTTATTAGCATGATACTAAATAGCGCTAATAGAAGTAAAATTACCTCAAATTTTATGAATACCCAAAGTTACTGTCCCGCTTTGAGCACAGTGGAAAAGATACGTTTAAATTTTTCCAATTTCGGTTTAATGACCAATTGGCAATAGGGTTCTTTTCCATTTAATCTATAATAATCTTGATGATAGTCTTCTGCCGGATAAAATACTGTTGCCGGAACTACTTCGGTTACAATGGGTTTGTTAAAAACTTTTTCTTTCTCCAAGACCGAAAGATAATATTGAGTCTTGTCAAGCTGCTCTTTATCGTGTACAAAAATAGCCGAACGATATTGCGTGCCAACATCATTTCCCTGACGATTGAGCTCCGTTGGGTCATGTGCCACAAAAAAGGCTTCCAATAATCTGTCGTAGCTGATCACTTTAGGATCAAAAATAATATTGGTTGCTTCTGCGTGTCCTGTACTCCCGGTACAAACCTGCGCATAACTTGGATTTGCTACCCATCCGCCAGTATATCCTGAAACAACATTTACAACACCCTTTAACTCCTTAAACTGTGCCTCAGTACACCAAAAACATCCCGCCGCAAATGTCGCCGTATCCAAACTTGCCCTATTTTTTGCAGGTAATTTGGTGAAATCAGGTTTCTTTACCCGCGGCCCCTGTTGCTGCCCCTGACAAGAGTTCAATGCAAAAAGTACTGTTAAAAATATCAGAATATTTCTCATAAATAGCTATCTTTCTTCCATCCGTTTTTCTTCCTTTAATTATTGGAGTCAAATTGATGTTCTATAAACAAACACTAACGACGTTTTGTTTCTAAAATAGAAAAGCGACAATAATAACTTATTGTCGCTTTTCTATTTTTCTATCAAATGATCACTTATTTTGCTGCAGCATAGTTTTGTGCTACTGCATCCCAATTGATAACATTAAAGATTTCCTCTAAATACGCCGGACGCTTATTTTGGAATTTCAAATAATAAGCATGCTCCCAAACGTCGATACCTAAGATAGGCGTGCCTTTTACCTCAGCAACATCCATCAATGGATTGTCTTGGTTTGGTGTAGAAGTTACAGCTAATTTACCATCAGCACCAACAATTAACCAAGCCCATCCTGATCCAAAACGAGTTGCACCAGCAGCTTGAAGTTGCTTTTTCAATTCATCAAATGAACCAAAAGTAGCATTGATTGCTTCAGCTAACTCACCTGTTGGAGCTCCGCCAGCATTTGGGCCTAAAACTTTCCAAAACAAAGAGTGGTTGTAGTGACCACCACCGTTGTTACGTACTGCCGCAGAATATTTACTTACATTTTTGATGATATCCAATAACGATAGGTTTTCTGCGTCTGTTCCTGCGATTGCTTTATTTAAGTTATCCACATATGCCTGATGGTGTCTGTCATGGTGGATTTCCATTGTAGTTTTGTCAATATGTGGTTCCAATGCGTCGGCTGCGTATGGTAACGCTTCTAATTCAAATGCCATATCTATTTTAATTTAAATGTTTATTACTTCGTTTATATATACAAATATAACATAATATACACGGTTATGTTTTTATGTATTACAATAAATCCATTATCTCTCTACCGTTTTTGACGAAAAAATGATTTTACCAGATCAGCACATTCTTCCTGCAAAACGCCATGTGTAATGACAGTTTTGGGGTGTAATATTTTATCGTGAAAATGAGAATAACCACGCTTTTCATCTTTGGCTCCATAGACTATTTTACCAATATGTGTCCAATAGGCCGCTCCGGCACACATAATACAAGGTTCAATAGTAACATATAATGTACATTCATCCAGGTATTTGCCTCCAAGGTAATTTGCAGCTGCCGTAAAAGCCTGCATCTCAGCGTGAGCTGTCACATCATTCAATCGCTGCGTCAAATTATGACCTTTCCCTATAACACGTCCTCGATGAACAATAACCGCCCCAATAGGTACCTCTCCCTCTTCGTACGCAACCTTAGCTTCATTCAATGCCATACGCATGAACGACTCGTCACTATCGATGAGTTGTGTTCCTTCAAAATCTATAAATGTCATGGTACAAACTTAACTAAGTTTAGATCCATTTGGTAATTTTTTGTCGACTGATGTCAAAATAATATCTCCATTTTCGTCAGGAAATCCTGTTACCAAGCACTCAGAAAAGAAATTAGCAATCTGCTTTCTGGGGAAGTTTATGACTGCAACCACTTGCTTTCCGATCAGCTCCTCTTTGTTATAGTGTACTGTAATCTGGGCACTACTCTGTAATATACCGATTTCATCTCCAAAATCTAGTTCCAGTTGATAAGCTGGTTTCTTCGCTTTTGGAAAGTCTTTTGCATCCAGGATCGTTCCTACCCGTAAATCCACTTTCTCGAAATCGCCCCAACTAATGGCATCACTCATAATCGGTTGCTACTAATATCCTGAATCTCTTTACCTATTGTAAACAAAACATATGAAGGTTTTCTTCCCAAACGTAAAGACAATCTATTGATCAGTTTATCTTCCTCTCCTGCTTGAAAAGCTAAATCTTCATCACTTAAGTGGTTGTACTTGCGACGGAGTTTTTCTTTGGCTACTTGCCATTGTTCTTCGTTAATTTTCAGCATAACTAAGATTTAGGTATAAAATTTGTATATCTTTACTGAACTGTAAAAGTTTGTTTAAAGATACAATATATACATAAATAAAAGATTATGAAAAAGATTTTACCAGCATTACTTTTGATTTGTGGTAGCGTAGCAACGGCACAAGCGCAGCTTCTGCCCGGGTTTGAGGTGGGTGTAAAAGGAGGCTTGAACTTCTCTAAGCTTAAAAGCGATGGCAAATATTTCAATTCAGACACAAAAGCAGGCTACCAAGCAGGTCTTTATGGACGTGTTGGTGTATTGGGATTCCATATTCAACCTGAGGTTTATTTAACCGGTAAAAACACGACAGTGAAAGCTGAGAATGGCGAATCGACAGATGTAAAATTTACAACGGTTGATGTTCCTATTTTATTGGGCAAGCGCTTTGGTTTGGGCCCTATCGGAGCAAGAATCCAGACTGGTCCTATATTTTCATTTAAAGTAGATGACAAGCAAGATAAAGTCATTGATCAGTTGAACCCAAATAACTATAAAAAGAGTGGTACTTCTTGGGCCTTCGGTGTAGGTGCTGACATTTCAAGCTTACGTGTCGATGTAAGATACGAAATGGGCTTAAACAAAGTCAACAATGAGAGCCAGGCAAATCCAAAAATTAACATGTGGAGTATCGGTTTAGGCTATAGATTATTCAGTATTCTATAGTTCGTTAAACACTGTTCATATACCGTTAGAAAGTCCGTTTTTATTCAAAACGGACTTTTTATTTCAATAAACTTTAGAACCGTTCTAAATTGTTGCTTTTTCTTGTCAAAATGGTATCATATTTAATAGCAAATAGTAGATTTGCCTAATTCAAATTAAATTACAAGGATAATGAGTAAATCAAAGCCAGTTTTCAGTTCTTCGATTGGGAAGAAGCTAATCATGAGCTTAACAGGAATCTTCCTATGTTTATTCCTAGTTGTTCACTTGGTTGGTAACTTGCAATTATTTAAAGATGATGCGGGTCTAGCGTTCAACAAGTACGCCTATTTTATGACTCACTTTACACCAATCAAAGTTGTTTCTTACTTATTGTATGCTTCGGTAATTGTTCACGTCATCTACGCCATTACATTGTCGATGAAAAACAAGGCCGCTCGTCCTATTGGTTATGCCAAATATGATGGTCAAGCAAACAGCAAGTGGAATTCACGCAACATGGGTATCTTAGGTACTGTCATTTTAGTATTCTTAGCTACGCACATGTCTAATTTTTGGTGGAAGTTTCACAATGATGAAGTGCCGTACATTGAATACCGTACTGATTTGGCAACTGGACAAACCACAGCGAGAGAACTTCAAGCTTCTGAATTCCACGACTACCAAGAAACGGTAGAAAACAATGTTCAAATCTTAAAAGCGAGAGATTTGTACAAGCAAGTTGACTTTGCATTCAAAAATGTTGCATTGGTAGCTTTGTATGTTATTGCGATGGCAGCTTTGGCATTCCACTTAATTCATGGTTTCCAATCTGCATTCCAAACTTTAGGTTTTAACCACAGAAGATATATTGGAATCATCAGAGCAATCGGTGTTTGGGTATTTGGGGTATTAATTCCAATTGGCTTTGCAATAATGCCATTGTTTTTCTTCTTTAAATAATTCAGAATCTTTTAAGATAAAGCTCTGGCTTTATCGATCAATATAAAATTAAGAGATATGTTAGATTCAAAAGTACCAGCGGGCCCATTAGCCCAAAAGTGGTCAAATTATAAATTTAATCTTAAGTTGGTTAACCCTGCTAACAAACGTAAATTTACTGTTATTGTTGTTGGTACAGGTCTTGCTGGTGCATCTGCAGCAGCATCTTTAGCCGAATTAGGATATAATGTAATTACCTTCTGTTACCAAGATTCACCTCGTCGTGCGCACTCTATTGCGGCACAAGGTGGTATTAACGCAGCAAAGAGCTACCAAAACGACGGAGACTCTGTTTTCCGTTTATTCTACGATACAATCAAAGGTGGTGACTACCGCTCACGTGAGGCAAATGTTTACCGTTTGGCAGAAGTATCTGTCAACATCATCGACCAATGTGTTGCGCAAGGTGTTCCTTTTGCACGTGAATATGGTGGTTTATTGGACAACCGTTCTTTCGGTGGTGCTCAGGTAAGCCGTACGTTCTATGCGCGTGGTCAAACTGGACAACAATTGTTGTTAGGTGCGTATTCAGCATTAAACCGTCAAATCAAAAAAGGAAAAGTAAAATCTTATACGCGTCATGAGATGTTAGACTTAGTTATGATCGATGGTCATGCTAAAGGTATTGTAACTCGTGACTTGGTTTCAGGTAAAATCGAAACTCATGCTGCACATGCAGTATTGATGTGTACTGGTGGTTACGGTAACGTATTCTTCTTGTCTACAAATGCAATGGGATGTAACGTTACAGCAGCTTGGAGAGCACACAAACGTGGTGCTTACTTTGCAAACCCTTGTTACACACAAATTCACCCAACGTGTATTCCGGTAACAGGCGATCACCAATCCAAATTGACATTGATGTCAGAGTCTTTACGTAATGACGGCCGTGTATGGGTTCCTAAAACTCAAGAAATGGCAGAAAGATTACGTAAAGGTGAGATCAAAGCCAATGATATCAAAGAAGACGACAGAGACTATTTCTTGGAGCGTAAATACCCTTCATTCGGTAACTTGGTACCACGTGACGTAGCATCTCGTAATGCAAAAGAAGCCGTTGATGATGGTCGTGGTGTTGGTAAAACTGGTTTCGCCGTATTCTTGGATTTTAAAGAAGCGATCGGTCGTCTAGGCGAAGATGCAGTACGTGCTAAATACGGTAACTTATTTGACATGTACTACCAAATCACTGACGAGAACCCATACAAACAACCAATGCGTATCTACCCGGCTGTTCACTACACAATGGGTGGCGTATGGGTTGACTACAACTTGATGACTACAATCCCTGGTTTGTATGCTTTAGGTGAGTGTAACTTCTCTGACCACGGTGCAAACCGTTTAGGTGCATCTGCATTGATGCAAGGTCTTGCCGATGGTTATTTCGTAATTCCTTACACTGTGGGTGATTACTTAGCTAAATTAGGCTCATTCGCACCAGTAGATCACAGCCATCCTGCCTTCGAAGCTACACGTAAGGAAGTTGAAGACAAAATCAACAAATTATTGTCTTTAAACGGTACAGAAACTGTTGATGATATCCACAAAAAACTAGGTCTCATCATGTGGGAATATTGTGGTATGGCTCGTACAGCTGAAGGATTACAAAAAGCACAAGGTTTGATCCAAGAGTTGAAAAAAGAATTCTGGACAAACGTTAGAGTACTTGGAGAGAACGAAGAATTAAATCTTTCTTTAGAAAAAGCTGGTCGCGTAGCTGACTTCTTAGAGTTAGGTGAGTTAATGGTTGTTGACGCATTGCAACGCGCTGAGTCTTGTGGTGGTCACTTCCGTTTAGAAAGCCAAACTGAAGAAGGTGAAGCAAAACGTAACGATGATGAATTCGCCTATGTATCTGCTTGGGAATACAAAGGTGACAATGTACCTGAGGAATTACACAAGGAAGACTTGGTATTCGAGAACGTTCAGTTAACACAAAGAAGTTATAAATAAGAAGGAAAATTATCATGGCACAACATATGAATTTAACGCTGAAAGTTTGGCGTCAAAAAAATGATAAAGATAAAGGTCAATTTGTAACTTATCAGGCAAACGATATCGCTGATGATATGTCTTTCTTAGAGATGCTTGATATTGTCAATGAAGAATTGACTCGTAAAGGAGAAGATCCTGTATATTTCGATCACGACTGTCGTGAAGGTATCTGTGGGATGTGTTCATTAGTAATCAACGGTCGCCCTCACGGTCCTAAAGAAGGTACCACAACATGTCAATTGCACATGCGTAGCTTCCACGATGGACAGACTATCGTGATAGAACCTTGGAGAGCTGCTGCATTCCCGGTATTGAAAGACCTTGCAACAGACCGTACGGCTTTTGACCGCATTCAACAAGCGGGCGGATATGTAAATGTCAATACAGGTGGTGTTCCTGATGCCAATGTTATTCCGATCCCTAAACGTATTGCTGACGAAGCATTCGAATCGGCTACATGTATCGGTTGTGGTGCTTGTGTTGCAGCATGTAAAAATGCTTCTGCAATGTTATTTGTGTCTGCAAAAGTATCTCAATTTGCCTTATTACCTCAAGGCCAAACTGAGCGTTACGAACGTGCACAGGCAATGGTAGATCAAATGGATGCAGAAGGTTTTGGTAACTGTACGAACACTGGAGCTTGCGAAGCAGAATGTCCTGTTGGTATCAAATTAACAAACATTGCTCGTCTAAACCGCGAGTATTTGACTGCCAAAATCTTCCGTCAAGAAGAACCACACGTTTAATTAGCGTATTAAATCCTTCATGTTTTCGCTAGCATCAACAGCTAAAGAAATCTAATGAAGATTCTTTCTGGCCCATGAAAATAGATAGTTCAGAAAAATAATATAAAAGTCCTTGCCCTAAGAAAGCAAGGACTTTTTTTTATATTTACAATAATGTAAATTGACGAACGTGAATTCTGGTATAAAAATTCGATTACTCCTACTTATCTTGACTTTATGCTTTATAGGAACAGCTATCACCATTAAAGAATCTGTTACCAATAAGGAAATACTGGACATTGATACAAAATCACTCAATGATTATATCGCTCAACAAGAGAAAAAAGTCGACCGAATTTTCAATGATTCACTCCTACTCAAAACATTTAAAAACTACGATCAGTATCCGATAGCAGTTTATCAGGCATTTGAAAAGTTTAAAACCAATGAGAAGGTTTATTTATTTCTCTTTAAGGACCATGAACCGAAGATGTGGAGCACGCATCTATTTGTACCTATTACAGATCAGGGATTTCCAGAAAAATCCAATTTTATTCAGGATGATAACCGTTCTTACGTTGTTCGAAAAAAAACAATTGGCAATATCAGTATACTCGCCTATATTATTGTAAAAGGCTATACAAATAACAACAACCCCTATTTAAATAGCTCTTTGCGGAGAAACTTCTTCGACACCAGAAATATTGACATTGCCTCCTATACAGACACGGTCACCATTAAAAATATCTATAGCAATGAGGGGTCTTATCTGTTCTCCGTTAAGCTGAAAGATGGAGAGCATGAAAATGCCTATACAATTTTGCAATTCTTCTGCTGGCTACTTGCCTGGATCGCATTACTGATCTTCTTCAATAGCCTCTGCTTACATATGGCCAAGACAGGACGGGCCTGGTGGTCTGCAATCCTGCTGTTATCGATATTTAGCCTTGTCAAATTTGCTGATCTTAAATGGAATCTGCTGTCCGAAAATGCGACATTTTCAATTTTCGACTCGCGTAATTATGCTTACAACCGTTTCTTCCCTAATATATGGTCCGTGATGTCCACCACCATATTGGTGCTATGGTTGGTTCTATTTATCTATGCAATTCGCAAAGAGCTCAACTTTGACAAAATAAAAAACATCCGGCTCTTTAGAATTCCTATCGCAATCGGATTTATTCTAAGTATATATCTATCGTTCGGTCTATTGTATGATATCGCTGGTACATTGATTACACACTCCAACAACATCTATTTTGATTTCACAAAACTTGTCGATTTACATTTCTTAAGTTGGGTAGATCTAGGCATTGTTGGCATGGGTATTTTGGCCTTAAGTATCTACATTGATCTTGTACTATTTTTTCTTAAAAAATTAGAATTAAAACCGACGCAGCTACTCAATATTCAACTGGCATGTGTCATTTTTGTCATCCTGATCATTTCCTTCTATATAGAGAAAAATAGCCTGGTCAATTTGTTACTTGCACTGATCATCCTTATTAAATCATTTGGCGAGAAGTATTTCGACCGACATATATTAACAAATTATATCGCTGTACTGATACTTTGGGCAATCATAAGTGCGATCACGCACGCACGTTTCTATCAGGAACGGAACTTAATCGACATGAAAATCTTGTTGAGTAATCTACAATCAGAAGATGATGTCAATGCTGTTTCATTATTCTCTGATATTGAAAGCAGCATAGCAAACGATGAAGAATTAAAACATTTATTTAATATCAGTCTACCCTATACCAATACCGAAGGGATCAACGATTTTATCAAGAAAAAGTATTTTAGTGGCTATCTTTCCAAGTATGAGTTCAAAGCATATTATTATGATCAAAATAATATTCCCCTCAATCCAGCCAGTCAGAATAAGATCAATGAATATCGAGAAAAGGTAATCAACAAGTCTATAAAAGTCACGCAGAACTTCTACCGTGCCAGTGCGGAATTAGGTACGCATGAATACTTCTCCATTATTCCTGTCGCCATTGACCAAAATAGGGTTGTCAATGTCATCATCAATCTTTCCAATAAAGATTTTAGTTATACGGTTCCCTATCCCGAAATCCTCACCGATATGCGGATCAACAATTCACAATATTATAATAAAGGGGATTATTCGATAGCCCTCTATAAAGGAGGCTCTTTAATAACACAGTTTGGAAAATATACCTACGAGAACAATTTAAGGGGGCTGAAAGGTGTTCCAGGAGAATATATTCAAGTACTGGACCGTGATGCATACCTACATATGGCTTATGTTGCCAATAAATTCTCAACATATGTTATCAGTAAACAGAAACCTTCTTTTTGGGATTATCTAGCGACTACTTCATTTTTGTTCCTGGTATTTTTTATGATTTTCATGTTTTTCCATTTTATAAAATCATTCTATATCTTTCTCAAGAATACCAAGCTAACTTTCCGTAATTTAAAATATCAGTTCTACAAAATAATAAATAAAATACAGTACTCTACACGTATTCAGACCTCCATTATCTCATCAGTAATACTGGCGATCCTTATATCGGCGGTAATTTCGTATATAAGTATCAACAAGCAGCTTTATAATAATAATAGAGCAAGTAAGGAACGTTTTATTATCGAATTGGGCAAACGGATGGAAAATATGTTGACCTACACGGATGAAACATCCACCGAAACGCAGCTTATCAGCATGCTCAAGACATTATCTGAAACTATTTCCAAAGACTTCAATCTTTATTCCAAATCAGGCAGGTTACTTTATAGCTCACAGCGTAGAATCTACGATCTGGAGCTTTTCTCTACATTCATTAATCCAGCTGCACTGAAGAATCTTTCTATCTTAAAAAAATCGGAGACGATTGAAGATGAGCGTATAGGCACTTTTCAATTTGAGACCAGTTATGCCACCATCAGGGATAAAAACTATAATACACTGGCTTATATAGGTATACCAAACTTCTCGCTTCAGAAGGAAGAAAATATCAATAAAAATCTTCTTTTAAATACGATAGTGAACATTTATTCGCTGATCATCATAGGCTTTGGTTTTTATGCGACATTTGTGGCCAACAGTGTCACCAATCCATTGAGCATCATCAGTAAGAAGATCTCACAACTACGCCTGGGACAACCCAACGAACCTCTGTTTTGGCAACGAAATGATGAAATAGGTACATTGATCAAAGAATATAATCTCATGATCATAAAACTTGAGGACTATGCCAATAAAATCAAAGATACTGAGCGAGAATCCACTTGGCGCGAGATGGCTCAACAGATAGCCCATGAAATCAAAAATCCGCTGACACCAATGAAATTAGGCATTCAGCAACTCCGTAGATCGTACAAAGATGAGGACCCTAAATTTCCGGATCGCTTCAATAAATTCTCCACTTCATTTATCGAACAAATCGATGCATTGACACATATTGCCTCAGAATTTTCGCACTTCGCAAAATTCCCAAATACGGTAATGGAAAACATCAATATTGTAGAAAAAATAACAAAGTCCATTTCCTTGTACAACAATACACCAAATGTAAGTATTCGTCTCATTAACAATGCTGATCACAAAACCCTTATTGTTAAGGCTGATGGTAATGAGCTATTGAGAACCTTCAATAATTTAATAAAAAATGCAATTGAAGGCGGTTATGGACGAAAAAACATGAAGATCGAGATTTCCATTGAACGCTACTCAGACAAATTTGTCAAGATAGACATCAAAGACAATGGTTATGGAATTCCCAAAGAGATGCAGGATAAAATTTTCCAGATTAATTTCACGACAAAGAGTTCAGGAAACGGTTTAGGGCTAGTTCTTGTCAAAAAAACAATTGAAGCCAGTAATGGGCAAATTTATTTTGAGACTGTAGAAGGCGAAGGTACGACGTTTCATATACTGCTTCCTTTGCAACAGGTAGAGTCTTAATATGTGCAGATAACAATCAACAAAAATAAGACATCGAAGAAAGCGTATATGAAACCTATCTCCAGTATATCTAATAAGGACCTGCCGCTCCATTTGTGTAAAGAAGGGGTCGTCATGCCAACTAATGTAAATAAAAATATAGCGTTCAATTAGGGCACCTCATAACTCAAACACTGATAGCATAAAACTAACCAGTTAATGGATAGCCTTACTCTTTTGTTTTAAGGGTCAGTATAACAAGAACAGTATACTATAAACAAAAAAGCTCTCTGCATGACTGCAAAGAGCTTTTTTGTTTATAGTATATTTATTTTTAACGCAATACAACAGTAGATCGTCCCATAATTGCATTATCTTCATATAACAAAATCGTATAGGCCCCTTTAGAGAATCCTTCCTCTGCTGCCCAATAGACGATATAATCTTCACCTTTGTTGGTAAATAAAATATTGTGTTTAAAAGTATATTGTAATTTCTCGCCATGTACATAGAAAATATTATCACCTTGCACGACCAGATTTCCCTGTGGATCTATAATTCTGACATAGATATCACGTTCTCCATTTTTTGCTAAGGGGTTATCAGCAATGGTAAAATTGATTTTTAACTTATCAATTTTTTTAGCGCGTTCCTCTACAAATTCCTTTCCATTCTTTTTGACTTCAAGGCCATTTATACTGATGCTTGAAACCTTTAATGCTGAAGCAGTTGCAACCTTCTCTTTCAGATCCGAATTTGATGTAACTAATGAAGTAATCTGTTTTTCTTTTTCGACAACAGATTCGCTCAAGTTGGAGTTTTGCTTCGATAAAATCTGATTTTCCTGAATCAGCCGCTGCACATTTACACGATAAGTATCCACCTGCTTCTTAAGCTGATTGATCTTGTGCTGTGCTTCATCGATATCTTTTGGAGTAATACTCTTATTTTCAAGTTTTTTACGAAGCTCTGCGATCTCAGCTCTGGAATCATCCTTCTGCACGGACATCTCTGGAGTCAATTGGACATTTTCTACATCAATTTTATCCAATTCAGCTTCAATACGATCGATTTGTACCTGCAAATTTTCTTTTTCCACTGTAAGTGTATAGACCTTTTCACCATTGGTCTTAAACTTGACATAAAAATATATGTTCGTTGCAAGTAATGCTGCTATCGCAATGATAAAGAAGTAAATCTTCGAAGAATCTTTCTTCTTTTCTTCTTCTTTCTTACTCGAAACAACTTCTGAATTTATCATAATATACTGTCATATTCATAGGTATAAATCTATAATTTATACTATTGAATGTTTAAACAAAAATTATTCCAGTTTTATTTTTTATTACCAATTATGAATTATTCAAAATAATTCAAGGTCTCAAATCCGCCTTGTTTTAAGTATTCTTCCTTTCTCATCAGGTGAAGATCGGATTGTACCATATCTGTTACCAACATCTGAAGATCATATTTTGGCGTCCATCCAAGTTTTGTATTTGCTTTAGTCGGATCACCAATAAGTAAATCGACTTCAGTTGGTCTATAATATGCTGGATCAACTTTGACAACAGTCTGACCGAATTTAATCAGCGACTTATCAATATTTAACTGGGCTAGGCGCTCCTCGTCAATATCGATAATTACCCCCTTCTCCTGCTCTCCCTTTCCACTGAACTCAATCTCGATTCCCAATTCTGCAAAAGCCATGCGAACAAAGTCCCTTACAGTTGTTGTCACACCTGTAGCAATCACAAAATCTTCTGCGGTTTCTTGTTGTAGAATCAACCACATTGCTTCTACATAATCTTTGGCATGCCCCCAGTCGCGTTGTGCCGACAGATTACCAAGATATAATTTATCCTGTAGCCCTAGCGCGATTTTTGCTACAGCTCTGGTAATTTTACGTGTCACAAAAGTCTCTCCCCTTACAGGGCTCTCGTGATTAAATAAAATTCCATTACAGGCATACATCTTATAGGCTTCACGATAATTGACAGTAATCCAATAACCGTACATTTTTGCTACAGCATAAGGACTTCGCGGATAAAAAGGTGTTGTTTCACTTTGTGGAACCGCTTGCACCAATCCATACAGCTCGGAAGTAGAAGCCTGATAGATACGGGTTTTCTCAATCATTCCCAATAATCTGACTGCTTCAAGAATCCGCAAGGTACCGATACCATCGGCATTTGCAGTATATTCCGGCGTATCAAAACTAACTTTTACGTGAGATTGCGCCGCAAGATTGTAAATCTCGTCAGGCTGTGTTTCCTGTATAATACGGATTAAGTTGGTTGAATCCGTCAAATCACCAAAATGCAATGTGAAATTTCTATTGTCAAGATGGGGATCTTGATAAAGATGATCAATACGATCTGTATTGAATAAAGAACTGCGACGCTTTAAACCGTGTACTTTGTAACCTTTCTTCAATAGGAATTCTGCTAGATAGGCACCATCTTGTCCTGTTATACCTGTTATTAAAGCAGTTTTCGTGTTTTGTTCAGCCATGTTTCTCTCTAGATTAAGCAATACCTGACGAAATCGTTAGGTATATATCCCATTTTCATACTTAAAATAAGCTTATCCGCCCACAAGATTATCATGCATAGTTGGCTTTTTCACTGTATCGGTAAATTCCGCAGCCTATGGCACAAATAAATCATAATGAATTGGGAGTGTAAAAGTATTAAATTTTAAACAAAAAAAGCCATAGGAATTCCTATAGCTTTCTGTTATTCTTCTTTTATCGTTTACGTTTAGTTCGAACGCGTAAAATTAAACACTAAATAGGCTTCTCCGTTAGCAACAGTCAATGGCATGCGCATAACTAATTTATTCCCATCCGAATAAGATAAATCCAAACGGTAACCTGTTGTTACGTTCTTCGCCTTATCGCCTGCATAAATCTTTTTAAATTGAAACTGAGGTTCTCCTAAGCCTTTTCCAGGGTTATAGATAGACCAAAAGATCTCACGTGATGCACCCGGAGCACATAAAGTTCCTTGCGCATTAAATGTAATTGATCCTTTACCATTTCCAATAAAATTCCATGTACTACCTACGAAACATTCTGCAGGAGCCTCTTCAAATACACTTTTAATCGTGAATGAAGAAGGTAAATTCTCTCTATCGATTGTATTCAATGTCCACGTTCCTTTTACAGCGGATTTCCAATCCGAAGCGCTAGGACCAGAAGCTGCACTCGTATTGGAAGAAGGATTTCCAGTTGATGTACCTTGCTTTTGTGCTCCACAAGAAAATAAGGTCACCGTAGCAAAAACTGTTGCTAATGATAAAACGAATCGATTCATATGTATAAATTTTAATTTCAAATTGTATTTTTGGGGTAAATTAATCCACAAATCATGAAGATTACAGCCAAAAATCATACCATAAGCAAAATAATCGCAAAAACGCTGTTAAGGTTATTTATCATTTTATTGGCCTTTGCTTCTTATCCGCTTTTTTTAGGACAGGAAGCAAAAAGCAAATTGAATCAAATCAGCCTTGCATTTACCAATAAGATCGCGCTTGTCGCTCCTATTTTATTATTTTGCTTCATCATTGGATTGATGATCGCTGTGCTCAAGCACAAATATAACAGAATTGACCTAAATTGGCTATTTTCTCTTGCTACTATCTTTGGTATTTTATATTTGATATTATTGTATTCAAGAATTTACCCAACGATAGCTTAAGCACAATTGCACAATTCGACAAAGTTTCTAACTTTGGATTCGCCAAATCGCTAATTACAGCTGAACAAGATTGGACGTATAATTTCTATGGATAAAAAAAAGGGGCTCAAAATAGCCAAAAATATAGCAAAGATCGTTGTTACTGTGGGAGCCTTATATTGGGTATTCAGCAAGGTATCTCTAAAGGATCTGAAAGAAGCTGTCATCAATTCCAATCCGCTCTATCTATTCTTTGCTTTAGTCGCTTATAGTATCTCCATTTTTATTTCCTCTTCGCGTTTATTAACCTTTTTAAAGGCAATCGGTCTGGATGTCACGGAAAAATATAATTTGAAATTGTACCAACTTGGCCTATTTTATAACCTCATTCTACCTGGGGGTGTTGGCGGAGATGGATATAAGATATTTTTCCTCAGGAAAAGATTCAATATTAAAGGAAGAAAATTATTCACGGCCCTATTTTTAGACAGATTAAGCGGCCTATGGGCACTATGCCTTATCATCGCAGCGCTGGTTACCTATATGCCACAGCTAGGGATTCCAAACTATCTTACCATCATTTTATTTATTATAGGGAGCGTTCTCTATTACTTTATCGTAACCAAGTTCTTTAAGGAATACAAGGCAACATTTCTAAGAGCACATTTAAAGGCTATTGGTGTACAATCAATGCAGGTTCTCGCAGCAATCCTCATTCTTTATGCCTTAGGTTTTAGCGGTAAGTTCTCTCCGTACCTATTTCTATTCCTTGCATCTTCTTTGGTTTCAATCATTCCGTTTTCTGTTGGGGGATTGGGCATGCGTGAACTTGTGATTATGTGGGGAGCTGGCATATTCCAGGTAGACTCTCACAATGCGGTTTTGATCACATTGTTATTTTATATTATTTCCGCTCTCGTTGCTCTTTCGGGGATTTACTTTATCTTTCATCCGCAAGCAATTGGCGAGGACAAATTACCTTCCGCAGAAGAAGTTGAACAAAGTCAAAAACTAGAAGAATAAACATGGCAAATATTATTATTACAGGTGCAAGCAGTGGTGTTGGATTTGAAGCGGTATTGGATTTGACCTCTAAAAAGGACAACAAAGTAATTGCTTTGGCTAGATCAGCAGACAAACTGAGAAAACTTCATGAAATTGCAGGTCAGCTCAACTATGATGGCGGCACTTTATATCCGGCTCAATTTGATATTGTCTACGATGACTATACTACTCTCGTTCCCTTCATCCAATCAAAATTTGATAAGGTTGATATCTTGATTAACAATGCTGGAGCACTCATCAATAAGCCATTTATGGAAACTGATGGAAAGGATTTTGCTGAAATGCTACAAACCAATGTGATGGGACACGTCAATATGATACAACACGTTGTTCCCATGATGCAATCAGGCTCACATATTGTCAATATTAGCAGTATGGGCGGATTCCAGGGATCCCTAAAGTTTCCCGGACTTTCGGCATATTCAACCAGTAAAGCTGCATTAGCAGTGCTTACAGAATGCTTAGCGGAGGAATTTAAGGAAAAGGGAATCAAAGTGAACTGCCTAGCCTTAGGATCTGCTCAGACTGAAATGTTCGAAGCTGCTTTTCCAGGTGTTGAAGCGGGTACTTTAGCCTTTGAAATGGGACGCTACATCGCAGATTTCGCTCAAAATGGGCATCACTATTTCAATGGGAAAATACTTCCCGTAGCCAATACAACACCCTAATTGGAATAGCGCACTTCAAAGAGATATCCCTTGTTCTAATACACTCAGGTTTATCTAATATAGTCAGGACCATTTAATGCACTATTAAATGGTCCCGATTTTTTTAAACTTATTTGATCCGGAAAAAATATTAAAATCCGCAGCCTTTAGTTGATTAAATCAATTTGTTTTCAGTTTAAGCCATTTCGTAAGGTCATCCATCAATTGTTCATTAAAGCTCTCTGAGTTTTCAAAATATTCTTCAATTTTTCCTGTTTGCGCATTTTGAAAAAGGTGATTCAAATTAGGATAATCCTTAATGGTGACGTCGGTGGTGTTTAAATGCAGGTGTTGGAGACAATAGATGTTTTCATTCGCCGGGACTTGAACATCCTTTCCCCCGAAGGAAGCGAAAATCGGTACTTTCACCTGCTTCAGATAATAAGCTGGATCGATGCGAAGAAACGTTCTAAACCAGGGGCTCATCATTGGACTAAGTTTAATCTTCATATCAGGAGTCAGTGGATTCCCGTTATTTTGCTGAATAAGTTCTTTTTCCAACGATTCGGCCAATACTTTTGGTGGCTCGTCTTCCAATAGAATATTATACAATTTTCGATTATTTGCTTTATTTACATCCAAAGCCTTTTCAGATAAACCACCGACTTTCCCCAAGGCGTAACTTTGTAAGATCAGTAGGGAATCACCTTTAATCACAGGTCCGGATAGAAGCGCTATGTATTTTACTTTACTATTTTCTGATGCCACTATTTCAGCAATTAAAGCGCCCTCACTATGGCCAATCATCCCGATTTTATCCACATCAACTACAGCTTTTTTGCTTAGAAAATCAACTGCAGCATTGGCATCGGAAGCAAAGTCAATCGTTGTTGCCAAATTAACTTCTCCTTTGGAGCCACCTACTCCCCTGTCATCGTAACGTAATACGGCAAAACCATTTTTCGTAAGACGATCAGCAAGCACCTTAAATGGCCTGTGACCAAACACTTCAGAATCTCTATTTTGTTGCCCACTGCCATTGATTAATACTACCGCAGGAAACGGCCCTCCACTTTTGGGATAAGTCAGGGAACCCGTAAGTAGCGCATTGCCCGCGCTATTTTTGAATTCCACTTCCTCTTCCGTATAGCTATAAGGGGGGAAAACATCCTGTTTACGAGAAAGCCCACTCTGTTCGTTCTCGCTTCGTACCAAAATCATAGCAGATTCAAAAGGACCTTGTTTCATCACTCCTTTCATAACATCTTTATCCCGATCCAAAAAGCCAGCATACAGAAGACCTATATTCCTAACGTCCATCCAAATGGAATCGTGCTCTATACGTATTTGATTGATTGCAAATTTCTGCGCTGTTTGCATCGGACTCTCAAAGGTTCCATTCCACTTCCCTGCGCTATCTTTTTGAATGTTGAACACCAGCAGCAACTTCTGCCCCGAAACCTCAACCTCGCCCTTCCATGATCCATCAAATGTCTGTGCATGGGAACATGAAAAGTGGAAACAAATGATAAATAGGTATAAAATTTTTCTCATTGTCGTTTTTTACTAGAAATTAAACTGTATACATAGATCCAGTATAAAATATAATGCCACAAATAGTACACTGATACCAATCTTCTTATTGTTAACCGCTACATTCATGCCCTTGACCAATAAATAGAACTGATAAAACAGCAATAATAAACTGATTATTCCAAACATACCAAATAAAAATAGTTCAGTTTTATCAACTCCGGCCAATGTATGATCGCCTTTTTGCACCGCTTTTAATAGTTGGTCAGTAAATTTGTCCGGATTTAATAGTTTCCCCAAAAATAATGCAAAATAGAGCGGAAATGGTATAATCAAAACGACATTCATGACATCAATGATTCTAGTCTTTCTGTTTAATAACATCCCTGTACCGTAAAGAAGTGTAAAAGGAGCCAAAACCATAAAGGCATGAACGCCCAAGACAACCCATATGGACACCCCTATATCTGGTTGATAGAAATGCATAAATCCATTAAACTGCTGGCCCGATAAATAAATAACATAGCTTGATAACAAAAATCCGATAACACCAGCAAAGAATAGTTTCCACTCCGGCAATTCCGCAAATGGATTCTGAAAAATCTGTTTAACTTTCATTTTTTAAGAATTGAGATAAGCTCAGCTTTTCGATTTCTACTGGATTTTGGGTTCCAATAAGTAATATCTTGCCAGTTTCCAATGTAAGTTGTAAGCCCATATTACCACGAGCTGAAAAAGCCAGCCCTTTCTGCCCTCTCCGAAAACCCCATCCACCAAACTCACCAATCGGGTTATATTTTCGTACCTCAACAGCACGAATATCTGTCCAACGCGCTCTTTTACGATAGAAATTAAATGGAAAAAAATAGACTTCAATTTCATCTTCACGAATAGTAGTTCTTAATCGTAGAACGCCAAACAATCCCCATAATACCAAATTGATCCAAAACCCCGGTAATTGAAATAATGGAGCAAAATTCAACCGCAAGAGCTCATTCCAGTGCACAGAAAAACTGGCCACACTGACAGATAAAAGGATCAGACAGAGCCACCAGCTAAAAAAAGATTGGCTTTCGGTATAAAGCGTATTATTTTTCATCTTGATATAATTCTTTGTTTATCAATCATTCGATTGTCCAGACTGCTAAATACTTCTATTTTTGCCACCATTGTTTGTATGATCAAGCGATTTCAATTTGCGAATCAGATCATCGAGAATATTACGGACCGTCGGATAGGATTTGCCCATCTGATTTGCCATTTCTTTTAAACTCCCTGAGTGCATCAAAAAATTCAAAACAAGTTCTTGCTCCTCTACAGTAAGCTGCATCAACACAGGTAAAGAAAACTTACCTACAACTTCGGTTTCACAGGATTCACACACCAATTTGGCGACTTTTAACTTCGACTCACAACAAGGGCAATCAACCGGTATTTTTTTCATTAAATAATAACATTATTAACATTATTAAAGATAATATTAATAATGTTAAAACAAAACATTATAAAATCAATATTTTTCAAAAACCATTGCTTAATGATATATTTGTATCATTAAATAACGTTTATGAAGAAGTTTTTAGGCTATTTCCTATCTATTATATTTTGGTTTTGTTTTGGTTTATCCTTAATTATTTTTCACCCCATACAGTGGCTATGTTTAAAGCTAGGTGGATATGATGCCCACAAAAAAAGTGTCGATATGTTAAATGCCTGCCTCGTTGCCTGCTATTACACGCTATTTAATCGGGTGACATTTATCGACAACAAAAATATTCCAACAGGTCAACCTATCGTGTTCGTTGCCAATCACCAAAGTACTTTTGATATCCCCCCAATGATCTATTTTTTGCGTAGATTTCACGGAAAGTTTATTTCTAAAATAGAACTTGCCAGCGGTATACCTAGTATCTCATTCAACTTAAAACATGGTGGTGCCGCAAATATAGATCGCAATGACCCCAAACAATCTATTGCTGAAATATTAAAACTTGCCAATAATATGAAAACCAAAAACTGGTCCGCGTTTATTTTTCCAGAAGGTACAAGATCAAAGACCGGGAAAATGAAGGCCTTTCATGTTGGTGGGATTGCCACATTATTAAAGAAAAATCCACATGCACTCGTTGTTCCTATTGCGATCACTGGATCATATGAAATGGTACAATATGGGATGTATCCACTGACCCCATTTCTTCACATGACCTGGGAAGTGCTAAATCCGTTGGATACGGAGGGTAAGAATATTGAGGAGATCGTTAAATTAGCTGAAGAAGCGATAAAACTAAAGGTCGAGAAATAGGAATAAGCTACTTAACCTGCCTTCCCTTCCAGTCGTACTTACCCACATTACCCAATATGCCTATATAAGCCAGATAAAGAATATGAGCCAAGCTCAATAAAGGAAGATACCATAAGAGTTCCTTTCTGCTTGCGAACCTGGTCAAAGGTTCAATAAAAAGAAATTCGACGACCATCTTCAATAGCAATGCAAAAAGTACAACCCAAGCAACGAATTTCACGCCGAAAAGAGCAAGAACTGAAGCTACCAAAATCAATAAATTAAAGAACCAAATGGAAATCCCCAATGCGATGACACCTTTATTTTTATATTTGGTACTTTTTGAAGCCCAACGTCTGCGTTGACTAATGAATGACTTCAAATCTGGTTTCGCATCCGTATAAACAACGGCATCTTTTGATTTACAAAACATTATTTTCTCGGGATATTGTTCTGCTACCTTATGTAAAAAAAGTTCATCATCTCCGGATGCTAGCTCATCAATCCCTTTAAATCCGCCCATTTGTTTAAAAATATCCTTTCGATAGGCCAAATTTGCTCCATTACAGGTCGTTGGTTTTTTGTTACCAATACCTGCAGCGCCCAGACCTATCAAATACAAAAATTCCAAGGTTTGCAGTCGTTCAAAAAAACTTTTCTCCTCCGAATACACCACTGGAGAAGATTGTAGATAAGCACCTTCTTTCTCAAATGTGCTGATAACCGTTGCTAACCAGTTCGACCCCATGCGGCAGTCCGCATCAGTGGTAATAATAATTTCACCATGACAACATTCTATTGCTCTTGAAATTGCTAATTTCTTGTACGAATTCAAACGGCCATTTTCGTTTAATTGAATCAGCTTAACACCTTTATCTTCATATTCTTTCACAATCAAAGACGTATTGTCGTCTGAATGGTCATCGATAATAATTAGCTCAAGGAGCTCTTTAGGATAATTCTGCCCTAGTATGGATTCAATGGTGCGCCTAATATTTAACTCTTCATTCCGCGCAGCGATAATCACAGATACGGTCATTGTTGGCCTAATAGAATTGTTAGGTTCCAAAATCAAGGACCAGCCCCTGCGCATCCATAAAACTAGAATTGCATATACGCAGGTAAAAATGATCAATAAATAGTTAAGAATTTGTATCACCGAAAAAATTAATCTTAAAAACAAAAATAGAACCAAATATAGCTGGAAGAATCAAATTAACGAACCAAATACAGGAAACAATAGCCATTACAGCAATTTCTTGTGTGGTAATATAGCTATATAGATTGCTAGCAACAAAACTTCTAACACTGAAATCAAAAATATCCAATGTAGGTAGAGCTGCCTGGACAAAAAACAGGATAAAAATCATCAGAATCATGGATAAAAGTGGTAACTCAGGCAAAGTTAGCTTCATCAAGATGATATACTGAGAAGTAAAAATAACAAATCGCGCCAAAGAATTTAAAAGAACAATACTGAGCTCCCGCATTGAATAATGCTCCAATACTTCAAAGAAGGGCTTAATCCGCGTCAAAAACTTAATTTTACCGACCAATAAATCAATCCATTTTACATTGAAATATAAGATGACAAATCCTGCAGCATAGATAATAGCAAGTAGCCATACCGCAAATTGTACTGTTAAAGGAGTCGAAAGAAATTTACAGATAAACCAAGCAATACTTAGTGATCCCGCAACGCTTGTGAGCACCAATTGCGCAAATAATCCAACGCCCATCGCTACGGCGCCTTTTGCTCGATGTTGAGGCTGTAGAAAAAGTACCCGACCGCCATATTCTCCAATCCTATTGGGTGTAAAAATAGCCCAGGTAAGCCCGCAGAAAACGGATTGGAAAGCCTTCCAAAATGAGATATGCTCCAGTTTAGATGCAAGATACCGCCATTTCACAACTTCAAGCAACCAATTGACAAGCATTAAAACCACAATCAAAATAAGGGTCCAAACAACCGAATGTTGTTCCAAACCGGCAATTAGGGTTTTAAACTTCTCAATATTGCTTCTATCGGATACCTTCACAACGATATACCAGGTCGCTAGGGCGAAAACCAGTATCTTCAATAAAAGACTGATGTATTTTTTTTGTCTTCCAGTCAACATTTGATAATTAGAGAGCAATGTTACTAAATTTTAGCCAAATGATTAAGTTTTGTCGAACGCAATCCACGAATAAAACGCAAAATTTGTATTATTGTATATGCAGAAGGAAAAGGCGAAAGAAAGAATAATTTTAGGTATAGACCCCGGAACAGTAATACTTGGGTATGGTATCATCAAAGAAGTTGGCAATAACATATCCTTGGTCTCAATGGGGGTCATCAAAATGGGACATTTAGATGACCATGCCCTAAAACTACAACGTATATTCAAAAAAACTTCTGCTCTAATGCAGGAATATAATCCCGACTGCGTAGCTCTTGAATCACCATTTTATGGCAAAAACATACAGGTCATGCTCAAATTAGGGCGAGCGCAAGGTGTTGCCATGGCGGCGGCGCTGGCGCAAGATATTCCAATCTTTGAATATTCTCCAAGAAAGATAAAACAATCCGTTACAGGAAATGGAAATGCTACAAAGGAGCAGGTTTCCGCTATGCTAAAAAATCTATTAAAATTTGAGGAAACACCACAATTTTTAGATGCCACCGACGGATTGGCAATCGCTGTCTGCCACTCGTTTCAGAAAAATGCAGTATCAGGCAGCAGCAAGTCGTACACTGGATGGTCCGCCTTTATCAAAGACAACAAAGATCGGATCAAGTAATTACATTTGCACCTGACGAATCACATTCTTCACATTCAACTCAACAATATCCGTCATCGTTTTACACTTGAGGTAGGAGTTATTCTGATAAAATTCAGCATAGCCCTCACGTAACTGTTCGATATTCTCCTGCGTCGAGAGCACCTGCGTTTGCGAAGCATCCCTCAGATCAGCAATCCGATGTCTTTCGCTTCTGACTCTATGCACAATGGAAGAACGTTCCTCCTGTTGGTATTGCAGCACTGTTTTTTCATTTAGATGTTCCATCGCTAGTTTGACATAGGGAAGATTCTCCTTAAAAAATTGTGGCATATATACTTTTGGATTTCCCTCATAAAACTGCTGGTCAAAATCTATTGCCCGAATTCGAAACTGGAAATCATCGAAATCCGGTGTAATCTGCATCACAAAATTGTAGGCTCTCATATCCCCCAACAACGTAATAATACACCGTTCATTAAACTTGACAAATTCTTTGGAAATCCGGGTCAGATTATAATCAGGCGAGAACATACGTGTTTTCGAAAACGTGTCCCCAGGAATTCCAACAATATGTTCTTCAACCAAAGTATCATGGTCTACCATATAATTCACCTGATTGGGCGACAATATTTCTTCTAACTCCAATCCATATATTCTTGACGCATCAGCTTGCTTGATGTAAAAATAATCGTACACATCATTTAAACGGTTTACGATACGAATACGAAATGGTTTAGTATTGCCAAAGCCGCAATACTCGACACGATCAATATATTTATGCTGGACGATTCGCGTATTACCTGATGCTTTCAGTTTAGCATAAATCACCTTCAACCCGTCATACAATTGGTCAATAAGATATTGCGGATACAGTGGAGTCTCCCAAAAAGTATCGTTGCCAAATTTATCCATGACAGGTACTGTCTCCGTAAAATTCAGTAGATCTTTGTATCCTATCGGCAACTTTTCGTCTCGCTGATACAGCTTAAGGTATTTATGAAGTCCTTCCCCTACTTCAAAAATCGGTTTCTTTTTCGAAATCTTTACATCTTGAACTTCTTCCATCTCTATTCCGTATTTGATTTTTCGTTTACTCAAACATCACACAGTCTGCTACATTTTTGCCCCCATCATATGCTAAATTCGAACTGATTAGATTTTCAATATGCCAACTGTTTTTCCTACTTCTAAAAAAGGCAATACTAAATTAATTTATCATAATCTTGATATCAAACATGAAAACAATCACTTAACCTATAATAAGATCACCATGAAACAATTATAATCACTTTCAATCAAAAACATATAACATTATCAATATGAATAAGTATTTTTTATTAAATTTACATCTATAAACCGAAAATTCTTAGTAATTTTGAAATAAATTTAATTATTTTAGCTATTGGTCAGATCTTGATGCAACGACCAATTAATGAACACAAAAACCATTGTTAATGGAAAATCAATATGCAAACTATGATCTAGACAATTTGGATATCCAAATCTTGTCTATTCTAATGAACGATGCCTCTATTCCTTATACAGAAATAGCAAAAAAGCTAATTGTATCAGGTGGTACAATTCACGTTAGAATGAAGAAGATGGAAGAACTAGGTATCATTAGAGGGTCAAATCTAATTATCAATCCTCAAAAAGTCGGATTTGATATCACGGCCTTTTTGGGTATCTATCTTGAAAAAGGTTCACAATATGCAGATGCGGTAGATAAATTGAAAGAAATCAAAGAAGTGGTCGAATTACACTATTGTACTGGCCAATACAGTATTTTTGCAAAAATCATCTGTAGAGATACAGTTCACCTGAGAAAAGTATTGAATGAAGATATTCAATCCGTACCAGGGATTCAACGTACCGAGACGATCATCTCTCTCGAAGAGAGTATCAAACGTCAAATCAGCTTAGTCTAGTATAAAAAAAGCTTCCATAAAAATGGAAGCTTTTTTTATACTATCTTTTCTAACATTGCGATATAGAGATCGATCCCTGCTCTAATTTCATCAATATAGATAAACTCATCTGCCATATGCGACCGCGCGCTATCGCCAGGTCCCAGCTTCAGAGAAGGGACAGGAATAAGAGCCTGATCACTCATCGTCGGTGAACCATATACTTTACGTCCCAGTACAATGCCTGCTTTGACGATTGGATGCGTTTCAGGAATAGAAGAAGACTTCAGGCGCGTCGATCTCGCTGTGACCTCTGATTTTACATGAGACTTGATAATATCCAACGTCTCTTCATTCGAATAAGCATCTGTGGTTCTGACATCAACAACAAAGTTACAAGTAGCCGGTACCACATTGTGCTGTGATCCCGCCTGAATTACTGTTACCGACATCTTAATTGGGCCTAAGGTTGACGAAGTTCTTTCAAATGTATAATTTTGAAACCATTCAATATCCTTGATCGCTTTATAGATCGCATTATCACCCTCATTACGCGCAGCATGTCCAGCCGTCCCTAAAGCGGTACAATCCAACACCATCAGCCCCTTTTCTGCAATTGCCAAATCCAATAAGGTAGGCTCACCCACAATTGCAAAATCAATTGGACCGATAGCATCCAAAACAGATTCTACACCATTCTTACCTGAGATCTCTTCTTCGGCACTGGCGACAAGACAGAAGTTATACTTCAATTCCGTCTGCTGGTAAAAATACAAAAATGTAGCTATCAATGATACCAAACAGCCTCCAGCATCATTGCTCCCCAATCCGAACAATTTACCTTCCTCTACAGTTGCCGCCAAAGGATCCCTTGTATAACCCGTATTTGGTTTTACTGTATCGTGATGGGAGTTAAGCAATATCGTAGGTTTAGTGATATCATAATGGGCATTATACACCCAGACATTATTGCCTTTCCGATGCGTTTTGATATCACGCTCCCGAAAGAAGCGATCAATTAAATCTGCCGTGAACTCTTCCTCTTTACTTAAAGACGACAGTCCAATTAATTGTTTTAAAAGGGCCAGAGCATCTTCAAATAGATGCTGTTTATCCTTCATGGTATAGTCCTCCTGCTTTATCCGCAGACAGTTTAATTCCCTTTATAAAAGCAGAACTAAAACCGTTATGTTCCATTTCGTTCAATCCCGCTATTGTACATCCCTTTGGTGATGTTACCTTATCAATCTCTCCTTCTGGATGAGCATTGGTATGCAATAACAAATCAGCAGCGCCTTTTGCAGTTTGAACTGCCATTTTTAATGCGTCGTGCGCATGAAATCCGATTTCAACTCCACCTTGTGAAGCAGCACGAATAGCACGTAGGAAGAATGCGATACCGCAGGCACACAATGCCGTTGCCGATGTCATAAGGTCTTCATTAATGACAACCACTGAACCAACAGTTTCAAACATCTTCTCAACCTCCTTCAAACTATCGTCCGAAGCATTGTCGCTGGCGATACAAGTCATTGATTGAGCTATTGCTATTGCTGTGTTGGGCATTGCCCGTATAACTGTGGCATCTGCACCCAACTCTGCTTTTAAATCGGTACAAGAGACTCCTGACACGATGGAGACAAAAATCTGATTTGTCTTTTCAATTACAGGGGCCACTTCCACCAATACCTTTTTTAGTTGTTGAGGTAGTATTGCGAAAACAACAATATCAGCCCCCTTTACAGCGAGCCTATTATCATTACTTACTGAGAAGCCCTGGCTCGCTTCTTCGGCCAGTGCATTCAAATTTCTCCTCGTCAATGTAATATCGGCAGCATTGGCAAATTCACTTTTTACAAGTCCTTTTGCCAAAGAAAGACCGATATTACCGCTTCCGATAATGGTGACCTTTTTCATAGCGATCGTTGGGTTTAGGTTAGATTTTTATTTTAATGTCAAGCAAGTGCCAAATTGTCCTTGTTGAAACAAATGCAAATTATTAGCATTTCCAATATAGACCTCTTGAACACCTTTATTTATAGCATTGAATGCATTTTGCAACTTAGGGATCATCCCGTCATTCACCACGCCGGATTCCTTAAGATGTTCAAACTCTTCTGACTTAATCGTTGGGATTACTGAATTCTCATCTGTTACATCGCGTAAAACGCCGTTCTTCTCGAAACAATAAACCAAAGAAGTTTCATATAATGAAGCCAAAGACACCGCCAATGAAGAAGCTATAGTATCCGCGTTGGTATTGAGCAATTGTCCAAGGCCATTGTGTGTAATAGCCGAAAACACCGGAACAAACCCAGCTTCTAGAAATTTCTTGATAGCCAGCGTATTTACAGAGTCATGCAACAAATCACCTACAAAGCCGTAATCGATATCTTTAACCGGACGCTTTATCGCTTTAATGACATCACCATCGGCTCCAGTCAATCCAACAGCATCACATTTCAAATTTTGTAACTTAGCAACGATTGTTTTATTTGTCAATCCAGCATATACCATTGTTACAATGCGTAACATTTCCTCATTTGTCACACGACGCCCTTCTACCATTTGGGCTTCAATTCCCAGTTCACTAGCCAAACGAGTTGCAATTTTACCCCCACCATGTACAAGAATCTTTTTCCCTGATAATGCGGAGAACTTTTCTAAAAAAGAATCCAATTGGCGCTCATCATCAATAATATTCCCGCCAATTTTAATTATATTTAATACACTATTAGCCATTACGCAACTTTTCCCAATAAAAATAGTTTTTCAATAATCTATAGGATTGGACTATGCCAAATCCTCTAACATACGTTTTAAAACAACCTGAGCAGCCCATACACGGTTGCTAGCCTCTTTAATCACGAGTGAGTTTGGTCCATCTAAAATCTCAGAAGACAATTCAAGATCTCTTCTTACTGGCAAACAATGCATTACTTTGGCATCGTTCGTCAAATTGAGCTTCTTGTTATCCATCATCCAATCTTCATCAACACCATATACCTCGCCATATTCTTGATAAGAAGACCAGTTTTTCACATAGACAAAATCAGCATTCTTTAAACTTTCCTCAAGATTATTAGATATGGTTGCTCCAGCAGTAAATTCTTCACTTAACTCATACCCCATAGGTTGAGCTATCGTAAAATCGACCAATCCCTCTTCTTGTGCTTTGCACATCCATTCTGCAAAAGAATTAGGTACTGCCTGAGGTAATGCCTTAACATGCGGAGCCCAAGCCAATACCACTTTCGGCTTTTCAGTCTTCTTGTACTCAGTGATGGTAATCATATCTGTCAAACTCTGCAATGGATGGCGTGTTGCACTCTCTAAGGAAACAACAGGAACACCACAGTACTTAATGAATTTGTTGAACAGGTCCTCACTATAATCCTCTTCACGATCTTTCAATTTTGGAAAGGAACGAAGTCCCAAAATATCACAATACTCGCCCATAACAGCGGCGGCTTCACGAATATGTTCAACAGTTGTCCCGTTCATCACAACACCATCTTGTGTCTCAAGAGCCCAACCATCTTTATCCATATTCATAACCATCACATTCATGCCCAAATTCATCGCCGCTTTTTGTGTGCTCAAACGCGTACGTAAACTCGGATTCAAAAATACAAGTCCCAAGGTTTTATGTTGGCCAAGGTCCTGATTGTCATATGGTGCAGCTTTCAAAGCTAACGCTTCTTGAACAACGTCCGCTACACTGGAAACATCCTTAACAGAGAAAAACTTTTTCATCTATATTTATTTATTCGAGTGCATTTTCAACGGCAATAAATAGGCGCCTCACACTCAGTATATATTTTAACTACTATGTCGCAATCAAATTTGCATTAGCCGATGTGTGGCTATTGGATAATTTGATCGACAGCCTTAAGGTTATGCAACCGTTACTGCTTTGATATGTGCTTTCAATGCTTCTAAAAACTGATCAGCATGATCTTTCGTAATATTCAAAGCAGGCAATAAGCGAATCACAAAAGGCTTAGCCTCTCCTGTAAAGATACGGTTCTTTAGCAAGAGATCTTTCTTCACATGGGCCAAAGATTCAGGTAGTTCTATACCGATCATTAATCCTCGGCCTCTCACTTCTATAATCTCATCGAGTTGCTTAAGCTCATCAATAAGATATTGTCCGACTTGAGCCGCATTTTCCATCAGTTTATCTTGTTGGATAATCTCCAATACAGCCAGTGCGGCAGCACATGCGAGATGATTGCCACCAAATGTCGTTCCCAAGCTACCGTAAGTCGCTTTAAATTTGGGCGATATACTGATTGCACCAATTGGGAAACCATTGCCCATACCTTTTGCCATTGTGTAAATATCGGCCTCAACGCCCGAATAGTCCTGCGCATAGAATAAGCCTGTTCTTCCGTACCCACATTGTACTTCGTCTGCAATAAACACCGCATTATATTGATCGCAAAGAGACCGAATCAATCGAAGAAACGATACTGACGCTTCTCTGATTCCACCTACCCCTTGGATACTTTCCACGATAACAGATGAAATTTCATCACCATATGATGCGAAAGCCTCAGTCAAAGCCTCTTCATCATTGAAAGGAAGAAATACAATATTATCAGTTTCATTGACAGGAGCAACTATACTCGGATTGTCTGTAGCCGCTACGGCCAATGAAGTCCTTCCATGAAAAGCTTTTGAAAACGCTATGACTTTTTTACGCTTATTGTAAAAAGAAGCCAGCTTCAATGCGTTTTCATTTGCTTCTGCGCCAGAATTGCAAAGAAATAAATCGTAATCAACCTTTCCCGAAATTTCCCCTAACAATCGGGCAAGTTCACGCTGAATTGGAATCTCGACAGAGTTGGAATAGAACCCAATACGGTTCAATTGTTCTGTGACGCGTTGTACATAATGTGGGTGCGTGTGTCCTATCGATATCACAGCATGGCCACCATACAAGTCCAAGTAAGCATTTCCTTCGGCATCCCACACCGTTGATCCATTAGCTTTTACTATGTTAATGGGATTAATGGGATAAACATCAAATGGTTTCATCTTAATGAATTATAGATTGATAAACGAAATAGCTAGTAATAGAAAAAGCTATCAGATTTTAGCATTACAAATATATTAGTTATAACGGTAGGAATGGTCATAAAATAAAAAAAGTCCCCTTAAAAAGAGGACTTTTTTATGCTAGATCAGAAGAAGACTATTCTCCGTCTACTTTTTCTTCACCTTCTACTTCAGCTTTAACTTCTGCAGGAGCTTCAGTTTCGGCAGCTGTAGTTTTCTTAGCACCACCACGACGACGAGTAGCTTTTTTATCAGCAGCAGCAGCTTTTTTACCATAGATTTCGTTGTAATCAACTAATTCGATGAAAGCCATTTCTGCGTTATCACCTAAACGATTTTCCATTTTGATGATACGAGTATAACCACCTGGACGGTTAGCTACTTTTTCAGAAATTTCGCGGAATAAGATAGAAACTGCGTCTTTATCTTTCAAATAAGCGAATACTGTACGACGAGAGTGTGTTGTGTCGTTTTTAGATTTAGTAATCAAAGGCTCTACATATGTACGCAATGCTTTAGCTTTAGCTAAAGTAGTCGTAATACGTTTGTGTAGGATTAATGATGTTGCCATGTTAGCCAACATTGCTTTTCTATGGCTATCCGTACGGCCTAAGTGATTTACTTTTTTTCCGTGTCTCATTTTGATTTTATTATACTATATATACCGTTCTTGCTTTACTTAAACTGCGAAATCTATCAAAGGCAAAAGCCCATCTTGTTCAGCAATCAGCTTGAAGAGGAATTACATATAGTGGTCGCTTAATAAATTATTATTCTTCGTCTAATTTGTATTTTGCTAAGTTCATTCCGAATGACAAACCTTTTGATTTAACCAATTCTTGAATTTCACTTAACGATTTTTTACCGAAGTTTCTGAATTTCAACATATCAGCCACGTCGTAAGTTACTAACTCAGCTAATGTGCGAATATCAGCAGCTTTCAAACAGTTCAATGCACGAACTGAAAGATCAAGATCTACCAATTCTGTTTTCAAGATCTTACGCATGTGTAAGATTTCTTCATCAACAACTTTAGTTTCTTCTTTCGTTTGAGACTCAAGAAGCATATTCTCATCAGAGAATAAAATAAAGTGTTGAATTAAGATCTTAGCAGCTTCTTTCAAAGCTTCTTCGGGGTGAATTGAGCCATCAGTAGAGATATCCAACAACAATTTCTCGTAGTCAGTTTTTTGCTCTACACGGTAATTCTCAATGGTATATTTAACATTCTTGATCGGAGTAAAGATCGAATCGATTGCGATAACACCTACTGGCGCATCAACAACTTTATTCTCATCAGCATTTACGTATCCACGACCTTTGGCAATACTCAATTCCAATTCAATTGTCACTGAATTATCCATGTTACAGATTACCATGTCTGGGTTTAAGACCGTAAAGTTATTAGAGAACTTTGTGATATCACCAGCTAAGAATTGTTCTTGACCATTGATTACTACAAATACCTTTTCGTTGTCGCCAATCTCACCTGTTTTTTTGAAACGAACTTGTTTCAAGTTCAAGATAATTTCAGTTACGTCTTCAACAACACCTTTGATCGTTGAAAATTCGTGCGAAACGCCAGAAAACCTTATCGACGTAATTGCATATCCTTCTAAAGAGGACAATAGAATACGGCGCAAAGCATTACCAATGGTTACACCAAAACCAGGCTCCAATGGACGAAATTCAAACGTACCATCAAAATCCGTAGATTTTTGCATGATAACTTTATCCGGTCTTTGAAATGCTAAAATTGCCATTTATTTTCTTTTAATGTTTTATTTGTAATAATAATTATAATACAATAGAAGATGCATACCCCAAAATTGGACTATGCATTCTTCTATTTTATTTATTATTTAGAGTATAACTCAACGATTAAGTTCTCTTTGATGTTTTCAGGAATATCAGCTCTTTCTGGATAGCTTAAGAAAGTACCTGTCAATTCTTTCGCATTCCACTCTAACCAAGAAAATTTGTTTACAGTACGACCTGCAACTGAATTTGTGATGGCTTCAAGTGTTTGAGAACGTTCACGAACTGCTATAACGTCACCTGGACGTAAGCTATATGATGGAATGTTAACAACTTCGCCGTTAACAGTAACGTGTTTGTGGGATACCAACTGACGAGCAGCGGCACGAGAAGTAGCGATACCTAAACGGTAAACTACGTTATCCAAGCGAGCTTCTAACAATTTTAAGAAGATCTCACCTGTAATACCTTGTTTAGAGGCAGCTTTAACAAATAAGTTTGCAAACTGGCGCTCCAATACACCATAAGTGTATTTTGCTTTTTGTTTTTCTAACAACTGAATAGCATATTCAGATTGCTTACCTCTGCGTTTAGAAGCTCCATGTTGTCCAGGAGGGTAGTTTTTCTTTTCTAACGCTTTATCTGGGCCGAAGATCGGCTCTCTAAATTTACGGGCAATTTTGGACTTAGGTCCTGTATATCTAGCCATTTTCTTTTACAATTAAAGTATCTATCAGCCTATTGCCGATGAATCTTATCTTTAAATTAATTAAACTCTTCTGCGTTTTGGAGGACGACAACCGTTGTGAGGAAGTGGAGTGATATCTTTGATAGTAGTCACATCGATTCCTACAGTTTGCAATGTTCTGATTGCTGATTCACGACCAGCACCAGGTCCTTTAACAAACACTTCAACTTTACGTAAACCCAAGTCGTGAGCAACTTTTCCACAGTCTTGTGCAGCTTGACCAGCAGCATATGGAGTGTTCTTTTTAGAACCACGGAAACCCATTTTACCAGCACTAGACCAAGAAATAGTTTGACCTTGATTATTTGTCAAAGTTACAATGATATTGTTAAACGTTGCGTTAATGTGAGCCTGACCTACAGGTTCGATAACAACGATACGCTTTTTTGCAGCTTTTTTAGTTTTAGCCATTTCTTATTTATTATTTAGTAGCTTTTTTCTTGTTTGCAACTGTCTTACGTTTACCTTTACGAGTACGTGAGTTGTTTTTAGTACGTTGACCACGAACTGGTAAGTGTTTACGGTGACGCAATCCACGGTAACAACCGATATCCATTAAACGTTTGATGTTTAATTGAATTTCTGAACGCAATGCACCTTCAACTTTCAATTCGTCGTTAATGATGGTACGAATTGCTGCCAATTGGTCATCATTCCACTCTTGTACCTTCACATCTTCGCTGATACCAGCTTTTTCCAAGATATATTCAGCTCTTGTACGACCGATACCAAAAATATAGGTAAGGCCGATCACACCTCTTTTGTTTTTAGGTAAATCAATACCTGCTATCCTTGCCATATAATATTAAGCTATTATTTTTTTAATGAATTAACCCTGACGTTGTTTAAACTTTGGGTTCTTTTTGTTGATTACAAAAACTTTACCTTTACGACGGATGATCTTACAGTCCGCGCTACGTTTTTTTATTGATGCTCTTACTTTCATGATATTTATTTTTTCAAAAGCTTGCACTAATACAAGGACTTACGGCTATTTATAGCGATAAGTAATCCTTCCTTTAGTCAAATCATACGGAGACATTTCCAATTTAACTTTATCACCAGGTAAAATTTTGATATAGTGCATACGCATTTTACCAGAAATATGGGCAATGATTTCATGTCCATTTTCCAACTCTACCCTAAACATAGCATTAGAAAGTGCCTCTCTAATTATACCGTCTTGTTCTATTGAGGCTTGTTTAGCCATATATTCTCGATTAAATTTAATTTAAAAGCCTGCGAACAGGAGTGCAAAGATAAATAAAAATAATTGAAAACCAATTACTTTTTGTTCAAAACTTTCTCTACATGTTCGAATGTCAGCAACACATCTGGTTCTCCTTTTCGGATTGCAACCATCTGTTCGAAGTGCGCCGATAATTTTCCATCCACTGTACTTACTGTCCAACCATCATCCCAAAAACGAACACCCGCACGCCCCGCATTGATCATCGGTTCGATACAAATAACCAAACCTTCTTCCAATTTAGGACCAGCACCTCGTTTTCCATAATTGGGAACCTCAGGTTTTTCATGTAAGTGATAACCAACTCCGTGTCCAACCAGCTCGCGAACAATTCCGAATCCGAATTTGCTCACATACTCCTGAACAGCTGAAGAAATATCCCCAACACGTTTACCAGCCACAGCCTGTTCAACACCTTTGTACAATGATTCCTTTGTTACATCTAATAACAACTGTGCTTCCTCAGATATTTCACCTACACCAAAGGTATAAGCCGAATCACTGATAAAACCATTCAGATTGACACCACCATCGACCGAAACAAGATCTCCATCTTTAATTTCATAATCACTTGGAAAGCCGTGTACAATTTGATCGTTGACAGATATACACAAAGAATATGGAAATCCTTGATAATTTAAGAACGCAGGCGTCCCGCCGTTATCATGAATATACTCATAAGCTAATTTATCAAGAGATATAGTCTTTACCCCAGGCTTAATCACTTTTGCGATTTCACCAAGCAATTGCGAAAGCACATCTGCTGACTTCCGCAATTGCTCTATATCTTCTGCTGACTTATAAAATACTTTAGACATCTAAAGAAATTAAATTGCCGAATGATCCATTCCCTCAACAGACGCGGCCGAACGACCTTTAATGCGACCTGTTTTCATTAATCCATCGTAATGACGCATCAATAAATGAGATTCGATCTGTTGCAAAGTATCCAACACCACACCTACTAAAATCAATAAAGACGTACCACCGTAGAAGTGCGCAAATTGATTATTAATACCAAACAAACTTGCAATAGCAGGTAGAATAGCAATGATCGCTAAGAAAATTGCACCTGGAAATGTAATATTTGATATTACGCGGTCTATAAAATTACTAGTTTCCAATCCCGGTTTAATACCCGGTACAAAACCTCCATTCTTCTTCATGTCGTCCGACATCTGTTGTGGGTTCACCATGATCGCTGTATAGAAAAACGTAAATGCGATAATTAACACCGCAAATGTCACGTTGTATGCTACAGAAGTATAGTTACTCAACGAAGTCAAAAATTCCGACTGAAGATTTGGGAAGAACTGTCCTAAACTCATTGGCACAAACATGATTGCCTGCGCAAAAATGATAGGCATTACACCTGCAGCATTTACCTTTAAAGGTATATACTGACGTACTCCACCGACTTGCTTGTTTCCAACGATTTTCTTCGCGTATTGTACAGGGATCTTACGAACACCTTGTACGATCAAGATCGTAAAGATCACAACAAAGAACAAAGCTACAAATTCAAGCAACAATGGAATTGGACCACCACCACCTTTCGCCATTCTAGAAACCCATTCCGCAGTGATACCACTTGGCAATTGAGCGATAATACCAGTCATGATGATCAAAGAAATACCATTACCGATACCTTTATCAGTAATTTTTTCCCCTAACCACATCACAAATAAAGTACCGCCTGTCAAAACTATGGCAGTTAGAATAGTGAATAATGGGTCAGCTATTGTCTTAGCACTTGGCTCGATTTGAGTACGTACATAAGCAAAAGCCTGAAGCAAAGTAATCCCTAAAGTTAAATAGCGAGTAATTTGATTCATTTTTTGACGACCACTTTCCCCTTCCTTCTGCATCTTTTGGAAGTAAGGAACCGCGATGCCCAGCAATTGAACAACAATGGATGCCGAGATATATGGCATTACCCCTAAAGCAAAGATAGCCGAACGAGAGAAAGATCCCCCCGCAAACATATCCAATAAGCCCAATAAACCCTCTTTTTGACCAGAAGCCAAAGCATGAGGATTTACACCTGGTAATACCACGTGACATCCAATACGGTAAATCAAAAGAAAAAGTAAGGTATTTAGAATACGCGTACGTAAATCATCGATTTTCCAAATATTGGTTAAGGTTGTGATTAGTTTCTTCATTTATTAAATTTTAACGATAGAACCGCCTGCAGCTTCAATAGCTTTTTGAGCAGAAGCAGTAAACGCGTGCGCTGTTACTTCAACTTTAGCTTTCAATTCACCGCGACCCAAGATTTTAACTTTGTCATTTTTAGACACTAAACCATGAGCTTTCAATGCGTCGAAATCTACAGCTGTTAAATTGTATTTCTCGATCAACGCTTGTAAAGTATCTAGGTTTACACCATTGTACTCAACACGGTTGATGTTTTTGAAACCAAATTTAGGCACACGACGTTGCAAAGGCATTTGACCACCTTCGAAACCGATTTTCGTAGAGTGACCTGAACGAGAACCAGCACCTTTGTGACCACGCGTTGAAGTACCACCACGACCAGAACCAGTACCACGGCCAATACGTTTGCTACTTTTTACTGCACCTTTTGCAGGTTTTAAATTACTTAAGTTCATTTTTAAACTAAATTGTGCTAGCCCTTCGCTCTCACTAAACAGGTACTAGCGATTAAAAAATAATTATTATTAATAACAAGTAATGGAAGAAGCCCAAAGACCTCTTCCATATGCTAATATTAAATAGTTTCGATAGCTACTAAATGGTTTACTTTACGTACCATTCCAATAATTGATGGAGTAGCTTCAACTTCTACTGAGTGGTTGATTCTTTTCAAACCCAATGCCTCAATAGTTTTCTTTTGGCGCTCGCTTCTGTCGATAACGCTCTTTATCTGGGTGATTTTGATTTTTGCCATGATAATTAACCGTTAAATACTTTATTCAAATCGACACCGCGGTGTTGTGCTACTGTATACGCATCACGCATTTCTGCTAAAGCAGTTACAGTTGCTTTTACCACGTTGTGTGGGTTAGAAGAACCTAATGATTTAGCCAATACATCTTTGATACCAGCAGACTCCAATACTGCACGCATTGCACCACCTGCTAAAACTCCTGTACCACCTACAGCTGGTTTAATCAAAACTGAACCACCAGAATATTTACCATATTGCGCGTGAGGAACAGTACCTTTGATAATAGGAACTTTTACCAAATTTTTCTTTGCGTCATCGATACCTTTCGTGATTGCTTCAGTTACCTCTTTAGCTTTGCCTAAACCGTAACCTACGATACCGTTTTCATCACCTACTACAACAATTGCAGAGAAGCTGAAAGTACGACCACCTTTAGTAACTTTAGCTACACGTTGGATACTTACTAAGCGATCTTTTAATTCAATTTCGCTTGATTTTACTCTTTTTATATTGCTTAATGCCATTTCTTTCTATGATTAAAAGTCTAAACCGCCTTCGCGAGCACCTTCAGCCAAAGATTTGATACGGCCATGGTATAAGTACCCATTACGGTCAAAAACTACTTTATTAATACCTGCTGCTACTGCTTTTTCAGCCACCAATTTACCTACAGCTTTAGATTGATCAACCTTGTTACCAGATGCAACAAACTCTTTTGACAAGCTAGATGCAGCAACTAATGTTTTACCTGCATTGTCATCAATGATTTGCGCATAGATACCTTTGTTACTTCTAAAAACCGATAAACGTGGACGTTCAGACGTTCCAGCAAGGTTTTTTCTGATTCCTTTTTTGATTCTCTCTCTACGAGATGCTTTTTGTCCTGCCATGATTATTATTTTTTAGCTGATTTACCTGCTTTTCTTCTCAATACTTCACCTGCAAACTTAACACCTTTTCCTTTGTAAGGTTCTGGTTTACGGAAGCCACGGATTTTAGCCGCTATCTGACCGATTAATTGTTTGTCAGCACACTCTAAAGTGATTGTAGGGTTTTTACCTTTGTCAGCAGTAGTTGATACTTTAACCTCGTTTGGCAATACAAAAACAATCTGGTGAGAGAAACCTAAAGTTAACTCTAATACATTACCAGTACTTGAAGCACGGTAACCTACACCGACTAACTCTTGCGTAGTTTTGTAACCTTCAGTCACACCGTGAACCATGTTAGCCAACAGGGAACGATATAGACCGTGTAATGCTTTGTGTTTCTTTTGATCAGTTGGACGTGTTACAACGATATTGCCTTCTTCTTGAGCAATCGTGATGTCACGGTCAACTTGTTGTGTTAATTCGCCTTTAGGACCTTTTACTGAAACTAAGTTTTTGTCCGAAATAGTAACAGTTACCCCAGCAGGGATAGCGATAGGCGCTTTTCCAATTCTTGACATTTCTTTGTGCTTTTACCTAGATTAATAAACGTAACATAAAACTTCACCACCAACATTTTGAAGTCTAGCTTCTTTATCTGTCATTACACCTTTAGATGTTGACAAGATAGCAATACCTAAACCATTCAAAACACGAGGCATAGTATCAACGCTTGCATACTTTCTTAAACCAGGTTTACTCACACGTGTCAACGTACGAATAGCCGGAATTTTGCTAATTGGGTTATATTTCAATGCGATTTTGATCGTACCCTGTACGCCATTCTCATCGAATTTGTAATTAGCAATGTAACCTTTATCAAAAAGAACTTTAGTAATCTCTTTTTTTAGGTTCGATGCAGGAATTTCAACAACCCTGTGGTTGGCCTTGATGGCATTCCTTACTCGTGTAAGGTAATCCGCAATTGGATCTGTAGTCATTATATATGAAAATTTGTGACAGCGGTTTCCCTCCCAACCGTTGGTATGGGACCTTCTATCTGTTAAACAATTTTAAAATGCAAAAACCCCGGCAATCCTAAGTTGAATTGCCCGGGCAAAATTAAGTATTTTTTTTTAATTACCAAGAAGCTTTTTTCACCCCTGGGATTTTGCCATCTAAAGCCATCTCGCGGAATGTTACACGAGAGATGCCGAATTGACGCATATATCCTTTAGGACGGCCAGTCAATTTACAACGATTGTGTAAACGTACTGGAGAAGCATTTTTAGGCAATTTATCTAATGCAACGTAATCGCCAGCAGCTTTTAATTCTGCACGTTTTGCCGCATATTTAGCTACCAATTTAGCGCGTTTTACTTCGCGTGCTTTTAATCCTTCTTTAGCCATTGTTATTAGTATTTTGATTTTTAAATGGTAAACCGAATTGTTTCAACAATTCTAAAGCCTCAACATCATTTTGAGCAGAAGTCACGAAAGTGATATCCATACCTTGGATCTTGTTGATTCTATCAATGTTGATCTCAGGGAAAATGATTTGCTCAGTGATACCTAAGTTATAGTTACCACGTCCGTCAAAACCTTTATCGTTGATACCGCGGAAGTCACGAATACGTGGAAGCGATACTGCTACCAAACGATCCAAGAATTCAAACATGTTGTTGTCACGTAAAGTAACACGTGCCCCTACAGGCATACCTTTACGTAATTTAAAGTTTGAAATATCTTTTTTCGATTTTGTAGCAACGGCTTGTTGACCTGTGATTAAAGTCAACTCAGCAATAGCGTTATCGATTAATTTTTTGTCAGCTGTTGCAGCTCCTACGCCTTGTGAAACAACGATTTTCTCAAGTTTAGGAACCTGCATAATACTTTTATACTGAAATTTTTCTTGAAGTGCTTTACGGATTTCTTCCGCATATTTCACTTTTAATCTTGGTACGTAAGTCATTATTTAATTTCCTCCCCTGATTTTTTAGCGTAACGAACTAATTTACCATCTGCATTTAACTTACGACCTACACGTGTAGTTGCACCTGTTTTAGGATCGATAACAGCTAAATTAGAGATGTGAATACCAGCTTCTTTCTCAATGATACCACCATTAGGATTAGCTGCACTTGGTTTAGTGTGTTTTTTTACGATGTTAGCGCCCTCAACGATAGCTCTATTTTTATCCACTAAAACAGTTAATACTTTTCCTTGAACACCTTTAGAGTTACCAGCGATAACTTTCACTAAATCACCTTTTTTAATTTTGATTTTGTGCGTAGTTGTTTTTGTTTTCTGTGCCATAATTATAAAACCTCCGGTGCTAATGATACAATTTTCATGAACTGTTTCTCACGCAACTCTCTAGCAACAGGGCCAAAGATACGTGTACCACGTGGTTCATCATTATTATTTAATAATACAGCGGCGTTGTCATCGAAACGGATATATGAACCATCTTTACGACGGATTTCCTTTTTCGTTCTAACTACTACTGCTTTAGAAACGGAACCTTTTTTCACGTTTCCTGAAGGCATAGCGCTTTTCACCGATACAACAATCTTATCTCCGATTGATGCATAACGCTTGCGCGTACCGCCCAATACACGGATTACTAAAACTTGTTTAGCACCGCTATTGTCAGCTACATTAAGTCTTGATTCTTGTTGTACCATGTTATTTAGCTCTTTCTATAATTTCAACTAATCTCCAGTTTTTTGTTTTACTCAGCGGACGAGTTTCCATGATTAATACCGTATCGCCGATACCGCAGGTATTAGTTTCGTCATGAGCTTTAAATTTAGTAGTTTTTTTCACGAACTTACCATAGATCGGGTGTTTCACTTTACGTTCCACTGTTACCACGATAGATTTGTCCATCTTGTTGCTAACTACTAAGCCGATTCTTGTTTTTCTTAAATTTCTTTCCATTTCGACTTTAAATTTTACGCCTCAGAGGCTGTTTCATTTTTAGCTGCAGCTTTGCGTGCACTGATCTCTGTACTGATACGAGCGATAGTTCTGCGTGCTGCTTTGATCACGTTAGGGTTCTCAATAGCTGAAACAGCATGTGCAAATTTCAATTTTGTAAGGGCTGTTTTCTCTTCTACAAGACGAGCTTTTAAGTCCTCATTAGATAATTCTAAAATTTCTGAATTTTTCATGTTTTTTCAGTTGTTATTTGGGTTATCATCGCTTTATATATAGCGTTAGGGGTAACGGCCCTAACGCTTAAATGATGACATTACCAAGATTTTTATGCTTCAACGTAGTCTCTACGAATCACAAACTTAGTTTGAACCGGAAGTTTTTGAGCTGCAAGGCGTAATGCTTCTTTGGCAATTTCCAAAGGCACACCTTCTGCTTCAAATAACATACGGCCTGGGCGTACTACTGCTACCCAGTATTCTGGAGCACCCTTACCTTTACCCATACGTACCTCTGCAGGTTTTTTGGTAACAGGTTTGTCAGGGAAAATACGAATCCAAACTTGACCTTCACGTTTCATATAACGTGTAACCGCAATACGAGCTGCCTCGATTTGACGACTAGTGATCCATGCTTGCTCCATTGTTTTGATACCGAAAGAACCGAAAGCTAACTCCGCTCCACGAGAAGCGTTACCTTTCATGCGGCCTTTCTGCATCTTTCTGAACTTCGTTCTTTTTGGCTGTAACATGTTCGTATACTTTTTAAATCTGCTTTTTCAGCAGGTTTTGTTGTAATCTAAATAAAACTATTAATCTTTTTTCGGACCACGGTTGCTTCCACCACGGTTATTTCCACCACGGTTATTTCCACCGCGACCACCTTTGTTATTACGGTTGTCACGACGTTCGCCACCACCTTCGTGGTTGCCACGTGATTTTACACCAGATGCTTGACCAATGTTTGGAGATAAGTCACGTTTACCGTAAACCTCACCTTTACAGATCCAAACTTTGATACCGATTTTACCGTATGTAGTCAATGCCTCAGCTAAAGCGTAGTCGATATCAGCACGTAATGTGTGTAAAGGAGTTCTTCCTTCTTTGTATTGTTCAGTACGCGCCATTTCAGCACCACCTAAACGACCAGAACACATGATTTTGATACCTTCTGCACCCATACGCATTGTAGAAGCGATTGAAGTTTTCATTGCACGACGGAATGAAATACGTGCCTCTAATTGTTTAGCGACACCTTCAGCTACTAACTTAGCATCTAACTCAGGGCGTTTGATCTCGAAAATGTTGATTTGAACATCCTTTTTAGTCAGTTTTTTCAACTCTTCTTTGATCTTGTCAACTTCTTGACCACCTTTTCCGATAACGATACCTGGACGAGCAGTGTGAATTGTAACAGTGATACGTTTTAAAGTTCTTTCGATAACAACTTTAGCTACACCACCTTTTGCAATACGAACAGAAAGATATTTTCTGATTTTTTCGTCTTCAACTAATTTATCGGAATAGTTTTTACCTCCGAACCAGTTAGAATCCCAACCTTTGATGATTCCTAATCTGCTACCTATTGGATTTGCTTTTTGTCCCATTTCTCAATAAATTAGTTTTGTTCAACGTTTAATTTGCTATCAACTACCAACGTAACGTGATTTGAACGTTTACGAACTCTGTATCCGCGACCTTGAGGAGCTGGGCGCAATCTTTTCAATTGACGACCGCCACCTACTGATACTTCTTTTACAATTAGTTCGCTTTCTTCCACTGATTTACCTTCGTTTTTGGCTTCCCAGTTTTTGATTGCAGATAATAATAATTTTTCTACACGAGCAGCAGCTTCTTTACTTGAGTGTTTCAAAATGTATAATGCATTTTCCACACGTTGACCGCGAATTAAGTCTACCACTAAACGCATCTTACGAGGCGAAGTAGGGCAGTTCAATAATTTGGCATCCGAAGCTCCTCCTTGTTGAGCTTTCTCTTGCTCTTTGCGTTGTCTAATTAAGACAGACTTTTTAAGTTTTTTTGTTGCTTCCATTACCTATTATTTTTTCTTTTCTGCGTGGCCTCTGAATGTACGCGTAGGAGCGAATTCACCAAGCTTGTGACCTACCATATTTTCTGTTACATAAACAGGGATAAATTTATTCCCGTTGTGCACTGCGAAGGTATGGCCAACAAAATCAGGGGAAATCATTGATCTACGAGACCATGTTTTGATAACTGACTTCTTGTTAGTTTCATTCATAGAAAGAACTTTTCTCTCTAAGTTGTGATCGATATAAGGACCTTTTTTAATTGAACGAGCCATTATTTTTTCCTTCTCTCAATGATGTAACGATTCGATGTTTTCTTCTTGTAACGTGTTTTGAAGCCTTTAGCTAATACACCTGTACGTGAGCGTGGGTGACCTCCTGAAGTACGGCCTTCACCACCACCCATAGGGTGATCTACTGGGTTCATCGCAACACCACGAACTCTTGGACGACGACCTAACCAACGTTTGCGACCTGCTTTACCTAACACTTGGTTAGATCTTTCATGGTTCGATACCGAACCAATTGTAGCAACACAAGTCAATAAGATCATACGTGTTTCGCTCGAAGGCAATTTGATGATGGCATATTTACCATCACGAGCAGACAATTGAGCATAAGTACCAGCCGAACGAGCAATTGAACCACCTTGACCAGGATTTAATTCAATGTTGTGGATGATAGAACCCAATGGAATGTTTGCTAATGGTAATGTATTACCAACTTCTGGGGCAACTTTATCACCTGCGATTACAGTTTGACCAACTACTAAACCAGCTGGAGCAAGGATGTAACGTTTTTCACCATCAGCGTAATGCAACAATGCAATACGAGCAGTACGATTTGGATCGTACTCAATAGTAGCTACTTTTGCAGGGATATCTTTTTTATCGCGTTTGAAATCAATTAATCGGTATACTTTTTTATGTCCCCCACCGAGATAACGCATAGTCATTTTACCGGAGTTATTACGACCGCCTGATTTCTTGTTGATTTTTACTACTAACGATTTTTCAGGAACGTTTGTAGTAACATCAGAGTAGTCAGCGCCTACTCTGAAACGAGTACCAGGGGTTACCGGTTTGAATCTTTTAACTGCCATTTTTTATTATATAGTACTGTAAAAGTCAATAGTTTCGCCGTCTTTAATAGTAATGACAGCCTTTTTATACTTAGGAGCTCTACCAGATACGAAACCTGCTTTTGTGTAACGGCTTTTTGCTTTACCAGCTACTACTGCAGTGTTTACAGCAAGAACTGTAACACCAAACATAGCCTCAACAGCTGCTTTAATCTGGATTTTGTTTGCTCTGTGATCCACTTTGAAAGCGTAACGGTTTAATTTTTCCGTTAACATAGAAGCTTTCTCAGTCAAGATAGGTTTTTTAATAATTTCCATATTACTTAGCTAATGCTTCCTCCAAAGATTTAACAGAATCTGTAGTCAACAATAATTTTGTTGCGTTCAATACATCATATGTATTTAAATCAGATGCAACAATAACTTTTGCTTTTTTCAAGTTTCTGCTTGATTTATAAACAATTTCATCGTAAGCTGGCAATACCAACAATGTTTTCTCATCAGCTACATTCAACGCATTTATTAAAGCAACATAATTTTTAGTTTTGATAGCATCGAATTTTACTTCATCCAATACCACAATATTATTATCTTTTGCTTTGTAAGACAACGCTGATTTACGTGCTACTTGTTTCAATTTTTTGTTCAATTTGAACGAGTAGTCACGAGGTTGAGGACCGAATACACGACCACCACCATTAAACAATGGAGACTTGATAGAACCCGCACGAGCACCACCAGTACCTTTTTGTTTGTGTAATTTACGAGTAGAACCCGCGATTTCGTTACGTTGTTTAGATTTGTGAGTTCCTTGGCGTTGGTTCGCTAAGTATTGTTTCACATCCAAATAGATCGCATGATCGTTAGGCTCTAACCCAAATACCGACTCAGGAAGTTGCACCTTGGCACCTGTTTCTTTACCTGATAAATTTAAAACTTTAACTTCCATCTCTACTATTTGTCTACGATTACATAAGAACCTTTAGCTCCTGGAATGGAACCACTAACAACGATAAGGTTTTGCTCAGCGTAAACTTTCAACACCTGTAAGTTTTGAACTTTAACTCTGTCACCACCTGTACGACCCGCCATGCGCATACCTTTGAATACGCGTGAAGGCCATGATGAAGCACCTAATGAACCTGGAGCACGTAATCTGTTGTGCTGACCGTGAGTCGCACCACCTACACCACCAAATCCATGACGTTTCATTACACCTTGGAAACCTTTACCTTTTGAAGTACCGACTACATCCACGAATTCGCCTTCCTCGAAAAGTGTAACGTCAACTACGTCACCAAGTTGTTTTGCATCTGGGAAAGTTTTAAACTCTACCAACTTACGCTTAGGCGTTGTGTTTGCTTTCGCAAAGTGCCCTTTCAAAGGAGCTGTCGTGTTTTTCTCCTTAGCTTCGTCGAAACCAAGTTGAATTGCCGAGTAGCCATCCTTTTCTTCCGTACGTATCTGCGTAACCACGCACGGCCCGGCCTGAATCACTGTACAAGGAATATTTTTCCCATCAGCGTTAAACAGGCTCGTCATTCCTACTTTTTTTCCAATAATACCTGACATGTTGTAAATTAATTAATTAAAAGTCCTTCGAAGCAGTAGGGCTTCGCTCAAGACACACTATTCCCATTAAGGGACTGCAAAGTTACAAACATTTTTATAACTGTCAAATAATTAGTGAATTATTTTTTTTATTTTCTACTTCTTTTTATTCTCCCCTCCTATTTTACGATTTATCCCTTCAACATTCCATACACGAAATAAACGCCCTCAAAAAAAAATAAAATTAGTATTCCGAATTTATACTGCCACACAGCTGTCACAAACCGCAGTAATTTTGAACTGTCATACAACGCAGAAGGCGATGTATAGCTTACTCAAAAACTTTAAATACGAGAATCATGAAAACAGAAATCATTTCCAAGAACGAGCTACTTCAGCATTGGTTAGGCCACAGAAACCTAACAAGACAAACCATTGAAAAATTTCCAGAAGAAGGATTGTTCGATTACAAAGTAGAAGGCATGCGCACCTTTGCAGATATGATTAAGGAGCTATTAGGTATTGCTGTTCCAGGTCTCCAAGAGATTGTCAACAACAAGAGCGGCGAACTCAATGAGAATCTCAGTTATTCGACCAAAGCACAATTGCTTCAGGCTTGGGATGAAGCTACTCCTCAGATCAGTGAACTGTTCAATCAAATCCCAGAAGAACGCTTTGCCGAAGAGTTCAATTTATTTGGACAATACAAATCGCCCATTATCCACAGCATATTTTATTTTATCGACAATGAGATCCACCACCGCGGTCAGGGATTTGTTTATCTAAGATTACTCGGCATAGAACCTCCATTTTTTTGGGAAAGAGGTTAAATAGGTAATGTCTGCAATGAAAATTCCTTCTTAACAGAGCGCTGAAGCTTATTTTTAGTACAGCCTACAAATGACTTGTTCGGTACCTGTCCTTTCAGCCGAACAAGTTTTTTGCGTACAATAGCAGCAAGGCTGATTTCGTCGTTTTTGACTAAACTTGCTCCAATGCCGATGAGAGCAACCGCTTTACGACCTCTTTTAACGATTCAGGTTCAATAATTGTTCCTTTATCGGCAAACATCAGATACCAACGCGCAAAGCCATTCTCCATATTAATGCTTTCAAAATGCATTTCCACATAGTTATCAGTGACCGTTTCTTTTTGGAAACCAAAATAGTGGCGATCCCATTCCATATAGCGGGCCATATCCTTGTCCACTTGCACGACAACTTTTGTCGTGGGAACGTCATGACGTTTATTCAGAAAAGATGAAAGTTCAGGATGCTCCTTTGCAAAGTCATCGGCAAGTATTCTAATATTGTTTATTCTATCCAAACGGAATTGCCTATAATCTTTCCGTAATCTACAAAAAGCAAGGACATACCAAAACTTGCTCTCCACAAAAATACCCACAGCTTCGATTTCACGCCTTTCTGGAGTTTTATCCGAAGGTTTGGAATAATAGATTTCCACACATTTCTTTGCAGCGATACTTTCGATCAGTATATTGGTGCCATGGGTAAGCTTCTCATTGAATTGATGACGCCCACCGCGCACCAGAAAGTTATCCCCTACTAAGGCCACCTGTTCTTTTTCATTGCCCCGCAATATGGCTTTCATTTTCAGCAATGCTGTTGTAAAATGATGCGCAAGATTCCGATCTGTATACTTTTCCACCAGTTTCTCCGCTGCGACAAAACTCAATGCCTCCTCTCGGGTAAATTGCAGAGGTGGCATCTTATATCCCTCCACCAAAGAATAACCGCTTCCCGCTTCACCATAAATCGGAATTCCAGCTTGCATCAGGGATCTGATATCACGATAAATCGTACGCTGACTAACTTCATAACGTTCTGCCAAAGCAGCGGCGGTGACCACAGGTTTAGCTTGTAGATGCATATAAATAGCGAGTATGCGGTCGAATCTCTTTTGAATATCGGTCATTGGGATAAAGGTACAAAAAGCCCAAATGATTTAATGAATGTCACAAAAAATGGCAAAGTTTTAAATTATGGAACACGGCAAATATAATACAGCAAAATATATAGTTCTGCTCGTGTATCTTTATCGAACGTATATCAAATATAAAGCTTACCTGTAACTGGCTTCTTCAGGAGCAAATAATTAACAAGTTAACATCAGATTCCGAATTAAAAAAGGAGTAACACTATTTTTATTAGGGGTTAGCATGGGGTTAACAGGGGTAGTACCCCTGTTAACCCCATGCTAACCCCCTGTTATCCCCCTATAAAACCCCTATTAATATAGAAAATAATATCATGTTATACTACCCATGTGCACTAGATGAAAGAGACTGTATTTGACAGAGAATAGAATCAAGTACAACATGAAGAAACTTGTTTTTAGATTGAGAGCGTTAAATCCAATAAAACAAAAAAAGTGAAGTACCTATATACTTCACTTTTCCACATCGTGTTAATAACTTTGTTGAAAACTTAAAAAAGTCACTCCTTATTGCTTGATTACCTTTTCTCCTCGGAGCAACCGATCATATCGCACCAATGCCTCCACATAGTAGTAATCGGCATAGGTCAAGGGCACATCCACTTCTGTTTTATGTGGAATTGATCCGACACTATGCTTCAAGATATAGCCACCGGCTTCTTTATAATCTGCTTTGTAGGGTTTAGAAGAAAGCGACCGCTACATCTGCTTAGCCTTCGCGATGTAGCGGATCAAAAATTCTTTCGGCTTCTACCATCGTATTCGACCGAAATAGTAAATAGCTGCCCCAATGAAGACATTGAGACAGCAACATTAATTATTTTGGGCAATTTAATTGCTTCCGACATCTAACGATGTACAGCCAGTATCGCTCAAATAAACATTTTCGAAAGTGTAAGATTGTCCGGAGCCCGAATGACCGCAGCTCATCGCATACCACATTGTTAACCAACTAGGACAACTTGCATAAATATCATAATTTCCACTTTGAATATTGACTGGATAAGACAACGTATTCGCAGGGACTACAACATGCTGTGTGGTTCCTCCTGGAAAATTCCCGCTAAAGGTCAAATAAATGGGTGAATTACTAAAGTTATACACATAAAAGTCGAATGTGCTGCTTAGTGTTTTAATAGTCGTTTTGGTATTTTTTTTTGCCCCAACATTTTCCGTAGAAATTATATTTCGTTTATTAGATAATTTTACTGCTGCTGGTACACTCAAATCTCTAGCTTGAACGAACAAACCAGTGACAATAAATAACGCAAAGGCTATTACAAATGATTTTTTTAACATAATTCAAAAGTGTTTATAAATAATTGACTATTTCAATAAGCTTTTTTGAGATATAGCTTATCAACAATTGGCTTCTGTCTTAACTAAATCATAAGGGCCTCCTTTCTTTTAGATAAATTGACTAAAGTTTCTCGATCATTAGCGAATGATGCCTCACCATTAATAATTATGGTTGAAAGATCAACGGCGCATCGCTTTAAAAAATTCTCCGTAAAAAAATAGGTGTACTGCCTACTAATACGTCCAAATGATTACTTGATCAGAATATACAATTTTAAAATACAAGAACTTACCGACCCCTAAAAAACACAATAAGTGTAATTTCAATAAATCTGACTTTACTATTTGTTGTTTTCATTCTTTGTTAGATTTATGATATTGGTAACGTATAAACGGAGCGGTATAGATCTGACACATCCGGGTGACAGATCTCGCCAAATATTATGGGTCTATCGCGACTATTATAACAGGAGATGCTCCAATGAAAATTTGGGATTGGTTGGAACTGCATTTTTCCCAAGAGCACAAACGGCTAAAACTGTTCCTAAAACAACACTTATTTTAAGAACAGTTTAAACGTGCCTTATCGTCTATTGTTTAATCACCTTTTCTCCGCGGAGCAATCGGTCATACCGCACCAATGCCTCTACATAATAGTAATCGGCATAGGTTAAAGGCACATCCACCTCTGTTTTATGTGGGATTGAACCGACGCTATGTTTCAAGACGTAGCCACCGGCTTCCTTGTAATCTGCTTTGTAGGGTTTAGAAGAAAGCGAGCGCAACATCTGCTCAGCCTTCGAGATATACAGCTGGCTTTCACTGCCTGTTGTGTATTGTGCCAGTTCCAGCAAAGCCGAAGCAGTCACTGAAGCTGTCGACACATCGCGAAGATCTTTTTGGCTATAATATTTACTGTCCGGCGTAAGTTTATTCTGATCCATATCCCAATAAGGTATCAGATCTTTCGGAAGATTGGGATGATTCAGATAAAACTGAGCAATATGCCTAGCCTGCTCCAAATATTTCTTGTCGCCCGTTTCGCGGTACATCATTGTATAACCATAAAGTCCCCAAGACTGTCCCCTAGCCCATGCAGACTCATCAAAAGCGCCTTGTGCCGTCTTTCTCGAAATAATACGTCCATCTTTCGGATTGTAATCCACCACATGGTAGGAACTATAATCTTTTCGATAGTGATTGACCATCGTTGTATTTGCATGCGTTATAGCAATATCACGATAGCGTTTGTCTCCTGTCATTTTGGAAACTTCCGTCAAAAACTCCAGGTTCATCATATTGTCGATGATCACTGGATAGGTCCAGGGTTGGTCATCCCAGTTTTTGCCACCATCCCATGAACGAATCGTTTGCGGTGCTACATGGAAACGTGTTGCCAGCGATGCTGCTCCTGTACTTAAAATCTCCTTATAAGCAGCTGAATCTCCCGTCAAACGTAATGCATTACCAAAACTGCAGTATAACATAAAGCCCAAATCATGTGTTCCCTTGTTGTTCTTCTCCTTCTCGAGTTCTTTTAACTTACTTTTCGCTTCCGTTAATAGCTTCTCATCTTTGGTATATTCATAGAGATAGAGCACTGTACCGGGATAAAACCCCGAACACCACCAACTCGAACCCCAATTCACATATTTACCATCTTTATAAGTCGTGGGCATATCGGATTCATTGATCGATGCTGCGAGGTAAGCGATTTGTTTATGTGCATCTTCTAAATTTGAATGAACGAATTCTTTGTCAAGCCCCAACTTAACGGATCCTAAATTCCGTTGACTAGAACAAGAAATTCCTTGCATTCCCAGCCCAATGATTAGGCCCCCCGTAATATAATGTTGTATCTTCATGTTTATATAAAATTTAGAACCCTCTATTCTTGTTTTATTTAATAACTTACATAATAGTCCTTCGGAAATTGCTCGGCACTCCAGCATTTCTGAGAAGTCCAGGGTTGTGAAGCACAGGTCCAGAACTCATCGTCTGCAGGTAATCCCAAAGGCAAGAATGACAGGGAGGCCACATACATAGACCCTGCATTTGTATAGTAATCTGCGAGATTGGATTGTTTATCACCTACCACTCCCATACGCAGCCATCCTGACGAGGCAAAGGTTTTGTCAATATAAATATGCCTTAATATCGCTGTAAGAGCTGCCCGGACCTGTCCTTTTGAGATATCCTCAGGTAGCTTGTTTTCTAAAGCAACTGTCGCCAAAGGTTGGAACGCTGCATTCTTATAAGTTGACGAGCGACCGACAACGACATAGTGACCTTCTGGAGAAATCATACGTTCCAAATGATGTGCATAGCGCTGCATTCGTTTATACGCTCTATCATACATTTCTTTGTATTTTCCGCCGGCGGTAATATTATGGCGTAGCGACTCAACCTGCATGCAGTGAATCACATACCCATTGTAATGATCAAAACTAAAACGCGCTCCGTCGCTGTACCAGCCATCTCCGACATACCATTCCTGATCAAATTTATTGACTGCATAATCGATCTTTTCACGCGCGCACTCCTCCCCGATGCTATAGAGAAATGTCTCTGTCATCGCGGCAAACAGCAACCAATTACTCTCATTCGGCTTGATCTTCCGCAGCAGTTTGAATTCTTCAACTACTCTTTTTTTAGTAACTTGGTCCAAAGGCTGCCATAAAGCCTGTGGGGCCCTCAAAAAAGCCAGCGCAAGATGCGCCGCATCGACGAGTGTTTGGGATGAAGGGCCTCGCCAGGTAAAATAATCCGGCGATTTAGGATCGACACCATATTGTATACCGAGTAATGCTTGGTCACGTAATTTTTTACGCAATTGACCTTCTTCAGTTGCGTCATCTGGCAAAGCCAACCAAGGAGCCATACCTGCCAACAAACGACCGAAAGCTTCTAAGTATCCGACTCCAGGGTCTCGACTATCAAAAGTAGGGCTCACTTCCATCGGCATATTTTTACGCCATTGTTGCTTACTGATATTGCCTAATATTGGAGCAGCCATCTTATGTAAAATAGACACCCAATAGGCACGATCGTTCTCGCTGTAATTATTTCTTTCCGACGCGGCAACATTGGCTTTCGCATCACCAGCAAAAGATGTCGCCAGTGCGCCCATCCCGGCACCGCCCAATAGTTTTAATAAGAGTCTTCTTTTCATTGACATTGGTTTATAACGAACATAATCGAAGTGTTACACAAAACATTAAAAATCTTTATTTTAAGCTAAAAAAACAAATCAAAAAAAATCAATCGCTCTAGCAAACGATTGCGTGAGCGATTGATAACAACTTCTTTACTTAATAAACCCACCCTGGTGTTGGCTTCAAATTTTTATTTAACTCTATTTCAGATTTAGGGACTGGCCACGTGTACCATTGGTCACCTATCCATTCATAAGTGGTACCACCAGTATTTTCTGTGCCACCCCAAACATGTTGTGCGAATTTTTCGTTGAACTTTGTTTCTTTCAGTGTCTTCCAACGCATTTCATCAAAAAAGTTAACTCCTTCACCAATTAATTCCCGGCGCCGTTCATCTCGTACATAATTCCGTGCTTTGGTTTGATCTGAAAAAGAAGAGGCCATTGTTGGAATTCCAACCCGATCTCTGACCTGTTTTACTTTTGCCATCGCACCAGGTAAATCATTCATTTCGACTAATGCTTCTGCCCACATCAACAAAACATCAGCATAACGAATAATAGGTTCGTCGACCGGATTTTGCTCACGGCGAGCATATTCTAACCCTTCGCCCACAAACTTACGATGGATATACTTAAATTCTGCCTGCGCATTGGCACTTCCCGAAGTATAATAACTACCAGGTAAACTACTATTTAAATTGGGCTCAGCTCCAGATTGGTCTACATAGTACTTACCTGTGACTGGGAATCTGTATGTATACATACCTGCAGCCGTGGAATTGCTATTCACTCCCTGGAAAGATGCATAAGGAGTCACTACATTATAAGCTAACCGTGGATCCCTATTTGCATAAGCTGCTTTAAGCCGTGCTTCGTTACCCTCAGGCAGATACAACACTCGCGCAGTACTATTCAATTTATTTAATTCTGTATTGATTACTGTGGTTACCGTAGGGTGAACATCATTTCCGTTAACTTTTTGGTCTCGTATAAAAAAGACCTTTCTATTGGGAGCTCCTAAAGCATTTACAGTATTCCATTCAGGAATATAATCCGACCAACTAAAAGGACGTACAGTAGTACCATCAATTATTTCTTCATACAAATTGACCAAAGCCGGGGTTACTTGCAAATCTGTCCAACACCCTCTACTATCTTTTGCTCCCTGTTGAAATGCGGCGGTATATTTCTGTACGGCAGAACCGTATCCTGAAGGTTCCTCAATATATTGAACGCTCAAAATCATCTCTTCACAACGTTCATTGGCAACTTTAAATAATTGCTTATAATTTGAAAAGAGTTTATAGCCGCTCTCTCCAACTTTCGCAAAATCAGCAACTGCCTGATCGTATTTTTTGGTCATAAGATAAGCACGGCCACGTAGTGCATAAGCGGCACCTTTACTCACACGTCCTTCACCTTGGATTTGATTGTTCGGCAAAGCACTCTCATTGATTGCATCAGTCAAATCTTTAATAATAAGCGCCCAAACATCCTCTTCTGAACTCTGCCCTTTATTACCTTCTGCAGGACTGATAGGCTCGGTGTAAATAGGAACACCTAAACCATTCCGACCATACAGTTCATTGAGCCGCATGTAAAAAAAGGCTCGTAATACTTTACATTCGGCTACTAATTTATTCTTTTTCTCCTGAGCCATCGTCGCACCGGGAATATGAACAATTGCATCGTTAGCGCGATGTACACCATCATACAACCATTTCCATTGGAATGAAAAATAGGAATTACTTGGATTCACAGCGCTGGAGAAAAGGTTATTTAAGTTATATTCACCTTGACCAGTCATACCAAATGCCTCATAAGCATAATACCCAATATTTGCAGATGTCCCTACAATTCCGTCACTTCTTACCGGACGTTGTAACGAATAGTAAACACCTATTACCCCTTGATCAACCAGCGTTTCCGTTGACCACATTGTTCCCGAAGATATTTTGTCATTAGGTGCAAGGTCCAATATTTTCGTACAAGACGATAAAGAACTTGCTATACCAATTGCTATGACAGATTTTAATATTTTTTTCATCTCTATTTCTATTTTATTTGACTAAACAGAGTTTAAGATTAAGATGCTAGTCTAAGTCTTACTCTATTGAAAACTCAAATTAACTTATCCTTCTGTTCTGAGATTAAGTTAAAAAGTTACTGATACCCCGGCGGAATATAACTTCGCGATCGGATAAACAATCAATGAACCACCTAATTCCGGGTCCACTCCTGGAAAGTCTTTATGTTTAAAAGTCAATAGGTTTTCTCCAGTTACAAATACCCTTAAGTCTTTAATTTTAGCTTGATTAATCCATTTTTTAGGAAATGTGTACCCCAACTGCAAAGACTTTAACTTTAAATACGAGGTATTGTACAGATAGAATGTATTAGCCTGCATGATTGAACTTGAAGAAAGTAAACGTGGATATTTACCATTTATATTTGCATTTGGATCTGTAGCAGGATCATAATTATCATAATCGCTATTTGCTCTTACTGCATCATAAGAATAATATTTGGTCCAGGCATCTGCTGGCAATTGATCACCTGTATTCGCTAAGATTGATCCATTAGATCCACGCTCATTAATATAATGATAAGAGCCGACACGTCCCGCCAAAAGCATGCTTAGATCAAAGCCCTTGTACGCTGCTGTCAGATTTAAGCCAAACACAAATTTGGCAACAGAAGACTTCCCAGTGAATTCACGGTCATCATCATTACCGTACTTACCATCACCGTTCGCATCTGCCATAAGCATTTGTCCATACCAAATATTTGCTGCTCCCGGGCCCACTGTATTGTTATTGAAAGAATAATTTGCAGCAATCATGGATTTCACCCACTCCAGGTCGGCTTTAGTACGAATCATTCCATCTGTTGGACCACCATTGGGATCTACACTTCCATCAGATTTCATATAAGTTCCAGTACCCGCGTAAGGCTTTCTTAAAAACCATTCGTCAAGCATATGCTGTTCCACACGACGCTCGTTTCCTCCTGTAGACACATCTGCTAAATTCGTATAACGCCAAGTTGGATTACCCCAAATATCGAGAGTCGATGGATCTTGTTCATACTTTAACGTTCCTTTAAATCCGGAAACTCTGTTCATGTTGTAAGAGATATTACCACTAACTCCATACCTGAAATCTCCAATTTTGTCGTTCCACCCCAAATTTAGTTCTATCCCTTTATTATTCATTGAAGCAGTATTGGACATCGGTGCATTGATATTACCCATCGTCAAATAAATAATAGCTGCCGTTAAGATATCAGAAGTCTTTCGGGAATACATATCGGCCTCGACACTCAAACGACGATTTAAGAAACTGGCTTCCAACCCAACATTATATGTCGTTAGTTTCTCCCATGATAAACTAAGATTTTGGATAGTTTGCTGAATAACCCCATTCGCAACCGACTCGTTAAATACATTATTCACTTTCTGATAAAGAGTCTGCCAATCGTAATTTCCACTTATTGTATTCCCTAAGGTTCCATAGGACCCTCTAAGCTTTAAGTAATTAACCGTTGTTTTGGCTGGATCAAAAAACCCTTCGTTACTGATAACCCAACCTGCCGAGAAAGAAGGGAAAAATCCTGTGCGATGTCCTGGAGCAAACTTAGATGACGCATCCGAACGAAAGTTTCCTTCGAACAAATATTTACCATCATAGGCATAGTTTACCCGCCCAAAATAAGAAATCATTGCGTTCTCCGCTTTTGCATTATCTTTTCTATTCTGATCAGAGCCGCCAATGGACTCCATTGTACCTCCCGAGTTTATATCAGTAACACTCCAATCAAGCAATCCTCGTTGAGTAGCATTAAACCCACTTGTCTTTGAATAATATTGCTCGTAACCTACTAATCCGCCAACATCGTGTTTTCCAAAAGTATGTGCATAACGCAATAATGCATTCGCTGTATAACTGGAAGATTTATAAGAAAAACGGTAAGTTGTCGCCTGGTCCAAATTTCCTATACCCTCTTTAGGCTTCTCAAAGCTTTCTCTAAAACTATACCTCGGCAAATTTTGGGAATAATTTTCATCTTCACGCGTATACTCACTGTAGTTAAAGCGAGCCTCTGCAATAATTCCCTTCCAAAGGTCCGCGTTAGCATACCATGTGCTATTGATACGTGTGTAGTTGTTTTCTCCACCATTCGAAGCCACCTGTTGGAGAATATTATCCTTATTTGTTGTGTTGGGATCTTCACTGGATCCATATTTTCCCTCATAAATTGGTGTCATTCCTGGAAAAGCCTGAAGCAAATAAGTCATTGAAGTGCTACCAGGCTGCTTATACTCCTTTGTAGCATAGGTTTGTGTTCCAAAAGTAATTCTATCCGCAATTTTTGTTTCCAAATTGGTCCGAATGTTGAATCTCTTCATTCCAGTATTTGCCAACGTTCCAGGATTATTTTGGTATCCGGCGGACATGAGATAAGAAGATTTATCACTCCCTCCAGTTACTGAAACACCATATCGCTGATAATATTGAGGCTGGAAGAGAACCTGCGCCCAATCAGTATTTGGATATGCCAACCAATTAGGGATGCTGTTCCCAGTGATCGGATTAGTATATATACCATTAGGATCAGCATTTGCTTTGCGCCAGTCTTCAATCGTTGAAAGTGTATAATCAGGAGATGTCGAAGTCGGGTTAGCATTCACCTTAGCGATGTTGTGTAGTTCCATCCAATCTGCTGTACTCGACATAAATTTCAAATCAGTTTGCGCTTTCTCACGCGCATACAATGCATTGAATGTTATTTTAGGCGCCTCACCTTTCCGCCCTTTTTTAGTAGTTACGAGAATGACGCCATTAGCAGCACGAGATCCATAAATTGCTGCTGAAGCCGCGTCTTTCAAAATAGAAATATTCTCGATATCATCCGTATTTAATGGAACCATATCGGCTACAGCACCATCAACAAGAATCAGCGGGTTATTATTATTGAAAGACCCTGTACCACGAACACGAATGGACACATCCTCGCTTCCGGGATTCCCATTGCCCTGCGTAACACGTATACCAGGTGCAGTTCCACCTAGAGCCGCGGCAAGGTTCATTATCGGTCTATTTGTAAGTTTATCTGCACCGACAGTAGCGACAGATCCAGTCAAATTGACTTTTTTCTGCGTGCCATAACCCACAACAACAACTTCATCAAGCGCTGAGGTGTTTTTTTCCAGACTGATATTAATTATCGAACGCCCTTTAGGATTGATTTCTTGATCCTGATATCCTATATATGAAATCAGTAATGTAGCATTTTCTAAAACAGAAATGGCATATTGACCTGCCTCATTTGTTGAAGTGGCGGTCTTTCCGCCCTTTTCTCGAATCGTTACACCCGATAAAGGTGCTCCTTGACTGTCTGTAATCCGCCCCGTAATTGAAATTTTCTGTTGTGCCATACTCGCACCCACAGTAAACATCATCATAGCAGACAGTCCAACTTTGTAAAACTTTGCCATACTTTAGGAAATTAGTTTTATAATAAAAATTGGTTGTTTAATAGGTCAAAGATGAGTCTATGAGCAAATTAAGAGGGGTGAAATTCATAAATATTTGGGGGTAAAATCTTAAATTTGACACAAATACCCCATAACCATGAGCATACTACCTATTTTATCGCGACAATTTCTGCTGTTGATATCCATCATTTCCATTTGTCATGCCCAGAATTTAAAATTTGAGACACTAAGCCAGGAGAACGTATTGGATAAACAGGCGGTATTAGCAATTGCTCAAGATAAACAAGGTAAACTTTGGTTCGGCGGCGGAGCCAACCTTTTTGTATATGACTCCCAAAATATCACCAATATTCTCGTACAGGATACGGTATTTAAAAAGGTAGATTACATTAACAAGATTGCCATCAACGCAAATAATGACCTTTTCATTGCTACAGCAACGCAGTTATTCATTTTCGATATCGACAAACGCAAAGCGGTATTTAAACAGGGAAAACCTTTTCAAGAAAAAATTGCCGTCGCCGACATACAGATCTTTTCAGACAAAATATTTCTGTGCACCGACAAAGGGCTCTTTCAGGCTATCCCCACAGCAGGCACCTACAATCTAAAAAAAATCATTAACCAATCCCGTGTACAATCGATTATTCAGACAGGACCGGAAACCTATATCATGGCGAGCATGGATGGTATAACGTCCTTTTCATTAAAAAATAATCAAATTTCTACGATCCAGAATCTTATAGCATCCCCCCTGCCGCTAAAAGAACAGATTTTCAGCACAATGTATCTTCATAAAAACATCCTGTGGGTTGGCACAAAATTGCATGGAATATTCCAATACAACTTCGTTGATAAAAAATGGAATAATCTAACAGAAACAAATAGCAATCTGCTCAGCAATAACATCAGAAAAATCGTCCCAACTAAACAGGGAGACCTCTTGATCGGTACATTAAAAGGACTCTCCATCTTTAATGGGGCACCACATTTCCTAAATTATAAACATAATACCTCCGTCAAAAACTCATTGAGTCAAAACTCTATCTATGATATCTTTATTGATCGACAACAGATCACCTGGATAGGAACTTATTTTGGAGGAATCAATGCCATCTACCCCGATCTGATCCCCATACAGCATTATTCAACACGTTCACGTCCTGGTCTCAGCCTCAACAGCGATATCACCGGCAGTTTCGCAGAGTCAGAAAATGCGTTTTGGATTGGAACAGAAGAAGAAGGAATCAACAAAATTGACAAAAGAACAGAAATGACCTCCCCTTTGTCTAAATTAACCCAGTCAAACCTGATCAAGGATCTATACGTTAGAGATAACAAAATTTATGCGGCACAGTATGGCGGCGGTTATTCCATTATCGATGCACAATCTGGAAACACACAACACTTTTACCTGGAAAAAGATCTCCTGAATCTCAAAAACAATATTTATAGCATTTATGTCGATCCAGTTCACCGCATTTACCTCGGAACCAATAAAGGGCTTTACATCGTCGATCCTGGAAAACCTGCAGCATATAACGCTGCATTAAAAACAGGCACAATTGATGATATCCAAGCGGACAATAAACAGCAGACATATTTTCTCAGAGGAGGTACACTTTTTCGCAAAAAAACGAATGAATCAAACATAAAACCAATAAAACAGCTGGATACATTGACGCTAGGTGGGTTTTATGTTCATCCGAACGGGGACATCTGGCTGACATCCAAAGAATACTTATATCATTTTGATCAGCATGATCACTTAACCAAGGTATCTCGCTTTCCGAACAATTCGCTAGGCTGGCCCATCTTTGTGAACAAGCAGGTATGGCTTACCAGTAAAAATGGATTAATATGCTATAATCCCAAAACAAAACATAGCTACCTCCTGAATCAGTATGACGGTTTACCGGTCAAAAATTTACTTGGAGCCAAAGTCTTTGCCAGCAAAACAGGAACACTATTCGTCACAACTCTCAATGGTGTAGTTGCCCTGGATACCCGAAAAATAATCTTCAATCTGACTATCCCTGAGGTATTTTTCCGAAATATCTTTCTTGAAGAGACACCATTGAACTACGGACGGATTCAGAAAACAACAGATCCCAACAGTTATCAGCTCAAACTCCGACATGATGAAAACTTTGTTACGATTAATTTCTCAGGTTCTAATTTCATCAAACCGCAAAAGAATAGATACCGATACAAGCTCGATGGTTTTGACAAGGATTGGCTTGAAACAAGTACTCCGTCAATACGATATACCAATATTCCAGTCGGAATGCATACCTTGACCATATTCGCTAGTAATAACGACGGCATCTGGAGCAGTATACCCCTACGGATCAATATCGATATTAAACCTCCCTTTTGGAGAACTTGGTGGGCGTATCTGTTGTATGCCGGCTTGTTTACGCTGGGGGTACATTTTGTCATCAAGTTCGTTGTCGAACGTGAGATGTTGATCAATTCAGAACGGGAACAGGAAAAGAAAATAAAATTCTTTACACAGATATCGCACGAAATTCGCACACCCTTGACTTTGATTACAGCTCCATTAGACGAAATTATTTCCGAAACGGCCAATCTTACCGCTACTCAAAACAAAGTAAAACGGATAAAAAAGAATGCCAGTAAACTCCTTGGTGTAATCAACGAGCTGCTGGACTTTAAAAAATTCGATGACAAACACTTTGTGCTGAAGAAAACCGACATCTCTTTTAGAGAATACATAGAAGATACGTTCTACTTACTGAATGACCTTGCCAAAACAAAACATCTCAACTATTATATACGTCAGTTGGATGCTGTAGGACTGCAGTCCATCGATACAGTCCAATTTGACAAAGTGATGTTTAACCTACTCTCCAATGCCATCAAATACACACCCGAATATGGTACAGTCTATCTGGATCTGATCGAAAGCGAGGACTCGTTTTCCATAAACATAGTTGATAACGGCATTGGCATTGCCACAGACAATCAGTTTAAAATTTTTGAAGAATACTATCGTGAAGAACAAGCTAATGATGCGATCGGCACAGGCATTGGTTTGGCACTTACCAAACAAATTGTACTGCAGCACAAGGGAGAGATTCGTTGTTTTTCACAGGACGATGAAAAAGGAAAATGGACGGTATTTACGGTAACCTTACCGAAACAAGCTGGCGAGAAAGTAGAGCCACAAGCAATAGGCCTCCTTGCAAAGGAAGCAGAAGACGTTAGCATACTGGTACCAAACACGCTCGATACTTCCTTGCAACAAACTATTTTAATTGTAGAAGACAACAAAGAATTATTAGCAACGGTAGTCAGTCTGTTTCAGGACACCTACACAATCATTACGGCTGATCATGGCGAAGAAGCTCTTTCCAAAGCATTGGAATATATCCCTGATCTTATTATTTCAGACCTGATGATGCCTTATATGGATGGAGCCCAACTGTGTCAGGCCGTTAAAACAAATATGGTGACAAGCCATATTCCGTTCATTTTGTTGACAGCCGTAACAGACAGCCATTCACAAACCTTAGCCCTGGAGCAGGGTGCAAATATCTATTTAACAAAGCCCTTCGACAATAAACAACTATTTCTTTCTGCTCAAAACCTCCTGGCTATCAGCCACAAAAAGAGTAAAGAATTTCAGGTCAAAACAGCTTCATTCGACAATGAACTTGATGCGCAATTCATCTCATCCCTAAATGAGTTGATTGAAGAAAATATCCAGTCAGATAGCTTTGATGTTAATTTTATATCGCGTACAATGGGAATGAGCGCTCCAATTCTCTATCGTAAGCTGAAGGCCATATCCAATTTATCGCTCAATAATTATGTTAAAACGTATAGGCTAAACAAAGCGAAAGAACTACTGAATTCTGACATGAACATCAGTGAGATCGCCTATGCTGTGGGGTTTTCGGACAGGAAGTACTTTAGTAAGGAATTTAAAAAACAGTTTGGATACAATCCGTCGGAACAAACCGCTACGCCCAACCAGAATAGCTAAACCCTGTTATATCGAACTGTAGTCTCCGTAATGCTCAATAAACGCTGTTATTCCCAATAAAAAAGACAGAGGTGGCATAGCCACCTCTGTCTTTTAGCTTTAACTACGTTTTTAATCAAGTTCGAGCCTTACTTAAAACAAATCATTTTTTAAACGATCTGATCCCACTAAAATAAGCTTTTAACTGTTGACAACCTTATTTAGCGATCTCTTTGATCATAGGTTCTCCGGACAATAGGCGTTGATAACGAACCAAGGCTTCAACATAGTAATAATCTGCATAAGTCAACGGCACATCGATTTCCGAATTTAATGGCAGCGCTCCAACACTGTGTTGTAAGATATACCCACCATTTTGACCATAAGGTGCCAGATAAGGTACCTTCGACAGGTTCTTAAGAATCGTTTCTGCTTTATCAAAATAATTCAAAGCTTCACTTCCCTTTGTGTATTGTGAGAGCTCTAACAAAGCAGATGCATATAATGCCGCCGCAGATACATCCCGCAGATCCTTATTCGGATACATTTTATCTGACTGCGCAATTTTATCTTTATCAAAATCCCAGTAAGGAACCAGATCAGCAGGCAAATTCGGATTGCTTAGGATATACTTTGCGATTTGCTGGGCCTGCTTCAAAAATTCTTTCTTCTTTGTCTCGCGGTACATCATGGTATAACCATACAGCGCCCATCCTTGTCCTCTTGACCATGCCGATTCATCAAATGCGCCCTGATGGGTCTTTTTACCAATGGCCTTACCTGTGTTTTTATCATAATCGATCACATGGTATGAGCTATAATCTTTTCTGAAGTGATTTTTCAAGGTTGTTTCAGCATGAGATACCGCAATATCATAGAATTTTTTATCTCCAGTCATTTTAGACACCTGTGTCAAAAACTCCAGGTTCATCATATTATCGATTATAACCGGATACTGCCATGATCCGTGATCCCAAGAACGGATCGTTTTGGTAGTTGGACTATAGCGAGATGCTAGGGAATTGGCGCCGGTGCTGAGTACTGGTCCATACTTTTGGTTATCACCCGTGAGACGCAGTGCGTTTCCAAAACTACAGAATAACATAAACCCTAAATCATGTGTACCCTTGTTGTTCTTTTCTTTTTCTAGATAGGTCAATTTCTCAGTTGCTTTCTTTAATAGCCCTTCATCTTTAGTGCCTTCATATAAATACAACAATGTCCCTGGATAGAACCCCGAACACCACCAGCTCGACGAAGAAAATACCTCTTTGCCATTTTCGAAAGTTTTTGGAAACTTTTCTGCCGGAGTTTCACTCGCCAGGACTTTTATTTGCTTCGCTGCAGCATCTAGCTGCTGCTGAATAAACGCTTTGGATAGATTTGGTTTTGCCGTTTGCGCCTGAACGACAGTCGAAGTACCCAAAATGGCCAATAATAACACGGAAAGTTGTTTTAATTTCATTATTTTCTATTCTTTTATTTTTATTTGGTCAGCGCATTAGCGCTTCAATTTTATACCTAAATAATATGCTCTTTTTCCTTATTTCAATTGATTGAGGAATATAGAGCGTTGATTCACAGAATCTGCCTATTTAGCTCGTCCTGTCTTACTTTCTTTAATCTCGCGTTATCAATGTGTGTTGATCAAAGCGATTGCTCCCTTATCGAGCTGCAGATCAATCATTCCGTCTTTCCTTATATCAAACGTACCCTCTCCCTGTATCTTTACCTCTGGTATTCCGATATCGGATTTTAAACATAGACGACCTCCATATTGACTTTTGATCCGGATGTTGGCCGTTTTTCCATTTTTCCGCTCTGCTGATACGAGATTTCCACCATCTGTCAAAAAATTGGTAAAGGAAACATCCTTCCATTTATGAGGAATAGCAGGAAACACGCGTAATACACCATTCCAATACTGCATGCACAATTCTTGAATACTCGCCATCGCTGCCAGTGGGGTTTCTATCACCGGACCGCTTTCAGCATATAGCGTATTGGCTTTAATATATTTCTGCAATAGAACATCCAGTGAAGCCAAAGCCGAATCTCCTCTCCCCATCATGGCATACATAGAGGCAGCCCCCGTAAATGAATAGCCCTGCAACCATTGCTTTTTGCTCTGCCAATGTGCAATAGAGCGCTCGATAAGAGCCTGATTATTTACCTGATCCCAATTTATATCGTAAAAAGGATAAATCATCATTAGATGCGAATAGTGCCGATGCGACTCGCCATAGGGAAGATCTTTTGCGATCATAAAGCCATCGACATCTTGTGGATAATCAATCAAGTTGGCCAATACGTCTTTCCAGACAGCATGAAGTTTATCCTTGCCGCCTCTTTCTTGATCCAGCTCAATAAGCGTCTTGAGACCCCATTTGAAAATAGAAAGATCATAATTTGTATCATAAGCATACCCTTTTGAATATTCTGGCGAATAGGTTTTCACACCGATATGGTATTTTCCTGCTTGATTCTTTTCCACTAGGTGCAAATGATAATTTATCGCTTCCTTCAGTAGCGGGAATAAGCGATCATATACTTCCTGCGGCAGGGTCGCTCGATAATATTGATAATAACTATGCAACAGCCATACGAGATTCCCCAGTTCCTTTTCTCCATCGGAAGCCGCATCCAATGAGACATTTTTTGCCAGAAGAACAGGACTCCATAATGTCGGCCCCGAGGAGCGACCAACAGCCAAACTGTTATAGCGATAAGGCTGGGGAACATTTTGTCTTAAATTATCTTTATTCCGATCAATCATCTGGATCAACGAGTTTGCAATACCGAGCTGGTTCGCTTTGAAAACAGGGGAATAAGCAAGTTGCATATTAAGATTAAGCCAGTACGCTGGCCACGGAGTTGGACTTGTCCAGGGACCCTGTAAATCCATGGCGGGTTTATCTGACCTTGTTGCACTGGCAAGCTTATACAGTTGCATATCATAAAACTGCTGGTAAACCGTATCTGGCAGCTCCAGTGTAGATGCTGCAAAATAGTCTGTCCACCACTTGCGATGGGCTGCCAGTCCCTTTGTTAACTTTTGCTTATTAAAATTCCGAATATAATTGATCGCCTTTTTGACATAAGCGGTCCCCTGCTGGGTATAATCTACAGTAATTAAATAAGTATCCACCTCTTTGCCGGATCTGCCACAATAAGCCGTCACATACCCTCCCCCGGCTAGAAGAGGCTGATCAAAATATTTTGTTTCGCCTTGCGTGCCAAAACTTCCTTTTGGATTTGTTGGATAATTTTTCGGTTTTTGCGTATAGCTGAATCCCATCCTAGGACTGATGGCTTCGTCGGGTTTCCATGTAAGATGGTAAATCCCGTTAAAATCTTTTTTAAATACCTCTAGCAAAATAATGTTGTCATTCGATAAGGTGGTCGTCCGAATTCTCACCATCCCTTGGTCTGTGCCGACTTTCGCCTCAGCATAGGCATCTTTTAAATGAATTTCCCCTTGTGCCTGCACAATAGGGCTTTCAAATTCTATTTCAAAATGACCTAACGACATACGCGCCTGATCAAACAATTTATCGGCCGAATTCGCTCGATGATCATAAATATCAGTTCTTCCAATATCCACACGCATCGAATTCTTACCGGCTAAGTAAGTCATCGTTCCCAGGAGACCATTTCCGGTAAACACACCTTCATAAATCGTATGGCCCAACACTGGAATTCTAAATTGAGCTGATCCTCCAAATGGCTGGCATAGGATGCAAACGAGTAAAAACAGTATTCTTAGATTCATCATTAGGATTTAATGCTATCAGAGCGACCATAAAGATGCTGGATTATTCTCCTGAAATCAAGCCTCTTTTACGAAAACGATTGAGGAAAACCTAGATTCAAGTCCTTCTCTGTCCATCACATCGAATAGCTACATCACTGAAATGTAACAATTTAGTAGATAAAACAACAAAGCATAGGCAATAATGGGGTGGCTATATATGAAAGAAATGAATTCAACAGCATTCTTTTGTTATTTTTTAACAAAACACAAATAAACAATACGTAAAATTTTAGTTATCAGTTTACATTTATCAGTTTTTTATCTATTTTTAAGATTAAATATCCAATGCCGTTATTTTTAACAGCCTAATAGTGGATCAATTATAAAACAACTAATCCAACCAAAATGAAAGAACAGAATTCATCAAGGCGTGATTTCATAAAAAAATCCGTGGTCGGTGCTGCGGCATTTTCTATTGTACCACGCTTTGTACTCGGAGGACAGGGCTATCTTGCTCCGAGCGACCATCTAACCAAAGGTGTAATTGGTGTCGGCAATATGGGCCGTGGACACTTTGGCTACGCCGGAACCAAAACAGTAGCCATTTGTGATGTAGACAAAACCCATCTAGCGGCAGCACAAGCAGACTTAGGCGGTGGTGTGAAGGAATACCATGACTTTAGGGAGTTGATTAAATCTCCGGAAGTAGATATTGTGCATATTGCTACTCCGCCACATTGGCATGGACTGATGTCCATTGAAGCGGCAAAAGCAGGAAAAGATATCTGGTGTGAAAAACCAATGACACGTACTATCGGTGAAGGTAAAAAAGTGAAAGAAGCCATTGCACAACATGGCAATATCTTCCGTTTAAATACCTGGTTTCGTTTCAAGGATGACTTTTATGGAATGAATGTTCCAGTAAGCAAAATCAAAAAATTAGTTGATACTGGCATGTTAGGTTGGCCTTTGAAAGTTACGATAAGCAAACATACCGGCTTTGACTGGAAGTTCTATTGGGTAGGAAAAGAAAATTTATCAGAGGAGAAAGTACCGGCTGAACTTGACTACGATTTTTGGTTAGGTCCGGCGCCATACAAGCCTTACAATAAACACCGCGTACATACCACTTTTAGAGGATATTGGGATTATGATGGTGGCGGTCTAGGAGATATGGGGCAACATTATATGGATCCTGTTCAATACTTCTTAGGTAAAGACAACGAAAGCCCGATTACCGTCGACGTTGATGCTCCGCAGCAACATCCGGATGCCGTGGGCACATGGAGACGAATTACATTTACCTATGCCGATGGTTGTCAGATTATTTTAGACGGTGAAGCGAAAGATGAAAAGGCAGCCTATATTGAAGGTCCAAAAGGTAAATTATATCGAGGATTCCAATCAGATATACCAGATTTGGAAAGAAAACTTGCACAGTACCCTGAACCTGCACCACAGATTACTGACTTCTTGGAATCCGTTCGCACAAGAGAAAAGTTTGCACTGAATGAAATCAATGGACACCGTTCTTGTACCTTGGTCAACATGGGATTAGCAGCATTGCGACTGAACAGATCACTAAAATATGACTCCCAAAATGAGCTATTTATTAATGACGACGCCGCAAATAGATTAATTCACCAACCAATGAGAGGCCCTTGGTCTATTTAAAAAGATATCCTAATGAAAAGAATATTCAATTCGCTGACCGTATTGCTTCTTATATCTAGTGCAACCTACGCTCAGCAACCACAAAATAGAACGACTGCAACTAAAATAGCAGACGTATTGGCACAACAGCCTGCCGAAGAAAAAGAAAAGTTTTTACTTGCCATGCATGAGCTGGAAGGTTTTTCTTCTGATGACGTCGTTACCTTCCTCAAAGGACTTAAAGCACCAGGTAGCAACAATGCTCCGATAGAATTTGCGGCAAACAGCTATTCGTTTTACGTAAACCAACCAGGCAAAGAACAGCAGAAAAGAGTGTTTGTTGAAGGATTGGCAAAATCCATAGCGCAATTGAGTGAACCAACAAATCAGGTCTTTGCCCTACGCCTGTTACGTCAATGCGCCGATAATACAGCTATACCAGCTGTCGCTAATTGTTTGACAAACGATTATCTTGCCGATGCAGCAGCGAGAACCCTAGTATCTATTCGTACCCCAGAATCGACAGCAGTCTTAGAAAAAGCTTTAGCAGCATCCACAACAGAGAAAACTGCCATTGCCCTGGTTACAGCACTCGGAGATCTAAAAGATAAAAATGCTGAAAGTGCCATTTTAGGATTAACGCAAAAATATAATTCGGATGGCTTCCAAAGGACAGCATTAATCGCGCTGAGTAAAATCGGGGGCACAGCTTCTGAATCGCTATTCCAGGAAAAACTAAATGCTGCCGGCTATAGCTATGACAAATTGGATGCGGTAGGACTTGGTATTGACTATGCTCAAGCATTGATCGACAATAAACACGACCAAGATGCGGTTAAGTTCCTAAACAAGTTTTTCCAGGAATCACAAAAAGTAAAATCGATCAACGGCCAAATTGCATCGCTTAAATTATTGACGACCATCGACCCAGCGAAACAACAAAAGAACTTGTTAGCAGCTGTTAAGAGCGATAATGGTGCTTACCGTAACATTGCATTACAATTACTTGGAAAATACGGAAAAGGCGCCGACGCAAAAAGCTTGCTTGCTTTAGCAAGCAAGGGTACTCCTGAAGTGCAAGAAAGTGTATTGAACTACTTAGCCCACAATGGTTCGGCAAGCAGCTTAAAACTAATCCAGGCATTAGTAAATAAAACACAGTCTCCCGTAACTAAATTAGCTGGATTAAGTGCACTAAATACACTATCTCAGGGTAAAGAAACCAATACCTTAATCCAGGCGCTCAATGCTGATCAACAATTCAACAATTCGGTAAAAGCATTGATCCTGTCATCGAAAGATGCAAATGTCGTTACCGATGTCAACAATGCACTTGCCACTGTAGACGATGACAAAAAGATTCAATTGCTGGATATTTTAAGTAAACGTTCCAACAATGCATCATCCAAAGCTGTATTAGCCATAAAGAGTTCAAACCCTGCTGTCGAAGAAGCGATCAACAAAGCACTCCCAAATGTAGCTCAGGAATCGGACTTAGAAGAACTATTCAGTAGGTTAAACAATACGACAGACAATAAATCTGCCGTGCTATTGCAACGTGCCATTGTCAATGTGGTTCAGTCAAGCACAAATTCAAAAGGATTAACAGAAAAACTAGCAGCCAATATATCGAAGTCTGCAGCGCCTAATACGGCTAAATATTTCCCTATTTTTGCTGGACTTGGTGACGCCCAGTCATTGAAAGCTGTAACTGCATACCTTAACAACAATAATACAGGTCTACGGTCCGCAGCAATTGAGTCTTTGGCTAGCTGGTCTACCTCCAACGCACTGCCAGAATTGGTATCTCTTTCCCGAACAGAAAAAGACGATAATCTTTTCAATACGGTATACAGAGGATTAATTAAATCAATTTCTTCTTCTTCGAATACGCCTGAACAGAAAACTTTGTTATTAAGAGATGCATTCAACGTTGCCAAAACAACAGATCAGAAAAAAGCAGCATTATCGGCGTTACAACCTACAGGAACATACCAGTCTTTAGTTTTTGCCGCCGATTTAATGAACGACGCTCAACTTGGCGGAACTGCGGCCAATGTAGCGATGAACATTGCAATGGACAACAAGTTCTATGGCAAAAAGGTTAGAGAGGTTCTTGAACAGGTAATCGGTAAATTGTCGGGTAGTGAAAGTGGATACCTTAAAGAAGCTGTTGTTCGCTATCTTGCTGAAATGCCAATCAAAGAAGGCTATGTTTCGATGTTCAACGGTAAAGACCTAAGTGGCTGGAAAGGTTTGGTAGCGGATCCGATCAAACGAAGTAAAATGAACGAGAAAACTTTAGCAGCAGAACAAGCTAAAGCCGACGATATCATGCGCAAAGGCTGGACAGCATCCAACGGTGAAATTGCCTTCAGTGGTAAAGGAGATAATCTGGCTACCGTAAAGAAATATGGCGATTTTGAAATGCTCGTAGATTGGAAATTGGAGAACTATGGCGGTATAGAAGGTGATGCCGGTATCTACTTGAGAGGTACTCCACAAGTACAAATTTGGGATATTGCAAATACAAGAGTCGGCGCCCAAGTTGGCTCTGGCGGATTATACAACAACCAGAAAAATGAAAGCAAACCATTAAAGGTTGCCGACAATGCTACTGGCGAATGGAACACGTTTAAAATCAAAATGGTAGACGATAAAGTCACAGTTTGGTTAAATGGACAGTTAGTAACCGATAATATTCCTCTTGAAAACTATTGGGATAGGAACCAGTCAATTTTCCCTACCGAACAAATTGAGTTACAAGCGCATGGTTCAGTTGTTTATTATAGAGATCTTTTTATCAAGGAATTTCCAAGAAAACAAATCTTTAAATTGAGCGATCAAGAGAAAAAAGAAGGTTTTGAAGTACTTTTTGATGGAACAAACCTCGACAAGTGGACAGAAAACCAAGCTTATGTCGTCAATGACGAAGGTTATATCTGGGTGTATCCAAATGCAAAATTTGGTGGAAACCTTTACACAAAAGAAGAATATGCAGACTTCATTTATCGCTTCGACTTCAAATTAACTCCTGGTGCCAACAATGGTGTGGGAATACGCGCTCCTCTGGAAGGAGATGCCGCATATGAGGCTATGGAAATCCAGGTACTTGATGATGGTGCAGATGTTTATAAAGACTTGAAGCAATACCAATATCACGGTTCAATTTATGGAGTTGTTCCTGCCAAAAAAGGTCATTTAAAACCTGTAGGTGAATGGAACTCCGAGGAAATAGTGGTGAAAGGAAATCGCATCAAAGTTACACTGAATGGCGCGGTTATCGTGGATGCGGATATCGCAGAGGCAAGCAAAAATGGAACCCTGGATGGCAAACAACATCCCGGGCTTAAAAGAACCTCTGGTCATATCGGGTTTTTAGGACACGGTACCGAAGTATTCTTTAAAGATATTCGAGTGAAAAAACTCAAATAGTCTAAACTTATACGTAGAGAGGGGATAAGGAATCTTATCCCCTTTTTGCTAATTAGCCCACTTGCTTGTCAAGTGAGAAAAATAACCAAATGATTCCAAAACTTTTGCTAAATTAAAGCCCTGAGGATTCTATTTCAAAATATGATGTTTTATGACTAAAGCCGTAAACTTACTGATTAACAAAAAATTGGAGAGTAAACCTGAAAAGAAAAATCTGTTCAATAAAATCTCCATTATAAAATTAATAGCCGAATTAGGATCTGTATCGGTAAATGACATTGTAAAAAACCTCTATTTAAGCCTGCCTACGGTAAATAGCCTCATTGCAGAATTGCTGGAAGATGATTTTATCCGTCAATTTGACAAAGGAGAATCTATTGGAGGACGTAAACCCAATTTATATAAGCTTTGTGATGGATTGTTTCAGGTGCTATCGATTGAACTCCAACGTTTCTCCATCACACTGAGCATAATGGACAACAACCAGAACATTATTGCTGAAACGATTGAGCTTGATAATGAATTATCTCGCAATGGAGAAAATCTAGCTATTATCACACAAATCGTTGATCAATATCTCATCGATAAATCAGTTGATACCGAGAACCTAACAGGGATTATTATTGGCATGCCAGGACTAATCAACGCTGAAGAAGGTACCAACGAGACTTTTTTACATGAGGACAATCAATCCATAACAAACTATTTTGAGCGCATATATAAAAAACCGGTCTTCATTCTGAATGACGTCAAAGGTGCAGCTTATGCTGAATTAAAATTTGGATTGGCAAAAAACACAAAAAACAGTTTAATTATCCTAATGGATTGGGGGATAGGTTTAGGAATCGTGTCCAATGGCGAAGTCTACCTAGGCCGTGATGGCTACTCCGGCGAAGTAGGACATATGCCCTTTATCGACAACGGTGAACTTTGCTATTGTGGGAAAAGGGGCTGTTTGGAAACCGTAGCTTCCGGAATTGCTTTGGTCAACAATGCTAAACAGGAAATCCAAAAAGGAGAGCTGACTAAATTAAATGAATTGCAACCCGATGAATTACAACATTTAACACCGACACATATTATTGAAGCGGCAAACAAGGGTGATCAATTTGCAATAAATCAGATTTCAAAACTAGGGACAAATCTAGGAAAAGCTTTTGCATCCTTAATACAGCTACTCAATCCCGAATTGATCGTGTTGGGTGGAAAAATTGCAAAAGCAAATGAATTGATCACGATTCCGATACAGCAAGCCATAAATTCCTATACCATGGCCATTTTGAAGGAACATTGTGACATAAAAGTGTCAAGTCTAAATCTCGACAGCAATACCGTGGGTCTGACAAATTATTTTATCACGAAGTACCTATCGGTTGAATTGCTTCATAAATCCAAAATCTAAAACTGTCCTGTACTCAACAAGACAAGAGTACAGGCTCTTTCTGTCTTAATACCGTGCTCCATAGCGAGCTGTTCCAATTCTGCATTCTCCGCACCAGGATTAAATATGATCCGTTTTGGCTTCGTCGCTAATATATAATCGTAATATTCTTTCTGATTAGGCTCACTAAGATACATTGTCACAGTATCAATATCTGTATATATCTCACCTTTCTTTTCAATAGGAACTCCTGCAGCTTCCCCTCCACTCAAGCCAATATTGACGATAGCATGCCCATGTTTATGCAGCATATTTGCAGCTTTATTCGAATAACGTGAAGGATTGGTACTAGCACCTAAAATCAATGTTCTTTTCATCCCTTTTTATATCTTTTGTATTTACCTGTTGCATGCACACTCAAGGCGTGTAGATTATCTTCTTTGCCTGCTAATTACAATAGGATAAAGAAGATAATCCAAATTCTCAAAATAGCATCGCTCAGAAATTACTCATCAATGATAAAATCACCATGATTGCTATACGCATTTTTACGCAATACTGGCATTCCCATGATTTTATAAAGCTCGTCCAACTTGACCAAGCTTCCATTCGTCATATTAGAAAGTAAAACAATAACAATGTTTCTTTTCAAATCTCTTACATAAATATGTCTAAAACCGTGCCACCAACCTGTATGGTATACGATATGATCATTACCATGCTCAAACGTACGCCAACCGTAACCATAGCTAAAGATTCCCTTTTTGGCATCGGGATATCCCCGGTATGCCGAATCCAATGTTGACTGCTTTAACAATCGTCCATCTCTCAAAGCAAGATCAAAACGATAAAGGTCACGCACTGTACTATAAATTCCTTTGTCACCAAGCGGTCCATCCTGAAAATTTTGCACGACCGATCTTCGCCATACCTTGTCATGCCCAATAACGTTAGTCGGGATTTTATCATACACTGCCTTAGAAAGTGCAGCTGTATTTGTCATTCCGGCAACATTAAATACGCTATCTTTCATATACGTAGCATAATCTTGCTTTGATATCTTTTCAATAATGGCCCCTAAGACCATAAAGTTCGAGTTATTGTAAAAGAAACGGCCTCCTGGCGCACCATAGCGATTAGGCTTAAATTCGGTCAGCATTTTCATCACATCCTGATTCGTCATTCCTTTCTTGCGATCAGGCCAATGTTCCTCTGAAAAATAAACGTAATTAGGTAATCCCGAACGGTGTGTCAATAACATTTTTATGGTAATACCAGGATAAGGAAAATCTGGATAGAAGTCATTGATCGTTTGATCGAGCCGTAACTTTCCTGCCTCCACTAACTTTAAAATTCCAACAGCTGTAAGCGGTTTAGAAACGGAAGCGAGTTCAAATTTGTCATCAATTTTTAGACTATCCCGTTTTAAGTAATTGGCCCAGCCGAATGTATTCTGATATAAGATTTTACCATCTTTAGCAACAAGAACATTCCCATTGAATGCAGCTTTTGAATGAAGATTTTTCATAAAAGCATCGATCTTCTGATCTGCATTATTTGGATTATAGATGAGCCTTGTGCTATCCACTTTTGCCTGCGCTATCGCTGCTTCCTTCTGTTTTTTCTCTTTTGAACTACAAGCCACTGTAGATACAAACAAAAGAGCGACTATTCCCTTTAAAAAAAATAATTTCACTATACTAAGTCTCCCGGATTTTTGTGTTTTCTGTATTGTATATCAATAAATAGCCCCTATTTCCTGTGTCCTAAATAATATCAAATTATTGAAGCTCGTAATAGAAGGACCAGCATACTGATAATAATGCTAAAATGAAGATTTTAGTATAAAAAAACGAATTTTTCCCCACAATAATTGTTATTCATCGTATATGTTACCTTTTTTACGCACAGACTCTCCTTTACTATAGCGTTGGACAACGTGTACTTACTTCAACCAAACAGATAACGATAGAAACTATCGGTAAAAAAAGCTTTCCCGTGGAATGAGCTTAATCAATTAAGGCCATAAAAAAAGCCACTTTATTACTAAAGTGGCTTTTAATTCCTCTATTAAAGGATTATGCTAATAATCTTACTGGATTTTCAACCAAAGATTTTAATGTTTGCAAAAATGCAGCTCCAGTTGCACCATCAACCACGCGGTGATCACAACCCAAAGTCACTTTCATTACATTACCAGGAACTACAGCACCGTTTTTAACAACAGGAACTGCTTGAATAGCACCAACAGAAAGAATAGCTCCATCTGGTGAGTTGATAATGGATGTAAATTCGTCAATTCCAAACATACCTAAGTTGGAAACTGTAAATGTAGATCCTTCCCAATCCGCAGGCTGTAATTTTTTAGCTTTCGCCTTTTGGGCGAAGTCTTTCACCTCTGCAGAGATATGTGACAATGATTTACCATCTGCAAAACGCACAACAGGAACTAATAAACCATCTTCAACAGCCATTGCAACACCAATGTTGGTATGCTCGTTGAAACGGATTTTATCGCCTTGCCATGAAGAGTTTACAGCAGGATGTTTTTTCAAGGCAACAGCAACAGCTTTTACAACGATATCATTGAAAGAAACTTTTACTGGAGCAATCTCATTGATCTGTGCACGAGCAGCCATTGCATTGTCCATGTCAATAGATACAGTCAAATAAAAGTGTGGAGCTGTAAACAATGACTCTGCTAGACGACGCGCAATAGTTTTACGCATTTGGTTAACTGGTTTTTCAGTATAACGCTCTTCACCAACAAATGTAGGCAAAGTAATTGCTTTTGCTTCGGTTGCAGGAGCAGCTTTTGTCTCCGCAGGTTGTGCAGCAACAGGAACAAATGATTCAACGTCTTTCTTCACAATACGGCCACCATCTGCAGAACCTTTGATATCACCTAAGTTGATCCCTTTTTCTTGTGCAATTTTACGTGCTAAAGGAGAAGCTTTCACACGAGAATCATCGCTTGAAGACGATGCTACCGGTGCAGCAGTTACAGCAGCAGCTGAATCAGCTTTAGGAGCTTCAGCACTTTCCGCCTTTGCAGGTGCAGATTTTTGATTTAACAAAGGTGTGATATCAGTTCCAGCAGGACCAACGATCGCGATGATATCGTTAACCTTTGCAGCTTGTCCAGCTTCAAGACCAACATATAACAAGGTACCATCAGCATAAGCTGTAACTTCCATAGTCGCTTTATCAGTTTCTACATCAGCAATAGCATCGTCAGATTTAATCGTATCACCAACTTTGAAGTTCCATTGCGCAATGACGCCCTCTTTCATGGTATCACTTAACAAAGGCATTGTAATAACTGTACACCCCAATTCTTCAGGAGTTACAGTACTAGCCGAAGATTCTGATCCAGAAACTTCTTCTGCTTTTTTTTCTTCAGTTTTTTCTGGTGCTTTTTCAGCAGCAGGTGCATCACCACTCAACAATGCTTGAAAATCTTCACCCGGCTCTCCTAAAACAGCAATAACAGCATCAATAGCTACTGCTTCGCCTTCTTTGGGACCAATATATAAAAGAGTTCCTTCTTGGTAAGACTCAAAGTCCATCGTAGCTTTATCTGTTTCAATCTCAGCTACTAAATCACCAGAATTTACTTTATCACCAACTTTTTTGTGCCATTTCGCGATGACCCCTTCGGTCATTGTATCGCTCATTTTCGGCATTCTTACTACTTCAGCCATTCTTTATTATATTATCAAGTTAAAGAGTATTAATCTAAAATAAATGGATAGTCTTGTTGTACATATACATCTTTGTACAATTCATCTGCAGTTGGATAAGGAGATTCCTCTGCAAATTTCACAGACTCCTCAACGACCTTTTTCACATCAGCCTCAACTTCTGCAAACCAAGCGTCATCTGCATAGTTGTTTTCTAAAATAGCATGTTTAGTCGACAACAATGGGTCACGGTCTTTATACGCTTCTAGTTCTTCTTTCGTACGATATTTAGCTGGATCAGACATCGAGTGTCCTTTGTAACGGTATGTACGAATTTCTAGGAATGTTGGACCTTCTCCTGCACGAGCACGTTGAACAGCTTCGTCCATCGCATTATGTACAGCAACAACATCCATTCCATCAACCGGAGCAGAAGGCATATCGAAACCTAAGCCCATTTTGTAAATATCCTGCATGTTCGTTGTACGTTGTACAGAAGTACCCATTGCATAACCGTTGTTTTCACACACGAAGATAACCGGAAGTTTCCACAACATCGCCATGTTCAATGTCTCATTGAATGCACCTTGACGCACAGCTCCATCACCCATATAACAGATATTTACATTATCTGTACCAAGATATTTTTCAGCAAATGCAATACCAGCACCTAAAGGAATCTGACCACCAACAATACCATGGCCACCCATGAATTTGTGTTCTTTGGAGAAGAAGTGCATAGAACCTCCCTTACCTTTTGAACAACCAGTGATCTTTCCATATAATTCAGCCATACAAGCATTTGCAGAAACGCCTTTAGCCAAAGCGTGGGCGTGATCACGATAAGCAGTGATTAAAGAATCTTCAGGTTTGATTACTGACATCGTTCCAGCGACTACAGCCTCTTGTCCTATGTACAAGTGACAGAAACCACGAATCTTTTGCTGTCCGTAAAGTTGACCTGCTTTTTCTTCAAACTTACGCATAAGTAACATAGACTTATACCACTCCAAATATGTCTCTTTTGTTATAGGTGTTGAACTCATTTCAAAGTTTTGATTTTCTTACTATTCTAGACTACAAATCTAATAATTTTGGACGAATTTCCTTGCCCAAAAATCAATTTTATTTATACTTTAAGACACTTCTAAGACATTTGATTTAAAGTATATAGCATTTGATTACAAATAAATGAACGGCACAATCAAATAAATCAAAAACTTATGAAAATAAAAAAGCCAAAGGACTTAATAATCATTTGGCTTAATCTATTTTATGCAAACTGTTTGCTATCGAAGTTTTTGTATCAGCTCACTTTCAGTTACCTTTACCTGTTCCCCGCTTTCCATGTCCTTTAAAGACAATTGCCCTGAAGTAGCCTCTTCGTCACCCACTAATAATACGTAGGGAATTCCTTTCCCATCCGCATAACCCATTTGTTTTTTCAATTTTACAGGAGAAGCATAGAGTTCCGAAGCGATATTTTCCTTCCGAAGCTTATTGAGTAAATTCAGGGTATAACTTTCCAGTTGCTTATCAAAATTTATAATCAGGAGCTTGGTAGAATCGGCCTTACCGATAGGAAATAACTCCAGCTCTTCCAACACATCATAGATGCGATCCGCACCAAAGGAAACACCGACTCCTGTCAGCCCCTTCAGCCCAAACATACCTGTGAGATCATCGTAACGACCACCGCCACCTATACTTCCCATGGCAACCTCATTCGTCTTGACCTCAAAGATACAACCTGTATAATAATTAAGACCTCGAGCCAATGTAATATCCAGATCTATGATTTGATTAAGCAACTTTTCTTCAGCACCTAATTTGCTGACATAGTCAAACACTTCTTCAATCTCAGCAATACCATTTAAACCGACAGCAGAAGTTGCTAAAATCGTTTTTAAGGAAAACAGTTTCTCATCATTCGAGCCTTCCAATAAAATTATAGGTTTCAAAATAGCAAGATCTGCTTCTGTAAAACCTCTTTCCAACAGCTCTTTGTTGACACCTTCCAACCCGATTTTATCCAATTTATCGATCGCGACGGTCATATCCACAATCAGTTCCGGTTTTCCGATGATTTCAGCAATACCTGAAAGAATTTTCCGGTTGTTGATTTTGATATTAAAATCTTTCAGTCCAAAACGTTCGAAGGCTTCTTGATAAATCAAAATAAACTCAGCTTCATTCAATAGACTTTCTGACCCGACCACGTCGACATCACATTGATAAAACTCACGGTATCTTCCGCGCTGCGGACGATCTGCACGCCACACAGGTTGTACCTGAAAACGCTTAAATGGTAAAGTAATATCATTTTGGTGCATCACAACATAGCGTGCAAACGGCACCGTAAGATCATATCGTAGTGCTTTCTCTGATATATGAGGAATGAGCTTATTGGAATTTTTATCATGAAGCAGGTTATCTGGCGCTTTCGCCAAATAATCACCCGAATTAAGAATCTTAAAGATCAATTTATCACCCTCGTCACCGTATTTACCGGTAAGAGTTGTCAAATTTTCAAATGAAGGGGTCTGTATTTCATTATAGCCATATTTTCTGAATACCGTTTTCAGTGTATCGAAAATATAGTTACGTTTGATCATTTCGGAAGGTGAAAAATCACGCGTTCCTTTTGCCAAAGAAGGTTTTACTACTGCCATATTTGGCAAAGTTAATAAAATCCTTTATTCTACTTCCAGAATTTTAAGGAATTCACAGGCTTTTTCGGCAGCAGATTTCTCCGCAGATTTCTTATTAAAATCACGGCCAAGCCCACAAACAACGCCATCAACGACCGCTTCAATACTAAACATTTTAGAAGACTCCCCTTCTGGGTTGTCTGTTTGCCGAAATACGATCTCTTTGCCAGTATGTTGACACCATTCAATCAATCGACTCTTAAAGTTTGTTTCCGTCTGTTCCAATAGATGAATATCGACGTGCGGTTTAATAATTCGATTCAATAAAAAGCTCTTTGTAAAAACATAGCCCCTATCCAGATAGACTGCCCCTACCAATGCCTCAAAAGCATCTCCCAATAAGGATCCTTGTTTATTCGGAAAACTGATCATTCGCGCATCAAACTGGATAAGCTCATTAAACCCCAACTTTCTGGAAAGCTGGTTTAGGTTTGCTCTACTGACAATTTTTGAGCGCATTTCAGTAAGGAACCCTTCATCTTTATAAGGATACTTCTTAAATAACAGTTCAGCCACAACCGAACCCAAAACAGCGTCACCCAAGAATTCTAAACGTTCGTTGCTATTCTTTGCGCCCTCCTTAATTGTAACGGCGACAGACTTGTGTCTAAACGCCATCTTGTACAGATGTACATTTCCGGGAACAAATCCAAGCAGGTTTTTTAGTTTTCTAACGTATTCCCGATCTGGCGAAAAATATAATTTATATATCCTTGCAAAAGGCATCTCTTCTAAAAATAAGGCGACAAGTCCTAGTTAAAGAACCTGTCGCTAGCTCATATTATCAAACCATGTTTGAAGGATCAAACATTAAGCTTTATATTTTTTCACAATAACGGTAGCATTATGCCCACCGAAACCGAATGTGTTGCTCAACGCCGCATTAACGGTACGTTTTTGCGCTTTGTTGAATGTAAAATTCAAGTTATTATCAATTTCCGGATCGTCTGTAAAGTGATTGATTGTCGGAGGGACAATATCATTTTGAACAGCCAATATAGAAGCGATAGTTTCTATGGCCCCTGCAGCACCCAAAAGGTGTCCTGTCATTGATTTAGTTGAACTGATATTCAATTTATAGGCGTGTTCACCAAACAGGTCAACAATAGCCTTCGTTTCACTAATATCACCGACCGGTGTAGAAGTCCCATGAACATTGATATAATCAATATCTGAAAAATCCATCTCTGCATCATTTACAGCCATTGTCATAGCCAGTTTTGCGCCCAATCCTTCAGGATGCGATGCTGTGATATGATGTGCATCAGCACTCATTCCACCCCCTGCAATCTCTGCATAGATTTTTGCTCCACGTGCTAAGGCATGCTCCAAACTTTCTAAGATCAAGGCACCTGAACCCTCTCCCGAAACAAAACCATCTCTATCTTTATCAAAAGGACGCGAGGCTGTTTTAGGATCGTCATTTCTGGTTGACAAAGCATGCATAGCATTGAACCCACCAATTCCAGCTTCATTGACTGTAGCTTCTGATCCACCCGTAACAATCACATCAGCTTTGCCCATACGAATATAGTTAAAAGCATCTATCATTGCATTGGTAGCTGAGGCACAAGCCGATACGGCAGAAAAATTGGGACCACGAAGACCATGACGCATTGAAATATGTCCTGGAGCAATATCAACGAGCATCTTAGGAATGAAGAAAGGATTGAAACGAGGTGTTCCATCTCCTTTTGCAAAATTTGCAACTTCTTCAGTGAAAGTTGTTAAACCCCCAATTCCTGAACCCCAAATTACTCCGATACGATTTGTATCTAATTTTTCAAAATCTAAGCCAGCATCTTTAATTGCCTCATCTGTTGACGCAATTGCATACTGTACAAAAGGATCGACTTTACGAGCTTCCTTACGATCCATAAATTCATGCGGATCAAACCCTTTTACCTCACATGCAAACTGAGTCTTGAATTTTGACGCATCAAAATGCGTAATAGGAGCAGCTCCGCTTACACCATTTATTAACGCCTCCCAGTAAGCTGAGACGGTATTTCCAATTGGTGTAAGGGCGCCTAATCCTGTTACTACTACTCTTTTAAGCTCCATTTATTACGATTAGCCTAATTAAATTAGTTAGTTAACGTTTTTTTCTAAATAAGCGATTGCTTGACCAACAGTACCAATAGTCTCTGCTTGATCATCAGGAATAGCAACGTTGAATTCTTTTTCAAACTCCATGATCAACTCAACAGTGTCAAGTGAATCAGCACCTAAATCATTAGTGAATGAAGCTTCTGGTGTTACTTCGTTTTCGTCAACACCTAATTTTTCAACGATAATTGCTTTTACTCTTGAAGCGATATCTGACATGATTTTATAGTTTAATTGTTTAATAAATCTGTGCAAAGAAAAATAAATTTCATCAAAATTCAAACCTAAATTGATATTTAGATGAAAGTCACCACGTTAGGCGACCGAACTTATTCGCGTCTTATACTAGCTAACCCACTCTATATTAACTTAGTTCAAGTATAACAAAAAATATTTTGTATTCCAAACGCTCAGCTAATTAACTCAAATTTTACACAAAAAGTATATTCCAACCTTGAAATTATTAGTACCTTCGTTAGCAGAGGAACATATATTTAAGCATTAAAGTGGTCAATAAGTTAGTAGCAAGATTAGATATGGATATGGACGAAGAGTTGGATTTTACCCTACTCGCCATTACCTGTTCTTTGAAAGATTACCGACTCTGCCATTTCATCAACAAGGAGACTAATCTGAATTTTTCCAGAGGAAAAGAAAGCAAATACGACCACGATGGTCGACAAAAAAACAAACCCGAAGAAGAACTTGAATATCATATTATCTTTGACACAAAGAAAAAAATAAGCTACCACTTCACTGCTTTTCATCACCTTATCCCCGATGCCGATACCGAATATTTTCTTATCAACAATAAGAGCATCGAAGGAACTTATTTAATTCCTGAAAACCCCCACTTTGATTTTTTTATCATTATAAAAAACTACATCTGTGAGGATGACGTGGAACATATTATCAAAAGGATCAGCAAATTACCCGAAGTCGTCATTGCAAAAGAAATATCGCCAAAAATATTGAAATCTAAAGAAAATCTCATATTTTAGCAAACTGTAGGTTAGTGTAGCAAATACACCCCAGTTTAGATCTAAATTAATTCGATTTAGTTTTGACAGAACACAACAATATAGTTTGCTATTTGTTGTGATTAATGAAGAACATTTAAAATACAAAATAACAGATGGAAAAAGTTCAAAAAAGGACTAAAATTGTCGCAACATTAGGCCCTGCCTCGGCAGACAAACAAGTTTTGACCAACATGATTGCCAAAGGGGTTGATGTGTGCCGGTTGAATTTCTCTCATGGCAGCCAGGAAGATCACCTTAAGGTAATCGAAACTATAAATGCAATAAATAATGAAACAGGATTCAATGTTGCCATCTTAGCCGATTTACAAGGTCCAAAAATTAGGATCGGAAAAATGAAAGAAGGTGGCGCTGTTCTCGTGAATGGTTCAAAAGTTGAAATCACGACACACGAGCTTATCGGAGACGAAAACAGAATCTACATTACATACGAAAACTTTCCAAACGATGTTGAAGCCAACGAAATCATTTTACTTGACGACGGAAAACTTCAACTTCGTGTTTTAGAGACCAATCATAAAGACACTGTTGCCTGTGAAGTTGTACACGGAGGTGTTCTTACTTCACGTAAAGGCGTTAACTTACCAAATACCAAAGTATCTATCCCTTCGTTGACCGAAGAAGATTTAGACAACTTGAATTTTGCCTTGGATCATGGTGCAGACTGGATCGCTATGTCTTTCGTCCGTTCGGCAGAAGATATTTTTCAATGTAAAAAAATCATTGAGGCAAAAGGAAGCCATGCACGTGTAATCGCAAAAGTTGAAAAACCAGAAGCGATTGAAAATATTGATGCAATTATTGAAGCTACAGATGCTGTTATGGTTGCTCGTGGAGACTTGGGTGTTGAGCTTCCAATGGAAGAGGTACCAGGACTTCAAAAGATCATCGTACAGAAATGTAGAGATCTTTCAAAACCAGTGATCATTGCGACACAGATGTTGGAAAGTATGATCACTACACCACGTCCTACACGTGCTGAAGTAAATGACGTAGCCAACTCCGTATTGGATGGAGCGGATGCTGTGATGTTAAGTGGCGAGACTTCAGTTGGTGAATTCCCTGAAATCGTTATCGAAACAATGAGCAAAATCATTATCCACGTGGAACAAACTTCTTATCCTTATTATAATGAGAAAGTTAGTGAAATCCACGACGGAACACTTATTCCGGACGCGATTTGTGCTTCTTCAGTTTACCTTGCTCAAAAAACAAATGCATCAGCAATTGCGGTATTAACATCATCTGGAGCAACAGCGTTTGAAATTACAAGTTATAGACCAAATGTAGATATCTTAGTTTTCACAGGAACACAAAAATTGCTGAAACAACTCAGCCTACTTTGGGGAGTAAAAACATTTATCTACGACAAGTTCGAAAGCACGGATGGATCTATCCATGATGTTAACAAATTTATTGTAAAAAATAACTACGTTAAACCTGGATCTATCATTATCAATACAGCTTCGACGCCGTTAATCGAAAAAGGTAAAACAAATACAATCCGTGTTTCCCAGCTATAATGGACAATAAGGATTAAAGCAAAAAAAATAGTGTTCTAGATAGAACGCTATTTTTTTTGCTTGTTTGGATACAAGGAGTCGATTTTTAATTTAAAGTCCTTCACCTTTAACGAATCATTCAAGCGCCTAAACGGAAGATTGTTTTCTTTCTCATCACCTTTGGGCATTTTTTCTGTTCCTGGCATCGGAGCTAAACCATCCACACGATTTGGCTTCTTAATGGGCATATGATATTTTTCATCTGAAGAATCCAATTTTAGGACAGGCATCTTTGATTCTTTTTCCTCCATTAAAGGAATCTGCGGCTTTACCTTCACCTGCCCCAAAGCAATGGTCCCTATGGAAGATAATACCAATAATAATACATAACTTTTCATCTCTATATAGTTGTTAAAGAGTATCTGCACTCATTTGCACCAATGAACACGTTATACTCGGCTTATTCACTTCTACAGCAGCCAGACTCGACCGCGTAGATTAAATTTATCAAATAGACCAATTCAGCACATAATTCATTTCTATTCACTAATTTACAAACAACAGCACCTATATTTAAACAGATTGCTGTTAAACATTGTTAAAACAGCATCAAAACACATTAGCATCTTTATATTTGTAACAATTTAAGAAAATATGAGCTACCGGACCTTAAATGGCCACTCACATGGTATAAGGGATGGATACGCAAATGGTAAATAAACTGAGTGCTATAAACTTTGTTATATATTCAAAATACATTTATTTAATACCCAATTCTAATGAAGAAAAATAGCATTGTATTAATCATTGGACTGATGTCTCTAGCTCTAATTGGGGTATTGGCTATGCAATTCTATTTTCTGAGAGATTCCTATCGTCAAAAATCCCAATTATTTGATGAGTCCGTCAATGCTGCGATTACAGCTGTTGCCGGAAAGCTTGAACGACGGGAAGTGGTCGACTTTGCTAAAGTTCAACAGGAACGTAATATTGAAAAATCCAAGCAGGAACAAGCCAAACAACGTCTTTTGGCCGAGCAACTCGAAATACAGTATAGAATTGAAGAATTAAAAAACAAACAGCATGTTGTTTTCTCAAACTTTAAAGAGCAAGAAGACCAATTACGCGCATTGTATCCAAATGTAATTGAAATCAAGAATTCTTTTTACGAAACATACATCAAAAGACCGGAGTACCAGAAATTCATCAAATTTTCTGTTTCAAATGAGCTTACCGACGATAATCTGGTACAGGCTTTTATCATGTTAAATGCATCAAAGGTAGATGATCAGATTAGTGGAAAAGACGATAGCACACGGTTTGTTATCCCCCTTATGGACCCACTGGTCAATCAACAGACAAAATTCAGGGTAGCCACATTACCACCTAGAGAGAACACGAAACTTGCAAAAACAATTTCTGATTTGGAAAAAAGATTGGATATTCTCAACAGAAAAAATGCTTGGAGTGGTTTTAATGTATACGATTCCGTTGCCATGCTGGGGGGCAAAAAAGCAGACTACATCGAAGATGTTGCTATTGGAATGGAGCTGGCTAAACGTCCGTTAAAAGATCGATTGAATGTTATCATCGTCCAAGAACTTATCAAAGAAGAGTTGGCTCAACGCGACATTAAAGCTCCTTTTAATATTGAAATATGGAGTACAAACAATATATTACTGAATAATATTTTAAACGAAGCCGCTTTAAATAACCCAACAAATACAACAAAATACTCGACCGCACTTTTTAAAGGTGATATCGGTGCTGCGCCAGGGAAATTAACAATCTATTTCCCCAATAAAAAGGCAATAATCGCAGATAATATGGGCTATCTGTTACTACCTATGCTGGCACTACTTTTCTTGTTGGTGGGTTGTTTTGCTTATACACTGATTATCATCTTCAGACAAAAGAAAGTTTCGGAAATGAAAACAGATTTCATCAACAACATGACGCATGAGTTTAAAACACCTGTTGCAACAATTATGATTGCTAGTGAGTCACTTAAAGATCCAGACATCAATGCCGACCACAAGCGCGTTCAGAAATTGGCTAATATCATCTACGACGAAAATGTTAGACTCGGAAATCATATTGAACGTGTACTCGATTTGGCAAGACTAGAAAAAGAAACGCTAAAACTCGACCAGGTAGAAGTAAGCATCAATGATCTTGTTTCTGCAGTAACGGACAGTATGCAGCTACGCATGCAGAATATCGGCGGAAAATTCAGTATAGATCTTGCAGCGACAAAGGATATTGTCATCGGTGATGAGTTACATTTTTCGAATGTATTTTACAATTTATTGGATAATGCCATCAAGTACAGCAAAGGAGATTTACATGTCAACATCAATTCAAAAAATGTTGGCGATACCATTGTCGTCACTATTGCCGACAACGGTATTGGGATGAGCCGGGATCACCTGCAAAAGATTTTCGACCAGTTCTACCGTATTCCAACTGGAAATGTTCATAATGTCAAAGGATTTGGTCTTGGCTTAAGTTATGTACAGGACATCCTGAGAAGGCTGAACGGAAAAATTACAGTTAAAAGTGAAAAAGATAAGGGCACGACCTTTGAAGTAATTTTGCCTATTAAAAAATAAAACGTTCCTTTTTTGTATATTTCCTCTTTAAAAAATTTCAAAGGTTGAGGAAAGCTGATTTATCAGCATCAAGGGACATTGGTGAAAATTAATATAATCATTATGCAAAAGATATTATTAGCAGAAGATGATCCTAATTTGGGGGATCTTTTAAAAGACTATCTCGAATTAAAGGGAAAATTTGACGTCACATTATGCACGGATGGAGATGAAGCGATTTCTCAATTCAAAAAAAATAACTACGACCTCTGTATTTTCGATGTCATGATGCCAAAAAAGGACGGATTTACAGTTGGACGTGAAATCAGAAAAACAAACAACACTGTTCCTATTATCTTTGCCACAGCAAAGGGGATGATGGAAGATAAAACCGAAGCCTTTGAATTAGGGGGAGATGATTATATCACAAAGCCTTTTCGAGTGGAGGAATTATTGCTCCGCATCAATGCTTTGCTGAAGCGCAGTGTTCGAGACAAAGAAGAGGAAGTGGTTGCTGATAAATTTGAAATTGGTGATTATTTCTTTGATTATACAAGTCAGCAAATTTCTTACAAAGGACAGATGCAAAAACTATCCACCAAAGAAGCGGAACTACTACGTTTGCTTTGTTTAAAGAAAAATGATGTGCTGACCCGGGAAGAAGCTTTATTAAAAATATGGCATGATGACAACTACTTTACGGGTAGAAGTATGGATGTATTTCTCAGTAAACTTCGTAAATATCTAAAAGAAGATAGTAAGGTTGAAATTGTCAATGTGCACGGAAAAGGTTACAAACTTTTGGTGAGCTAAAAGAATGGGGAATGAGAAACAGTCATTCCCCATTTTTTATGCCACAACGTATTGAAACATGGCATACACTAAATCACGGATGAAAAGAAAAGAACAAAACAATTTTATCCTTAGTAGAATATAAAAAATTGATGCACTTTTATAAAAAATTTGCATTTCAAAAAGAAATGTTCTAACTTAGCGTCGCTTATAGAGAAAGGCAGAGGGAATAGACCCGATGAAGCCTTAGCAACCTGTCCCTTGACAAGGTGCTAAATTCTACCCTACTTGATATGGGAATGATAAGCCGAAGTCACCGAATTCTAGTGTGTCCTTCTCTCTCTAGCAAGAAATATAGTTGAAAAAGAAATATTAAAAACATTCATTATGTTATTGACTAACAATTTAGGTTACCCTCGTGTGGGCGCGTTCCGCGAATTGAAAAAAGCCAATGAGGCCTATTGGGCTAAAAAATCTTCTGTTGAGGAATTATTGGACACCGCAAAAAAAATTCGTGAAGGCAATTGGAAAACACAAAAAGATGCTGGAATAGATTTGATCCCTTCCAATGATTTCTCTTTTTACGATCAAGTATTGGATTTAACCCTTACTGTTGGTGCAATTCCTGCTCGTTACCATTCTTTATTGAATAAAGTAGACAACAATTACAGCTTAGATCTATATTTTGCCATGGCGCGTGGTTTCCAACAAGAAGGAATCGACGTGACTGCAATGGAAATGACCAAGTGGTTGGATACCAACTACCACTATATGGTGCCAGAATTCACAAAAGATCAAGAATTCAAATTGACGTCCGAAAAATTCTTAAATGAATATAACGAAGCAAAATCATTGGGCATCGATACTAAACCAGTTCTACTAGGTCCTATCACTTACCTTTTGATCGGTAAAGAAAAAGAAGCTGGCTTCGACCGCATCGATTTATTGGATAAACTTGTTCCAGTATATGAGCAAATATTAGCTAAACTAGCTGAGGCTGGTGCCCAATATGTTCAGATTGACGAGCCTTTCTTAGCATTGGATTTAGATGCTAAAGTAAAAGCTTTATATCAACCTACTTTCGAAAAATTAGCTGCAGCAGCAAAAAATATCAAATTAATCGCGACTACTTACTTCGAAGCTTTAAAAGACAACGAAGATATCGCAGTTAACCTACCTATCCATGCTTTACATTTAGATCTGGTACGCGGTGAAAACCAATTGGATACGGTACTAGCTAAAGTTCCTGCTTCATTAACATTATCTTTGGGTATTGTTGAAGGCCGTAACATCTGGAAAAATGATTACGAAAAATCATTGGTTAAAATCAAACAGGCTGTTGATGCATTAGGAAAAGACCGTGTATGGGTAGCTCCTTCTTCATCATTGTTGCACGTTCCTTTTGACTTAGACAATGAGCACAATGAGCAATCGCTACCAGCTGAAGTAAAAAACTGGTTAGCATTTGCTAAACAAAAATTAGCTGAGGTAAAAGACTTAGCCGTACTAGCGGAAGGTGAAGTTGATGCTGAAACAGCAAAACGCTTCGAAGCTAACAAAGCTGCTGCTGAAAGTCGTCGTACTTCTCCATTGATCCACAAACCAGAGGTTAAAACACGTACAAGCAATATCACTGATAACGATGCAAAACGTACTTCAGCATTTGCTGACCGTAAAGCAGCGCAACAAGCGAAATTCAACTTGCCGGCATTCCCTACTACAACTATTGGTTCATTCCCACAAACGAAAGATGTTCGTAAATGGAGAGCAGACTTGAAAAAAGGTGCTATCACGCAGGCAGAATATGATAAAGCAATCGCAGAAGAAACTGAGAACACAATCCGTCTTCAAGAGCAATTAGATATCGACGTATTAGTACACGGCGAATTCGAACGTAACGACATGGTTGAATACTTCGGTGAACAATTGGCTGGTTACGCTTTCACACAAAACGGCTGGGTACAATCTTACGGTTCACGTTGTGTAAAACCTCCAATTATCTATGGTGATGTATACCGTCCTGAAGATATGACTGTCCGTTGGTCTTCATACGCGCAATCATTGACTAACCGTCCGGTTAAAGGTATGTTGACTGGTCCGGTTACTATCTTACAATGGTCTTTCGTACGTAACGATCAACCGCGTTCAACAACGACTTACCAAATTGCATTGGCGATCTTGGATGAAGTACAAGCGTTGGAAAAAGCAGGTATCAAAATCATACAAATCGATGAACCAGCTATCCGTGAAGGATTGCCGCTACGTAAAGCTGATCAAAAAGATTACTTGAACTGGGCAGTACGTGCTTTCCGTGTTTCTTCATCAAATGTAGAAGACGATACACAGATTCACACACACATGTGTTACTCTGAGTTCAATAATGTAATCGAAGATATCGCTGCAATGGATGCTGACGTCATCACGATTGAGACTTCACGTTCTCAAATGAAATTGTTGAATGCTTTCGCCGGTGATTTCAAATATCCAAATGATATTGGTCCAGGTGTCTATGACATTCACTCACCACGTGTTCCAAGCAAAGATGAGATGGTAGATCTATTGCGTAAAGCAAAAGCAGTAGTTCCAGCAGAACAGCTTTGGGTTAACCCTGACTGTGGTTTAAAAACTCGTGCTTGGCCAGAAACCAAAGCGGCTTTAGAGTCGATGGTTGAGGCTGCGAAAATCTTAAGAGCAGAATAATTCTTAAACTATATTGATAAAGCCCTAGATGAAATTTCATCTAGGGCTTCTTTATCGGACCTTGGTTCGAAACAAAAACTGTTATCGGGATAGTGTGAGACTATTTTCGGGTGTTCTTCTTTTCTTTCTTATTTTCCTTTTCTCTCCCGTTCTTAATTTCCTGTTTCCCTTTAATCCGATCTTCAATCGACTTCAGGCTTGACGAAAAATCAAGATCAACATTTTCAAGTTTTGCCATCTTTAACGCCTTCAATGCCTTTTTGTATTTTCTTAATTTTTCAAATAGAAGTGCTTTCTTGATCCAAATCCCTGTCAAGGGCATCGCCGGAAGTGTCAAAGCAAATTTAATCGTCTTTTTTGCAGCTTCATAATCCCCCATATCAATCAATGTCTGAATGAAATAAGGATATACTTCCAATGCCTGTACATTATGCACCAAAGCTTCCTGGAAATACCTTTTTGCCTGCTCATAGTCCAATAGCTGTTCGGCATGAACTCTTCCCATCAAACATAGCGCCATTGTATTAGACTCATCATAAGACAGTGCATAGGATAAGGATTCCATGGTCTCCTCCAAATACATAGGATAATTATCCAGTGCCTGAAGGACATATTTATTTACTGAATTCATAAAATTTTCTAAAACATAACATTCATATCCAGCTTTCACAATAACCTTGAAAGTAACTGGATTTTTAAAACTCCATAATAAGCTAAGCATATTGGAACAGTGGACCACCATTTAGAGAGCCAAGTTTTAGCCAATATCAACATAGGTTACTTAACGTATTAAGAAAGAAGATTAGGAAAGGGCCGTATTCCGAAGAATATTCCCGAGAATCTTCTCTGTGGACGAAGCGGGATTTTCTGATATTACAAACATATTCTTCCGTTTTTATTAATTACTCTATTAAATTGCAAAGATTCAAAATATTTACCAAATTCCCAAAAACTTTTGATTATTAATCCGTTATATCTTACAGCACGATATTGGCATATTATTGTCGCATCAATTTCGCTGAAATTCAACGACTATTTCCCCATCTTTGGACTATGGAAAGTCAATCAGCTAATCAATTAATCAAACTATCAAGAAAACGTAAGGGACTAACGCAGCAGGAACTCGCCGATCAGGCGGGTGTATCGCTAAGAACAGTGCAACGCATCGAAAAAGGCACTGAAGAAATCAGTGGATTTAGTCTCAAACAGATCAGTCAAATCTTGGAAATACCTTTAGAACAACTCATTATGCCAAATGTAAATCAAATCAGTATCGACAACAATCAAACAGGAAGTATTAAAGCGCTATATTTAGCATCGCTCACCTTTTTGGTCAATCCGTTATTAGGATTATTGGTCCCAGCAATTATGGGCTATACAAAGCAAAACAAAGACGCCTTATACAGTAAACACCTAAAAAAAATAATTGTAATACATGCTGTTGGACTATTTTTTCTCGGAAGTTTCATAGGCTATATTATTATTGCAGATTTTTTTAAGATTTCACTACCGTCTTTTTTAAGCGATATATTCAATAGCGCCTATTTTTTACTCATCCCAGTATGCTACTACATATTGATTCTAACCTTCACTATTTTTAATTATATCGCAATAAGGAAGGCCAAGCTCAGTTCTGCAAACTAAACCAATACTAATGAATCTGTTGCGATTAAAATCACAGTGGTTTCTTTTGAACGATCAATACCCAATCATTCTCCAGCAACAGATAGCCTGTTTCATAAATAAAGTTATAGGTCTGTCCCTTGTTATTGGAAAAAGTATGTGTATGAAACTTAAAATCAAATCCCAACCGCTTTAACTTTTCCCGTTGTATCTTGATCATACCCTCCCCACTCAACGCTTCCAATAAAATACGACGGTTTTTTCGTAGGATATTATTCACATTGCGCACCATATTGGTCTGGTCGCTATTTAATTTATTGTTATAGGCGTTCCGGCAAGCATCATCACAAAATCGCTTGTCAGAACGGCCATATATACCCTTGCCACATTCAAGGCAGACTTTCTCGACAGAACTCATAACGGAAGATTAAACGACAACAAACGGTTACAATCGACTATAGTCGAATACAAATGGTAAATAGACGACTATATTCTTTTCCCCGCCCCACCTTTGCTTAAGATCATTTGGCATCGATAGCCAATGACCGTCAACTAAAATAAGAATTATTAAAAACATTTAAAAATTAGACGCATGAGCACATTACGCAACAAAGTACAATTGGTTGGGCATTTAGGAAACGACCCATTAATCAAAACAACTTCCACCGGTACAAATTATTCCGTATTACGTCTCGCCACCAATGATCTTTTCAAGAACAAAGCCGGCGAGTGGGTTGAAGAAGTTCAATGGCATACACTCGTGGTTTGGGGTAATCAAAACAATACCATTGAAAAGAAATGCCAACGTGGAACCAAACTCATGGTTGAGGGCAAACTCACCTATCGTAATTATGAGAATGCAGATGGGGTAAAACAATATGTCACAGAAATTAAAGTAGATAATTTCATGGTTTTATCGGAGTCCAACGGTGCCAAAGAAGACAGCCCAAAACTTCCGGATGAAACTGAAGATGACCTCCCCTTCTAGTATGATCGACGAGGTAGATTTTTCAAGTCTCTACCTCGTCGATTGTTCCCAACTTATTTTGTTAGGCTTGCTGTCAACTCTCTTCCTAGGTTCTCAGCATAAGCCTTCCATAATTTGGCATCTTCCGGTGTAAACTTAGAAACAGCTTCAGTTTCTTTGGTCGCCCATTCCTGACGCTTGGACGCAAGCTCCTTGAGCTTAACAACATCGCCACTTTTAGCAACAGCGATAAATTCCTTGATATATTTTGTGTAATCCTCCGCCAATTTTTGTGTCTCAACAGAACTAAATTTAGGTATTGGCACTTCGCCGCCTCTATTTTCCAGCAGCGTTTTGGCCGTATCTTTTTTAATGTCAATAGCGGCAGTCGTATCTTTTACTTCAACTTTTTTAGTCGTGGAATTATTACAGGAAATAACAAAAAATCCAGCAATTAATGCTAATAAGGTTACTTTCTTCATCTATTTAAATTTAGTTTTTTATCCATGGTAATTTAGCCGTTTATGCATGTTGTACTGAAACTAAATAAATCACACTACTTTTAGCGGATCGACAAGTTCGTCACTATTTATCTTACTTATAACATTACCGATTTATAACATTACCGTCCTTGAGATTTATTCTTACCAATAAAAACCAACTCTCTGTTGATGATACATTATCCTATTATCCAGGTGTTGACTCCTGATCTTGGATCGAATCCTGCACAAATTTCCATTTTTATTGTGAGATAACAGTTTAGAATAATCTCTCATGAACCAAAGACGCGAATCAACAGCGCAAAAGTTTTACTTTATTATCGAACTAATTTAATTACAATGCCCGACTTCACAAAATTTTTTGTGGGCATTCACATCTGCAGACCTGATTTAGTAGTCTTCTTTTCTTGCCTGAAAGTCAGCATCAGATCAACCTCAAGACCGCTTTTCGTAGGGGTATTACATGGGGTTAACAGGGGGTTAACAGGGGTATAGCAGGGGTAAATCCCTGCAAACCCCTTGTTAACCCCCTGTAAGTAGAGTACAATAACACCATTAACCTAGAATATGGTAACAATATGTAAATACGCTCGATACCGGCAATACCAAATAAACAGCAGGAAAAAGTTCCACGCGATTAGATTCGCTCAAACTTGGCATACAATTTCCAGAAATATGCTTTCTCTCCCAAAGTGAAATCAATCTTCTTCCAGACATTTAAGGCTAAACTAATCTCCTTTTCCTGCAAACTGTATTTTCCAATAAAGAACTCTTCCTCGGAAAAATACAAACCAAAGGCATTATCCAAAGTATGTAAGCTCTGAACATCAACTTCTTCAAAAAACAAAATGGATTGAGGGCTAGCCAAAAAATCGCTCGGTACCGGAATAGGGTCAGCATATTCGATTGCGATGAGACGGTTCCTACTTTGCAAAGGAAATTCAATTATTGGAAGCTCATCTAATTTCGAAAAATGAGTACTCGCTTCAAAAATAGCATCCCGTTCCAGCAGCGGGATTTGTAACAATCTTTTACGTCCAATAATAGAAACATTTGGCTCAAAATAATCATTGAAATTAAGAATTTCATTGACAGATAGATTTTTTTCAATAAGATGCTGCACAGGAATGCCAAAATAATTTGCAATTTTAAGAACAATTTCAATTTTTGGTTCCGCACGCATTTCTTCGTAAGACGAAATATTACCTCTAGTAAGATTAAAAATATCCCCAAACGCCTGTTGACTCATTCCTTTCACTTTTCTTAGTTTCTTAATATTGTTCCCTACGTTACTCATTTTAAAAAAAATTGAATTTTTATTGCAAAATATTTTTGCATTTTTATTACCTTTATGCAAAGAATATGTGCAATATATAAAAAACTTGATTATGTACTTCTCAAAAATTGAAAATTATATCGCCAACATCGGTTACACCATTACCCATAAGGATACAAAAGAAGGAATCTTTGTCATCGAAAATGAAGACGACGGAATTCGTAACCTCATTGTAGGCATTGCCCAACCCATCCTGATTTTTGAGCAATACCTTTTTACAATCAGCAATGACACCATGGATATGTTCAAATCACTATTGATAAAAAATAGAGATATTATCCACGGCGGATTTGCGTTAACGGAAGATGGTACCAAAGTTATATTTCGGTATACGTTACAAATACATAATCTCGACCAGAACGAATTTGATGCAGCCATCAATTCGCTGAGTCTGTTGATGAGTGAATATTATAATCAGTTAATAAGTTTTTCAAAATTATAGAATAATGAATATTTTTAAGAGAATTTTCAGAATCGGTCAAGCAGAGATCCACGCAGTCGTGGACAAAATGGAAGACCCCATCAAAATGACGGAACAGGGTATCCGTGAGATGAAAGAGGACCTGGAACAATCGTTGGAAGCCTATGCTAAAGTGAAGGCCTTAGCCATACGTACCCAAAACAATTGTGAAAAGAAAAAAGAAGAAGCCAATGAATTTGAGAACAAAGCTATTCTATTACTCCAAAAGGCACAAAAGGGAGAGCTAACGGCAGAAAAGGCCGAAGGTCTGGCAAAGGAAGCGCTGTTACTGAAAAAACAGTTATTAATCGAAGCTAGTGAATTGGAGAAACAAGCCGTGATTCATCAAAGTTCAGCCGATGAGCTACACAAAAATGTAGACATTCTCAAATTCAATATATCGAAATGGGAAGGTGAACTCTCCACATTAAAGGCACGTGTAAAGGTCTCTAACGCAGCTAAAATGGTCAATCGGCAGCTCGCTAATATCGATTCCAATAGTACGATTTCCATGTTAGAACGTATGAAAGAGAAAGTCGAGGAAGACGAGGCACTAGCGAAGGCCTATGGCGAGATTGCACTAGGTAATAAAAGTAAAGTTGATGAGATTAACGAGACCATCGGCGGGTCTGAAGCCGTCAACAACGAATTAGAAGAACTAAAAAGAAAATTAAATAGTGATGAAAAGATTTGAGTATAAAACGCTAAAAATTGAACCTAAGGGTTTCTGGGGAACAAAGTTGGATCCCGAAAAAATTGATGAAATCTTAAATGATCTTGGAAATCAAGGCTGGGAACTGGTAACCATGCAGGACCTTGAGGTCAATGGCAGTTCCTGGTCGTTCCATTACACATTCAAAAGGGAGAAAATTTAAACAATAACACGATGACAGAACTAATCAATATCTTATTCAATCCATTATCCAATGGAATTATGACAGTCTTAACTGGCATGTCTGTAGTGTATTGGTTATTTATGTTTCTGATGGGTGATGGAGTACATCTCTTTGATGCCGATGCAGATATAGACCTCCATCCCACACCTGATGTCACGGACGTTGATGGATCACATGATATCGCAACTGAGGGGGGCGACCATGCTCACCATCATCATACGGATACGGACGCTAATACAGAACCTGGTTTCTTTGCAAAAGCAATGGATTACATCAATGTTGGCAAAGTACCCATCATGCTTATTGTAACACTATTCAAATTTATAGGCTGGATAATTACCATTATTTCTTCGCTCTTTATCGACGTTGCTTCATGGGGAATAAAGTCTGTATTAATCCTAATCCCCGTTTTCATTGTTACATTTATATTAATGCATTTTCTGACCAAACCCTTAGCTAAAATGTTTAAAACTATAGGTTACAATGGCGAAGAAAGTCACGATTTTCTTGGTCGCATGGGTAAAATGAGAGCCAGTATTGAAGGCAAGAAAATAGGTTCTGCCGAATTTATCATCCAACAGGATCCTATTCGCCTCAATGTTGTCAGCCACAATGGGGAGAAAATAGGCTACGGAGACGATGTCATTATTGTTGACGAATCCAAGGACAAGAAATATTATTATGTGACCAAAGAAATCACGATAGACAATATTTAATGAAAAAAGAATAAAAGAAAAGAATCGACACCTAAACAACTGTCCTAAAAGAACGGATATTTATTCTTTTAAATCCTAATCGTAAACCCAAATATTAAAATCTAAATAAATACAAATCATATGCTATATCAACCTCTTTTATTTTTAAGTGGCTTAAACGGAATTATACTTTTAATTGTCGGATTGGCTGTCTTTTTAATTTTTGCATTCTTTGTTGTATTGAGTGCATTCTATAAGAAAATTCCACAAGGGAAAGCAATTGTCCGAACTGGTGTTGGTGGTACAAAGGTAGCATTCAACAAAGGAATGTATGTTGTACCTGTATTTCACAAGATGGAGATCATGGACATCTCTATCAAAAAAATTGAGATCGCCCGTATGCAAGGTGAGGGTTTGATCTGCAAGGACAATATTCGTGCAGATATCAAAGTTGCTTTCTTTGTTCGCGTCAATAAAAGTGTAGATGATGTGATCAATGTTGCCCAAAATTTAGGTTGCGACCGTGCAAGTGAGCCGGAAACATTAAAAAGCATTTTTGAATCTAAATTCTCCGAGGCCTTAAAAACAGTCGGTAAGAAATTTGATTTCATCGAATTGTATGAAGCGCGTCGGGAGTTTCGCGACGAAATTTTGGATATCATCGGAACAGACCTGAACGGTTATATTCTAGATGACTGTGCAATCGACTATCTTGAGCAGACAGATATTGAGCATCTCAATCCAAACAATATCTTAGACAGTGAGGGCATTAAAAAAATAACGGAGCTAACGGCGAAGCAAAATATCAATGCCAATTTTATCCGTCGTGACGAAGAGAAGTTGATCAGAAAGCAAAACGTGGAAGCTCGTGAAGCGATTTTGGAACTTGATCGTCAACTTGCTGAAAAAGAAGAAAAGCAAAAACGTGAAATTGATAACATCAAGGCCCGCGAAGAAGCAGAAATAGCAAAGGTCCGTGAAGAAGAGCGCTTAAAATATGAAAGTGTCCGTATTTCTACCGAAGAGCAGCTGGCAGTACAGGAAGAAAATAAGCTGCGTCAGATCATCATTGCTGAGAAAAACAAGCAGCGCACGGATGCTGTGGAAGCAGAACGCGTAGAGAAAGACCGTGCTTTGGAACAAACTGAACGTGAACGCATTGTTACCTTGGCCCAAATCGACAAAGAACGCTCAATCGAGACTGAAAAGAAAAGTATCCAAGGTGTTATCAAGGAACGCGTACAATTGGAGAAAGGTGTTATTGAAGAGCAACAAGGCGTCAAAGACATCGAAGTATTCCGTGAAGTAGAACGAAAGAAACAAGCTGGTGTTATCGCTGCATCACAAGAAGCAGAAGAAAAATTAATATCCACTGTTAAGGCAGCCGAAGCTGCAAAAATTGCTGCAGAGCAGGAAGCGGAGAAAAAAGTAATCGACGCAGAGGCGGCTCGTAAAATTGCCGAAAAGCGTGCTCAGGAATTATTGATAGATGCTGAAGCGAAAAAAGAGGCATCACTGAAGGAAGCCGAAAGTCGTAAAATTATTGCTGAAGCACAAGCCAAAGAAGAAGCCGCGCTTGGCTTATCCGAAGCTGAAGTGATGGTTGCAAAAGCCGAAGCCGAAGAAAAACAAGGTACCGTTGAAGCTAATGTGATCGAGAAGAAAGCGGAAGCGATGCGTAAAGAGGGCTTAGCACAAGCGGAAGTTGTGCGTGAGAAAGCGCTTGCTGAAGCAAAAGGTATCGAAGAGAAAGCAGAGGCGATGAAGAAATTGGATGGTGTGGGCAGAGATCACGAAGAGTTCAAATTGCAATTGCAAAAAGAACGTGATATTGAACTCGCACACATCAATATCCAAAAAGACATTGCTCAAGCACAAGCTGGCGTATTGTCGGAAGCACTTAAAACGGCAAAAATCGACATCGTTGGGGGTGAAACGATGTTCTTTGAGAATATCGTCCGTCAAGTTTCCAATTCCAAAGGTTTTGACCATCTGATCGACAACTCCAAACATGCGACCGATATCAAAAATTCCCTGATAGGTCCAGATGGACAAGGAGACCTTGCAGAGAAGGTGCGTGGATTAGCCGATAAATATGGAATTTCCACAAACGATATAAAGAACCTCACAGTTTCAGCAGCATTGATAAAACTTCAACAAGCGGCGACTGACGCTGAAAATGGCGAAGACACCGGTTTTATCAATTCTTTGTTCGGGTTAGCAAAAAACTTAGGCATATCCAATAAAAAGCTGTCTTAGTTAATACCTACTCCATTATTGCCTGCAGATGAATGCTATTTATCACTGCAGGTAATAAACAAAAGATTTCACCACATATACAAAGTCGATAAAGCTCATTTTATGCCAGAAGAAAACGTAATAAACCAGAACGACTCCCTTGATCAAGGTGCATATGAGATTATTCGAAAGCGACTCCTTACACAAAAAGAAGAGCTTTCTTCCAAACTCCTGCAGCTAAATGATGCCCGCAAGGAAGTATTTAATGCGACAAGTTTTATACTCAAGGCCAATCAACGGATCACCACAGAAAACAACTGTGTTGCCCGTGGTATTTTAGCCCTCGACAATCTATGTATATTTGGCTATAATGTCCATTTTGGCTTACGCTCTGAAATTAAACTCGAAGATGTTTTTAGTGTATATGCATTTGAAAACAACCAGTTTATACCACAATCACTCGATCTGATCAATGATCACAATTTCATTAGTGATTATCAAAATCTATATAAATACTATCGCGACTCGATCTTTTCCAAGTTTCGACGTACGGAAAACTATCTTTACATGATCTTTCAGACCAGCAAAAATCCTGCTGACCTGAAAGCTTTCAAGTGGTTGATCAAAGACGGAACGCTTCAATATCAGGACGACCGAAGCATTCATGAGGTCAAATTGCCTAACCAGTTTGAGTTTGATTGGACAAAAACAACACTGGAAGATCGTCGTCTTGGGAAACATCCACACATATCCATTAAGGACAAAATCTTTATTGAAGCAATCAATGGCGATATTACTTTCAAAATCGAAAATAATACCGATACGGGGAAAGGGATCTTCTCCGAAAAAGTTTCAAACACCGACCAACAATTGGACGATGCGGATTACTATTATGCAGACCTTGGCAATTTGATAGCCGTTCGCATCAAACCCTATCAAGAAGATTTCCGCGCATTTGTCTTTAACCAACGGACAAAAGAAGTTGTCAATCTTAAATCGCTTAATGAATCAGCCATTCTACTTCCCGATAATCAAGGAATCATTTTTTCTAACGGATACTACCTGCAGAATGGCACCCATAAAATCTTTGACGTCCAGTTTGACCAGGTTAGCTTCCTTAGACGCATAGCATCACCAAACGGCGAAGACTTTCTCTATATCTTTTGTCAGGAAGAGACGAATACCTACATCTTACTGTCTTATAATATCATTCAGCAGCATGTCGAAACTCCGATCATCTGCAATGGCTTCACACTTTTCAAAGACGGTAGTTTAATTTACTTTCACACAGAGGCTGAAGCAACAAGGCATCATCAGGTTCAGATCTGGGAAACCCCTTACTTGGCCGTACTCAAAGAAAATGAGCTAAAAAAAGACGATCCGCTTTATAAGGTTGGTAATAAACAGATCGTACAAGCCATGGCCGAGGCACAAGAAGTCATACAGCTCATTAACAAAGAAGACAGTTATGAAGGTCTTTACGAGGATATACTCAAAAAATCGACTGTCCTGCTTGACTCCTATTTTTGGATAAAGGATGAAGCCTTGTCAAACCTTGGGCAGCCATTAGCTCAAATCAAGGAAGTTGCCAATACAGCAATTGACGAGTTTGTTAAGGTTCAAGCCCAACGTAAATACGCCACAGAGCTCAATAGCAGTGCCGAGAAGAAAATGGAAGAGCTTACCTTTTCCATCAATAGTACAGTAGTCGAAAAGCTTGATCAACTTGTTCATCAACTGGCAGATTCACGTCGTTTACAGGGCGAAATCATTGACCTCAAAAATGTCAAATATATCGATATAGTCCGCATCGATGCTTTACTCGATAAACTACAGTCAATCACCACCGAACTCGCCGAAAAGACAATTGCCTTCTTGCTTCGCGACGAGGCATTGCAGTCCTATGAGCAAAAAGTTGAACAACAGAAGAACAACGTCGCTGCAATTATCAAAGTTTATGATGCCAAAGCGATCGAGGAAACGAATTCGGCAATATCCAGTGAGCTCGAGCTCCTAATTGACATACTAAACAGCTTAAAAATAGACGATTCCACCCAGACGACTAAAATAATTGAAAAGATAGCTGTTATTTTCTCGTCCTTGAATGAAGTCCGGTCGCAGCTTACACGCAAACTCAATTCATTAAAAAGTACGGAAGCCATTGCAGAATTTTCGGCCCAGCTTACGCTACTGGAGCAATCTGTCACCAACTACCTTGAACTCTCCACAACAACAGAAAAAGTAGACGAGTATTACACCAAAGTCATTGTCCAACTGGAAGAACTCGAAAGTAAATTTTCAGAATTTGAGGACTTTGCACTGAAGATCGCAGATAAACGCGATGAAGTTATCAAAGCATTCAATTCCCGCAGAGAGCAAATCGTTGAACAGATCAACAAACGCAGTTCTTCGCTCGAACAAATTGGGCTTCGTGTTTTAAAGAATATCGAAAACAAATCAAAGACATTTGCAACACGTGAAGAAATCCTGAGTTTCTTTGCTTCAGATTTGATGATTGACAAAATCAGACAACTTGTGCAAGAACTGAAAACGCTCAGTGATGTTTCAAAAGCCGAAAATCTTGAAAACCTACTCAAAAAATCTCAAGAGGATGCATTGCGCATTTTACGTGACAGGAATGATCTTTTTGTAGATGGAGAGAATATTATTGCGCTTGGCAAGCATAAATTCGCCGTCAATAATCAGTCACTTAGTTTAACGCTCTTGCGCAAAAATGACGAAATATACTTCCATCTTACCGGAACAAGCTTCTATCAAAAAGTCAAAGGCTCCGAAATAGAAAACTTTAGAGATATTTGGGATCAGGAACTGATTTCCGAAAACAAAGATGTATACCGAGCTGAATATCTCGCTTATAAAACATTCCTTGCTTCTAAAGGACAGCACGATTTTGATGCCAACCTGTTTATCAATCAGACTGTCGAGCAAAGTTATTCGGAAGGTTATGTCAAAGGAGTGCATAATTTTGATGCCCTGGTAATCTATGATACCATCAAACAGCTAGACAGCAAGCTTGATCTTTTACGTTACGATGCTCATTTGCGTGCTATGGCGCAGTTGTTTTGGCATTCACTGGCCCAAGACCAACAGGAAAAACAGAAAGCGTTGATCCAGTCTACACACTCCGTATTAAAAGCATTTCCAAATTCCACACGCTACCAATCTGTCGTTGACGAACTCACAAAATTATTCAACAATTGGGACACTCATTTGGACCGCTCGACAATTAGTGGAGAGGAGATCGCGAGCTATCTTTTCCAGACTTTCACAAGCTACAGCAAGTTTGTCGTCAGTGAGCAATCGGATGAACTGAAGAAGGCTTTCATCAGGTTATTGGAAAACAAAAAGAGTTTCAAACTCTTTGAAGCAGATATTCAGCATACACAATTTAATCTCGTAGACCGTTTCTATTTGACTTTAAATTGGCTAAATTCTTTTATCGACGAGAACAGTGACTACCAGGCTTTCCACAAGTACATTGAGGAAACTGCAGTCACACTCCTTTATCCAAAAGATGAATACCAATTGATCATCGCCAAAGACAATGCGCTCATCCAGGGATTAAAGGGAAATCATCCGATCTTGAACAATGGAGAAGAGCAGATTCAATACCATCAATTTCTGAGTAGGTTGAAGACATTTGCCGAATTGAATGCCCCTCGTTTTCAAGAATTCGCTTCTTTGAAGGAGCAGCTTGGAAAAACATATGCCAAGGAGCTGAAAATCGGAGAATTTGAACCAAAAGTCTTAACATCCTTTGTCCGCAATAAGTTGATCAACGAAGTTTACTTTCCATTGATCGGAAATAATCTGGCCAAACAACTTGGGGCAGCTGGCGACAATAAACGTACCGCCAGAATGGGTATGCTTCTCCTCATTTCTCCGCCAGGTTACGGAAAGACAACATTGATGGAATACCTAGCGAAAACCATGGGATTACATTTTGTGAAAATCAACGGACCTACAATTGGGCATTCCATTACTTCAATTGATCCTGTGGAGGCGAAAACTTCCGGGGAACGTGAGGAACTTAAGAAGATTAATCTTGCCTTTGAAATGGCCGACAATGTGATGCTCTACCTCGATGATATCCAACATTTGAATCCTGAATTCCTACAGAAATTTATTTCATTGGCTGACGGCCAACGTAAGATCGACGGTATTTTTGAAGGCGAGAGTAAAACATATGATTTGCGCGGGAAAAGATTCTGCATCGTAATGGCTGGAAACCCCTATACAGAAAGCGGGTCCAAATTTCAGATTCCAGATATGCTTGCCAACCGTGCCGATGTCTACAATCTAGGGGATGTGATCGGTGATACCGAAGCACTATTCAATCTAAGCTTGATCGAAAATGCGGCAATTGAAAACAGCTACCTTGAAAAAATAGCAAGCAAATCCTTCAACGACTTTTATGCTTTAGTGAACTACGCGCAATCGGTGGTAGACCAACTTCCCGATTTAGAAGGCAATTACCTGAAGCAAGATATCGATGATTTTATAACGGTATTAAAACATGTATTAAAGATCAGAAATGTTGTCATTAAGGTCAATCAAAATTATATTCAAAGTGCGGCCATGCAGGACAATTACCGAACAGAACCGCCGTTCAAAATGCAAGGATCTTACCGGAATATGAGCAAGCTCATTGCGCAGATCGTGCCCATGATGAACGATCAGGAAATCGATCAAGTTATCCTCGCACATTATGAAAGCGAGTCACAAACCCTTACTGCCGATACAGAAAGTAATCTTCTAAAATTGAAAGAACTCGCCGGATTGATAAACAATGTGGAACAAGAGCGCTGGGAACACATCAAACAAATCTTCCGCAAGAACAATAAACATGGTGGTTTGGCCAAAGATGATAAGGTGTTTGCACAAATGCAGGACTTTAACGAAAATCTAGAGGGTATCATACAGGCCATTCGTGCTTATAAGAATTAGCATTTTTCATGATTTTTCCAGCTGACGACAAAAGATGAGTCAGCTGGAAAAAACTATCCTAAATAGACGCACAACAGTGCTTTTCTAGAAATAGCGATTGCGGACTACTTATTTACCAGGCCCGAAGAGACTGTAAATATGCCAAAGTCGTCGATTAGCATACGTTCCTTAACGACTCCATTGTAGGCCATCAGACGGTCTAATTCTTTCTGCGAACGACGGCGCATCACCCAGTCTTTTTTCTGATGACTGTTTAACACGTAAGCAATCATCTTTAACTGTGGATGCCATGGCTGTCCAGTATAAACCAAATGACTGCTTTCTTCACAAATCGAAGTTGCACCTTTTAAAGCCCTACTTGCCATTTCATTGTCACCAAAAAGTTCAAAAATACCTGAGATAATAACAATGTTAGGCTCAAATTCCAGTTTGGAATAGGTAGCTGTATCAAAACAATCGTAGTTGGTAAATCGTATTCCCTGCAATCCGTTTCTACGGATAATCTTCTCTCCTACCGCAATATTTGACAACAGGAATTCATTAATCACGATTTCGGCTTCGGGATATTTTTCTTTAATATCAAATAAGTAATTTCCGGTCCCACCCGCAATGTCCAATATTTTAACGGTTTTTCCAGCAGCTTTAACTTTCGTTATATGCTCTTCCAGCAACTGTAACAAGTGTTGTTTTCGAATGCGAATTCCTTTCCAGCCGATGGCCTCCAGATAACCACGGTCGAGGATACGCCCAAAGCGATTTTTACCCTGCGATTCATTGCGATAGACGTAGTCCAGCGATATCCCAGAATCAAATCCAAACTGCAGGCCTAAATTCATTCCTTTACTTAAGGAACCTATTTTACCCAATGCCCATTTTTGGACCGCATAATTCAATTTTTCACCCGCAGGAAGTAACTTATGGTATAATTGTTCATACTCTTTCACCGAAAACTCATCGGGTTCAAGCGTCAACTCAGGACTTTGTCGGGCATAGGCCTTGTCGATAAAGTTTCGCAGATACTGGTAAACTTTCTGCCGGTTTGTTTCAAATAGAATCCCATGGTAGAAATTACGTAATGTAATAAAGGTCTTCAACTTTGAAGCAATTGTCACAAAGAATTTTTTCTGTACCGAATTTTTGACCACATAATCTTTTTCAGCAGAAAGGACAATCACAGGAATATCAATCGCCGCAGCGTCTTCAACGATACGCTCGCCAGCTTTTAATAGATCAACCAACAAAGCGCCATTGATAGATTTGGATATCAAAGGATCGGCATCGTAAGCCTTCTGCTGATCGATATCGTGAGTCAACACTTTAGATTTGACATAACTCTGGATAATCAGATCTTTTTTTAGCTTTGTTCCCAAAGCAATCATCTGATTTGCCAAGGGCACATATAATTTAATTTCAAATGCAGGTGCCAACAATGCAATACCAGCGACTTTAGGAGCAAAATCATGTACCCAGGCACTGACAATAACTCCTGCAATACTATTGGCGATAACGAAAATGTCTTTCGAATCAACCAAATATTCTCGGCCTATATAATGAACGAAACTATCTAGATCCCGTACATAATCCATAAAGATCGCTGAAACTGGTTCTTTCGTATAGCCATGTCCGCGCAAATCAAATGCAAAGATTGAATGATCGGCAAACTGTGGATCCGTAGCCATCTCCTGCAGACGTTCCGAATGCTCATGCCCACGGTGCAGTACGATCAATGTCCGCTGTCCGGCCTGATAATTCCAAACGCGATATAATAACTCCCCTTGATCAAAACTCTTGAAGTAACCTGATTTCATGTATAATTTTATTGACTAATATCAAATAGTATAGTTAACAACAAAGATCATGCAAATGACTGTCTAGCTATTTCTCTCGACCAGCACCTCCATCAACTTAAGTGTATGTCTATGCAATACAAGATGCTTATTATGAGATTTAACCAAATCTATAGCATCCATTAAATCTAAAGATAATATTTTTTGTGACAATAGAACAGCAAAAATCATACTCCTGTTGTAGCCCATTGTACAATGTATAATCATATTTTCACCTCGCTTCAATTGCTGATAACTGATGACAAGCGCAGCCAATATCCTTTCGGCATCAGCCAGCGTAATTGCCGCTATATCCAACAATGGAAATGAATGATAGTTTTCCTGTACATGTAGGATCGCTATTTCTTCCAATTCTGCAGCCAGGTCAAAAACAACCAGATGCTTATTCAGACCAAGCACACGGAGCTCTCCGGTTGTCGTCCTCGGGCCTACATAACAACGTGGTAAAATCTCAAGCAATGGCGGATTATTACGACGTCTTACGAATCGCCACAACAACCAATAAATCCATTGGTATGGGCTATAAAACAATTTCTTAAAGCAGGGTATCCAACCTTTTTCATTTTTCAGAAACTTTGGATTATTGATAACATAATTTCTTCCTACCGCAATACAGACTAAGGATGGCCAACACAAAAGATATAATCCAAATGCATGAGTCCCACCCCATAATGCCAGTAACAGTAAACACCAGCCGATAGCGTAGTAAACGTTGCCAATTCCATGGTTTCTACGACAAACCTCGGCCTCCAAGTCTAATTTCCCCTTTTCGTCTAATTTCATCTTTTCGGTACCGGCCAAAAAGGGCAAATCCCCCGCCTTTAGCCTCGATAAAGCGCTGTCATGAAGCAATTCCGATGGAGATGGGAATAGGACAAATCCAACATGAGCCAGAATCAACGCTGTCAACACATCCACCAGATGGTGCTGATAAACGGTGAGTGTAGCAATCCCCATGAATAGCAGCCAAATCCCCACTACCCAGCGTGTCCAGCCTTTTAGCGGCCTACCGAGCACAGACCAAAACAGACATGCATACGCCACATGCAGCGAAGGTGCTTGATTAAATGGAGAGTCATGCTTATTCAAAAAGGTGAAGAAGAATTTAAAAACAGGATGCTCAACGCTAGGCCTATCAAAAGAAAATCGCAAGGGAAAAATAAAAAAACAACAAATAGAGACGATTGTAATGAAACTGAAACGCTTCGTATAGACCCAAAGCTCTTCTCGACTTCGACAACAGAAAGGAACCAAAGCGAAGAACAAACCGCTACTCATGTAGGGGATAATCATCCAAGAAACGAACGGCATAAAGTGTTCAAAAGGAAACACAAACGAAGATACAGTAGCCTGATTTGCAGCATGGACCGCAGCAGCAGAATAAGTCAACTGGAAAAATAGCGCACAATAAAGGAAAACAGCAAATTGCAGCCCCCTATTTTTCAGTCGTTTTTCATCCATTTGGCCTTCCTTGACATAATTTTATTCAACACAATATTTGGAAGTAGTCCCAGAGATGCCATCAACCACTTCATACGCTTCGGAAAAACGACTTGCTTCTTCTTCTGTTCGATAGCTGTCATTATACGCTCTGCTGCATCGTCTACAGGGATTAAGAATGGCTTTTTAGACAAATCTTGCTTATTGAGCGCTCTCAGTTTATCCGTATCAACATAGCCCGGAGCAATAACAGTAACCGCAATTCCATACGGATGGAGTGCCCTACGATACGCGTCAGCCACTTGGATTGCAGCACGCTTTGTCTTACTATATAGGCTTGAATTGGGAAAATGAAGCGTTCCCGAAACTGATGCAACGATTGCAATTTGTCCTTCCGACTGACTTTGCATAGCAGTTCTTGCCGCTTCAAAACAATTTAAAGTGCCCATCATATTGACCTGGAGCATAGCCACCGCCTCCTGATAGCTTATTTGTTGAGCAACGTCATCCGCGTAACTCCCTGTACAATTGATAAAGAGATCTAAAGGCATATGTGCACAAAATGAACTGACCGCATTTTGCAGGCTGCTCAATTGATATACATCGACTTCAAAACTTCTGATGCTATGTCCCCAGGAATATGCCGACATTTTCGTCAAATCACGCCCACATACCGCTACCTCCGCTCCTTGCTCAAGATAACGCTTGGCCAAAGCAAGGCCTATTCCACTTGTACCACCGGCAATAAATACTTTCATTTCAATGAATTTAATGTCACCTCATAGCCATAGTTCCATTGCGCTTCCATCGCTTCAGCAAATTCTTGTTGATCAATCGGGAAAGACAGCGTAACTTCAAATTTAGACCAATCAATTCCTTTTTTACAGTATTTCCCAGCTAATTGTTCCGCGGCATCCTGTGTATCAATCCAATGTGCATACGGAAACTGCTGTTCCAAATCTGTTAATCGTTTATTTCCGCTAAAGCCCAATACCGCCCGAACCAACGCTTCTTCTTGTGGTTTATAAGGTTGTTTTCGCTCACATATGATGTTTTGAGCAAGCGCCTTTGCTAGCTCCATTGGAACAAGATCAATTGCTCCACCCGTATAATAGGTTTTATTGGAGCATACAGGTTCAATATAAAACATATCGGACATCGAAATACGGGCCGCCTGTAGCATAGAAAACTCAGCGCTCAAATGAACAGCTTTAGCCACTGCACTATGCTTGTAATTATCATCCAAAATTCCTATTGTCTCAACCGGCACGTTTGCCAATACATCCTGAGTTCCCATCAACATCTTTTGATAGAGTTTCCGATCCCCACGCCGCTGCCCAACTTCAGACGGACTGAACAGCACTCTAGCGCCAACCACAAGTGCTGGAGTTTCTGCTGAGAATGGTCTATCCAATGTAGGCAATAGTGAGGAAAGATCCTGTTCCATATGGACAAGATAGCGATTAAAAACATCCTCAATAAAGGGCGCCCGTTTTCTGTTAAACTGTTTTTTCAAAACATACACGCCCAGCCTCCCCAAACGACGCTGTTCTGTAAGCCGATGATGCAGGAAAAACTGATAAAACTCGTCTGATTGCAGATAGGACTTGCGAGCTTCATGTGTATCAAAGGCCTGTATAACAGCCACTGCCATTGAACCACCACAGCTTGCGATAAGGAGATCTGGTTTTAAGCCCAGCTCATCTAACGCAGCATACATACCAAGATATAGACTGAACCGAGTTCCGCCCCCCGAAAATAAAACTGCACGTTGATAAGCCATCAGATTGAAATTTTAGTTAGCCTTCTCACTACCACATTCATCAAATTCTATTAATTCCCCAACAACAGGATAATCAAAACATAAAACAGTGGCGCATTGAAGATCAGACTATCGATACGATCCAATAATCCACCATGCCCAGGAATTAATGTCCCAGTATCTTTCACTCCTGTCTTTCTTTTCAGATAGGAAAAAAGGACATCTCCCCAGAATCCCAAAATACCGAAAAACAAACCGAACAACGAAAAGTATAGAAAATTCTGAAATGGCAGTAAGAAATAGCCCAATAAATTACTCAGTATAATTGTTAAGCTGATACCGCCCACACATCCCGCAATTGTCTTATTTGGACTAATACGCGGAACGATTTTACGTTTGCCAAAAAACTTACCCATCAGGTATTGAAAGACATCATTCAGTTCCGTTAGCACAACAATATATCCGATTAATTTTAGTCCTAGGAACGCGTTGCCATCCATTTTAATGGATCGGATAAAAGCTAAATGACTAAATGCAAGCAAACAAGCTACCGCGCCCAAAAACAGCCCGAATACAGCTCTCTTCTTAACCTTTAAACCATACTTGAAAAACAAGGCAGTCCCCAAACACAAGAAGCTAGCCAACAATAGATATGCTCGATAGGAACAAAAGTATAGGAGCAACGCTTGCAACAATGCCATGCAAAGAAACACCAATGGATGCGTCTTACATTCAGGGATAAACATACGAGCAAACTCGCGCATCCCCTGAAAGGTTATCCAGGCGACAAACAAGGGTGATAGTGTTGCAGGAACGAAGGCAACCGCCAGTACCAAGACAATATATCCCCAGCTTCTAACACGAACAGGAACATCTGCGAATTTGCCGTTGGCATCAGCCATGTGCCAAAGCCTTTCTCAATCGAGTTACCGAACTCAAAAGTAAGAGTAAGCACAAAACACCAAAAATATAACCTGAAACAGTAACCATTGAAATATGCAATAATGCTAAAATTCCATATACCCCCAACAGCAAAGCACGATCACTTTTACCCATCGGTCCATCGTAACGACGATCATTGGCAATCACCTTCCCGATCAATCCACAAAACTCATTCACAACACTTAATACGATAAAAGCGACGATCAGATATATGCTTTCCGGATGAAACTTCAACAAAGGAAAAAATAGCACGACATCCGAAACAATATCTCCGACTTCGTTCAAGACTTCGCCCGTCTTGCTAGTCTGATTAAAAAGTCGTGCCATCATGCCATCTAAGGCATTCAAAGCCATTCGTAATAACAATCCGATTGGCAGGGCCAAAAAGAAAATCGGGAAGCGATCAGCATACCAAAACAGTAAAGCAATGATCAAAGACAATACAATAGATCCGATCGTAATCTGGTTTGCCGTTACCTTTTTTCGATGCAAAAAGTTCAAGATCGGCATCAGCAACTGCTGAAATTTTGGTTTTAATTTATAAACAGAAATCATCTCGCGCTAGCTGTAATTTATTTTTTCATTTTTTTTAAAAAAAAATTTGCATAGTGTAATATATACACTATATTTGTGTCATCATAATTTAGGTTTATAATTGGTTATTTAAGGTTTTCATTCTCCCCGTTTGGAAACCTTTTTTTTGCCCTAAATTATGGATTACCATCGTCCACCGGCACCACCCCCGCCAGAAGATCCGCCACCAAAGCTTCCACCGCCACCACTACTACTAGATCCTCCACCAGAGCTACTCGATGTTGAACGCACTTTAACTGGAGTCGAGTGTTCACCATGAGATACCCGATGTCCACAATTCTTACATAAGTCAAAGCGTTCCTCCAATCCCTGCGAACTATAAGTTGCTGCACGTATCGTCTTGGTACGTCCAGTCTCAAAAGTTCGATAATGACATGCAGGACATTCACTGAACCCAACATTCTCGTCCCAGGGAACCAGCTTTGTTTCATTGGTCTCCTGATCTATCCAGATTTCGTACGAACGGCTACCAATTTTTTCCTCCAAAAGCTGCCCCTTATCCAGGTACGCACTTTCACGGGTAGATACATCATCCTTATTCATGCGCAACCAGCGACCAGATTGATCTGGAGGAACCAATCGAAGTTGATTCTTCCGAATGCGTTTATTTAATCCAATGAGATCAAATAGTGCCAATGGACTCAGTAATAGCGGAACCAAACCCCAGACGCGAAATTTACGTAGGGCCTTTTGAATATTTTCCTCATCCTGATAGGAATTAACAATTTGCGTGCGGCTTGCATTGTATTTCATGGCCAGGGTAATACTACCAAAAACAACTATAAAATAAGGTAGATTTTTCCACTGATAGACCTTCTCAAAATTATTGAGGGCAAATGCACAGATAAACACCGAGATAAACATTAATATCCCCATACAGCCGCATCCACTGACTAAAGGCGGAAAATATTTACTTTTTTTGGTCAACTTTCCTTTGATCGCTCGCGTCACCTCGCCCAACCAGATATAACAGATCGCAAATAAACCTAAAACCAACAGTGAATTTCGCAGAATAGGACTTTTAAAGCTCCAGACCGGCGTTGCCTCTGGCATCAAGCGTTCCAGCTCGGCCTTACTATCCGGTGAGGTAAGTATTGTCTTAATAAATTCTGCGGCCTCCTTAACACCGCGGTCGTAATCTTCATTCCTAAAATTGGGTACGAGATATTTTTCGCCAATACGTTTTAAATAGGCATCGGGCAAAATACTTTCCATACCATACCCTGTAATAAAACGGTATTCATGTCGGTCTTTAGCAATAAACAACAAAAGCCCATTGTTACTTTCCTTCTTACCGATACCCCAGGTATTGAATAATTTTAAGGCAAATTCGAAATCACTGTCGCCAACATAATCATTCACAACAACGATGGCAAATTCACCTTTTGTAGCAGCCTCAATCTGCGTCGATAAGCCATCTAATTCGGCCACTGTACTCGAGGATAGGATTCCATCCGGATTGGAGACAAAATAATCCTGTCCCTGTAATTTCGGGCTTGGCAAATTGTCGACGGTATAGGCGATAAATTGCCCGAAAGCTGACAGCCCGGGGAGGCAGCTTCCTACCCAAATCAATAAAAAAATATAAAAACGATGTAATCTCTGCATAGTTTTAGAACAACAAAATTTGGCTCATTGTCACGATATTAAGAAAAAAAAATCAAACAAAGGTTTTCATCAAAAAAAAGCCCATAATCAACCGATTATGGGCCTATATAATTCAATATTCGTTTAAGACGCTCTGTCCTATTAATGTATCCTAGCAATATGAAACTTTCCCATTCGCTGTCAATGACCAAGCCAGTGTAAAATCAAGACACCGATCAATCCAATAACAGAAACGAGCGTTTCCATCACCGTCCATGAGCGAAACGTATCCTTCATGCTCACTCCAAAATAAGATTTAAACATCCAAAACCCCGGATCGTTGACGTGTGAGAACATGAGACTACCCGCTCCCGTCGCTAGCACCATTAATTCAGGAGTAACCTCTCCTGCCCGCACAATGGGAAGCATAATGCCCGCTGCCGTGAGCCCAGCAACACTAGCCGAACCGATAACTAGGCGAATGATACCGGCTATTAACCATGCAAGCACAAGAGGCGACAAGCTCAGGTCTGCGGTTAGGTCAGCGATGTAATTCGCTACACCACTATCTACCAAAATTTGCTTGAAAGCGCCTGATGCTGCAATGATAAAAAGGATCATCATTATCCCGCGGATTGCTTCTTCCACACTTGCTGACTGCTCCCGCAAACTTTTGCCTTGGCGGATACCCATTGTGTACATCGCCATTAGCGATGCAATCATTAAAGCCACCACCGGGTCACCCAAGAAACGTAGTGCCTTCAGCCAAGAGGAGCTTTCTGAAAATATTAGATGGGAAAATGAACCAAAAGCAATTAAAATTATTGGAAAAAGCCCCGTAAATATACTAATTGCAAATCCGGGAAGCTCTTTTCGATCTGCTTGATTGTGTTCAGGAAAAAACTCAGTGGGCGGGTTGGTCGGAATACGCTTAAGCATCCTGCCAAAGAGCGGTCCACCGATAATTATGGCAGGAATTGCCACAATAATGCCATACGCCATTGTTAAACCTATATCCGCTTTGTAGGTAAGCGCTATGGCCGTAGCTCCCGGATGTGGAGGCAAATAACCGTGTGTCACGGACAGCGCTGCCAGCAACGGAATGGCGACGTAAAGCAAGGGCATTTTATTGGAAGCACATACCATGAAAACGAATGGTACTAAGACAATAAAACCGACATTGTAAAATAAGGGAATTCCTACTAAAAAGCCCGTGAGAACCATTGCCCAAGGTAAGTTCTTTTTGCCAAATACAGCCGTTAGTACCTTTGTAATCTTTTCTGCAGCACCACCCTCCGCCATCAATTTCCCCAGTAGAGCCCCGAAAGCCAACAATAGTGCCAACTGGCCCATAGTGGTACTCACTCCAGTTTCAACAGATTTAAGGATATCGACGGCACTCATATTCATCGCAAAACCAACCGCAACGGAGGTTATCAGTAATGAAAAGATCGTGTTTAACCTGACGACAGTGACTAAAAGAAGTAGTAAAGCTACTCCCAAAATAACGATGATTAGAGGCATAATAATTTATATCTAGTTAAAAATCACCTTCCAATATATGGTACAGGTGTTCAAATTTCTGGAAGTTTTTAATATATACAGCGTGATTCTCCGCACTCGGTTTATAACAGTGCTCGGTATCTTGCTTTCCTTCCGTTTGTTTGTTTTTTATAGTAGGCTCACCTCCCTGTATACCTAATGCTTCCAAGCCTATCAATGCTGCTCCCCATGCAGAGCTTTCTACTGTATTTTTGGTAAATACAGGTTTATTGAAAATGTCTGCAAGCATCTGCACCAACAACGATGAACGCGCTAAGCCGCCGCTTGCAAAGATCGTATGAATGGGACCGGTGTTCTCCTCTAATGCGATTCCTACACTGTAAATTGCAAACAACATCCCTTCCATCATGGCACGTGCAAAGTGCGCCCTGCCATGATGCAACTGTATTCCAAAATAAACACCTTTTGCATTGGAATTCCAATGTGGTGCCCGTTCACCAGTTAGATAGGGCAAGAATATCAAGCCCTCCGCCCCGGGAACGACGGAGTCGACCAAAGCATTTAACGACGCAGAAGGATCTCCATCTGCTTCCATTTGGGTAAATTCGCACAAAAAGTTGTCTCGAAACCAGTTGCGTAATACACCGCCATTGTTAACCGCACCACCAATTATATATTCATTTGGTCTAAGTAGATATGTAAATAGTCTTTGTTTTTTTTCTTGATTTGCCTGCGAACTTGCTACGCGAATAGCCCCACTGGTACCGACTGTTACCGAAGCCACTCCAGGACTTATAGCCCCTACCCCGAGATTAGCCAAACAACCATCGCTACCACCTATAACAAAAGGGGTATCTTCAGGGATGTGCATCAAGGCCGCAATTTCTCGGCTAGGCATATTTAAAATATAATCGACCGGAACTGGAGATGCTAGTTGCTCTTCCGATATACCCGCCAAGCTTAACGCCTGATCAGACCATGTTAGGTGATGTATGTCGAAAAGCCCTGTTGCAGATGCGATGGAATGATCGACTATGTAAACTCCAAAGAGCCGGTAAAAAAGAAATTCTTTGATACCGATAAACTTGTGCGACTGAGCAAATAATTTTTGATCGTTGGACTTTATCCACATTAATTTGCAAAGCAAAGACATGGGATGTATTGGTGTACCCGTCTGCTGATAAAGCAGCCTGCCCACCTCACTTGCCTCCAAGGCAACCGCAATATTCTCGCTTCTGCGATCTGCCCATATAATGCAATTGCTAAGTGGCTGCCCCGCCGAGTCAACAGCGATCAGTCCGTGCATAGCACTGCTCACCGAAATACATACGGGTTTCGGTAGCTCAGCACGAGATTGCCTTAAGCTAATCATTACATACCGAACAGCCTCAATACATGCAGCATAAACAATCTCCGGATCTTGCTCGTACCAGCCTTCCGACGGGTTTAATATAGGATAAGGTACACTATGCTGGGATAAGATGTTACCTTCGTAGTCAAATGCAACAGCTTTCGCAGATGATGTCCCAATGTCTAATCCAATGATCATAAATAAAATTGATGTTTAGGAGAGCTCAATATACGGATTATCTGTTGGTTTACAACAAAAGGCTCAATACCAGCAAACTAATTGGAGCGAGAAAAGCGCCGCATACCGATCTGCTGATAATTGTCTTTCATAGTATCAACAAAAATGGTAAATTTCAACTTAGAAAAACGGTATTAAACGATGAGTATAGATAAAAAGAATAACTACAATTTTGGAATAGTTGGACTCGGCGTAATGGGACGTAATTTATTGCTGAACATCGCCGACAACGGTTTCGCAGTAGCAGGACTAGACCTGGATCCACAGAAAGCGGAGTCATTGGAAGCTGAAGCAAGCGAAGGACATCGCATCAAAGTGACGACCCAAGTAGAAGAGTTTATCGGGGCTTTGCAACAACCCAGAGCAATTATGCTATTGGTGCCGGCCGGAAAGCCGGTAGATATGGCAATTGCCAGTCTTGTTCCGCTTTTGAATAAAGGAGATATAATCATCGACGGCGGAAACACGTACTTCGCGGATACAGACAGAAGGTTTAATGAGCTTTCCGTTTTGGGTATACATTTCTTCGGAATGGGCATATCGGGAGGAGAAAGTGGCGCTCGTCGCGGGCCAAGCTTGATGCCCGGTGGCGACAGAAAGGCATACGAAAGACTAAGACCAATATTTGAGGCGGTTTCGGCCAAGGTAATCGGCGAGCCCTGTGTGGAATTTTTAGGCAACGGGTCGGCCGGAAATTATGTAAAGATGGTGCATAACGGTATCGAATATGGTATCATGCAGTTAATTGCAGAGACCTATGACCTGATGAAAAGATTATATGGTTTTGACACCCAAACTATACAGCAGACCTTCGAAGAATGGAACAAGGGCGAACTAAACTCGTTCTTGCTTGAGATTACCGCTCAGATTCTGAAGAAAAAAGAAGGTGACCAGTATTTGGTGGACCTGATTTCAGATTGGGCAAGATCAAAAGGAACGGGTAAATGGACTTCGCAAAATGCGATGGATCTACAGGTGCCAGTCCCGGTGATTGATGCAGCGGTCAATATGCGCGATATGTCCAAATACAAACCCGAACGTTTGGAGGCAGCAAAATTACTTCAATGGGATGGACAAGCGGTTGATCTCCCCGCAGCAACACTCATTTCTCGCTTAAAAAATGCATTGTACTTTGTGATCATCACGACCTATGCGCAAGGTTTGGCACAGCTTACTGTTGCATCGGAAAGCTATAGCTATGAGTTAGATTTACAGGTGGTAACCAAAGTCTGGCGAGGCGGCTGCATTATTCGCGCGGCTTTGCTCGAGGATTTTAGAAAAGCCTATGCGGCTAATCCGGACTTGCGCAATATCCTACTCGATAGCACCATTGCACAAAAGTTGCTGAGTACACAGGCCAGCCTTCGCGAGGTATTGAAAGATGCTATCGCAAATGGGATACCCGTATCCGGATACGTAAACGCACTCTCTTATTTTGATGCCTATCGATCGGAAAAATTACCTACAAATATTATACAAGCACAACGAGACTATTTTGGTGCACATACCTATGAACGTATTGATCGGGAAGGTATCTTTCACACACTTTGGGATTAAGGAAAAAAAGCTTGAAGATTCGATTAATCTTAATTAAAAACGCAAAAAAGCGGCTTTTATATAAAAAAGCCGCTTTTTATAACTGAGCCCCCTATCGGGGTTTATACTACGTCTATTTAGATGCTAACGTTCAATATCCTTCAAGCTACTCATCTTCTTGTATTCCAAGAAACCTTTAATATCCTCAAAATGTTCGCGTACGCGTTTATTTCCGAATTCAAAGACTTTCTCAGCCAAACCATCCAAGAAGTCACGGTCGTGCGAAACAAGGATCAGCGTACCATCGAAATCTTTCAAAGCATCTTTGATAATGTCCTTTGTCTTCATGTCCAAATGGTTTGTCGGCTCATCGAGAATTAATACATTTACCGGTTCCAACAACAATTTTATCATCGCCAGACGTGTTCTTTCTCCTCCGGACAGCACTTTCACCTTTTTAGTTGTATCATCGCCACTAAACATAAAGGCTCCTAAAAGATCTTTCATTTTAACACGCACTTCACCTACAGCGATTTGATCAATGGTATCAAAAACGGTCATCTCTCCATCAAGCAATGCGGCCTGATTTTGTGCAAAGTACCCAATTTTTGCATTGTGGCCGACTTTCAAGGTACCCTCAAAATCGATCTCACCCATAATTGCTTTAATCATGGTCGATTTACCCTCACCGTTCTTCCCGACAAAAGCGACCTTTTCACCACGTTCGATGACCATATTTGCTTTTTGAAAAACAACGTGTTCATCATAAACCTTCGTTAGATCCTCAACGATAACAGGATATTGACCCGAGCGCGGGGATGGTGGAAATTTAAGACGCAGTGCGGAAGTATCTACCTCGTCGATCTCAATGATTTCCAATTTCTCCAACATCTTTACACGCGATTGCACCTGCAATGTTTTAGAATAGGTACCTCTGAAACGATCGATAAACTCCTGATTGTCCGCAATAAAGCGTTGTTGCTCTTCGTACGCTTTTAGCTGATGCTGGCGACGCTCCTGACGTAACTCCAAGTAATGACTGTACTTGGCACGATAGTCATAAATGCGTCCCATCGTCACTTCGATGGTCCGATTGGTGATATTGTCCACAAATGTCCTATCGTGCGAAATAACAATAACTGCTTTAGCCGAATTGACCAAGAAATCTTCCAGCCATTGAATACTCTCGATATCCATGTGGTTGGTTGGCTCATCCAATAAAATCAAATCAGGCTTTTTCAATAATATTTTAGCTAATTCGATACGCATCCGCCAGCCACCGGAAAACTCAGAAGTCTGTCTTGTAAAATCCGAACGCTCAAAACCCAGCCCCTTCAATACCTTTTCAACCTCTGCATCATAGTTAACTTCCTCAATCGAATAGAACTTTTCACTTAATTCGGATACACGTTCGATCAATTGCATATAATCGTCAGACTCATAGTCTGTGCGGATATTTAATTGCTCATTCAGGTTCTCCAGTTCATCACGCATCCCATAGACTTCTTCGAAAGCCTTTGATGTTTCTTCAAAAACGGTCACGTTATCCTCCGTTAGCAAATGCTGCGGTAAATAGGCGATAATCGCATCTTTTGGACCAGCAACATTACCTGTAGTAGGTTTACCCACTCCAGCGATAATTTTTAGTAAGGTAGATTTGCCGGCACCGTTTTTACCCATCAATGCGATCTTATCATTCTCATTAATGGAAAATGATACATCTGAAAAAAGAGTCGTTCCCCCAAAGGAAACAGAAATATTATTTACGTCAATCACTGTATATACACTTAATTTTGGCACAAAGATAAGCGAATCAATCTTATAAATGGTGCATTTTTGTGTATCTTTGCCACATGCGTTTTGATATTATTACGGTCTTACCTGACCTCTTGGAAAGTCCATTTGCACACTCTATTTTACAACGAGCAAAGAATAAAGGCTTGGCTGAAATTTATGTCCACAATTTAAGAGACTATTCAACAAATAAACACAAAAGTGTCGATGATTATCCCTATGGAGGCGGATCGGGCATGGTCCTTCAAATCGAACCCTTTGCCAAGTGTATTGAGCAATTGCAAGCTGAACGGGAATACGATGAGATCATTTACATGACTCCCGACGGGGAAACATTCAATCAGGATATTGCGAACGGATTATCTACAAAAGGAAATATGATGATTCTCTGTGGGCATTACAAGGGAATAGATCAACGTATCCGTGATATTTACGTAACAAAGGAGATTTCGGTCGGTGATTATGTATTGTCCGGAGGAGAGCTTCCGGCTGCGATTGTTACAGATGCTGTTATCCGTCTGATTCCCGGAGTTTTGTCGGATGAAACATCCGCGCTTTCAGATTCTTTTCAGGATGGATTACTTGACGCGCCTATCTATACACGCCCTGCAGACTGGAAAGGCCACAAAGTACCTGATATTCTCCTCAGTGGTCATGAGGCAAAAATCGCTGCATGGAAAGATGAACAACAGTTAAAAAGAACGCAAGAAAGACGTCCTGATTTATTAAATGATTAAGAAATAAGGTGAATTTTTGTTTTTTTATCACAAAAAGTTTGCTTATTTATTTTTTTTTATAAATTTGTGTAATAATGACACGAAGATATACAAATACAAATTGGTGGTGGCCTGAAGCAATAAGCATCGGGAACTAATTGGTATTGTCATAATATTTCATAATCAACCAAAACCATTTATGGAAATTCCAACCCCGATGCTGACCAGTATCGGGGTTTTTTTATGCAAAATTTACAACAAGAAGATAAGACACAAAAAATGAAGTATACATTCAAAACACAAACCAGAAAGTTGCTTGCGGATACAACTACACCAGTGAGCATCTATCTTCGCCTAAGAGATATCTTTCCAAACTCATTGTTACTGGAAAGTTCCGACTACCATAGTCGCGACAACAACATAAGTTACATCTGTTGTCAACCAATCGCTGGGATCCAGCTCGATGAGAAAGAGCTGACGCTCACTTATCCGGGTAGAGAACGTATCGTAAAAAATGCGCACGAAATCGAATTACGTCAAGAAGTTTCCGATTTTAGAAATTCCTTCGAAGATCATACAATTGCTGAACTTAACTTGATCTCCAATGGCCTATTTGGTTACTTCACCTTCGATTGTATTGAACACTTTGAAGACATCAAACTAACAACAATGGTAGATCCAGCACGGAAAATACCGTTTATGCAATATCATGTTTACAAATATGTCATTGCCATCGACCACTTCCGTAATCAACTCTATATTTTTGAACATCTGCTGGATGACGAAGAATCAGAACTTGAAAGAATGCAGTTCCTTATTCAGAACAAAAACTTTCCCGAATATACCTTCAAACTAGCCGGTGAGGAAAGCTCCAATCGTACCGATGAAGAACACCGTCAGTTGGTCAAAAAGATGAAAGAGCATATACAACGTGGTGATGTATTCCAGATCGTTCCATCCAGAGGCTTTAAGACACCGTTCTCCGGGGATGAATTTAATGTCTATCGTGCGCTCCGCTCCATCAACCCTTCGCCCTATCTTTTCTATTTTGATTATGGTGACTTTAAACTTTTCGGATCATCGCCTGAGGCTCAATTGCGTATCCACGGGAAACAAGCGACAATTTTCCCTATTGCAGGAACATTCAAACGGACAGGCAACATGGAGGAAGATCAAAAAATAGCCACCAAGCTCAAAGAAGACCCTAAAGAAACTTCAGAACATGTTATGCTCGTCGATCTTGCCCGCAATGACTTAAGTAGACATTGCACCCAAGTTAAAGTTGAGTCCTACATGGAACCACAATATTACTCGCATATTATCCACTTGGTCTCCAAAGTAACGGGCACATTAAAAGATAATATCAACCCATTTGACATCGTAGGTGATACATATCCAGCGGGTACGCTTTCAGGTGCTCCAAAACATATGGCGTTGACATTGATTGATCGTTATGAAGGATTACAACGCTCATTTTATTCGGGTGCAATTGGATTTATGGGTTTTAACGGAGATTTTAATCATGCCATTATGATTCGTTCCTTCCTAAGTAAGCAAAACACCTTACATTATCAGGCCGGTGGCGGTATCGTACTAGATTCAGACCCTGAAATGGAGCTACAAGAAGTAAATAACAAAATTGCTGCGCTACGAAAAGCATTACAATTAGCAGAAACATTATGATCAGACCATTGGAATACTGTGTCAACAAGCAACATATCCATGATTCGGTAGACACCATTGACAACCGCATCGTTGAGCTATTGGCATTACGAAAAACCTATATTGGCAAAGGCAAGTCTTTAAACGATGAGCAAAACGGAGAGCAGAATATTATACGGAACCTGGACAGTAATTATGTCCTACTGGCAAAAAGATTTCATTTGCCAATCGTATTTATTCAGTCCATATTCCAGGAAATTGAAAATTATATTAATCAAGATTTATAGCAAAAGGTTATGAGCAACAATAAAATAGTCGTTATAGACAACTACGATTCGTTCACCTACAACTTGGTCCATTTGTTACAGGAATTAGATCAAGAATATGTTGTATGGAGAAATGATAAATTTAAACTGGAAGATATTGATGCTTTCGATAAAATACTTCTTTCGCCGGGCCCAGGTATTCCAGAAGAAGCTGGATTATTACTTGATGTTATCCGTACCTACGCCCCACATAAAAGTATATTGGGTATTTGCTTAGGCCAACAGGCTATTGCAGAAGTCTTTGGTGGTACACTATTCAATATGGAAAAACCTTTGCATGGCGTAGCAACAAATATTACTGTTGTTGATGAGTCAGAGAAATTGTTTCGGGACTTCCCAAAAGATTCCAAAATTGGACGCTACCATTCTTGGGCCGTAAACAAAGACAGCCTACCAGCTAGCCTCAAGGTAACGGCGATCGACGAGAATGGCATCATTATGGCCTTAACCCATACCGAATACGATGTAAGGGGAATGCAGTTCCACCCAGAGTCGGTATTGACCACAAATGGTAAAAAATTAATTGAAAACTGGTTGGGAATCTAACATCTAAAAAAATGACTATACTTGATAAAATCATTGAACGAAAAAAAATAGAAGTAGAAAAAGCAAAAGCTTTAGTTCCTTTGGAAGAGCTATTAAACTATCCCTATTTCAGTGTGGCTTGTCTATCGTTGAGAGAATCTATTCTTGATCCTGAAAAAACAGGAATTATAGCTGAATACAAAAGAGCATCGCCATCAAAAGGAGACATCAATAGTACTTCAGCAGTGGAAGATGTTGTAAAGGCATACGAGGAGGCAGGTGCTTCGGCAGTCTCGGTTCTCACTGATGGCGAATTTTTCAAAGGCAATTTAGAAGATCTATCGAAAGCACGTAAGGCTATTAGCATTCCTATCTTAAGAAAAGAATTCATCGTGGATAAATATCAGATCACCGAAGCAAAAGCTTATGGAGCAGATATCATCCTTTTAATTGCAGCATGTCTGAAAAAGGAGGAAATACAGGAATTTGCAGCCTATGCACACCAATTGGGTTTAAATGTTTTACTTGAGGTACACAATGAACAGGAACTGTTGGATAATCTTTTCGATGACATTGACGCAATTGGTGTCAATAATAGAAACCTTAAAGATTTTTCAGTCGACATTCAGCATTCTTATGATCTCCTGAACAAAATACCAACAGAATATATTAAAGTATCTGAGAGCGGTATAGCTGATCCTTCGACAATTAAAGCCTTAAAAAAAGCCGGATTCCAGGGATTTTTAATTGGTGAAAATTTCATGAAGACAGCCGATCCTGGACAAGCTATCAAAGACTTTGTAAAAGAAATATAGAAAGTTATTTAAAATCAATCTAAATAAGATTATATTTGCCAAGGTATAAGCTAAGGTCAGTGTATTTTGGAAACGGATTTTTTTATTATAGATCGAGAGAGTTTTGAGCAAATATATCTTCGTCATTGGGAAGGTATGTTTGCTTTCTGTCTTAGTAATATCCAAGATGAAGAGCATGCAAAAGAAATCGTTCAAGATGTTTTCAAATCACTTTGGGAAAGACGAAATGAGCTTCGACTGAAAGAAGTGGAACGTTATCTGATCCGCTCGGTAAAACTCAAAGCTTTTGAATACATTCGCAACAAGGTCTCCCGTCAACAACACCTAAGCAATATTTCAAACACCAGCGAATCCCACTATACGGACAATACGTTGATTGCTGAGGAACTCGCAAACAAAATTTCCCACCTGGTCAACACACTGCCTAACCAATGTCGAAAAGTATTTCGGATGAGCAGGGAACAGGGACTTACCAACAAGCAAATTGCCCAGGAACTGGTGATCTCTGAAAGAGCTGTAGAATACCATATTTCGCGGGCACTTAAAACATTAAAAACAGAATTAACAGAATATATATTGTAAGTTGATCCATAAAAAGAGAAATCTCGTATTTTTGTTAGCAAGTTGAATATACTGATGAACATAGACAAGAAGTTAATAGAGAAATATCATTTAGGCCAATGCTCGCCAACAGAAAGACTGTTGGTCGAACAATGGTTGCTGGATGACACCTTCGAAACTAAGCCATTGCCTATTTCTACAGCTCAAAAAAACAAATTAGAAAGCGATATCTGGGCCGACATCAATGCGCATATTGAACAATCCAAGGCACCAATAAAAATTAAACAAAAAAAATACAATTTTAGATACCTTGGCATTGCAGCTTCGTTATTAGCCGTACTGAGTATTGGCTTCCATCTGTTTAACATGAGTGAAAAAACTGATGCGACATTCGACAACAGAACGAATGCTAACCTAAAATATATCAATCAGGATAACTATAAAATAGTTTTAGGCAAAAATGCGACTGCTCAGATCAATACCGATACTGGGGAAATTAAAACGACAGGCAATATGCTCTTTATACCCAAAAAGAACTTTGCATTCAGCCTTTCGGGAGATAAAAAGAAAGAACTAAAAATCGGCGAGACCTATTTTGTACTGCAACCGCAAAAAAATGGAAATCAGGTTATCATTGCCAAATCCGAACTAACTTTTCTTGCACCAACATTACAGCACGAACTTAAATTACAATTTAACATCATTTAATCGATCCCTATCCCCCATCCTATAGAACCATGCTAACAAGCCGTCTTATCTTATTCTTACCGCTCTTGCTTCTTAGCTTTACGATAAGTTGCCGATCAGAACATGCTGAGAAAAACTTAGCTGGCAAATATAGCTTCTATACCATGGATAAGGATTTAGGAAACACCATCATCACGACCAACAGCATTGATAGCGGAAAATTAACGATTCGACAAAGTGGAGTTGATATCCCAACACAAGAGTTCGATCGCAGCATCATTGTTAAAAATGGCAGATTTTATTTCCTCAGAGAAGGGAAATTTAGAAAATATACACTAGAAAAAACAGGCCTAAAAGAAATTGCTCAGCTGTCTATGCCTGACCAACATATTGAAAATATCAATTGGCTCAACAACGACACCTTACTCCTTTTCACATCAGACAACAAAACCAATCGCCGCCTATGGTACACTAAGGTTGCTGTCAATGACTTTAACGTCGCTCAGCAACAAGAAATAATCATACCTTCCTCAGCTTCCGATTTCAATATTATTTCTGTTGGCTTTAGTACCATACACCAGCAACAGCTACTCGTTGGATATACCTTCAATAAAATAATCAATGAAACAGACTTCACCACAATAGACACCCTCTATGTAGCAACATTCGATAAAACGACATTACAATTAAAAGAAATTCAAAAAGATACCCGATCCACTTATCCCGGAGGGATCAATACGGTACAATCTTATAGTTTCAATGATGAAGAGGGAAACTATTATTTTATGGCATGCCCAGGCATAGCCTTAGGAAATATTCCCTCAAAGCCAACTGCTATCTTTAAAATTGGTCAGAAATCAACTCAAATTGACCCGAATTATTTCTTTGATTTAACAGCACAGACCCATAACCACGCTTATGGTATGTGGTACCTGGGAAATCATCAAGCAATTGTACGGAGCGAACGTAAAGATCGCTATACCGATTTCAGCGACCACCACTCTACTTATCAATTTGAATATTTCCTTGTTGACCTCAGTGCCAAAACCACACGCAAACTCAACCTACCATTTGACAAAGGCACCCGTAAAGAATCTGTACTTGTTGAAAATGGTAAAGCATATATCACCATTGATGACAGCTCAGACAAACATCAGGTTTGGGTTTATGATATCAAATCAGGTCAAATTACCCCAGGGCTTCAATTAGATCGAGAGACCGATTTCATTGTAAGAATCGATCGACTAAATTAATTCTATCTGTAAAACAGACTATTACAAAAATTATTCTTTTTTTTCACCTTAGGACCTTCGGTAAATTTAGAGTTACGCAACTTCTTTATGTGTAATTAATCTAAATAAAACAATGTTCAAATTTAAAGTGATATGGTTAATGTTATTTTTAACCCTATCTTTTCCCTCGTTTTCTCAGCAACTGGCCCAGATCGAAGGTAGCATCAAAAATAGCACAAAGGAACCGATTGAAGGCGCTACAATCCTCCATAAAGGTACTAACAACGGTGCAAAAGCAAATAGAACCGGTACCTTTATACTAAAACATGTACCCTTTGGGAATCATGAATTTATTATTTCAGCACTCGGCTATAAAACTTTAACGCTGAAACTCGAAGTCAATAAGTCAACGGAAATTCTAAAAGAGATCACATTAAGTACGGAAAGCAATTCATTGGATGAAGTACAAGTTGAAGGAAAAACTGTCAGCAAAAGGATCAAAGAATCTGGTTTCAACGTTAATGTAATAGAAACCAAACAATATGCCAATACCAATTCCGATATAAATCAAATACTCAATCGAAGTACAGGCGTAAAGATTCGAGAACAAGGCGGCCTAGGTTCCCGATATTCCTTTTCGCTAAATGGCTTATCTGGCAATAACATTAAATTTTTTATCGACGGGGTACCAATTGAATCTTTCGGCAGTGGCATGAGTCTCAATAATATGCCGGTGAACATCGCAGAACGCATTGAGGTGTATAAAGGTGTCGTACCGGCACACCTGGGCTCAGATGCTTTGGGTGGAGCGATCAACATCGTCACCAATCGTGATTATAAAAAATCTTTAGATCTCAGTTATAGTATTGGCTCATTTAATACACACCGCGCTGCGGTGAGTGCTGGTTATAAACATCCCAAAAATGGCTTGATGATCAATTTGAATAGTTATTACAATTTCTCAAATAATAACTATCTCATGAGAACCAATCCCAAAGCTGGTGTATACCTAAAGGCACCTATACCTCCGAAAAACGAATTATTTGACACCCTGCAATCCGCAAGGCGTTTTCATGATGACTATCGTTCATTTATGACACAGGTTGAAGTGGGCATAAGTAATAAAAGATGGGCCGATATCGCTGTCTTAGGCTTGACTTATAATGACGTGTATGACCAGCAACAAACCGCAGCGACACAAGAACGTGTGCTAGGGCATGTATTCAGTAAAAGTCATACGTTTACTCCAAGCTTGCGCTATAGAAAAGACAAGTTTCTTTTTGAAAATTTATCAGCAACTGTATACGCAAATTATTCACGAGGCGAAAATATTATCACCGACACGAGCTCGAGGACATATTACTTTTGGAACGGTATAGCTACAGAATATAGTCCCAATGCAGGCGAACTGAATAGCTACAAATCCATCACCCATCAAAAGATTAACAACAGCTTTTCGCAGGTAAATTTAAATTACAAGCTATCAGCATCGCACCTATTCAATTTCAACTATAATTTAAACACCAATAAACGCGAAAATTACAATGAGATAGATCCCTACAATGATTTTTATAATATAACAAATCAGATCTATAGAACGACTATTGGGCTCAATTATCAACAGATTCTTTGGAAAGAGCGACTAAATAATTCATTTTTCATCAAAGAGTATGGCTTATCTGGCAAAACCAACACTGCTGGTAAAACCTCCAAAAACTACTTTGGTTATGGCGCTGTGACGAACATTAAATTAGATGCGAGTTACGGCATAAAACTATCGTATGAACATGCCTATCAACTACCAACTTTTACCGAGCTCTTTGGAGATGGTTTAAACGTTATGGCTAATGAAAAATTAAAGCCTGCAAATAGCGACAACTATAACCTGAATTTCTACTATGGAACAACCTTTGGAAACCACTATCTAAATGTGGACGCTTCAACCTATTATAGGAATGTTAAGGACTATATCATTCAGAAATCTTACGACACCCCGCAGGGGCAAAAACAATTAGCGGACAATGAAGGCGGAGTGAAGGTCAATGGCCTTGATTTCGAAGTTAAATATGGGTACAAATCCAATTTTATGGCCGTATTAAACATGAGTTATTATAATGCAGTCGATCGCGAAAAGTATGATAAAAATAATAGAGAAAAGATAACCTACAAAAATCGTACACCCAATGAGCCGTGGCTATTTGGAAACCTAGACATCAGTTATGGCCGGAATAACCTTTTTAGCTCCAAAGACAATCGTATACAGCTAAATTATTACTTGCAGTTTGTAAATAACTATTCGTTAAGCTGGTCCAAATTAGCAGAAAAATCAACAAAAGATTATATTCCAGCCCAATGGTTACACAATATTGCCGCTACCTATTCTTTCAATAACAATACTTATAACATCACCGTCGAGGGAAAAAATTTGACTGATCAAATTGCTTACGATATTTTCAAGCAACAGCGCCCCGGTCGTTCTGTATATCTAAAATTACGGTACCTCATCCGCTCCTCACATTAAAAATTATTTAAAACTATAATATCATGTTAAAATCAATTACAAAAAACGTTAGTTTAATTGCTTTGGCAGGCATTTCGTTAATAGGCTGTAGCAAATCCACACCTGACAACGGTACGCCCACAAATCCAACGGAAGAAGTTGGTGGAAATTTTGCGATAAAGTTCAGTACAGACAATGGTTCGTTTATGCTTCCTGTAAAAGATCTCATGTCAGGTACGATCTCTCCAGTAGGCGCCGGTACTGATGTAACAAGTATGTTCCCATGGGAAGAAAATGTAATTCAAAAAGGCAAGTATTTCTACTCGATTGATCCAAATGCCGCTCAGTTCGGAAAATATAGCTTTGAAAATGGTGTATTAAAGGCTATTAAAGTCATTCCGTTCACCAAGTTAACCACTTTATATATAGGCTGGCATAGTTGGCTGGATGACGATCGCTTGGCCGTCGGCCCACGCAATAGCAACGAATACGCTGTAATCAACACAAATACGATGCTTGTAGAGGCAAGTGGTACAATAACCTCAGACACCGACATCCCGAAAGACCATAATATGCGGATTTATGCTTTTCTTCCTCAAGGTAATAAAGTCGTCTTAGGTTATTGTTTATATAACAATATAACAAAGGTAAGCTACGACATTACGTATACAGGTTCGGTTGACTATCCATCGTTTAAAAACTTTAAGAAAACAGGTGAAGACAACCGTTCAGCACCCGTAGGTCCAGTTAGAAACGGTTATTTTCATAAATTCAAGGAAAATGGTTACACTTATTTGCAAACGTATACAATGCCCGCATTGGGTGGGGGCAAAAACCTACCTACTGGATTCTATCGAATTAAAGATGGAGATGACAAACTTGATCCAAATTACTTCTTCAATATCAGTCAGTACCAAGGCGGAGATAACCAACTGGGGGTTTCTTACCTAGGTAATGGTAAGGCTTTACTTATCAGCGCACATGACACAAAAAATAATGTTAAAGAATGGAACGATTGGTGGTATGCTGCTATGTGGGAATACCTAATCGTTGACGTAAACTCACAAAAAGTAGTTAAAAAATTAGACTTTCCATTGGTCAGTAATTCCCGCTCGGCAGTTGTCATCAATGGGAACGCATACATAGCGGTAAATGATCCCAAAGCTGACGCCATCTATATTTGGGAGTATAACCCAACTACGGACAAATTAACAAAAGGCGCCAAAATACTTGGGGGTGACGCAGATACACCAATGCTATATAATTTAGATTAATCTCTTATTAAACCGGGGCGACCTATTGTCGCCCCTTCGATTAAATACTATCCGTTATCATTATTAAATTATGTTCAGTAAAATCAACGCCTGGCTGCATCTTTGGTTGGGACTTGCCGCCGGTATTCCCGTTATTATCTTAGCAATTACAGGTTGTGTACTCGTCTTTGAACATGACATCAAAGAATTGACTACCAACTATATTCACGTCGAACCCAGAAGTGCCGAAGAACAACTTCCTCCTTCCGTTATTTACAAAGCAGTAAACCATATTCTTCCTGATAAAGAAATCGCAAGTTCCTGGTATAACGGATTAGACAAATCCGTCAAAGTGAGTTTGGACCATTCCGATAGTCTAGTTTACGTAAATCCCTACACCGCAGAAGTCCTCGCCATTGTAGATCATGAAGATTTCTTTCATTTCATGGATGAAGGGCATCGTCACCTTTGGATGCCTGTAAAAATAGGACGACAAGTAGTCGGCTGGAGCACATTCATCTTCTTTATATTGTTGATCACTGGGCTTGTACTCTGGTGGCCAAAAAAATGGAACAAGAGATCTAGAGAACAAAGCTTTTCAATCAAATGGAAGGCGAAATTTAAAAGAGTGAATTATGACCTTCACAATGTGCTCGGCTTCTATTCGCTAACAATAGCGCTGGTTATGTGTTTTACTGGACTCATCATGAGCTTTCCATGGATCCGAAGCGCTGTCGTCTCGTTGACTGGGGGGTATTCAAATAAACCTAAGATAGAGAAATCAAATAAAGAAGAATACATTGATCAACCTTTAAACGATGCTTTAGTTGTTGCAGACCAGATTTGGCATAAAGTACGTCGTGAATATGCCAAATATAACAAAGAGGCAGTCATTGTCCATTATCCTGAGCCGGAAGACAAAACAGTGTATGCTTGTACCGACATGGAAGGTGGCACCTGGCGAGATCTCAATTTCGACCGATATACACTTGAGCTAGCCGGCAGAAAACAAGGTCCCATTGATGAGGCAAATACCACAGAATGGTTGATGCGATCCAACTATGCACTCCATACTGGTTTTATTGGAGGAATGACAACAAAAATCATCTATTTCGTGGCCTCATTGATCTGTGCGACCTTACCGGCAACGGGATTCTATATCTGGTGGGGCAAGAAAAGAAAAACGGTAAAAAAAACAAAACATACACAGCTAGCAACTCCTTAAATTTTAGTAATCTCTTAATCATAGTACTATGCGTCATATCCAGCATTATATCGTAAGTTTTCTATTTATTTGTACAACGTTCAATTGCTATGCACAAAAAACCAATCCTATTAAGGGACAAATTGTGGGTGAAGATAAACGAGCTATTCCCTATGTAAGTATAAGCCTTCATAACGCCAAAGATAGTACACTATCCAATACGATTCTTTCGGATAGCTTAGGACGTTTTACATTCGCCAATGAAAAAGCAGGTCGTTATTTTGTGAAGATAAAAAACATCACGCATCAAGAGACTTTTAGCCCACATTTCAGCCTGACAGAGCAACTGGGTGAAATTAACCTCGGTCAGATTACCCTCTTACCGAATAATACGTATTTAGCAGAAGTACTGGTACAACGCAAAAAGCAATTCATCGAACAACAACAGGATAAGCTTGTGTTCAATGTAGAAAACTCGATGCTTGCTGATGGCAATAATGGACTTGAACTACTGAATAAGATTCCAGGAATAGCTGTAGATGACAGCGGAGTATTAAGTATGAAAGGGAAATCGGGAGCAACCCTGATGATCAATGGCAAGATGACCTATCTTTCAGGCGATCAACTTGCCAATTTACTGCGGAGCACATCTTCCATTGATATCAACAAAATCGAGGTTATGTCCAACCCTAGTGCAAAACAAGATGCGGCCGGTTCAGCAGGAATTATCAATATCGTTTTAAAAAAAGGAATAAAACAAGGATGGAACGGTGCCATCTCGCTCAATGGAGGGTTAGGCAGGGGCACACATCTTGGCGGTAGTCTCAATTTAAATTACCGCACGGAGAAACTCAATGTATTTGGAATTTACAATCAATATCATCAGAACCTCGAATATTTCAATTCCCTCACCCGGTATTTTTATCCCGATCAGCACAATGTTCCAGAATCTTATAGCCAACAGGAAAATAACATACGCCCCAAACTACGGTCTAATAACTTTAGAGCTGGTATAGATTATAACATAGATTCCAAACAGACACTTGGCCTACTTATCAATGGCGGTTTTGGCAAATATCCGAAGTATGAACCCACGACAAATAGTTTCAGAAACTTTGACGATAATCAATTAGTGTGGTCTTCTGCTACGATAACGGAAGGAAAAGAACACTGGCGGGACATGCTCTACAATGTCAACTATACTGTCAAATTTAACGAGAAAGGGCACGAACTAAAGATCGATCTCGATCTTGTCGACCATTATTCCAAAATGGATCAGCAGCTGAACACGAATTATACGAAAGCAGATGGCTCCACGCTCAACCAACCATCGTCACGTAGAGGAGACATTCCATCAGACAATAAAGTGTACGTCGCCAAGTTGGATTATATACTCCCGCTAGCCCAAGGGTATAAACTGGAGACAGGTTGGAAAGCCAGTCATGTACGCACAGAAAATGACCTGCATTATGACACCTTACAAAAGGATCAATACGTCCCGGACCTGACAACAAGCAACCATTTCATTTACAAAGAAACAATACAAGCGGGTTATATCAATCTATCCAAAAGCTGGCATAAAATTTCGGCACAGGTTGGTGTCAGAGGTGAGCATACGCATACTTTAGGTAATCAAATCACCCTCCATGAGCAATTTGAAAAATCATATTTCAAACTATTTCCTTCGGCATTTCTAACCTATACCCTCAATGAAAAAAACAAATTGCAGACAAGCTACAGCTACCGCGTACAAAGACCATCATTTTGGGATCTCAATCCATTTCGAGTATATACAGATCCTTTTTCCTATTCGGAAGGCAATGCTCAGCTGAATCCTGCTTACGAGCATTCTCTTGAGTTTGGCTATACACTTGCCAGCAAATATATTTTGACCTTAAACTATGCAAAGAGGACCAATGTCGTTAACGAGATCATTGGTACGGATCCAACCAATCCATACATTACCTACGAACGTCCTGAGAATATTGGTTCATTTAGAAATTACGGATTGTCAATTATCGCCCCTAGCCAATTGACAGCTTGGTGGTCAGCTACACACTTCGCAAATTATTACCGTAATGAATATAATATCCCACAAGAGGATGGCTTGATCAGCCGAAAAGGCAATACGCTTACACTCAATAGTCAGAATACATTCAAATTGCCTAAAGATTGGTCTATAGAACTCGGCGGGAACTACGTATCGGGGCTGACAATAGGCTTAAGTCAGATCAAGAGTTACGGCCAAATATATACTGGCATCCAAAAAAATATACTCAATAAAAGAGCATCTGTCAAGCTAGTTGTGAATGATATTTTGAGGACCAACAATCGGCGTTATGAGACCTTTTCGTCAACAATAAGGCTCGTAGGGAAATCGAACCCTGACAGTAGGACGGCTATACTCTCCTTTAACTATCGATTTGGCGGGGTTGGCGATTCGAACGGTCAACGTTCGACAGGATCTGAAGAGATCAAAAATCGGCTCTAAACTCGTGACAGTTAGCTAACTTTATACTAATGCCAAATTTTGTACCTTTGTAAAAAATTATCAAAGATGTCGGTCAAGATTGGTGAAAATATTGATTTGGGTAAATTCCCATTGTTATTAGCTCCGATGGAGGATGTAAGTGATCCTCCGTTTCGCTATGTGTGCAAACAGAATGGTGTTGATTTAATGTATACTGAATTTATTTCTTCGGAAGGCTTAATTCGGGATGCTGCAAAGTCAATTCAAAAACTTGATATTTTTGAATATGAACGTCCTATTGGCATTCAGATCTTTGGTGGAGATATTGAAAGTATGCGTCAGTCTGCTGAGATCTGCACAAAAGCAGAGCCTAATTTAATCGACATCAATTACGGCTGTCCAGTTAAAAAAGTAGTCTGCAAAGGAGCTGGTTCATCCCTGCTACAGGACATCGATAAAATGGTTGCAATGACAAAAGCTGTCGTTGAGGCTACGGATTTACCCGTAACGGTGAAAACACGTCTTGGCTGGGATGATAACACAAAAAATGTATACGAAGTTGCCGAAAGGTTACAAGATGTGGGGATCAAAGCACTTGCTATTCATGGACGTACGCGCGCGCAGCTGTATAAAGGTCAGGCGGACTGGTCTATGATTCGTGATATCAAACGCAATCCGCGCATCAAGATTCCAATTTTTGGCAATGGCGATGTAGACTCTGTCGAAAAAGCTGCGGTATGGCGGCAGGAGTTTGAAGTGGATGGCATTATGATTGGCCGTGCAGCAATCGGATACCCCTGGATTTTTAGAGAAATAAAACATTTTTTCAATACTGGTGAGCGTTTAGAAGGACCAACTATTGCCGAACGTGTCGAGGTTTGCAGAACACATCTGAACAAATCCATTGAATGGAAAGGTGACAAATTGGGTATTTTTGAAATGCGCAGGCATTATGCGAATTACTTCAAAGGAATCCCTAACTTTAAAGAACACCGAATGAAGTTGGTCAGCTTACAAAGCCAAGCTGAGATTCTTGAGGTACTTCATGAAATTGAACACAATTTCTCGGCAGAAATGGTATAATCCTAAAGTCCACAATTTATAAAGAAAAAGGTCGTGCTAAGTTAATATTAGCACGACCTTTTTTCGTTTAAGCGTCTTTCTTTATGAATCGCTTGAGCTGATTTCTTTCCATCATAAATACACCTCCAATGTAAGCAATCAAAAGCCCATTACCAACGAAGGCATTATGATTAAATACAAAGTAGGATAGATAGGAGAAACATATCCCTAAAAGTATATACATCAGGATCTTGCCCAATTTATAGGGTATAGGATAATGTTTTTGCCCCCATACATAAGATAGCACCACCATAGAAAAGTAGGCTAGAAATGTGACTATTGATGCTCCAACATAACTGTACCTCGGGATCAGGTAATAATTTGCAACGATGGTTATTCCTGCCCCTACCAATGAAATATACAATGCGTACCGCGTTTGATCGGAAAGCTTATACCATACGGAGAGATTCATATAAATACCCAGCAGGACATAATTGAATAGTAATAGCGGAACGATAAAAAGTCCAGACCAATATAAGTCACGAGTTTCCACATTTCCTTTAATAAAATACTTCAGCCAGTCAATATTCGCTGTAATCCCCAGCATAACTAACATCATGGCAATTACGAAATATTCCATAATCAACGCATAGGTCTTCTTTGCATTGGCATTTTTTGCATAAGAAAAGAAAAATGGTTCGGCCCCCAATCGAAAAGCCTGAACAAAAATGCTCAGAAACATTGCTAATTTTCCAACGGCTCCATAGATCCCCAAATCGCGATCCCCAATATCCTTAGGCAGGTAGATTGGCAACACAATTTTATCTAAATTTTCGTTGATGATATAAGAAATATTGGCAATTAAAATCGGAAAGCTATACGATAGCATCTTTAAGATTAGCTGCTTTTCCGGTTTAAAATAGAAACCCCTCATTTCAGGAAGGAGCAATAGAAAGGTTGCTGCACTTGCCACAATATTAGAAATAAATACATAACCTATCCATTCATTTCTATACCAACCGGAACACCAATTACCCAAAGTACCACCATCTTTTATCAGATAGGGAACTAGCGCAATAAAGAATAGGTTAAGAATAACCATAATACCGATGTTGGCCAATTTAATAGCACCAAATCGAATAGGCCTTCCCTCCGATCTCAATTTCGCAAAAGGAACAATAGCTAAAGCATCCAATGCCAATATGAGGGCGAAATACTTCACATAGCTCTCGTAATCGGCATTGTAAGTTCCCTTATTCAACCAGCTACCAATAGTGCCAGCAAAGACTATGGCCGTAATAAAAAATAATGTTGCCAAAGAGGCAATGACGATAAAACTGTTATTGAAAACCTGCTTTTTATCCTTTTCTTCGACTTTTTGGAGAAACCTAAAAAAAGTTGTTTCCATTCCAAATGCCAAAACGGCATTGATCATGGATGCCCAGGCGTACATATTAGTAAATATTCCGTAGGACGCAGGTGGATATTTGAGGACATACAATGGCGTCATGACGAAATACAGCATACGGGCTATAATCGTACTCAGGCCATAAATCATGGTCTGTCCGGCGAATTTTTTAAGTACTGACAAGGCGAAACGGCTTAAGATTGAACTCTTTTAACTACTTCAAAATTGGAAAAGCCCTTCATTTCGCCTTCCTTTACCTCAACACTTTCAACGATTGCACCCTCGGGTCCTTCTTGGCAGAACTCCAACAGTGAATCTAGTGCAAAATCGTCGCCCTCGCCCTCTATATAGACAGAACCATCTTTTAAATTGACAACAAAGCCTCTAACACCGACTTGATCTGCAACCGCCTTGGTTGTCAATCTAAAAAAGACCCCCTGTACTTTACCTCTTATTGAAATATTCAAATGTTTCATCTGTAACTTATTTTTTCTTCCATCGGTCAGATGGAACTTACCATGACTATAGTTTCGTTATTATAGTCATGGACGGTTCAATAAGAGCAAAAGTACAGAAGTTTTGGGGAATTAAATACTACGCTAAACGTTTTACCTTAACATCTTCATTTAGGCGCATGTGTTCCATACCTTGCAACAACACAATCCCAGGTTTTTTACCCACTTCAAGTGAGCCAAATTCATTCTCAATGTTCAACGCGATAGCACCATTGATTGTAGCCCATTGAATAGTCTGCAAGAAATCCAGATCCTCAAAGTGCGCATGCAATACCTTTAGCTCCTCCAAAATGGACAATGTATCGTTTGAAGCTAAACTGTCCGTTCCGATTACCAAACGCTGTCCGGCATTCATAAAATTCTGAACCTTTGGTAATGTTCCCTCAATATAAAGGTTGGCTTTTGGACAGAGACACCACATCACATCACGATCCATACGCTCTACAAAATCCAAATCTTTAAGAGAGGTATAGGTGTTATGAACCAACAATAATTTATTTGGATAAGGCAAATAAGGAAGATAAGACTGAATCGAATTTCTTGCCTGCGCCTTAATCGCATCAGCATTTTTTCCTATACTTTTATAAAAGTCCAAGAACTCACCCATTTTATAACGGAACAGTTTATTCTCCTCTTCACTTTCTTGATTGTGAATACTGATAATATTTGTTTCCGGAACCATCTTCTTGAATTTCTTAAAAAGGACCTTCGAACAAGAATAGGGAGCGTGCGGAGTAATGGATACATGCCCATTCCTAAACTCTTGGGTCAACGATTTAGCCTCCTTTAACTTAAAGTCAGCTTCTTCAGGTTCAATTCCGAGCACCTCCACAAATGTGTGATATAATATCTGTGAATCTTCCTTCAATTTTGAAGAATTATCAGTGTTGGCGTGATCTCCGACTGCGACAATACCATTTTCGTACATATCTCGATCGGCTTTGGCCATAGCGTCATCTATTTTTTTCATCGATGCCGACCGCGTTGTCATCACCTTACTGAGAAAGCTCGGAAGCCCCGTACCTTTAGGAACAATACCTTTCATATGCGACAATTCAATGTGGCAATGTGCATTGATAAAACCTGGAATTATCACTCCTTCATATCTCTCAACCTTCGTTTTATCTGAAGGTGTAAATGAAGTTGGGTCATAGATACCTTGAATTACCCCCTCCTCATCTACCGAAACAATACCGTCTTTTATTGGCATTGAAGTAATCGGCAGAATATAATTAGCGCTTAAATATTTTAACATTTTATCTCCTCACTATCAATTTAGTAACTAAAATTTTTTGACCTGTATGAATACATACCTCTAGTAGAAAAATTCATGCCAAGGTACCTAAAAAGAACAATAAATACCAAAAACAACAATTTGCACAAATTTTTAACCAAAAAGAAATAATACCGCAAATCCACTCTTTTCCATTTGTCATAAATTACTTCTTTATACTTCATTTCAATTTTAAATTTATATATTCGCAGCATCGAATAGGGGTGCCTTGTTTTGTCAGGAACACAAATAAAGGCTGAGATTATACCCAACAGATTAAATTCTGTACACCTGATCCAGATAATGCTGGCGTAGGGAGAGGTTAGTTAAATAGTGCGGTCATAGTAACCCCTTGCTATGATTTGTTTAACTCAAACAAAATACATTACCATGATCAAATTTTTGATTTGTAGCTCCTTAGCTACTATTTCAAGCCAAATTGCCATTGCGCAACAAAATCTGACAATTAAAGCTGTAGACAATACTAATCAGACCCCCTTACAGTATGTTTCCATATCCATAGATGGACAAGCATCCTTCGCTGGCCAATCGGACAAAAATGGACTGATTAAACTATATCGTATCAATACAGGTAAGCACCAGATCCAGGTATCTTCTCTTGGATATAAAACATGGAGCCAAAATGTGGATGTTAAAGACAATTTGGAGCTTACGGTAGCGTTAGAACCTAGTACAATTCAAATGGAAGAGGTACTTGTTCAATCTACCCGTGCCAAAAGAAATGCTCCTACAACCTTTAAAAACATCTCCAAAGAAGAAATAACGCGTAATAACCTCGGCCAGGATATTCCATTCCTTTTAAATCAGACTCCATCCGTGCAGGTCAATTCCGATGCCGGTGCAGGTATAGGTTATACCGGAATGACAATCAGGGGATCGGATAATCAACGAATCAACGTAACATTAAATGGAATCCCTTTAAATGATGCGGAGAGCATGGGTTCATTTTTTGTAAACCTTCCCGACTTTGCCTCTTCTACCGAGAGCATCCAAGTTCAGCGTGGTATTGGGACTTCGACGAATGGTGCCGGATCATTTGGAGCCTCATTAAATATTCAGTCCAATACGTTAGTCGAAACCCCTTACGCAGAGCTCAACAATTCATTTGGCTCCTACAATACCTGGAAAAATACAGTCAAGGTAGGTACCGGGCTAATTAACGACAAATTTGCCTTCAATGCCAGATTATCTCGAATCAGTAGCGATGGTTATATCGAAAGAGGTAGTTCAGACTTACAATCTTTTTATGTGGACGGAGGTTATTATGGCAAGAAACATATTTTAAAAGGAATTGTATTCTGGGGAAAAGAAAAGACATATCAAGCCTGGAATGGCGTTCCCGAACCATTGATTACTGGCGATCGATCACGCATGGATGACTATGCAGATAATGCACTCGAAATCTCGGGCGCAGAGAAGGATCGTTTCATGAACGCCGGCCGGGATTATAATCTATATACGTATCAAAATCAAACAGATAATTATACGCAGAAACATCATCAACTTCATTATACCAATATCCTGAACGACAAATTGACGCTCAATACAGCCCTACACTATACAAGAGGTTATGGTTACTATGAAGAAATGAGACCCGGAGATAAACTAAGTAAATACGGTTTGCCTAACGTCATCATTGGTAAAGATACCATACAAAAAACAGATCTCGTCCGCAGGAGATGGCTTGATAATTATTTTTATGGCATGACCTATGCCCTAAATTACAGACCGAATGATCAGCTTGAAATTACTTGGGGTGGAGCTTATAATCAATACAAAGGAAAACATTATGGCCAGGTGATTTGGGCACAATATGCATCAACAGGTTTTCTTGACGATAAATATTACTTCGGGAAATCACAAAAAAATGATTTCAGTAATTTCTTAAAGGTCGATTATAAACTAGATAAGTGGATATTAATGGCCGATATTCAATATCGGAATGTAGATTACCACATGTATGGTGATGATGATAAGGTGAAAAATTATAATTATCATCCTAAGTTTAATTTCTTAAACCCTAAAGCTGGTGCAACTTATTTGCTAAATGACCATTCAAATGTATACGCTTCTTATGCCTTTGCACAGAAAGAACCTGTTCGCAAGGATTTTATAGAGAAAAATAGCGCCTTACCCGACCCGACCCCGGAGAAAATGCAGGACATCGAATTTGGCTATCGCTTTACAAATGAAAAATTCAACATCGGATTGAATGGGTATGGCATGTTTTACAAGGATCAGTTGATCCCAACAGGTGAAATCAGTGATACTGGCTCTCCAATTCGACAAAATGTCAAAGATAGCTATAGAATGGGGCTTGAATTCGATGGATCATGGAACATCAACAAGCAGTTCAACTGGAAAGCAACAGCTAGTTTCAGCCAAAATAAAATTAAAGACTTTGAAGAGGTAATCGGTGATACAAGGATATTTTATTCGAAAACAGACATTGCTTTATCTCCGGGAACGATTTTGTCAAGTAATTTTTCTTATAGTCCGATAACATCACTTACATTCTCTCTTCTATCCAAATTTGTAGGAAGACAATATCTAGATAATTCATCTGCGAAAGAGAGAAGCATTTCCTCTTATTTTGTCAACAATCTGTTAGCAAACTATAGCTTTACAGCATTAGGTATCAAAAACATCAGTGCAACTTTACAGGTCAACAACATCTTCAACGAAAAGTACGAAGCCAATGGCTACACCTTTGGTTGGATGGAAGGTGATACCCGAAAATATTATAATTTCTATTTCCCACAAGCACCAACAAATTTCCTATTGGGCTTGAATTTCAAATTTTAGAAACAATTTATTTAAATAAAAAAACGTCTCTTTTTTCCTGAGGAAGCAAGAGACGTTTTTTATTTAATATGGTGGATAAATTGCACATTACATCGTGTTTAACAATCGGAATTTTTACCTTTGGTTTTATACTTTTCATTATGCGCGCAGTTATACAACGAGTGAAAAACGCCTCTTGTACGGTAGATAATCAGATTACAGGCCAGATCCAGAAGGGTTTAATGATTTTATTAGGAGTTGAAGAAGCAGACACAACAGAAGATCTTAAATGGTTAGGACAGAAATTCATCAACTTACGCATCTTCGAGGATGAACAGGGCTTGATGAATAAATCGATACAGGATATAGACGGAAATATCTTACTCATCTCACAATTCACCCTCTTTGCTCAAACAAAAAAAGGAAACAGACCTTCTTTTATCAGAGCAGCAAAACCGGATAAAGCCAAACCAATGTATGAAGAGATGGCTTTATTGTTAAGTCAATTGCTCCAAAAAGAGGTTCAACTTGGCGTATTCGGAGCAGATATGAAAATCGACCTACTGAATGATGGTCCAGTTACCATCGTCATGGATACAAAAGATAAGGACAACTTTTAATTTTTTATTGAAAAAGATGACAATTAAAGAAGCACAAGAGGTTATTGACAAATGGATCAATAGTACCGGAGTACGTTATTTCAACGAACTGACAAACACCGCCATACTCATGGAAGAAGTCGGTGAGGTTGCCCGAATAATGGCTCGGAAATACGGAGAGCAATCTTTCAAAAAATCAGACAAAGAAGTCAATTTAGCAGATGAAATGGCCGATGTATTATTCGTTTTGATGTGTCTTGCCAATCAAACGGGAATTGATCTAACAGAAGCTCTGGAACAAAATCTTCAAAAGAAATCAATTCGGGATGCCGACCGCCATAAAAACAACGAAAAACTTAAATAATTGGAGATAGTATTGTTTGTACAACTCTTTGAGATAATATTAAAGTTTTAAATCGAATACGATGTATAAATTCATAACCTATTCGCTCATAGCGAGCATATGTCTTGCCTCTTGTGCGACAAAACAACAGCTAAATTCTAAGGTCGAGCAGGCCAGTACTTTTAATAAGGCTACCGTAGTCACAGCGCATCCTTTGGCTTCAGAAGTCGGCGTAAAGATTTTAAAACAAGGTGGAAATGCAATAGATGCTGCAGTTGCCGTGCAATTTGCTCTTGCAGTTGTTTATCCCAATGCAGGAAATATTGGCGGCGGCGGCTTTATGCTCTACCGCGATCATCGGGGTAATTTAGATGCCCTAGATTTTCGTGAGAAAGCTCCTCAAAAAGCATCCCGGGATATGTATCTCGATGCCCAAGGTAATGTTATTCCTGAGTTGAGCCTTTATAGTCAATTGGCCTCAGGCATCCCTGGGTCTGTTGCCGGTATGTGGGAAGCACACAGAAAGTATGGCAAGTTGCAATGGAAAGATCTCGTACTCCCAGCAATACAGCTAGCCAGAACAGGTTTTAAAATCAGTCAACGACAAGCTAATGAGTTTGAAAGCCATAAAGATCGTTTTGTCAAGCTGAATCCCTCTGGTGCTGCAATTATCAAAACCAAAGCTTGGAAAACAGGTGACCTATTTATCCAGGAGGAGCTAGCGAAAACGCTGGAAAGAATCGCAATAGAAGGGCGAGACGGCTTCTATAAAGGTAAAACGGCCGACTTAATTGTTGCCGAAATGGGCAAGGGGAAAGGCATTATTAACCATCAAGATCTACTGGATTATCAGGCACTTTGGCGTATCCCAATTTCCACAAATTATAGGGGCCACAAAGTTATTTCCATGCCGCCGCCTTCGAGTGGGGGAACATCTCTTTTGGCCCTGCTCAAATCAGTCGAACAGTTTCCACTTCAACGCTGGGGCTTTCAAACCGATTCAACCATTCGTGTCATGGTCGAAGCTGAACGTTATGTATATGCCAATCGGGCCAAATATTTAGGAGATCCTGATTTTATTAGGGTACCCGTCCAACAGCTTATTGACTCCAGCTCAAATGCACATAAACTCAATTCATTCAATTTCCGTAAAGCGACATTAAGCAAAGATGTCAATGCAGATGTCATTCCTGGCTATGAAAGTGAACAAACGACACATTTCAATATCGTAGACGAGCAAGGGAATGCAGTATCCATTACAACAACACTCAATGATTCTTATGGCTCGGGAGTATTTGTGGCCGGCGCAGGTTTTCTCCTAAACAATGAAATGGATGATTTCTCTGTGAAAACCGGTGTCCCAAACATGTATGGGCTTACAGGAGAAAAAGCGAACGAGATTCAGCCCGGCAAAAGAATGCTCAGCTCAATGACACCCACTATTGTAGAAAAAGATGGCAAACTATTCATGGTTGTGGGAACCCCGGGGGGATCAACTATCATTACCTCTGTTTTTCAGACTATCCTCAACGTTATTGACTTCCGACAAAATGCACAATCGGCAGTGAGCCTGCCAAGATTTCATCATCAATGGCTTCCTGATCGCATTGATGTCGAAAATAACGCTATCAATGCCAATTTACGTGGCCAATTAACAAAAGATGGCTATACGATAAATCCGAGAGGGGCAATCGGCCGTGTGGAGAATATACTTGTCTTACCAAATGGTAAATTACAGACAGGAGCCGATCCACGTGGAGACGATACAGCGAAAGGTTATTAGATTAAAAATGATTAAACTATTTGATGCAATCCCTATCTTACAAGAAATAACATATTATGATTCAAAGGAACTACAACAGGATTTTCAGAGCAACATTAGCGACCATATTTACGTTAATTTTATTTTCAAACTGCAAAATACTTCAAGGGCCTGATCTTACAAAGATACAAGTTGGTATGACCAAAGCACAAGTTATTCAAAAACTTGGAAAACCAGATGCTATTGTGGCTGCTAAGAAGTATCAGGAAGGCATCTTAGAAATATACGAATATAATACTCCTCAACTTGAAAATCCAGTAGATTCAGCCTCAGGATTGCGTCAATATTGGTTACATTTTTTTAATGACGAGCTGCAGGAATGGGGTACTAAACGTAATTATTCACCTCGAGAATACGATCATTATTACGAGAAATATAGAAGGCGTCATTAAGTACAAGGCATAAAAAAACCTGTTATCTAAGATAACAGGTTTTTTTTATAAGGATGAATCTTACATCATTCCACCCATACCGCCACCCATTGGAGGAGCACCAGCACCTACAGGGTTTTCTTCAGCTTCGTCAGCTAATACACACTCCGTAGTCAATAACATTGAAGCAACTGAAGCTGCATTTTCCAATGCTACACGAGATACTTTAGTTGGATCAATTACACCAGCAGCGATTAAGTTTTCGTAACGGTCTGTACGCGCGTTGTAACCGAAATCTGCAGTTCCTTCTTTCACTTTTTGAACGATCACAGCGCCTTCGATACCTGCATTATTACAAATTTGACGCAAAGGCTCTTCAATAGCACGTTTGATGATATCAATACCGATTTGCTCATCTTCGTTTTCACCTTTAAGGTTTAATAAAGCCTCTGTAGCGCGAATGAAAGCAACACCACCACCAGCGATAATACCCTCTTCAACAGCAGCACGAGTTGCATGCAAAGCATCATCAACACGGTCTTTTTTCTCTTTCATTTCAACTTCAGTAGTCGCACCTACATACAATACAGCAACACCACCTGACAATTTAGCCAGACGCTCTTGTAATTTCTCACGATCGTAATCAGAAGTTGTTGTTTCAATCTGTGAACGGATTTGAGAAACACGCGCTTTGATGTCTTCTACATTACCTGCACCGTTGATGATTGTTGTATTATCTTTGTCAACTTGAACTTTCTCAGCTTGACCTAAATAAGATAATTCAGCATTTTCCAATTTGAAACCTCTTTCTTCTGAAATCACAGTACCACCTGTCAAGATAGCGATATCTTCCAACATAGCTTTACGACGGTCACCGAAACCTGGAGCTTTAACAGCTGCAACTTTCAACGAACCACGGATTTTATTAACAACTAATGTTGCCAATGCCTCACCATCTAAGTCCTCAGCAATGATCAATAATGGCTTGCCAGTTTGAACTTGTTTCTCCAAAATAGGCAACAATTCTTTCATGTTGCTGATTTTCTTGTCGTAGATCAAGATGTATGGGTTATCTAATTCTGCTTCCATTTTGTCAGAGTTTGTAACAAAATATGGAGACAAATAACCACGGTCAAATTGCATACCTTCTACAGTTTTTACTTCTGTTTCAGTACCTTTTGCTTCCTCAACAGTGATAACACCATCGTTACCTACTTTTTCCATAGCTTGAGCAATCAAAGCACCAATTACTTCGTCGTTGTTCGCTGAAATAGTAGCAACTTGTTTGATTTTGTTGTTGTCTTGACCAACTTCTTGAGACTGAGATTTCAAGTTTGCAACAACAGTTACAACAGCTTTATCAATACCACGTTTTAGATCCATTGGATTAGCCCCTGCAGCCACAGATTTGATACCTGGAGCAACAATTGCCTGTGCTAATACAGTAGCAGTCGTAGTACCATCACCAGCTTGATCAGCTGTTTTGGAAGCTACTTCTTTTACCATTTGTGCACCCATATTTTCTAAAGCGTCTTTCAATTCGATTTCTTTCGCTACCGAAACACCATCTTTAGTAATTACTGGAGCACCAAATTTCTTCTCAATAATTACGTTACGTCCTTTAGGACCCAATGTTACTTTAACTGCATTAGCTAAAGTATCTACACCTTTTTTAAGGGCCTCGCGAGCCTCAACGTTATATTTTACTTGTTTTGCCATTTTTATATGAGTATTTAGTATTTCTAAGAAGCATAATTAGGCATTGAAATAGAACCGTAAACCAATTTTATCTTTTAATACGTCTAATTTTAAAGCTTCACTAAAATAACCTATTGAATTCTTATTTGAGCCAGCAAGCTCCTTTTTAAATAACCTGTTCGTATTAATTAGATAACAGCGTAAATATCAGACTCACGCATAATTAAGTACTCTTTTCCTTCATAAGTGATTTCAGTACCTGCGTATTTTCCATACAATACTTTATCACCAACTTTAACAGTTAACGGCTCGTCAACTTTACCTGTACCTACAGCAACTACTGTACCTTGAGATGGTTTTTCTTTCGCTGTATCGGGAATATATAACCCTGAAGCTGTTTTTTCTTCTGCAGGAGCAGCTTCTACTACTACTCTATCTCCGATAGGTTTGATACTTAATGCCATAATTAATTTACTTTTTATCTGTTATTGAATTTATTTTAATGTTATAATCGTTATAAACACATCATCTTTTATGCCAATTGTAAATAAGACAGCTTATAAGACAATTTTTCACAGAAAAGATAATATCGCCATCGACAAAAATTCATTTTGCTGTCACACTGTCATTCCCGGTCTGCCAGTCTTACTTCCGCCGACCGCCATCCCTATAAATTTAACGGTACATGCCTACCTTAGACAAAATACCCAACATAAAAAAGCCCCGTCTGTAAAAACAAACGGGGCTCATAATTTTTTACTGACAACTATTTCTTAGCTTCTTCTACCGGTTTTGTTGTCGGTGTAGCCGCTGGGGCCTTTTCTTGCGATTGAACCGGAGCAGCTTGCTCTTGTCCCGCCGGAGCACCAGCAGGTTGTTGTCCTGTACCCAAGTTCAATGGACCTTGTTGTTTAGGTGCTTCGATTTGACCTCCCAACCCACCTTTAGATGTACTTGGAGACGTACCAATAACATTTACACCTAAGCTAAATACCATAATGGCAATAACCATGATCCAGGTACCTTTTTCCAAAAAGTCACCCGTACGTTTTACTCCCATAAGATTCGTTCCACCGGAAAAACCAGATGACAAACCTCCTCCTTTTGGATTTTGGATTAAAACCAAAAACGCTAAAATAATACTAGCTAATATGATTAGACCGATTAATAATCCTTGCATCTCTTTATGTTATTAATTTAATTTCTTTTCTAATTCTGTTATGCGTGCCGCAAAGTAAGCATTTTTTTCTGGATATTTCAAAACTAATTTTTTGTAAACCTCTATTGCTTTTGGATATAAGCCTTGCTCTATATAGATCTTTGCAAGTGTTTCGGTAACAAGAGAATGTTGATCTTCTGAACTTTTCCTAGCTTTATTCTCCAAGTCTAATTTTTCCGCTTGCAAAGGCTGAATCATAGGTTCCTCACGAATAAACTTCTCGATCACCTCGTCAGTTTTACGCGGTATTTGAAAAGAGATTGTCGTTTTAACCTCATCACTCAACTTTGCTTCAGGCGATTGTAAATGAAAGATATTCTCCCGGATCTGTTGATCGAGTAACTGAGTATCCAGTTTCTCATGAATTTTAGCAATATCGTCATTGGAGGGTGTCATTGGGCCTAATGGAGATTTAACATAAGGCTGATAGGTATCAGCATATTCTAATCTCGTCTTATGCAACCACCATAAGAAACTGTATGGCATGGTATCATCATCATAGACCGAAACACGCTCTTGACCATCATCCATTATATCGGCAACAGATTCCGCTAGAACAGGTGCTACTAGTGGAGGCTCCTCTGAATCGGCAATAATTTCTTGCTGCTGATCGTTTGACCGAAAATAATCTTTTGCAACCCCTGCTTGAATCAAACGATCCAATTCATCAACCTCTACCTTGGATAAAACTGGTTCAGCCACCATTTCGCTCACAGCTTCAATTTCGACAATCGCATCATCGTCGCGAAGTGCTCCATCCACCGGGAAATCATCTGAAGGCATTATTGCATCAGGTTCTGCCGCTGATTTACAATGCATAAATTCATACAACCAACTCGGAGAAGATGCATAGAGCAAAGTAGACGATAAATTCTGAACTGAACTATGCTTGCCAAAAACTTTACGTTCATAAACGAATCGCAGGCTTTGGGCATAAGGGTATTTTTCAATCAATGCTAAAACAACATCTTCCGCCACAGTGTCCGGATGATTGATTGCTTGAAAAAAAAGCTCGTTATTGGATAATGATATATTAAGATTCATCTTGGAAATAGAATTACCAATTAGCAAACGCTTTATTGTATATATCCTCAGTTAACATTTGAATAATTTCTTTACCCAAGGTCTCTTCTTGTGCACTCTGAAGATTTCCTGCAAACTCTTTAAATCGCGTAAAAGGCTGTTCAAAATCATCCTTCGGATTAATTTTATTATGATAGGTAACCTTGATTGTAATAGTCAATCTATTCATAGCTGCACGATCTGTCCCGGCTTCAACAGCTGCTGGACTTATCGAATACTCTGTAATAAATCCCTCAAAGGTAGCATCACCGTCTTGATTCACCTGACTCAATCGAGATTGGTTACGGATACGCTCTTTCAGTGCCTCCGTAAAATTCTGACTTAAGGTCGGATAAACCAAAGGAGCTATATTTTCGAAATATTGAATATTGACTGTTTTCATTCCCTCAGGAATGGATCCACCAGTAAATCCATATTTTACCCCACAACTATTCATTACAAACAAAAAGATTGTGGTGAGAAAAGCATATAAAATTTTTCTTGACAACATCTGTAAACCTTAATCTAAATTTAAGTCTTTAATTTTTCTGTACAACGTTCTTTCAGAAATTCCCAACTCCTGCGCAGCAGCTTTACGTTTACCACGGTGCTTTTTTAGTGCTTTCTTGATCAGATCAGACTCTTTATCAACAAGCGATAAAGATTCCTCAACTTCTTGAGCATCCTGCAGATATTCATCTTGTGCAACAGGACTTTTTAATACATTTGTCGTATTTGCCGGAGAATGTATAGTTAGTGTTGGGGTCGTATTATAATTTTCTGGATCTGCTTTCAATTGTGGTTCAATCTCCTGATACAATTGATTAATGTAGGGAGAATTTTGATCAAATGTGCTAGAATCGACACCTTTCTGAATTAATTCAACCACCAGTTTTTTCAGATCAACCATATCCTTCTTCATATCAAATAAGACCTTATACAGCAAATCTCTTTCTGAGAAATCCTCTTTTCCACCATTATTTGAAGGAACTACCGCCGGCAAACTCGTTCGGGATTCATTGGGCAGATAATTTTGAAGTATATATGCATCAACAATGCGTTCTTTCTCCAAAACAGCGATTTGTTCCGCAACATTTTTCAGTTGACGCACGTTTCCGGGCCAGCTATAGTTGCGTAGCATATTCTGTGCATCTTCTGTCAATTGAACCCCAGGTGTACGGTATTTCTCAGAAAAGTCCACAATAAACTTGCGAAATAATAAGTTGATATCTTCAGGTCTTTCACGTAAAGACGGTACACGCAACGGCACAGTATTTAAGCGATAATAAAGATCTTCGCGAAATTTACCTTTTTGTACGGCTTCAAACACATTCACATTTGTCGCAGCAACCACCCGCACATTTGTCTTCTGTACCTTGGATGACCCTACCCGTATATACTCACCTGACTCCAATACACGTAATAATCTTGCTTGTGTACCCAAAGGCAACTCACCTACTTCATCCAGAAAGATTGTTCCACCATCAACGACTTCAAAATATCCCTTTCTGGCTTCGTGGGCACCCGTAAAAGAGCCTTTTTCGTGACCAAACAACTCGGAGTCAATGGTCCCCTCTGGTATAGCTCCACAATTGACCGCAATAAAAGGGCCATGCTTACGGGAGCTCAATTGATGGATAATATGCGAAAAAACTTCTTTACCACTCCCACTTTCACCCTGTATTAATACGGAGATATCAGTTGGAGCCACTTGTCGTGCAATATCAATAGCACGGTTCAACAAAGGCGAATTACCGATAATTCCAAATCTATTCTTTATATCTTGGTTATCCATAAATTTCCAGTTGGAAATAAAACAATCTAAGTTTTCTTAATCAACAATCTTTCCCAATAATGTCGCAGAAGTACATGACTCGATAAGTACATTCACATAGTCACCTTGTTTAAATCGAGGATCGATTGGAAATACCACCAATGCATTTTGATCATTACGACCACAAAAATCGAACTCAGACCTTTTTGAAAATCCCTCAACAAGCACTTTACAAACTTTGCCAACAAAATGTTGATAACGATATAAGCTATGATCGCGCTGTTTATTGATAACTTCTGTTAAACGACGTTTTTTCACCTCCTCCGGAATATCATCTGCATATCTTTTTGCAGCCAAAGTACCTGGCCTTTCTGAGTAAGCAAACATATAGGCGAAATCGTATTTGACATAATCCATCATAGACAATGTTTCTTGATGTTCCTCTTCTGTTTCAGTACAGAAACCTGTAATAACATCGGTAGAAATAGCACATTCAGGAATAATACGACGGATGGCATCCACACGTTCCATATACCATTCACGGTCATATGTACGGTTCATCAGTTCCAATACGCGGGAATTTCCAGATTGAACTGGTAAATGAATATAATTACAGATGTTTTCATGCGAAGCTATTGCATATAAAACTTCATCTGTAATATCTTTTGGATGGGAAGTAGAGAAGCGAATACGTAAAAGCGGGCTGATTTCAGCAACCATCGTAAGTAGAGACGCAAAAGTTACTGTCTCAGTTTGCTCTTCACCTTCGGTGACAGGAACGCTATATTTATACGAATCCACATTTTGCCCCAACAACGTAACCTCCTTATAGCCTGCATTGAAAAGATCTTGGGCCTCCTTCAGGATAGATTGTGGATCACGGCTACGTTCACGTCCGCGTGTGAAAGGAACAACACAGAAAGAACACATATTGTCGCAGCCACGCATAATCGAAATAAAAGCTGTTACGCCATTTGAATTCAAACGGACTGGATTAATATCGGCATACGTTTCCTCTCTAGATAACAAAACGTTTACAGCTTTAGCTCCATCGTCAACCTTATCAATCAAATTTGGTAGATCGCGATAAGCATCTGGCCCTACAACGACATCAACCAATTTTTCTTCCTCTAGGAATTTCGATTTCAAACGCTCCGCCATACACCCCAGCACACCAACGATCATTCCGGGATTTTTTGCTTTAGCAGCTTCAAATTCCTTTAGACGATTGCGCACACGCTGTTCTGCATTTTCGCGGATTGAACAGGTATTAATAAAAACCACATCAGCTTCCTGATAATTCTTAGTTGTTTCAAATCCCTTATCCAACAAAATAGAAGCAACAATCTCACTATCCGAAAAATTCATCTGGCAACCGTAACTTTCAATATACAGTTTGCGTCCATTACTTAAAATCGGATCCTGTTCTAATAATAATGCCTCACCCTGACGAGATTCGTCGTGTTCCTTAGTGGTATGTGTTAAATCTAGCATAGCTCGATATTCAATAGAATATAATTTTTATTATTTTCGATGGCGTAACCAATGCAATGACCGATCTTTTTGCTGATCTGATTTTATGCCCTTAGTTATTTCAAAGACTACAAAGTTAGAAATTTAAATCCATATAATGACAGTTTGGCAGACAGAAATATGGTTTATGCTTTGTCAAATTTCACAAAAAAAGCGTCGATTAAATCAACGCTTTCTTATGATTCAAGATCAATAGATTTGTTTCAGGAGAATATTCCTGAAAATGCTTACTGACCTGCTTGTTGTTTTGCTTCTTTCTTCATTTGATCACCTGCAACAATAACGATTTCAACACGACGGTTTTGAGCACGTCCTGCTTCCGTATCGTTACTTGCAATTGGTTCAGAGAAGTTTCTACCTTCAGTTCTAATACGCGAAGACGCTAAGCCTTTAGATACCGCAAATGCACGTACAGAATTTGCGCGGTCCAAAGACACTTTTTCATTTGCAGCCAACGTACCTACATTATCTGTGTGCCCGATAACCAAGATTTCAGTACCTTGTTCCTTGTTCAACGTTGCTACTAAATTTGCGATATTATCTTTAGCTGACGCTTTTAAATCTGATTTATTGAAGTCAAATAAAATACCTGAATCAAACTTAACCACGATACCTTCCGCAGATTGCGTAACTTCAGCTCCTTCAACAGTTTTAGAAATCTCAGCAGCTTGCTTATCCATTTTTTTACCGATCAATACACCCGCAGCTCCACCAATGGCAGCACCCGCTAATGTACCAATAGCCGTATTACCAGCTTTGCCACCGATCAATGCCCCTAAAGCACCTCCGGCAACACCACCGATTACTCCGCCTTTAGTCGTATTATTTGTATTTTGGATGGTAGAACAACTTCCAAATAACATAGCTGAGGTTGCAACTGTCAAACCTAATACAGCTAATTTTCTATTCATTTTCATATGTATGCTATCTAAGACTTTTAATATTCCAATTAAATACCGCTCTACTAAAATCAAACAAAGTGCCAAAAGATATATTTACCAACTTTTTTGTTACAAAACACTAAAAAAGGCTTTTGAAACTTCCAAAAATGACGTTGATACGCTACAAAATTTTAAATCACCTTTTCCTACTCTTACAAACAGCTAACAGTAACAAAAGCAAAATGTTTTTATTTTTCTTGGGTCTTTACTTCAATATCAGGTAAAAGAGCCCCTTTAGGCCTTCCCTTTGCATTAAAGTCGTCCATAGATTGTTGTACGTAATGCATCAAATCATACTGTCCCCAATGCTCAGCCAGATCAAAAGATGGACGGTAACGTATCATAAAAGCATCTAATTCTGTACTATCCAGCTTCGTCAGATTTTTAACGGCTTCACGAGAGAAAATACGATCAACTTGTAATTCATCCTTCTCTTTGTCCATAAATCGTCCAAAGCGTTTCGCATTCTTGGCTTCCCTTCCAAAAAGATTATAAAGGGCGGTTGCAGGACTACCCAGGTAAGTTCCAAACTTATTTTTACCCCCATTATAAACACCCTTTTTAGCGTAATTATTCATGGCATCATTTAATTCGGCCTCCTTCGTTTTTCGTTCAACGATGACGGTCTCCAATCGTATCCCTTCTTGCAATTCCACATAAAACTCATTCAGGTTGGTCAGCACGGTTTTAACAGGTGAATACCCGACTTTGGTAAAAGACAGGGAATCTCCTACCGATGCATCAATCGTAAAAACACCAAAAGAGTTGCTCAACGTTGATCTGTGCGTGCGCATATTAAGCACCACAGCATCTCCAATGCGATTACCGTTCCCCTTTTGCAGTACCATTCCCGAAACCTTCTGCAGTTGTTGCGCAGTAGCTCCGAAATAGGTAAATAACAGCAAAAAAAGCCCTAATATATGTATCTGTATTATTTTCATCCTATTATCTCTCTTCAATTACCCCAATTGGTTTCAGTGCGATTGTAATTATCAACAATTTCATTGGGTCAAACATTCAATTCCGTAAGGAACAGCCTATAATTTATTTCAATCTTATTAATTCCCAGCTACACCTAACCTACTTTGCTAAAAGTAGTAATAGTTTGACACTTGTACTGTTAAAAAAGTTTAAATATTCTTTGTTTATCATTTGTATGGATAAAAAACAAAATTAGCCCCTTCAGCAACTACAACAAACAAGCACATATAGTCTTTCGCAGGCTTATAGTTCTGAATAAAAGACGCTTTACGATCTTCTTGAATAATATCCATTTCTACAAACTCTTCCAATGTAGAGGCGTTTATGCTCCATTTCGTCTCCAATTCCTTGCGATCTAATATCACTTCGCCAACGGAAACTTCATGCTGATGTGCGACAAAAATTGGGTAGTCAGAATAACCTTCTTCTACAATCTCCAGCGCTACTTCACGAATTGACTCACTATAAAAATCGAGATCTACCTGCAGACTCTTTAATGGACTTTGCTCTGTAGACGGTGTATTTTCTTCTCTTGCAGATCCTGCAAACAAATCTTCTACTTCCATACTGTATGCTATTACTTCTTTAACTCCAATAAAACCACATTCTCAACGTGTTGGGTATGCGGAAACATATCTACTGGCTTGATGCGCTTCACCTCATATTTTTCGCCCAACAATACCAAATCGCGTGCCTGTGTAGCAGCATTACAACTGACATACACAATACGCGGAGATTCCATTTCTAACAAACGAGCTACAACGTCAGCGTGCATTCCTGCACGTGGTGGATCGGTAATCACCACATCTGGTTTACCGTGTTCGGCGATAAAGGAAGGGGTCAACACATCTTTCATATCTCCAGCGTAGAACTTTGTATTCGTAATATCATTGATCGACGAATTGACTTTAGCGTCCTCAATGGCGGTAGGGACATACTCTACACCAACAACTTCTCTTGCCTTCTTAGCGACAAAGTTTGCAATTGTACCTGCTCCTGTATACAAGTCATATACCAACTCATCCCCCTTTAAATCGGCAAAGTCACGTGTGATTTTATATAGCTCATACGCTTGCGCAGAGTTTGTTTGATAGAACGACTTAGGCCCTACTTTGTAACGCAAACCCTCCATCTCCTCATAGATAAAATCACGACCGGCATACACATGAATATCCTGGTCGAAGATTGTATCATTGCGTTTCTGGTTTACGATATATAACAGAGAAGCGACTTGCGGAAACTTTTCTTTAACAAATTCCATCAACAACTCAACCTGTCCTTCTTCCGGATATGCAAACACAACGATCACCATCATCTCCCCTGTTGAAGAAATACGGATAATCAAATTGCGCAATACACCTGCGTGCTCACGCAGATCGTAGAACGTCATACCTTGACTAAGAGCAAAATCACGAATGCTGTTGCGAACTTCATTTGAAGGATCTTCTTGCAAAAAACAATGATCGATATCTAAAATCTTATCAAAACGTCCAGGCACGTGAAAACCCAGTGCGTTCATTTCTAATTGGGACGAATCTTCATCAACAGAAGTCAACCATTTTTTGTTTGAAAAAGTATATTCTAATTTATTTCTGTAATATTCTGTTTGCACAGAGCCTAAAATACTTTCCATCGCAGAAGTATCTACTTTCCCAATACGCGACAGCGCATTATCGACAGATTGTTGCTTAAATTTTAACTGAGCATCATAGGTCATATGCTGCCACTTACATCCACCACACACTCCAAAATGTGCACAAAACGGATCTACGCGATAAGATGAAGCCTCTTTTAAACTGGTTACCCGAGCTTCCGCAAAATTCTTTTTCTTGCGCATAAGCTCCACGTCAACAACATCACCAGGAACAGCTTTTTCTACAAACAAAACCAAATCTTCGGTTTTTCCAACACCTCTACCCTCTTCGGCAATATCAATGATGGCAATATCTTTCAAGAACTTTTTATCTTGCGGAATTCTTCTACTCATAGGGTGCAAAAATACAAATATATACCGATTTTCCATCTGCATAAATTATTTATAAGCATTGATTATCACTGGTATAAACGGGTTCTTAACAGGCTCGTAACTTCGTAAAGGAAACAATGGGACAAAGGAATATGAGCAAAAGCAACTCCCCTACAAGAGAATCATAAGAAAAGAGAGCTATACTCAAAAGATGGCGCCGCGATTTGGGCAGAGATGAAAGGCTTAGGATAATTTTACTGAACTGTTGCCTGAACAAGATAAGGAAGGATCTCTTTCTGAAACGAAATAAAGTTTTTTCGTACATCGGCATCTGAGACGGCCGTAAAAGCAAAAGAAAACACAATGCTTTTACTGGACTTGATCAAAAAGGTCAGCTTTTCTTCGCTAATCGCTTCATTTATTTTTTCATTCTGAATGAATGTGCTTAGGAGCAAAAACTCCAAATCTTCAGAAAGCGTTTTTAAATATTCTTGTGCGTTCGCAGATTCCCGGATAAACTCCCAACCGATCAATTCATTGCAAGCCGTATAAGTCAGTCGGCTTACCCGCAAAATTGTTGAAGCCAAAAACGAAGCCATATCATCTTCATATTTGGTTGTTTTCAAAATATCCTGCAGACTCGCACGAAGATAATCCATAAGAATGGCATGCAAGATCATCTCTTTACTATCAAAATACTTGTACACCGTCGCCTTCGCAATCTTAGCTTTTTTTGCCAATGTGTTTACACTGGTTTTATGGTAGCCATTTTGACGAAAGAGCTCACGTGCTGTTCTTTTTATGGATTCAATAATATAATCTGGTTCCATATACGTTAGATCGTACGAATGTTGAAAGTCATCTACAAAGCTTAAAGACCAAAAAGCATCACATTATTCTCTTGCCTAGTTATCGTAGAGAATAATGTGATGCCACAATCTTTACAATGATTAATTTATATTAATTCAGTCTCAAATTGAGACAAGAAACGTGTGTCATTTTCTGAGAAAAGACGTAGGTCTTTAATCACATATTTAAGGTTTGTGATACGTTCTATTCCCATACCAAAAGCAAAACCCGAATATTTTTTACTATCGATACCACAGTTATCAAGCACGTTAGGATCGACCATACCGCAGCCTAAAATTTCTACCCAGCCAGAGTACTTACACAAGTTACACCCTGCCCCTTTACAGATTGTACAGGAGATATCCATTTCTGCCGAAGGTTCAGTGAAAGGAAAATAGGATGGACGGAAACGTACTTTGGTACCTTCGCCATACATCTCTTGAACAAAATGATATAAAGTTTGTTTCAAATCCGCAAAAGAAACATTTTCATCTACATATAAACCTTCTACTTGATGAAAGAAACAGTGTGCACGTGCTGATATAGCTTCATTTCTATAAACACGTCCAGGCATTATTGCACGAAACGGTGGTTTACCGGCTTCCATTAAACGCACCTGAACCGAAGAGGTATGCGTTCTCAATGTAATGTCATTACCTTCTTGTTTTTTGATAAAGAAAGTATCTTGCATATCACGCGCAGGATGTTCCGGCGGAAAATTCAACGCAGAAAAATTATGCCAGTCATCTTCAATTTCCGGCCCTTCTGACACAATAAAACCCAATTTCTTGAAAATTTCAACAATTTCTTTACGAACTAAAGAGATTGGATGTCTAGACCCCAGTTGAAAACCTTGACCAGGCAATGTTAAATCACTCGCTAATTCCTGGGATTTTTGCTTATCACCAGACCCGAACTTTTCTTGTGCTTCTTTGAATGTATTTTCTGCTAACTGCTTAAATTCATTCAACACTTTTCCCAAAGTACGTTTCTCTTCAGGCGTAACTGTTTTGAATTCATCAAAAAGATTTTTCACAATCCCTTTGGAAACCAAAAACTTCAATCTGAAATTTTCTACATCGGCTGAAGAAGTTGGCACAAATGCCTTAATCTCTTCAGTATACTGCGTAATTCTATCTTGCAACATAATTAGAGCAAACATAGCCAAAATTTCCGCTAAAAAGAAATTTTGAACTTCGACTGAGCATCATAAAAAAACACGCAACAGAAACAGCATACTCGCTTGGGAGAAAGCTATCAGATTTCAACCCCCAAAATACGAATAAAACAAAAGAGCAGGCATAGTTGCCTGCTCTTTTGTTTTTCGATGATTTTACTATATTTACTATACATGTAAAGTTTTTACATAATCTCAAATTCTTCCGCTTAAAATGGTAATGGATTATCCTCCTGATCATTCTCCGTAAAATCGACCTCCACTTCCTTATCTTCGACTTTTTGCGCTTGTGTGTTTGCTGTATTACCAGCACTTACACCTGCATTCGGCTCAAAATCCGATTTACGGCCTAAAAGCGTAAAAGTTTCAGCGACAACCTCGGTAGCATATCGTCTAATACCTTCCTTATCCTCATAAGTACGAGTCCGCAGCCGACCTTCAATATAAACTAACTTCCCCTTTGTTAGATATTTTACAGCCACGTCAGCCAGACCTCGCCACATAACAATATTGTGCCATTCGGTTTGTTCTACTCTTTTTCCGTCTTTGTTATACGTTTCTGATGTTGCCAATGGAAAACTGGCAACAGAGACATTGCCTTCTAAATAGCGAATTTCGGGATCTTTTCCAAGATGTCCCACTAAAATGACTTTGTTAACTCCTGACATAATTTAAAAGCATAAATGGTTAAAAATTTGATCTTTCCAAAAAGGTAAAGATCAACTTGTGTTTAGCTAATTTATCTAAATCTTTTAGAAATACATAATCCCAATTGGATTTTTTTTGAATTAGATCGCCTTTTAACCGCACCTCAAAAAATGTCGCATAAATATTCTGATGACTCAAGATATGTTTTGTCTGCTGCTGTAAAACATGCAGCTCTGCATCGGAGCCGAAACAGGAAATAAACCACTCATCGCTAAGAACATCCGGAATTGACAAGCTGTAATTAGACTCCAAAAGTGGAAACTCATATAGATTCTGCCAAACGTCACCTTCACCGCGTTTAGACATCAGTATCCGATCGTTGTCCTTCAAGATAAAATAATTAAAGTATCTATCTTTGCTTGCCTTGGCTTTAAGCTTTACAGGCAATTGATCTACCCGGCCTTTAGATAACGCATAACAGGAAGGACGAAACATACAGAATTCACATAAAGGCAGCTTGGGCTTACAATGGGTAGCACCAAAATCCATTATCGCCTGATTATACAATGCCGGGTGTTTAGGATCAAGATTTTCTTTGGCTATAGCTGTAAAAATCTTCTTTCCTTCCGTAGAATTGATAGGTGTTTCTATGCCATAGTATCGCGCCAATACACGAAACACATTTCCATCCAATACCGCCTGGGCTTCATCGTTCGCAAAAGAGGATATCGCCGCAGCAGTATACTCTCCTATTCCAGGAAGCGTTATTAATGTTTGATAATCTACCGGAAAAACACCCTGATACTGATCGCGAACTATTCGCGCGGCCTTATGCATATTCCGGCCTCTAGAATAGTAACCCAGACCTTGCCAAAGATGGAGAATATCATCTTCTTCTGCATTCGCAAATTCCACAACATTCTTAAATCGCTCGACAAAACGTTCATAATAGGGCAAACCCTGTTCGACACGAGTCTGTTGCAGAATAATTTCAGAAAGCCATATTTTGTAGGCATCTTTTGTTTCTCGCCACGGTAGATCTCGCTTATGTTGTCGATACCATACTTGCAATTCCTCGCCAAATTTCATAGCGACAAAAATGCGTAATTTTTCGCTAATACCAACATTCCATCATTCGAGTATAGGTCTACGAATGTAGGTAATCTGTTCATCAGGTTCTAAAATCGTATTTTCCAATGTGATAAAGCCCTTATATTTTTCCTTTAGCGCCTGATAGAGACGTCCATCATAAGAAACAGCAAATCGCCCATCGGCTTTGAGATAAACCGGCAAATGTCGATTGCCCACGTCGAAGCAGAACTCGCCCACAACAGATAGATTCTGACTATCCAACAATACACAAAGACAAGGTAAAATGTTGACCTGGATAAATAAATCACCGCGATGATAAATACACTGCCCTGAACGCAATGCGCTGCTATCATCACGCTGTATGCGCACTAGATTACCCTTTCTTGTTTTCCGCTGGATAACGCGCTTATTTACTTCATAATAGGAAAGATCCAAAATATCTGAATCGCGGCCCAGCTTCAATTTGTCAAAATCAGGGATAACATCAATCCATATCTCGTCGTGCAGGTTTCCCTTATGCATAGTTAGTTCCTTCCACCACTACAGCATCCACCAACTCCCGCTTACTTTTTCGACGAGGTTTTCTGTGTTCAATGACGGTGATTTCCTGCGCCTTCGATTTCTCATCTTCGGCTATAGCTTCAACTGTTGTGTCTTCCTTCTTTTCAGAAAGCTTATGTTTTGTAAAATCCCAACACAATTGCCCCAACATATGTAAAAAGTCATAAAGCAACTCTCCATCAGTACCCAAAGCACGTAGGATAACCACATCTTTTGAAGCCTGCGTAAAGCCGTAAGAGATGTCATTGTATTCAACAGTTAGGATTTCATCCAATTCATATTTTAATTCTTGCGCAAAAAGAGCCGAGAACACAAAAGTTGCCTGATGGGTGTATCCCTCAAAAAATAACATCTTCTGTATCGGCTGACTTTTGGGACGCAAAAGCTGATTGTCAATAAAGGACAGTTTACCTTGTCTAAAAATCTTGGTTTGGGTATGCAGGCTACCAAACTCAAAAGCTTCTTTCATGTGGATTCTTCCCACACTAATAATGTCCCCCCACATCAAAACTGCATCTTCAGCCAAGTGAATATGATTGCTTGCCTTAAAAATAGAATCCTTAAACGGCGTTACTGGATGTGGAATGTAATGAAACAGGCCTCCGGCATCCACATGCACGTCCGTATGTTGTCTTGCTCCGGTTTTCATGGGATGAAGCTTATTGAATGACTGTGTAAAAAGTTTCAATTGTGCATCTTTTTTCACATGAACATCAATGTGCAAATAATCCGTATCCATAATACCAGGCGATGCACTCATGATGATCATTTCCAAATGATTGGTCAATCCTGACGCGCCATAATGCGTTAGTTTATAAGGTGCATTATGATAACTTTCCTTCAATCTACTTCTGCCGTCCTCTTTGGCAACATTTAATACGATTTTGCTATCCATATACGATAAATTTTAACCTACGGGCTCCAACAAAGCATACTTTTTGATCCATGATTTCACATCTTCTAAACCTTCTAAAGTCATTAAGTTTGTAAAAATAAATGGTCGTTCACCGCGCATGCGGATTGTATCCTGGCGCATAACTTCCAAGTCGGCATTTACATAAGGAGCAAGGTCTATTTTATTGATCAACAACAAATCCGAGCGCGTAATACCTGGCCCACCTTTACGCGGCATTTTCTCTCCTTCAGCAACATCGAGAACAAATATGGTCAGATCGGCTAGATCCGGACTAAAAGTCGCCGTCAGGTTATCGCCCCCACTTTCAACAAAAATCAGTTCCACATCCGCAAAACGATTCGCTAATTCTTCTACAGCTTCAATGTTCATCGAAGCATCTTCACGGATAGCCGTATGCGGACAGCCCCCTGTTTCAACACCAATAATACGTTCAGCGGGCAGGGCCGAATTCTGTTGTAGATACATAGCGTCCTCACGCGTATAAATATCATTTGTTACGACACAGATACTATAATCTGCCGACATCGAACGTGTCAACCGTTCAATAAGTGCCGTCTTGCCAGAGCCCACAGGACCAGCAACACCAATTTTCACGTAATTTCTCTTAGACATCTTTTATTTCAGTTATTTTTACGAAATGTAAATTCTCGTGTATAATTTTTCATGTTGCATGCATCGAATATCCTGAGCGATACAACAATTTCCGATCAGATCATCATCCAGTTCGGGCTGTAATCCAACCAATTTATTAATCAAGGGCTGTAGTTTAAACAAAATCTGCTGTGCATCCATTTGGCTAATTGGAACCAGTTTGGCACAATTTGTCATAATACCATTCAAAGAATTATAATAAAAAGCACTCAGTGCGTCTGCATAACTAATTTCCTGCGCATGGGCAAACATGGCAAATGCCATCGCATAGTGACCATGCAATTCTTGCGCATTTATCGCCTTTAGATAAGCCGAACAACGCTTGACCGGTTTTAACTTTTCTGTCAATTTTAAAAACCGTATTCCCAATTTCTTACTGGCATCCCGAATCTCATAAGGGGCTTTGAAAGCGGTTATCAATGCATCCAGTTCAGCGATCTTTTTCCTAGTTGCTCTTGATTCACACAATTGCCAGGCCTTATGAAAAAAAGCGGCATCGTTGTAATAGAAACTATGCTCCAATAAAGTCTGTGCATATTCTTTTGCAGTTTTAGCATCATGTACAATCTCTTTATTGATATAAGTTTCCAAGCCATAGGAATGTGTGAAGCCTCCAATCGGAAATACAGAATCATTAATCTGCATTAATGTCAACAATGGATTCATATGTAATCGTTATTAATTAAGTATTAGAGCCCATTGGCCAAGGTAATTTTGTGCTGGACTACGGCATACTGATGTATGCGTAACGTATGGGTTCTTTCAATCACCCGTAGTTCTTTCGTCGGTGTAAAACCTGCCCTTTCTAAGGTTTCCCAAAGGGGATTTTCATAGGCTGCAATAATTTCATGTGCAGCGTTGATGAAAACAGGGATATGTTTGTTGCCAATTTCGAGACATATCCGAGCCATATCCAAGAGGTTTTTGGGACGTACAACAAGGCAAGGACAGGGCAATATTCGAACAGCAATGCGCAGTTCCTTTGTTTCGAACAAAATATCACCGTCAAACAAGGATTCCGTCCCCAAATTTTTAAAGCCTATTTCACGGCCTTCAACAGTGAACCCTCGGATAATACGTCTTTCCGTATCAAACCATTCGAGTTCCAAAAAATCAAGTTCAACACCGTTCTGATCTGTGCTATCGGCCCAAATATTCCCCTTAATGTCTCTTGCTAACAACATAAATAACCAATTAGAATAAGAAGTACCGTTGGGCCATTGGAAGTTCCTTCAATGGTTCACAGGTCGCCAACACACCATCGACTGTTACTTCATAGGTTTCTGGATTAACGACGATATTTGGTGTTGCATGATTATGGACCATATCTTTTTTCATCACCGTACGACATCCCTCCACAGGCAGGCATTTACGCGACAAATTCAATTTTTGAATATTTCCGTTCTCCAAAGAAATTTTCGAAACGAAATTGAAGCATAGTTTTGAAACTGCTTTACCATAATTCCCAAACATTGGCCTATAAATGATTGGCTGTGGTGTCGGAATTGACGCATTGGCATCCCCCATTTTAGCGCCCAAAATCATACCGGCTTTGATGATCAACTCGGGTTTTACACCAAATAATTCTGGTTTCCAAAGGATCAAATCTGCATACTTTCCTTTTTCAATCGAACCAATATATTGGTCAATACCATGTGCTTTAGCAGGGTTGATGGTAAATTTAGACACATAACGTTTGACACGGAAGTTATCATTTTCTTTGCCTTGATCTTCAGCTAAAGGGCCGCGTTGGATTTTCATCTTATGGGCCGTTTGGAATGTACGGGAAATGACCTCTCCCACACGCCCCATCGCTTGGCTATCCGAACTCATAATTGAAAATACGCCCATGTCTTGCAAAATATCCTCGGCAGCAATTGTCTGTGGACGGATACGTGAATCAGCAAATGCCACATCTTCTTTCACATTTTTATCCAAGTGATGGCAGACCATCAGCATGTCCAAGTGTTCTTCAGCAGTATTTACCGTAAAAGGTTTTGTTGGATTGGTAGATGCAGGGAGGATATTGGGATACATGGCGATCTTAATAATATCCGGAGCGTGTCCACCGCCGGCTCCTTCCGTGTGAAAAGTATGGATTACACGACCATCTATCGCAGCAACAGTATCTTCCAAGAAACCGGCCTCATTCAGTGTGTCGGTATGGATCGCAACTTGTACATCGTATTTATCAGCAACTTTCAATGCCGCATCAATTGTTGCCGGAGTCGCTCCCCAATCTTCATGGATTTTCACGCCCAGTGCACCAGCTTCAATTTGTTCTTCGATAGGTTTAGTGGTCGATACGTTACCTTTTCCGAAAAAACCAACATTGATAGGAAGGTTTTCAAAAGCTTCAAACATACGCTCGATATACCACTTTCCTGAAGTCACTGTCGTTGCCAGTGTTCCATCTGCAGGTCCCGCACCGCCACCAATAAAAGTAGTTACACCAGAATATAGCGCTGTTTCAATCTGTTGCGGCGAGATAAAGTGAATGTGCGTATCAATACCGCCTGCAGTTAGGATATAGCCCGCTCCCCCATGCACTTCCGTAGAAGCACCGATGATCATGCCCTCGGTTACACCATCCTGTGCATCTGGGTTTCCAGCTTTACCAATACCTACAATTTTACCATCCTTAATACCGATATCACCTTTTACAATACCCCAGTGGTCAATGATAATGACATTAGTGATACAAAAATCCAACACCCCCTCATCACGCAAGGCACGAGCCGATTGCCCCATACCATCGCGAATAGTTTTACCGCCACCAAATTTGTTCTCTTCTCCATAAACATTGAAATCTTTTTCAATTTCAATAAAAAGCTCTGTATCTGCCAGACGAACCTTATCTCCAGTGGTCGGTCCAAAAAGAGCCGCATATTTGTCTCTCGGGATATAAAGTTCCCCATCAACATATTTTACAGATGATTTATCTAAACCTAGTTTATCTAAACCAAGCGCATGTAGACCAACAGTAGTACCCAAAGTAGTGAGCCCTACAACTTTAATCCATTCGCGTCTATTCCATCCTCCCATATTTATTTAGATTGTCTGAATTTCAATTTTTTCATTTTATCAATGGCTTTGGTCTTCACCGATTGATCTGTATACTTCCCATTTGTCAATCCATTAAAACCGTGGATTTCCTTACTTCCGCCAAATTCAACCAGAACAACTGATTTTTGTTCCCCTGGTTCAAAACGAACAGCGGTGCTGGCTGGAATATTCAAGCGCATCCCAAACGCTTTCTCCCTGTCGAAGGAAAGCAACTTGTTCGCTTCAAAGAAATGATAGTGTGAACCTACCTGAATCGGTCGATCACCTTCATTTTTCACAACAATGCTTGTGGTTCTGTGCCCAACATTAGCTTTGATTTCCTCTTTTTTTAAAATGTATTCTCCTGGAATCATATCATTCAATATTTATTAACGAATAGGATCATGGACAGTCACCAATTTAGTTCCGTCCGGAAAAGTAACTTCGATCTGTACATCATGGATCATCTCGGGGACTCCTTCCATGACTTGGCTCCTCTTCAATAAGGTAGTACCATAAGACATTAAGTCCGCCACAGACCTTCCGTCCCTAGCCTCCTCCATAATCTGGGCACTGATGTAAGCGATACACTCTGGATAATTTAATTTTACCCCGCGTTTCAATCGCTTAGCCGCCAATTCGCCGGCCAAATGCAACAACAGCTTTTCTGTTTCTCTCGGTGTTAAACGCATAAAAAAATAATTATTTGTTAATTTGTTAAAGGAATTATTATAAAACTGGAATGGTAAAATATGCCCCAAAGGCTAAGCGGTTGTACTGACTCTTGGCCATATCCATATAGCCCTTATAGTTTACGGTGTTACCAACGTAACCTAAATAAAACCGAAGATCCTGGTTGTGAAACGGCTTATGTTGCAAAGCCGCAAAATAGGTCCAGTTTTGGCGAAAATTCTTACCGAGTTGATTATCATCTCTCGATCCCGCGATCTCATACCCACCTTTCAAAGCAACCTCCCATTTTTTACTCAAAAATTGATCATAGCGCAATATGGCAGAGCTGTAGTTCACATCTTTGACCAATACACGGTTCTCGCCAGTTCTACCATAAAATTCGTTGATCGCCGAAGATGCAATCATCGCATGATCGACAGCAAGATAAGAGTACTGTAAATCAAGATATAGCATCTGTTTTGCTGTTTTGAATTTATTCGCTAATGAAACGGCATGATTAGTATGTCCCTTTGCAAACTGAGAGATGTTGTAAGACCATTTCGTATTAAAACGCTTATCCATAAATGCACCCACCCAAGTGAAATAGGCTCCCATTGGTACACTAGAGCGTTCCAAATCACCTACAGCAAAACCATTTTTTGCATGAAGCTCCATAAAACTATCATTGGTCGTGTTGTAAACTTGGGCATGTAACGAATGATTCGGGTTGACTTCATAAGATAACATTCCACCGACAACAAAGAGATTCAGTATACGGTCGACATAGTCTGTGAACTTATATTCGTAAATTGGGTTATTTTCAAATTCATAACTCCCGACCATCGCACTTTGCTTACCGGCCGTAACGGACCATTGGAGATCCTTGCCAAACTTGTACTTGATCAATGCCATGTCCAATGCACGCGAGCCATTATCCTGACTCGTTGGAGCAAATGACCTATTCAAGCGAAAACGCACTTTATACGACAATCTATCATTGTATTCCCCGCTCATCAAAATACGGGCATCATCAAGGTTTGCTTTTGCTTGAGACTCCCCCTCCCCATTGTCCGTTTGCAGACCTGCTCTTAACAGGACATCCAATTGAAATGATTTTGCTCGCGCGGGTTCTTTCAGTAACAAGCTGCTTCTTTGCGCCTGAACAGAGTCCGTTTGGATCTGCTCCTGCGCATGCAATGATGCTATACTAATCCCCAGTGTTGTAAAAAGTGAAAGTGTTTTTTTCATCCTTATATTTTGTTCCTTTATGGTAACGAAGCAATCCCGCGGTTTCAAAACATAATCCGATTCGAAACAACAAGATAGATCCATGAGTTATACTTATCTCTGGTACAAGTATATCACAGCCACCTAAAAATGGAATAAGGATGAGATTAAAATGAAATTAGAAAGGAGTTTTTGGTATTGTAACAACGACCAGAGTGCCTTGACCTTCCGTCGAATTGAGGAACAATTCAGCACCATGAAGGTCAAAGATATTTTTGGCTAAAACAAGCCCCAAACCATTGCCATAAATATCACCAACATTAGAAGCGCGGTAAAAAGAGGTAAAAATATGTGGCTGGTCTTTTTTAGGAATACCTATCCCTTGGTCAAACACTTTTATCGTAATATTTTTGCTATCGCTACTTATGGCTACGCCAACCTGCAGTCCATTGCCGTACTTAAATGCATTTGAAATAATATTGCTAAAGGCAATAAAAAACAGATCCGGGTTAGCCAAAACCGTAAGTTCATCACTATCTTCTGGAATTTCTGTTAGATCAAAAGAAAGCTTGAGGTCCTTATGAATACTTTTTTCGGCTTTATAAATTTCATAGAGTAACTCGTCAATTCGAATAATTTCTTTATTGTCCACTTCCCCCTTGAAGCCCATGCGGGATAGTTGCAAAAGATTATTGATAATCAACTCCATTTTATCCGCATATTTCGCGATCGTCTCCAGGGAATAATAAGCTTCATGCTCTTTCGACAGGAGCTGTTGTGCCAATTCGGCTTCTCCCCCGATAATTGTAAGCGGGGTCTTTAGCGAATGAGAGGCATTTCCGATAAAACTCTGTTGCGACTGAACCGAGATATCCAATCGGCTAAGCATTGAATTTAAGTTCGCAATCAAAACACCCAATTCATCTTTGCTATTACTAAATTTACTAAACAGGCGATGGTCTAAATGTGCGATATCAACTTTATCTAAATCATTGTTGATATCCTTAATGGGTTTCAATAATCGGTCAGCAAAGTAAAAAGACATCAGTACAATTAAAAAAATCGCCAAAATCCCACCTGTGATCAGGGTACGATCCAATTGACGCTGTTCATCATGGCCGTAATCATCAATACCTTCCGATACAACAATCAAATTTTCCTGGTGAAGATGATCCTGAAAGAATACCGCTACAAAGGCAGTCTTACCATGCATATATCTTCCCTTTCCATGACGAATTACATCGGCATAGAATGTTTTTGGCATAGGCAGCTCAGGCCTCAATTGAACTCGATCACTTCCCTTAACAACACGAATGAGGTGGTCTGTTCCTTCAGATAATTGTTTCAGGTATTTACGTTTTACCTGAATATAAAGCGCCCTATTTTCATCCTTCTGATGGACGATATGATCTCCGACAATCACGGCGTTCTCTTCTAGCCGATGAAAAAATTTGGTCTGTAGACTGTCGTACGTGAAATAAGACACATAAATGGCAAAAATAACAAGCAGCAGGGTGCTGATGATAGAAAATAGGAGAACTATTTTGGTCCTAATTTTCATGACGGATTACATAGCCCATCCCAATCACTGTATGGATAAGTTTACGTGAAAATTGTTTATCGATCTTTTTCCGAAGGTAATTCACATACACGTCAACAACATTGGTACTTAAGTCGACATCCATACCCCATACTTCTTCCAGGATATCGATCCGACTTAATACCTTATTTCGGTTGAGCATTAAAAATTCAAGTAAACGAAATTCAGTAGCCGTGAGAATAATAGGAGAATTGGCACGTTGAACCGATTTACTGTCTCTATCCAATTGAAGATCGTCAAATACCAATATATTTTTCTGCTCGGTAATGGTTTTGGATTTGCGGCTGTAGCGACTGATTCGAGCTTTTAATTCCTCTAAACGGAACGGCTTTGTCAAGTAATCATCCGCATCCCTGTCAAAGGCCTCGACAATGTCCTCCGTTTGATTTAATGCCGTTAAGATAATAATTGGGACTTCGTTGTTAGACATCCGAATGTTTTTACAGACATCTAAGCCATTCATACCAGGCAACATCACATCCAATAGGATCAGGTCATAACGGTTCAATCCCGCCATTTTTAGACCAGTATAACCATCCATAGCAATACTAATATGATAGCCTTCTTCTTTTAAGCCTCTTTCGATCAATGATATGACGGATGGTTCATCCTCTATTAGTAATAGTTCCACAGGTATCTTTTTTAAACAGTAAAAAATTCGAGGTTTGTAAAATACAAAATTAACATTTCACCTTTTTCCAAAAAGCTACATTCCCTAATTATTTTCGCTTTTTCTTGACGATTATATGATAATAACCTATAAAACAAGTAAAAAATACACACACACCCGCAAGACCGCTATCTCAACCGTTGTCCTTACAACGATTTACTTCACTTGATATAGAAATAGTCCACAACTTAAGGTCTCTACTCAAAAGATAGGACTATTTCGAGCACCTGAATCTGAAGCACAGACCAAAAATTAGATTTAAACAACCAAATACAATAATATCTATTTTTGAAAGAATTTCCACAAACAGCGAAAGATTATTTCAAAAATCAATCGAATTTCAATATTTTTGCAGCTTAAAATCACACAATGAAACAATTTATCCTTTGTTTACAGTTGGCGTTTTTACTCCTTATCGGACAAGGACACGCTCAGCAAAAGCTATATAAAATTTCATATCAATTTGCTGATCCTGAAACGGGAACAGATACCGCATCTTCAGAATTCATCAAAATATTGGCTGGAAATAATGAAGCATTAATGCAGGCCTTCATCACCAAAGACCAGATGCGAATTGAAAGTTTATTATTCGGAAAATCGATACAGATCAGCAATATCCACGAAGGCAGCTCTTTTCTACTGGATGAAATAAATAAAACCTATACTGCAACAGAGCTGGCCACCGGCAAACTCATTGAGACTGCCGTAAACGAGGGTGATAATTATGCCTATTCGGGAGATTTTGAGATCAGCTTAGTTCCCGATCAAAAGAAGATAATTGCAGGAATCACCTGCGAAAAAGCAACATTCAATCTAACAGGTAGCCAAGATCCACAAACGGAAATTACCGTTTGGTATGCACCAAAATTGCCAAAGTTATACTGGGGCACTTACGATTATCTCGAAAAAGTGCCCGGGGCAGCGCTCTATATCGGATCGGCCGGGCTCGGAATACAAGCGACCAAGGTGGAAGAAATAACATTCGACAAATCACTCTTTGAAATTCCGGCGGATTATGAAGAAGGTGAACCTATTGAAGAAGCTATAGATTCCACGCTAAACGACCATTTATCTTGGTATCAAGATTCCAATACAGCATATTTTGGTGTACAGGACAGCTTAGGAAACAAATTAACACCAGCAAAGTATACGGCAATATATAGCTATATAGGAGACTATGCCATCGTAACTGATGCAGCACAAATGTTTGGCTTAATAGACATACACGGCAAAGAAGTTATTCCATGTCAATATGAATCGCTCAGTTTAGAAACCGAAGGCGGTCCAGTAGTTTATATGAGAGATCTTAAGTATGGACTGTTGGATACAAACGGTAAAATATTGCTGCAGGCCAAATATGACTTTATTTCAGTTCCTAGCCCAGAATATGCACTTTTTACGGAAGGAGAACATACGGGTATCATGGATCAAAAAGGCGCTGTTTTACTTCCTGCCAAATATGAAACCATTTCGGATTATCGCGATAACCTCGCGTTAATTTTAGTCAACCAATCCTACCAGCTTATTAATAAAACTGGGCATAATCAACTTAAAACGGATTATGAGTTCCTATCGTTTGCGGGTGAAAGACTTCTACTGGCATTTAATGACAATAAATATGGGTACATTGATTACACAGGAAAAGTCGTTGTTCCATTTAAATTACAAAATGCCCAAGCTTTTGAAAACGGGCTAGCGCTTGTAACGGAGGATCTAGAGAATTTTTACTATATTGACGCAAAAGGGAAGTTTATCAAGAAATATGAAGAGTAATCCACAGACATTCCACTTGTCGACGTTGCATCGTGGAAAATACATGTTAATCTTGCTGATTTCAATCTTTTTGATCGGAATGGGAATGTCTAAAGTTCCCATACAGGAAATTCTCAAGATTATTATTGCTCTTTTAATGATTCCTTTAGCACTGTATCTGGCCATAAAGTCTTCGACTTTGTCATCGACTTGGGTCTTGGATGAAAATACACTTCAGATAAGTAACGCTAAAAAAACAATCGTTTTCCCTTTGAATAATATTTCTCATATCAGGAATCTCAAACGTTCCGGCGGCAACCTGATCATTATCAACCAAAACAAAGGACCAGCCTTCCGTACCTGGCGCAACAAATTATTTCAAAAGGAAGATGATCTTCCCCTGCTAACGGAAGCCCTAAAGGACGCTGACATCGAATATTACGACCTATAAATTCTTTCTTCCTTCGGTAACATTTGTTACAGGCTTTTGCAAAGGCAGTATGTACCTTTGTAACATCACTTAAGGACATTGTTATGCTATTGGAATACATCAAACAACCATGGCCCTGGTATATTTCAGGACCTTTAATTGCACTGGTCATGTACCTGCTGCTCAAACAGGGAAAGGATTTTGGCATGTCCAATAATCTGCGCACCATGTGTACTGTATTAGGTGCCGGAAAAACTTCCTCTTTTTTCAGATTCGATTGGAAGACCCAGTCCTGGAATTTATTGGTGGTACTCGGGACAGCTATTGGCGGTTTTATTGCACATAATTTTTTGAGCGACGGCACTGCAAGCCAGATTAATTCCAAAAGTGTTGCCGACTTAAAAGAGCTGGGTATTATCGACCATCTACAAGGCTACCTTCCTGAATCCATTTTCATTTTCGACGGATCTTTGTTTCAGTTTCTACTTTTAAGTATTGGCGGTGTATTGATTGGATTTGGAACACGCTATGCTGGTGGATGTTCATCAGGCCATGCTATTTCTGGACTTAGCAATTTTCAGCTTCCCTCTTTGATCGCCGTTATAGGTTTCTTCCTAGGTGGGATCATTATGGTTCATTTTTTATTCCCGCTAATTTTCGCATAAATGAAAGCACTAAAATTTATTTCCATCGGTATATTGTTTGGAATCATCTTATACAAATCGGAAGCCGCATCATGGTATAGAATCTACGAAATGTTTCAATTTCGTTCCTTTCATATGTATGGGATTATCGGTACAGCACTGACCACAGCAATTATAATCGTACAAATCATCAAGAGAAAGCAAATTAAAGATAGTAACGGGATGCAAATAGCATTCTATGATAAAGACAAAAGTATTACACGATACCTGCTCGGGGGAACAATCTTTGGCTTAGGCTGGGCATTGACAGGCGCTTGTCCGGGACCAATGTTTGCCCTAATCGGTGCTGGTTATTGGACTCTAGGAATCGTCTTGCTTTTTGCTTTGTTGGGTACTTGGCTTTATGGAGTCTTGCGCAATAAGTTGCCGCACTAGTTTTAACAAACTACTTTAGACCAAATTACCTCATATACGCGCAATCTGAGGCCTGTACCACTAGTTAAAATTTTAGAAAGAGAAAATGGAATTAATATTTATAGCTGGTTTTATATTAGCTGTTCTGGTCGGCCTGTCAATGGGTTTGATGGGTAGCGGCGGAAGTATTCTAACATTGCCAATATTTGTTTATATTTTTCATATAGAACCTCAATATGCATTGGACTATTCGTTGTTTTCTATAGGAATATTAGCCTTGGTCGGATCAATTTCTCCGTTGAAAAAAAGAGAAATTGACCTGAAAACTACGGCCATTTTTCTCTTTCCATCGCTAATTTCGGTCTATTTGACCAAGCGTTATCTCCTTGTAGCCATACCAGAGTCATTCCACCTTGGCGAGATAGCGATCTCCAGAAACCATATCATCATGCTCCTTTTCTCGATTGTGATTCTGATTTCTGCGACAGCAATGGTACGAAGACGTAAACAGGTTCAGCACGATCGATTCAGAGGTGGAATTGGCCAGATTTTCAACATTGTCCTCGTCGGATTGCTCGTCGGTATCATGACCGGCCTGGTGGGTGCAGGAGGAGGCTTTATCATTGTACCGGCCCTCGTATTACTCTTAGGAATTCCACTTAAGCAGGCCATTGCAACTTCGTTGTTTATCATCGGTTTAAACGCCTCATTCGGTTTGATCGCTAATTATCAGTTCCTGGAACATATGAATTGGTTTATATTGGTTACCTTTACGTTAATCACTTTAATAGGCCTCCAAATTGGTTCCAAATGGAAAGACAAATTAGATGCGGCAAAATTGAAAGGTATTTTTGGGTACTTTTTAATTAGTATCGGCATCCTAATCTTTGCTTTCGAATTCATTCAATTTGTAAATCATTAAAATCACACGTTATGTTTTTTCAACACATTTTTGAGTCATCTTTAGCACATTCGAGTTATATCATTGGTTGTCAAGCCAAGGGTGTAGCGCTAGTCATTGACCCTAAAAGAGATGTAGACAGCTATCTTGAGATTGCACAAAAGAATAATCTGACCATAACCCATATTGCGGAAACGCATATACATGCCGACTACCTTTCAGGTACGCTAGAATTAGCCGCATTGACAGGCGCCCAACCTTTTCTTTCCGATGAAGGTGGAGAAGATTGGCAATATGAATTTCCACATATTGGATTAAAACATGGAGATCAATTTCAAGTTGGAAATCTGATTTTCCAAGTTATCCATACCCCTGGACATACGCCCGAGAGTATCAGTTTTATATTGATTGATACGCCTGCAACCATGGAGCCTGTCATGATATTTACAGGTGATTTTGTATTTGTTGGAGATATCGGACGCCCAGATCTGTTAGAAAATGCAGCGGGAATGATCGGAACCAAGGAAATTGGAGCCCACCAAATGTACCGATCGTTGCAACATTTCTTGGCTCTACCTGATCATATTCAAGTATGGCCCGCACACGGGGCCGGATCCGCTTGTGGAAAGGCGCTAGGCGCCGTTCCGAGTTCAACAGTTGGTTATGAAAAAATACGAAACTGGGCGCTTCAATACCAAAACAACGAAACAGCCTTCGTGGAAGAGCTATTATCAGGACAGCCCGAACCGCCACGCTATTTTGCCATGATGAAAAAACTCAACAAAATAGCACGGCCTTTGCAAACGGCAGTTCCTCAGTACAACAAGTTAACGAACGAAACTTTTCTGGGTTTATACCACAAAGGAACAACTATCATTGATACACGCCATAAGTTTGAGTTTGCCAAAGGGTATCTCCCCAATAGCATCAATATTCAAAATAACAAAACGTTTAATACCTGGGCTGGTTGGATCCTTAATTACACGGATCCTTTTATACTCATTGTAGAGGAAAGCCAATTGGACGACATTGCCCGCAAGCTTATGCGCATTGGATTGGATCATGTCGCTGGATATGTTACACCTGATACGATTCCTCATTTGGGGATTCCATTGGAACATCAGCAACTCATCGGTTTCGAAGAGATGAATAGTGTATTGGGCAAATCCGATATCCAAATACTTGATGTGCGCAATGCCAGTGAGTTTTCAGAGGGCCATTTACCGCATGCGACTCATATCTTTGTTGGTACAATTGCAGACAATCTTAACCAAATTGATCGAAGTAAACAGCTGTACCTGCATTGTCAGTCCGGAGACCGAGCAACCATAGCGGCATCCATATTGGCGAAAAATGGTATTAAGGACGTCAAAATTTATAGTCCTTCCATCAATGAATGGAAATTAAAGGGTGGAACATTGGTACAATAATGTAAAAAAGATCCCGGGATATTTATCCTGGGATCTTTTTTTAAAGAACCAAGCTATACGATCGAACTTTAGCTGCCACTGCATTCAATATAGAGCAACTCAGCTCGGCAGTATGTTTCGTTTATAGACTATTTCTATTGATCCGCAAGAATTCGATGATCTCATCCTTCTTCTCTTCCATCTTGCCTTTCTTTTCCGTAAATTGATGATTATAGATGGTCAGGTACTGATGGTCGTCCGTTTCAGATTCATATAATTCGGCAGTGGCAAAAGAGAAATGCTCTTCTTCATCCGAAAGATGGTCATACACATAGGCAAAATCATGATTACCCAAGGAGCTTACCACAGCATCTTTATCCGCTACGAATTTTAACCTTCCCGGCAATGTCCGCTTATTCATCCATGTTTCGTCTTTTTCAGAAAAAGGATAAATAGTAATACCCCTGAATGCCATAATAATTGGGGTAATCAGAATAATACCCATTTCAATCGCCCACACGGCCCACAACATACCGCCCGAAACCGGACTCTTTTTCAAAGTAAAAGTGCCGACTTCATTTAAACCCTGCATCGCTTCCCAAATAAATGAAGGGTGTAAGAAAAATGCCTTAAACCCCTCCAGATTAAAAGACGATTTTACCCAGGTATCTCCGCCCATTGTCCCCTCCGCATTGTACATCAGCGACACAAAAAGAGCCCACTGGGCATAAAAGCCTAAAATTGCAATCAGCAAAGTAATCAATATTGCAATGCCCTTATTTCTTAATTTCCATTGTTTGAAACAGAAGTTAAGAACATAGAATATTCCAGCACCAAATCCCAATGTAATAAATACATTAAAATAAATAATAGGAATAAACCATTGTAAGGCGATGTATACAATTGCCAATACAACGGCACTAATTGCACCTAAGACCAGAGAGCCAATAAATGCCAACGCAGGAGCCTTTCCCGAGGGCTTATAATATAGATTTTCCATAAAAACAGTAAAATTGATTTTTAACTTAACAGATAAATCCCCTAACCAAAACCAAGCCAATTCTCCAAAGACCAGTCAATTTTCGTCAAGATTTAATGACATTAACTTCGTTACATTCGTTTAAGTGCCATTTATTGAGACAATTTTGTAAGTTTGGGGCATGAAAATCAAAATAATATCCTTTTTTACACTTGCATGTGTATTAAATATTTGGGGGGCAGTAGCGAAGGCCCAAAGAAAAGGATTCTGGCAACAGAAAGTTGACTACAACATGGATGTCAACGTGGATGAAAAAGCATATCAGTACGATGGAAAAATGACCTTGAAGTACAGCAATAATTCAGGGCAGTCACTAAAAAAGGTATATTTCCATTTATATTTCAATGCTTTTCAACCAGGATCGATGATGGACTATCGATTAAAAAACATAAGTGACCCCGACAAGCGAATGGTCACTAACTTGGGTACAAAAGAAAAACCGGTATATCAAAGTCGCATCGGAGAACTGAAAGCCAATCAAACTGGTTATCAGAAAATTAAAACCCTAACGGTCAATGGTGCCAACACAACATTTAAAATTGATGGAACTATTTTGGAGGTAACTTTACCAGTTGCGATCCAAGATGGGGAAACAGCACGTTTTGATATGGAATGGACCGCACAAGTTCCGGAACAAATCAGAAGAACTGGCCGAAATTCGGCCGAAGGTGTAGCACTATCTATGGCGCAATGGTATCCAAAAATGGCTCAATTCGATGAATTCGGCTGGCATTTGGATGAATATACAGGTCGTGAATTCATTGCCCCTTTCGGCAATTTTGACGTTACCATACACCTCAATAAAAATTATGTCGTTGGTGCCTCTGGTGTTCTTCAAAATCCATCAGATGTTAAAGGCTATCAACCAAAAGCAAAAGTAAAAGCCGTCGACAATAAAGCAACGTGGCACTATAAGGCCCAAAATATCCATGATTTTGTATGGGCAGCAGACCCTAAATTTGTCGTGGATTCCGCTTCAAGTAAAAATGGTATAAAAGTGTATACCGTATTCTTGCCAACAGACAAAGAAGTGATCTCGAATTGGAAAACAGCAATAGGCCTTTCTACCGAATTCTTTGACTTCTGTAGTGCGAAGTTTGGTAAATATCCATGGCCAACTTATACCATCATTCAAGGTGGAGATGGCGGAATGGAATATGGTACAGCTACGCTTATCACAGGTGGCCGCAATCTAAAAAGCCTTGTCGGTGTAATATTCCATGAATCGGCACATTCTTGGTACCAACAATTGTTTGGCATAAACGAAACCGTAGATGAATGGTTTGATGAAGGCTTCACATCCTATGTCGAGGAGTTGGCTATGCAGCATATCTTTGAAAAAAGAGGTGCCGTAGCATCTAACCCGCAAATTGCAGCCTACCGTGGATATTATAAATTGGCCCTTTCAGGTAAAGAAGAACCAATGAGTTTACTGGCAGATTATTATAACACCAACTATGGCTACAGCAACGAAGCGTACAACAAAGGTGCCGTGCTTGCAGAGCAGTTGGGTTATATTATTGGTCAGGAAAATTTAGAAAAAACCTTCTTGAAATTTTATGACATCTGGAAGTTTAAACATCCGACACCAAATGATTTCAAACGCGTTGCTGAAGATGTTTCCGGTATCAATTTAAAATGGTATTTCAATCTGTTTATCAATACAACACGTCAAATCGATTACGCCATTGAAAAAGTAACAGATACAGAAATCCTATTGGCCAATAAGTCCAATTTTGCCATGCCACTGGATGTTCTGGTAGAATACACCGATGGAAGCAAAGAATTATTTTATATCCCTTTGCGTGAAATGCGCGGAGAAAAACCAGAAGAGCATTTTGACATTTACAAAGGTGTTAAAAGAACCGTGCTTGAGGATTGGTTCTGGACCAAACCCGACTATACTATCCATGTGTCGAAAACACCAAAAACGGTAACAATTGATCCTTCATTGCGATTAGCGGATGTAGAATCGGCAAACAACAGTTTTAGTAAGTAACTACATATACTTCCCATTATCTGAACAGATGGGGACATCAAGACAGCTTCCAAACCACCTCACATATACTGGGTTTGGAAGCTTTTTTAGCTAATATCCCCTGAATTAGCTAATCTTAAGGGGAATAACCATATTCCATGTACGTTCAAATTGATAGGGCTCTGAACCATCCCCGGTTGCCGCAAACAAATGAGTAGGCTTCCCATTTTCAAATAGTAAAAACGGTCGTTCAAAATTGGCCTGATGACTCGTCGTGCCATCATCCCATTGAATTGTTTTAGAATAAGCTTTTACAGACTTCGAAAGATGCCAATCTATGCCATCCTTCGAATAAGCATGTATCCCGCCCCCCTCTTCACCGCAGATCTTTCCGTAACGGTCCTTCATAATAAGTTCAAACTGCTGACCGTTATACCAGACAAATGGATCTTCTACATCATTTTCATGGTTTTGGTCCGTATGGAATGAAAAAATAGGCTTGTCCGATAAACGGCGATAAGGTCCGAGGAAAGAATCCGCTTGCGCGGCTCCCAATAAAAGTGGTGGATTATAATTTACTGGGGAAGATTTATAAACTAAATAAACCTTTCCGTTCGGTAAGACAACTGGCGAAGGATTTGATGTAATGGAGGCATCCCATTCCCCTTTTCGGGGATTCAAAATCGGTTGATCAACTCTTTTCCATGGCCCTGCAATTGACTTGGAATAGGCCATCCCAATACGTTTATGCATCCAGGCTTTCTGGCCTAAGCCCGACTCCCATACGTTTTCTGTAAAAGAGGGATTTGGTTCGTCATAATTATTGCCAAAGTAATAAAGCACATAATAGTCACCATTTTTTACAATTCGAGGATTGTGTGTTGTACAGCCATCAAAATATTGCTTCCCCCGGGCAGGCAGTACAACTTCAACAAATTCGTATGGCCCTTCAGCGGTATCTGAAATAGCCCTGACGACTTCGGAGTTTGTCACCCAATTACCAAAGCCATATTGTTTGCTCCAACGCGAAGCAAACATATGATATCGTCCATCTTCTCCTTTTATGACCGATGGGTCCCAAATCCAATAATCTTTCATCGCAAATCCTCCTCCTTTTGGCGCCGGTAATAACTTATCTATAAAGGAGTCTTCAAGACTGTCCCCCCAAGCATATCCATGGTTTGAAAATATGAAGAAGCCAGAAACACCGGCTACATTTTTTAGAAAGTCTCGACGGGAGGTTTTCATACGTTTTACTTTTATTAGAAGAAAATAATTCGTTTTTTAATCTATTTGATAAGCTCCCATGAAATAATTTACACGAGCCTGATACCTATAGCTTTTCGATTTTTTCAGAAGGAAACTTTTGAATTCACTCCTCCTTCATCAGACATTAGGTGCTATATTGGTGCTTTCTACCAACAAATATTGACAACAAGATAAAGAATAACTAGCTTGTTGTCAACCTTCTTTTAGATGATTCTTCCATACTATTGCACTTTCTTTTTAAATCCTTAATGAGCGTGCGGAAAAGCCATGCGAAGATTTCAGGTACGCATAGTCGAAAGAAGAAAAAATAAAGGGCGATTTGGTCCGGTCTTGGTATATTTGTCCCCATGATTTATGTCCATATCCCCTTCTGTAAACAGGCTTGTCATTACTGTGACTTCCATTTTAGCACTTCACTACAATACAAAAGTGAGATGATCAATGCCATACGACGGGAAATTGAGCTCAGAGCAGCCTATTTGGAAGACAAAAAGGTCGAATCGATCTATTTTGGTGGTGGCACGCCATCCTTATTGGAAGCTGAAGAGATCGCACGGATCATCGATACGATAGCAATGCATTTTGACATCGTAAATCAGGCTGAAATTACGCTGGAAGCAAACCCCGACGATCTAAATGCGGCCAAAGTAAACAGTCTGCGGAATACAGCAATCAATCGATTCAGCATAGGCATACAGTCTTTCTTTGAAGAGGATCTTAAATGGATGAACAGAGCACATAATCAGCAGGAAGCACTGGCTTCTATCATGCGGGTGCAAGATGCGGGCTTTGAAAATATTACCTGTGATCTTATTTATGGCTACCCGCTGTTGACTGATGAGAAATGGCGCCACAATATGCAACAGCTGATTGACTTTGAAATTCCCCATATTTCTTCGTATTCCATGACCGTAGAAAATAAGACAGCATTGGATCACTTTATTAAAAAAGGCTTAAGTCCGGCTATAGATTCAGATCAGGCAGCGGATCAGATGAGTCTTCTTATCCATACATTGAAAGCCGCGGGATATGAACAATATGAAATTTCCAATTTTGCAAAAAATGGCCGTTATGCGCGTCACAACACAAATTATTGGAAAGGTAAACATTATCTTGGTATAGGTCCCTCGGCACATTCGTTCAATGGAACTTCCAGAGCTTGGAATGTTTCCAACAACGCAAAATATATGACCTCAATCAATTCAAACCAACTTCCCCTGGAAATTGAGGAGCTTTCTACGCTGGACCAGATCAACGAAAGTATCATGACTTCACTGAGAACCATGTGGGGACTGGATTTGATTGCGCTGGAAAGTAAATTCGGGCAATCTGTCAAAAATCGTGTATTGAAAGATGCAGAACCATTTCTAGCAGAGAAAAATCTCGTTTTGGAAGAAAACAAATTACGCTTGACGGATCCCGGTAAATTAATGGCCGATCATATCATGTCTGAATTATTCATAATAGAGGATTAACAAATAAATCACTAATATTTTATTAAAATAATAATATTACAAGTATTTACATTTAAAAAATTACGAAAATAAAAATATAAATCTATTTTCTAGGCGGTTTGTACTATGTTTGCAACATAATCTATTATAAAATTATGATGTCACACAAGCCATCTTTTGATTTAGAGATCAAAAGTTACAGAGAGCAACAAAACGCTGCCGTAAGCTTAATTCAAATTGTCAGTAACCTGTGGTATAACCACGCTATTGAACTTGTATTTTTTCGAAATCAACTCATTGATGTAAAATCGAGTTCAATTCTCAACCTGATCAAGGAAAGCGTCCTCCTTACCGACGAGCCATTCAATATTTTTGACACCCTTCACACAGCACAGGTATTGGAAAAACTCACGCTATCACCTGCGCGTATCGATATCGGAAAACTTACCTTACAGGGCAAGAAACAGACTATTGACAACAACGATCTGCCTAGTTTTATTACAAATGAATTGAAAGATATCAATCAACAAGCGGAATTAAAACCACGCGATGTTGTGCTTTATGGATTTGGTCGTATCGGCCGTTTACTCGCCCGAGAGCTTATGCATAAAGCCGGTGCTGGACAGCAGCTTCGCCTTCGTGCCATTGTAACGCGAGACGCCAATGATAGCAAGTCCATATTGAAAAGAGCGACACTATTAAAAACAGATTCCATACATGGTGCGTTCGAAGGCGACGTACAGGTCGACATTCCAAATCAGGCACTTATTATCAATGGCATCACTGTCCACCTTATCTCTGCCAAACAGCCAGAGGACATCGATTATACCTATTATGGAATACAGCATGCTTTAGTCGTCGACAATACGGGTGCTTTTCGAGATGAGCAAGAACTGAGTCGCCACCTGAAATCCAAAGGTACCGCCCAAGTTTTATTGACAGCACCCGGGAAAGGTATTCCAAATATCGTATACGCAGTCAACGAAAATGATATTGACGTGCAAAAGCATGCGATCTTTTCCGCCGCTTCCTGTACGACCAACGCAATATCCCCTATTTTGGCGGTCCTTGAAAATAAAATAGGCATTGAAAAAGGGCATATCGAAACCATACATTCCTATACTAACGACCAGAATCTTGTCGACAATATGCACAAGAAGTCCAGACGGGGCCGTGCCGCAGCGCTCAATATGGTGATCACAGAAACTGGAGCGGGGGCTGCCGTTTCAAAAGTATTGCCTTCACTGAAGGGCAAACTGACCTCCAATGCCATTCGCGTTCCCGTGCCAAATGGATCATTGGCAATTTTAAATCTCGAAATTAAATCTAAAACTACCGTCGAAGAAATCAATGCACTTTTAAAAGAGGCATCACTACAGGGTGACCTTGTCGAACAGATTAAATTTTCTAAAGACAATGAACTCGTTTCTTCCGATATCATCGGCTCCGCTGCCGCTGCGATCGTGGATGCTCCAGCGACGATAGTCTCGGCAGATGGCAGGAATGTCATTCTATATGTCTGGTACGACAATGAATACGGATATTCCCATCAGGTAATGCGCTTATCTCGTCATATTACCGGCGTAAGAAGATATACCTATTATTAGGGACCAGTAAAGCATCAAGAAGAACAAGAATAAATAAATCACGCGGAACCTGTGGAATATAGGCGGCGGCAGTACAGCTACCGCTTATATTTTTACGGGATTGCTTTTGAGGTATTTCATAATTATCGGTGTTGCTCCTGCTTTCTGCAGAACATATTCACGGGCCAGTTTTCCGGCCTTTTGACGGACAGTCTGATCTTGCAAAACAGCAAAGACTTTCTTTAATTCTTTAGCACTGGCAATGGCGAAACCTGATCCATTTTGCACAAGATCTTTCGCCTCCTGAAACTTCTTGAAATTTGGTCCAAATAGAACCGGTATGCCATAAGTTGCGGCTTCGAGTGTGTTATGTATCCCCACGCCAAAACCACCACCAATATAGGCCAGTTGGCCATACCCATACAAAGACGAAAGCATACCAATGTTATCGATAACCAGTACCTTTGAATCGGCTATTATTGCGGCATCGTAGGTAGCCATGTCCGAAAAGCGGAGTGCCTTCGGCCAAAGGTTAAAAATGCTCGCTAAATGTGATTCATTAATTTCATGCGGAGCCAAGATCAGCTTATAGTCTGAATTATCCAGCAGCAATTCCTGTAGAGCCTGCTCATCCTCGGGCCAGGTACTTCCTGCAACCAAGGCCGGATTTTCACCAATAAATTGGCTGATCTCGGGAATCATTTTTCTGCTTTTAGGAATGTCTACCACACGATCAAAACGTGTATCTCCGGCTAACCCGGCATTCCGTATCCCAAATTCTTTCAAAAGACGTACACTTTCTTCATTTTGCACAAAGAAGTAAGTCACATAACTTAAAATTTTCAGAAAAAAAGTACCATAGGCCTGAAAGAAAATCTGATCGGGTCTAAATATTGCTGAGATCAAAAACAAGGGAATACCCCGTCTATGCAGGCCTTCAAAAAAATAATACCAATATTCATATTTCGTAAACACAGCGAAACTTGGATTAATCAAGTCGAGAAAAAGCCGTGCGTGCTGAGCAGTATCGTAGGGGAGATAAAAAACATAATCGGCCAAAGCAGTGTTTTTTCTGATTTCATAGCCAGAGGGAGAGTAAAATGTTACAATTATTTTATGATCCAAATAATTATTTTTCACCGCTTCCAGGACAGGTCTTCCTTGCTCAAATTCCCCCAATGAAGCAAAGTGAAACCAAATATGTTTTTGGGAAGAATCAACCGTTTGTTTCATCCTCGAATACCAGTCTTTTCGTCCCTCTACCATGAGCTTGGCTTTGGCATGAAAAGGAGCCAAAATACGCAGTAAGAGTCCATAAAGAAAGATTCCAATTGAATAAAGCAAACGCATGTTTTTAAAATAATGTTTATCTTAGTCAAAGATATTAAACCCATTTCATTAAACGGAACCATTGAGTGGAAAATAAACATCGCAAACGGATTTTGATAACAGGAGCAGCTGGCTTCCTCGGTTCTCACCTTTGCGATCGCTTTATTGCGGAAGATTACGATGTAATTGGAATGGACAACCTAATTACCGGAGATCTACAGAATATAGCACATCTATTTAAGTTGGAAAATTTTGACTTCTATCATCACGATGTCTCAAAATTTGTCCACGTTCCCGGGCACTTGGATTATATCCTGCATTTCGCTTCGCCAGCCAGTCCCGTTGATTACCTTAAAATTCCGATACAAACATTGAAGGTAGGATCTTTGGGCACACATAATCTCTTGGGCCTAGCGCGTGCTAAACAAGCACGCATTTTGGTAGCCTCCACCTCTGAGGTTTATGGCGACCCACTGGTTTCACCACAATCCGAGGACTACTGGGGCAATGTAAATCCAGTGGGACCTCGCGGTGTATACGATGAAGCGAAGCGCTTCCAAGAGGCGATAACGATGGCCTATCACAATGCACATGGTCTGGAGACCCGTATTGTCAGGATATTTAACACCTTTGGTTCCAGAATGCGTCTCAATGACGGCCGAGCTATTCCCACCTTTATCGCACAAGCGATACGTGGCGAAGACATCACGATTTTTGGGGATGGTTCACAAACACGATCATTCTGTTATATTGACGACCAGGTCGAAGGCATCTTTCGCTTGTTGCATTCGGCATGTGCAACACCTATAAATATTGGTAATCCAGACGAAATCAGCTTGCTACAATTGGCCCATGAAATTGTCGAATTGACAGACAGCTCGAGTAAAATCGTCTACGAACCATTGCCGGTTGATGATCCCAAACAACGGAAACCTGATATTGGCTTAGCCAAATCAAAATTAGCTTGGGAACCTCAAATAGACCGAAAAACAGGATTGAAAAAAACCATAGAATTTTACAAAAAGATCCCTTTGGATACCTTATCACATAAAGACTTTACTTACTATAATCAACAATAATGAACAAAAAAATACTAGTCACAGGAGGAACAGGTTATATCGGTTCGCACACAGTAGTCGAACTACATAAAGCAGGATATGTACCTGTCATCGTGGATGATCTGTCCAATTCAAACATCAAAATTTTGGATCAGGTTGAGAAGATCATCGGCGTTAGACCTGAATTTCACCAATTTGACCTTTGTGACACAGACCGCGTGAATGAATTTGTAAAAAACAATACCGATATCTCAGGAATTATCCATTTTGCGGCCTCTAAAGCAGTAGGTGAATCTGTACAGAAGCCTTTGAAATATTACCACAACAATTTCTTCTCGTTAATTAACTTATTAGAGGCATATCAAAATAAGCCTATTAATTTTGTCTTTTCTTCAAGCTGTACCGTATATGGTGAGCCAGACTACTTACCTGTAGACGAGAGTGCTCCCGTGAAAAAGGCAACCTCTCCTTATGGAAATACAAAACAAATTGCTGAAGAAATCCTACAGGAAACTGCTGCTGCATATGACAACTACAATATTATTGCGCTCCGTTATTTCAACCCTGTAGGTGCACATGAGTCGGCATTGATCGGTGAATTACCAAACGGTGTTCCTCAGAACCTGCTTCCTTTTATCACACAAACAGCCATTGGAAAAAGAGAAAAATTAACGGTATTCGGCTCTGATTACGACACACCGGATGGATCTTGTATCCGCGACTATATCCACGTTGTTGATTTAGCAAAAGCTCACGTTGCAGCAATCAGATTATTGGAAAAAGGCAACCCGAACGGAAAATACGATGTCTTTAATGTGGGAACAGGAAATGGATATTCTGTCCTTGAAGCGATCAAGGCTTTTGAGAAAGCTTCAGGACAAAAACTAAATTACGAATTTGGTCCACGTCGTGACGGAGATATCATCAAGGTTTATGGGGACGTCACTAAATCGGCCAATCAGTTGCATTGGAAAGCAGCACTTGGTATTGATGAAATGATGGCTTCTGCCTGGGCATGGGAAAAAAATCTGAAGGAAAATCCATTAGATTAAACAATAGCCTCTGCTGCTACAGCAAAGCATTATACTCAGCTTAACTTTATATGACCGTCTTAAAAACTGAGACGGTCATCTTTTTGGCTCCCAAAGGGTCTATCTGCCAACTGAAGGTCAACATTAAACAAACTCTTTGTCGGAAATATATTCCATAAGCACTCCGGCCTGATCTCCAAGCTTCTTTTTCAAGCGCTGCATAGATTTTTTTATCGCGTCTGGAGTAACCCCCAATACGTTGGCTACTTCCTTATTATTTAGCCCCAGTTTCATAAGCACAATTACCCTCAGATTGGATTCCGTTATATCGGGAAATCTAGATTGTATATCCTGGAGTAAATTGGGAAATTCTTTTACAATCAATAATTTAAATTCCTGCCATTTCTCTTCAGTGATGAGATGTGACTGCAACAATATTTTTAGCTCCTCGCGATCTTTTTCAACAACATTCCCTTTTTCTTCAAGCATCGCAGAAAGTACATTTATCTGTTCATTATTGCGCTTAAGATAAGCGACGTACTCTTCCACTTGGCTTTTAGAGCTCACCAGTTCCCTGTCTAATTCCGCTTTTGTATACTTTAAATTAAGAAGCTGATATTCATAGTCACGTATCCGTTTTCTAGCACGGGATCGAACAGCATTATAAATAAAAAAGAATAAGACCAATACCAATAAACTTAATATTAGCCATAATCGTCTCTCAGCTTGCTTTTTCTTAATAACAGCTTGTGCCAGCGATAATTTATCGGCATACTTTTGCTTGTCGGCCATAAACTTCAATTGGGACAATACTGGATCACCATCTAAAAAGCGTAGTGAGTCTTGGAGACGTTCTATCCTTCTTCGTGCATTCAGCTCACGACCTATATCGTTACTTTGCATAGCCAAATTCAACTTGTGAATCTCAAGTTCAAGTATTGTCTTCTTATCATCCGAGCCCAACAAAAGGGACTCAGCTTCCGCAATCATATGACGAACATCCTTCGTTTCCTTATTCGCTATATCTAATCGAATCCGCATCATTAAGGCAAAGATTGTATTTCGGTCATTCCCAAGAGATCTGGAAATCTCAAGATCTTTATCTAGAAGCAATAAAGCCTTATGGTAATCCTTCATACCTTCAAACACAGCAGCCTGATTCCCTAAAATCTTCGCGTAGCGTAATGAGTCGTTTTCTGAAAGTGCTAAAGTTTGAGCCAATTCAAAAATTTTCATTGCCTGCAAGGTATCACCACCACTTTTCAGAGTCAGTACACCTAAATTGTCTAAGATTTCAGCTTTCAATTTCGGTGAAATTTGTTCTTCTCGTTGCCCTAATTCCAGATATTTAATTCCAGAAGTATAATCACCTAAAGTTCCAAAAAAATAGCCAAGCTTCTTGTAAGTTTGTGTTAGGTCTAAAACAAGTTCTTTCGGTATATCTTCGAGCCCTTTCTCTCCTTCCAAGATAAAAGGTAATGCCTCAGAGGCTTTCAGACATCGATATAAGTAAAAGCCATACATTACCTTTACCCAAACGCGTACGTTTTGATAGCTATAGCCTTCTTCAAGGTCCAGCGCTTTTAAATAGTATTTATCACTAAAGTTATTTCTTGCACCCTCGTCATTAAACGACTGATCCGCCAATAAACAATAATAGATTGCCAAAAGTGCCTTATCATTTTTTCGTACCGCTTGGCTAAAATATGGCGCAAGATACTTGCTCAACGACAGACTAGAGGATTGATACTGCGCTGATTCTTTTATAATTGTTTCGTAAAAGTTCTTCTCTTCTATCGAGGAATTGGAATCCATTAAATCCATCCCATAGACAACACGACAAGGTATGATTGTTAGGAAAAGAAAAAATAGAAGACATCGAAACATATCGGCACAGGCATTGAATTTCGCAATAAAAATAAAAAATAATTTTAATTAAATCATCATGAGAAAAAATCAACCAACTACAAACACTGTTAAGATTGAGACCGTACTCGTGCCTTACACTCTTCGATTAAAAAGAAGAATAGTGCATTAAATAATATCCTACTATTGTTCGCGAATTAAACAGAGAAGCCACTTTTTAAAAAACCTTGTGACTATTCACAAAAACCGGTGAGATTATTCTTCTGACCAATAGTATTACTTGTCATCAAAAAAATGATAAATATGATCTGGTGTAATAGCTTTCGTTAATTGGACATCATATTCATTTTTATCTGCAATAACATCAATTGGATTAAAAAAAGATAGTCCGACACGCTGTACACCAACTTTACAGGACGAGAAAAAACGGTCATAAAACCCCTTCCCATAACCTACCCTGTATCCGAAAAGATCAAAAATTAACAATGGTACTATAATCATATCAATAACCGATGAAGCGACCTTAATGCCAGATATTGGCTCTGGAATACCCCAGCTGTTCATCTCAAATAGTGTATGCTCATCCAATATGAAATGTTGCATCGAATAATCATCAAAATTAGATCGCGAAACAACGATCTTTATCTGTGGAAAAAACTCTTGAACATAATTTATTATTAAATATGTATTGGGTTCGTGGTATTTTCCTATAGGAATGAAAATATGCAAAAATTCGACCCCTGAGAGATCAAGCTTTGTAAACCGCGAAAGTAGTTGTTCATTGAGCGCAGTTTCTTCCTCTAAAGACAATTGACATCGCTTAGTTTTATACTCAAGTCTCAATTCTTGTTTCGATTTCATTTGTAAAATAGTTATTTCCAAAATTTATTTCTCTTTCTTACCAAAAGCCCCATTAAATTCCATCACCTATGCCAAGATCAATCAAAAATAGCATTCCTTCCAATTCAATTTTTATTTAAGCTTCAAAAGCGATTAGAGTTTTTTGTTCAGAATAGAAAAACCAGGTGGTAAACCGAGTCTAGTATTACAAAAAACGGCCTTGTAGCGAGCGCTAACAAGACCGAATAATCAACCTAAACCTAAAATCTTTATATTATTTTACGCGCTCGATATAATTACCTGTTTGCGTATCAACTCTTACTTTCTCACCTTGATTAATGAACAACGGCACCATAATTTCAACACCAGTCTCTACAGTTGCTTTTTTCAATGCATTTGTAGAAGTATCTCCTTTTACAGCCGGTTCAGTATATGTAATTTCTAACTCAACACTTTTTGGAGCTTCTGCCATGATAGGCTCATCACTTTCAAAAGCAATAATTACAGTCATTCCTTCTTTCAAGAAGCGTGCAGAATCACCAAATAAAAATTTCGGAATATTAAACTGCTCATATGTATTATTGTCCATTACAACGAAGAAATCGCCATCATCATATAGATACTGATAATCATTCGTTTCTACACGTGCAATCTCGACAGACTCATCAACTCTAAAACGGTATTCAACTAACTTACCAGTTTTAACATTACGCATTCTAGCTTGATAAAAAGCACGTAAATTACCTGGTGTACGGTGTATATATTCCTCTACGGATACTAATTCTCCGTTAAATCTTAAGATATTTCCTGATTTTACCTCTGATGCCTTAGCCATTCTTTGAATTGAACTTTAAACGGTTATCTCATTATTGAGTCGTCAAAAGTACAAAAACTAATTGTGTTATTAAAATTTCATTCGCTACTTTTTTATTGAAATAACCGTTTTCAAGAGTAGCTGGAGCCATCCCTATAATTTCAAAAAGCGGATACGAATAATATACTCCCATCATTTACCCAAAAACAGATATGCAGCTATAAAGATTCCAATTCGTAACGATTTGGGTTCATAAAAAAATGAAATATTAGGATGTTATTGTTAAGCATTGTGCATTAAATGCTATGAGAAATAGGAGAATTAGGCTTTAAAATCCAGAATGGATATCGTTTCATCACAGAACTCATATTCTTTCTTTTGATTTGAACAAACGACAAATATTCTTGATTTTAATTTTGCTCGATCGATCAAATTCAAGTACCATTCTTCACCGGCACTATCCAAATTACTTGTTGGCTCATCCAACAATACCAAGCTAGATGCAGAACAGCAAGCTAGTGCTAGCTTTACCCGTTGACGCATACCTGAAGAAAAAAATCTTATCTCTCTGTCAAGTGCATGCTCCAATCCCAATAAGCTGACAACTGTTTCTTTATCAAAAGAAGGAAGATAATTTTTAAATTTAAAATGGAAATCGATCAACTCATTTAAGGTAAATTCCTCGATCAGTTCAACGTAGGGGGCTGCAAGAGACAGTTGTTGATATATTTGATCCACACTTAAGACCTCTTCGCCATATGTGTAAATCAATTCACCCGCTGAGGGTGTCAAACTACTTGAAAGCACTTTTAGGAAAGTGGACTTCCCTGAACCGTTATGGCCAAGGATGGCATAACTCTTGCCGGACTCGAAGGTATAGTTTATATGCCTAAAAATCCATTCATTGTTATACCTCCTACCAATATCTTTTAATGTAATTTTCAAATTCACTAGAATCGACAATGCGATTACATCGCTCTATTATTGAATCCCTTCATGATACCCCGGCCTGAATTCCGAATAAAATCCAAAATTTCATCACGGATTTCCGTTGCCTGATATTCAGCTTCTATAATTTCTATTGCTTTAGCCAAATTTCTGTTTTGGACAAAAAGAATTCGATAAAGATTCTGAATCTCGGCAATTTGCTCTTCCGAAAAGCCTCTTCTTCTCAATCCAACAGAATTAATACCAGCATAAGAAATCGGTTCACGTGCGGCCTTAACAAAAGGAGGAATATCCTTACGCACCAATGAACCACCGGTAACAAATGCATGCGAACCAATTTTGACAAATTGGTGAACAGCAACCATTCCAGCAAGTACAACATAATCGCCGACCGTAATATGTCCAGCAAGTGTACTGTTGTTCGAAAAAACACAATTATCACCTACTTCACAATCATGTGCAACATGACTATAAGCTTGGATCAAACAATTTTTTCCAATGACCGTTTTATACCTATCCTTGGTTCCTCTATTGATTGTTACACACTCACGAATGGTTGTATTGTCTCCAATTTCAGCTGTAGTAATCTCACCATCAAATTTTAAATCTTGAGGTTCCCCAGAGATTACTGCACCGGGATATATTTTACAGTTTTTTCCAATTCGAGCTCCATCCATGATCGTCACATTTGATCCTATCCAAGTGCCTTCACCAATGACGACGTCTTTATAAATGGTTACAAATGGCTCGATGACCACATTTTTAGCAATTTTTGCCTCCGGATGAATATAAGCTAATGGCTGTATCATCTATACTACTTTAGTTGTTATTTACTCTTACGATCTGTGCCATAAGCTCCGCTTCGCACACAATTTTCTCTCCTACCATAGCCACACCTTTCATTTTTGCGATACCTCTTCGGATCGGCTCCATCAAGTCACATCTAAAAATAACAGAATCTCCTGGAGTTACCTGCGCTTTAAAACGTGCATTTTCAATTTTAAGGAATAAGGTCAGCCAATTCTCTGGATCAGGGACCGTCTTCAAAACTAAAATTCCCCCTGTCTGTGCCATAGCCTCCACTTGCAAAACACCAGGAAATAATGGTGCACCAGGAAAATGTCCCATAAATAAATCTTCGTTCATGGTAACATTCTTCAACCCCACAACATGTGTTTCTGTCAACTCAAGAATTTTATCGACCATAAGCATGGGCTGACGATGAGGTAAAATCTTCATGATTTCTACCGTATCGTATAATGCCGGCATATTGGGATCGTAAACTTTAATTTTTTTTCGTGTTTTATCTTTCTTGATCTGCTCCTTTATCTTTTTTGCAAAAGCCACATTCGCTGCATGGCCTGGCCGTGCAGCCATAATATGCCCTTTCAAAGGTCTTCCGACTAGCGCTAAATCTCCAACCATGTCCAACAATTTATGTCGAGCAGGCTCATTTTGGTAACGCAATTGATTATTGTTTAATATTCCTTCCTTAGCAACTGCAACGGTTTCTTTATGAAAAAGGTGTGCTAATTTTTGCAATTCCTCAGGAGAAGTCTCCTTGTCCACAATAACGATGGCATTACTTAAATCACCACCTTTAATAAGCCCATGATCAACCAACATTTCCAATTCGTGTAAAAAACAAAACGTACGCGAAGAGGCTATTTCCGATTTAAAATCCTCAATAGATGTTATTGCTGCATGCTGGCTTCCCAACACAGGCGAATTAAAATCGATCATACAAGTCAAACGATAACCATCCATTGGCATGCCCAGTATTTCAACTTTGCGATCTGGCTCTGCATAATGGATATTATTGGAAATCTCATAATAATCCCGATCAGCATCTTGTTCTTCAAATCCCGCTTCCTCTAACAACTTCACAAAAATAGCTGAACTACCATCGAGAATTGGTATTTCAGGACCATCAATATCAATCAGCACATTATCAATTTGTAAACCAATTAACGATGCCATCAAATGTTCAATTGTACTCACACTTGCTCCATTCTGCGTTATTGTCGTCCCTCTGGAGGTATCCGTAACATTATCCGCATCAACCAAAATTTCTGGTTGCCCCTCTAAATCCACACGTCTGAACTTAAACCAGTGATTTTCCGGAGCTGGCTTAATCGTCATCGATACAATTTTTCCTGTATGAAGACCTACCCCCGAAATTTCAACCTCGTTTTTGATGGTTCTCTGTTTTACATTCATTTCTAATAACATATTTTTAAATCAAAACTTCTTTTGACAAAACATTTATCCTTGAAGCTATTTCGATGTTCGCCATAGCCTTACTAGGAATGATTATTTCATCATAAATAAAGAACAGTTTATTTTCAATGAAAAATAATTATTTCAATTTTTTTTCTACTAACTTTTCTAACTCTTGGATTCGTTTTTCCAACTCAGGAAGACGTGCAAAAATCACATTAGAACGCAATTGCGGCTGATAAGGCATCACTGGTGTACCGCCCCATTTTTTGCCTTCTTCTTTAATCGATCTATTCACTCCTGATTGGGCTTGGATTTGAGACCCCTTTGCAACAACAATATGCCCAACAACACCAACCTGTCCTCCTAAAACTACATGTTCTCCAATTTTTGAACTACCAGAAATACCTGTTTGCGCTGCGATTACTGTATTCTTTCCAATATCAACATTATGTGCAATTTGAATCAAATTATCCAACTTAACACCATCACGCACTATTGTAGCGCCCATTGTTGCCCTATCGATTACAGTATTGGCGCCAATCTCAACATTATCCTCCACTTGCACATAACCGATCTGCGGTACTTTTTTATATGTTCCGTCTTCTTGTGGAGCAAATCCAAATCCATCCGACCCAATCACAACACCGGAATGTACTACGACATTTTCCCCAATCTTACAATCATGATAAATCTTCACCCCTGGATAGAGTGTTGTATTATCTCCAATCGTAACTTTATCGCCAATATAGACCTGTGGGTAGATTTTTACGTTATTTCCAATGGAAGCCCCGCGTCCAATATATACAAATGCACCGATATAACCTCCTTGGCCGATCTCCGCTTCAGCATGTATAAAATGAGGTTCCTCACGTCCGCTTTTGTCAAGACGAAACTCATTATACATGTTCAAAATAGTAGAGAAAGCAGCATAGGCATTCTTAACCCGTATGATCGTCAATGTCGGTTTAGTTGCTTGGGCCAATTGTAAATCTTCATTAACAATTACAATCGAGGCGTCAGTAGTATAAATAAAATGCTCATATTTTGGATTTGACAAAAAAGAAAGATCGCCTTTTTTACCTTCCTCAATTTTGGCAAGGTTACCTACAGTAACTTCTGGATTTCCTTCAATCCGTCCTTCTAATAATGTCCCTATTTGTTGAGCAGTAAATTGCATGGTACAAATCTATGTTTTTTTATTAAAAAATAACTACTTGATGGAAGTAATTGCAACATATCCCACCTCTTTTGGATAACATAAGGCATATTTAGCTACATTTTTCGATAGCGCTTCTAAATTCCCTAGATCAGAAGCCTCTGTTATATCGACGAGCTCGCCCGATTTCAATAATATTTTAATTTGATCCCTGGAAGAATTATAGGCCCGGTTTTGAATTTCCTGCATAAATACATAATAATGAATATCCTCTTGAGCCACTCCCATCTCAGCTTGTACTTTCGCCTTCACTAAATCAACATATTCTGGCAAGAATGGCTTATCACTCATGACAGATCGATATAGATTACGTTTCATAACACGCTGGCACATTGTACTTAAAATCGAATCCTCATGACGTTCCCATGTTTTTATGGCCGACATAATATCCGTATCATCTAAACGAGTAAACCAATCCAAATGTAACGGGTCATCCAAAAAGTTAGTTTTGTTGACCTGCTGGCTTAAAAACCAATGAAAAGCCGGGGTAGAAAAGAGCTTATGGCCAGCAGCCGTCAAATATTTTGCCCGCTGCAGAATTTTAATCAATAACTGTTCAGCACCGATAACGGTCTTGTGTAAATATACTTGCCAATACATCAACCGCCGCGCAATCAAAAATTTCTCCACTGAATAAAGCGCTTTATACTCCACTACTATTTCATCGTCCACCACATTGAGCATTTTTATGATACGGTCAAATGAGATAACGCCTTCCGATACGCCTGTAAAAAAACTATCTCTATTGAGGTAGTCCATTCGATCAACATCCAATTGGCTCGACACCAATTGATGAAGAAATTTACGTTCGTATTTATTATTAAAGATTGTAATTGCTAGACTTAGTCTTCCACCCAAATCATTATTGATTCGATCCATTAAAAGGGAGGACAATAGCTCATGAGAAACTCCTTCAATCAAACTATGCTCCAAGGAATGTGAAAAAGGGCCGTGACCTATATCATGCAGCAATATTGCCGACAGAACAGCCTCCTCTTCATCCGCTGAAATTATAACACCTTTACTCCTCAAAGTTTCCAAAGCCATCGACATCAAATGCATCGCTCCTATGGCGTGCTGAAAACGAGTATGCAAAGCTCCGGGATAGACAAGATGCGTCATGCTCACCTGCTTAATATAGCGGAGCCTTTGGAAATAAGGGTGTTGCACTAGGTCAAAGACCAATCCTGTAGGAATAGCGACAAATCCATATACCGGATCATTAATAATTTTATTTTTGTTCAATGTGGAGACAAATTAATACGATCATCAACACTATAAATATGAAACCGAGCCCTTTAATCATGAACTCCTGGTTAACACTAGTATAAACTTAAAACAAAGATAGTTAGTTCATCGTTAATAAATGTTAAAAATAAAATCTGAAGCACGATATTTGCTTATGTTAGCATGAGATCGAAAATCCGATCCTCCCCTCTACTACTAATAGACATATAATAACAAGATGCAAAAAACACATATTCTTTGGGCTGACGATGAAATTGACTTTCTAAAACCACACATTTTATTTTTAGAAAGCAAAGGTTACAAAGTTGACACAGTCAATAATGGAAATGATGCCGTTGAAGCCTTTAAAAATGGTTTTTTCCACCTCGTTTTCTTAGACGAAAATATGCCTGGGCTAACCGGGCTCGAAACACTTGCTATACTCAAATCGATCAACCCTACTGTCCCCGTTGTTCTGGTCACAAAAAATGAAGAAGAACATGTCATGGAAGATGCCATCGGCTCCAAAATAGATGATTATCTTATCAAGCCGGTCAACCCCAAGCAGATCTTGATGACAATAAAAAAATTAACGGAGAACAAACGTCTTGTCAATGAGAAAACATCCATGGCCTATCAACAAGACTTCCGCAATTTGGGGATGATCCTGAATGACAATCTGGATTTCAACCAATGGTCAGAAGTTTACAAAAAACTTGTCTACTGGGAATTATCCCTCGAAAAGCTTGAAGATAACAATATGCATGAAATTCTGACGATGCAAAAATCCGAAGCAAACATGCAATTCTCAAAATTTATAGAAAACAACTATATACAGTGGATTAATCGCCCCGAAAACGCGCCCATTCTTTCACACCAGCTATTTAAGAAAAAGGTATTTCCGACCATAGAAGATGATACACCGACATTTTTCTTTCTAATAGACAATTTGCGTTTCGATCAATGGAAAATTATCAATGAGGTAATCACCGACTATTTTAGACTTGAGGAGGAGATAAACTATTACAGTATTTTACCAACAGCAACACAATATGCTAGAAATGCCATCTTTAGTGGATTAACTCCACTGGAAATGGAAAAACGCTTCCCGAAATTATGGCAAAACGATGAAGATGAAGGTGGCAAGAATTTATATGAGGATAAATTTTTGGAAGATCAGATCAAGCGACTTTACCGCAAGTCCATAAAACACTCCTACACGAAAATTTTGACCCTTGAACAAGGAAAGGATGTGTTAGACAATCTCGGTAATATGATGCACAATCAACTGAATGTGTTGGTGTATAACTTTGTTGATATGCTTTCTCACGCACGTACGGACAGCTCTATGATTCGTGAATTAGCAAACGACGAAGCAGCGTATCGCTCCCTCACTTTGTCATGGTTTGAACACTCACCTTTATTAGAAGCTATAAAATGGCTCTCACAAAAGAAAGTTCGTGTGATTATTACAACCGACCATGGCACGATACGTGTAAAAAAGCCAAGTAAAATCGTTGGTGATCGAAATACAAATACAAATTTGAGATATAAGCAAGGGAAAAATCTGAACTATATTGACAAAGATGTTTTTGCTATCAAAAATCCCCACGAGGCACAGTTGCCTAAACTTCATGTTAGTTCAACATACGTTTTTGCCAAAGAAGATTCGTATTTTGTTTACCCCAACAACTACAATCAATTTGTCAATTACTTTAACGGAACATTCCAACATGGAGGAATCTCTTTGGAAGAAATGATTATCCCCTTTGCGACATACTTACCGAAATAGTAATTTTGCAACATGGAAATTATTGTAAATACGACAGCGGATCTATCTCAAGCGGCTCAGACACTTTTAAATAGTTTTCCAAAGGACCGAATTTTTCTATTATATGGTTCAATGGGAGCAGGAAAGACAACTTTTGTAAAACACCTGTGCAAACAATTGAATGTACAAGATAGTACATCTAGTCCAACATTCTCCATTGTTAATGAATATGAGTCTCCCGTTGGACCCATATATCACTTTGATTTTTACCGCATTAAAGATGAACAGGAGGCTTTCGATTTTGGCTATGAGGAATATTTCTATTCAGGTGCATATTGCTTTGTTGAATGGCCAGAGAAAATCCCCAATTTACTTCCTGAAGAAGCAAAAGAGATACATATTAGCATCATAGATGCAACAACACGTAAAATTTCTATTCGTTAACTACCTTTTTTTTGACTCCCTACTATGGCTCATTTATCATCTTGTCAATATATTCCATCTGATATCCATGTGCCCGGATTAGCGGCTATACACGCCGAGCACCTTAGCTTTTCCTTTCATGAGAACAATATGCAGTTTGCTGTTGAAAATAGTTCTTTCGATATCGATGAAGGAAAAATAACAGCGATCATTGGTGAATCTGGCAGTGGAAAAAGCACCTTACTACGATTAATATATGGTTTATTGGAACCAACAGACGGTACTGTCCGTTATAAGGGGTGGCAGGTTCCTACACGTAAAGACAAGTTAATTCCCGGACACGATGCGATGAAATTAGTGTCACAGGGCTTCGACGATTTAAATACTTATGCCAATGTATGGGATAATGTTGCATCGCAGTTGCCAAATACAGATATTAAACGCAAACAAGACAAAACCGCGGAAATATTGCAACGTCTACGGATAGATCACCTCGCTAAAAAAAGAGTAGCAGACATCAGTGGGGGAGAAAAACAACGCGTCGCCATCTGTCGTGCGTTGATCAACGAGCCTGAAGTTTTACTAATGGATGAACCCTTCAATCAGGTTGATGCCTCTTTTAGGGATACCTTGCAACAGGACATAAAAGATATTGTTAAAGAAACTGGGCTGACCGTCATTTTAGTTTCACACGATCCTACGGAAGTACTTGCTTTGGCAGATAACCTCATTGTGATGAAATCTGGTAAAATCCTAGATCAAAATAATCCACATATATTGTATAGCAATCCATCGCACCCTTATACTGCGCAATTACTGGCAAAAAGCAATATATTACAGGTTGAGCAAGCTCAAAATTTAGGCATAACAAGCGAAAAACCAATCGCGATACATCAAGAATGGATTTCAATCAGTCCTTCTGAACAGTCTACTTTTTTTGTAAAAGATGTCCGATTCAGAGGTTTTTATTATGAAGTCGTCGTCAGCAATAATGAGATTAACTTACATGCGATTATAACATCGCAAATAATTCCACAAAAACAACAGGCTGTCGATCTAACCATATCTCACTGGATCGCTTTTGACCATTAATTGTATGCCCTAGTCTTGTGTCTCTAGCCAAGATAAAAATGCGTCAAACCATAATTTATCCGAGGTTTTGTTAATTAATCCGAAACCGTGCCCCCCCTGCTCAAAGGTATAAAGCTTGTTGGGCACTTTTGACTTGTCCAAAGCTGCCATCATTCTATAGCTATTTTCTATTGGCACAGCCATATCGTCTTTGGCATGGACAAAGAAAACCGGACAAACGTTAGAAGACACCTGCAAATTGGAAGAAAACAGCTTTATTTGGTCTTGTGAGGGGGTTTCTCCAATGAGATTTATACGCGAACCTTTATGTGTTATATCATTTTCCATAGAGATTACTGGATAAATTAATCCTGCAAAATCAGGTCTTAGAGATACATGGGAAGGATTCGCTATATAGTCTTTCTTAAACTTCGTAATTAAAGTGGAAGCTAGGTGCCCGCCAGCGGAAAATCCTATTACCCCAACTTTTCGAAGTCCGGGATGCAAGGTTCGGATCAACTGCATTGCCCGCTGGGCATCCTGAAGAGGTCCTATTGATTTGTCACGCATGATATTTGGTGAAGGCAATCGGTATTGTAAAACAAATGCCGAATAGCCATTTTTTATCAGCTCTTTTGCAACGGCATGCCCCTCATGATCCATTGCTATATGAGAATACCCTCCTCCTGGAATAACCAGTACCGCGATATTTTTATCTATACTTTTATCTGCTGTATATGCAAATAACTTTGGTACATTCTTTTCTAAATTTACCTGCTCTTTATCAGTCGAATTTGGAATAGAATCTGCATAAAGGTTGATTGCTTCCTGCGCTTTAACAAGCGAAATCAACGAACATAAAATCATAAAAATTCTTTTCATTAAAATGATATTTTTAAAGAGAGCTCCAGACTACATATACTAAAAAAACGAATCAAACATGAACTGGATACCCCTGGTTTATAAGGAAGAAACAACTAAAAGATCTAAATCTTTCGCCGTCATATTAAATCTTGAGGCCATGTCAATATTTGTAAGGTTTCCTTGGTACAAATAAATAGAACTCCGAATACCGGGATTCTTCCAGATTGCATTTTTCAGTCCCCCGAGTTCTGCAAAATCAAGCAAAATAGACGTAAAAATATTGCTCATTGCATAAGTGGCTGTTCGTGCTACCCGAGACGCTATATTGGGAACACAATAGTGAATAACATCAAATTTCCGAAAGATAGGTTTATCATGTGAAGTCACTTCTGAGCTTTCAAAATTCCCCCCTTGATCGATACTCACATCTATCACTACAGAATTAGGTTTCATTTTAGAAACTGTTTCCTCCGAAATTATACAAGCAGAACGTCCATTACGAGCTCGTAAAGCGCCAATAACTACATCCGAACTGATCACAGCCTTGTTTAAAATAATAGGTTGTATAACGGAAGTGAAAACACGGCTGCCAAGATTGTTTTGCAGGCGTCTAAGTTTATAAATCGAATTATCAAAAACCTTTACCTGTGCACCTAGCGCCAAAGCCGTTCGGGCAGCTTGTTCACCAACGGTCCCCGCGCCTATAATAACGACTTCTGTGGAAGCTACGCCGGTCACACCACCGAGCATCAGTCCCTTCCCTCCAAATGCATTGCTCAGATACTCTCCAGCGATTAAGGTTGCCGTTGCCCCCACGATTTCGCTCATCGCACGAACCACTGCCAGGCAACCGCCCTCATCTCTTAAATATTCGTAAGAAATTGCAGTGATTTTTTTATGCATTAACGCCTTTAGTACATCCAGGTTCATGAGTGAAGGTTGCTGAGAAGATAACAAAAGCTGTCTTTCTTTCATCAACTTAACTTCACTAAGCATAGGGCTACCAACTTTAATGATCAGATCTGCTTGGTACACCTCTTCCCGAGATGAAACGATACGAGCGCCCTGTTCACTATAATGATGATCCAAAAAATTGGCCCCAGCACCTGCTCCCGTCTCAATGATTACTTCATGTCCATTTTCTACCAATAATGCAACCGCTAATGGCGTCAAGCAGATCCGCTTTTCCTGAAGCGAGATTTCTTTTGGAATGCCTATAAATAAACTCTTTGCATTCTTTTTCTTCTCAAACAGCATCTCTTTTGGAGAAATCATAGCCTGACTCGCAAGCTTTCCTAACTCATTCATCTTGTAAAATTGATAGTTAGCTAAAATTACAATAAAAAATCAATCTTATCAAACGAAGATAAATTTGGTTTGGCACGGCTTTGGAATGAAACAAATTTATATACATTTGTCTAAATTAATCAGATATAATACCATGCTCAGTAAAGTCAATATAGTGCCACGATGGATCATTTTTTTATTGGACATCTTTAGTGTTTCCATCGCTTATCTCCTCGCAAATGTTATTTACTATGATTTTAACTTCGATTTTCTGCTCGACATTGATTTTAGCATTCGTTACATTTTATTTATAGCCATATGTTCTTTATCATTCTACCTCTTCAAGATGTATACTGGGATAGTTCGTTACACAAGCGCTATCGATTCCATACGTATATTATCAACGATAACATTTAGTGTTTTCGTTCTCTTGGTTATAAAATTAGTGATCCAGGCAAACGAGATAGAGCGAAACATCCCAACTGCACTCATTATCTTCTTTGCACTCTTTTCATTTCTTATTTTAACCGTATATAGAACAATTATTAAAATTTTCTTTCTATACACAAAAAAAGTCAACGGATCCAGAAAAAAGACACTCATCTACGGTGCCGGTGATTTGGGAATTGCTGTAAAAAGAACCTTAGACCATGATGTACGATCCAAAAATGCTATTGTTGGATTCTTAGACGATAATGAGCAAAAAATTAACAAAGTTATTGATGGGACCAAAATTTACTCTTCTCAAAAGTTTAGCCACCTCATCAACACACTAAATATTGAAGAGGTCATCATCGCTTCGCACAACATTCCTTCCGACCGTAAAAATGAAATTACAGATGTTGCGCTCGAAAAAAATGTCAACATATTAACGCTCCCTCCTGTTAAAAAGATCATGAATGGTGATCTTAACCCCAATCAGATCCAAAAAATAAAAATTGAAGATTTACTAGAAAGGGAGCCGATTAAGATTAACGACGACCACATCCTAAGCCAAACGAAAGGCAAAAGGATCTTAGTTACTGGGGCAGCAGGTTCCATAGGTAGTGAGATTGCATCCCAATTGGGGAAATACGAGCCCCAGATGATTATCCTTTGTGACCAAGCGGAGTCCCCGTTACATAATCTCCAACTTGACCTTCAAGATGAATTTCCAAATCAAGTTTATCATACTTATATAGCAGACGTCCGAAGTACAAAAAGGATGCAATTACTTTTTGACACTTTCAAGCCGCATTATGTATATCATGCGGCAGCTTACAAACATGTGCCAATGATGGAAAACCATCCTTTGGAAGCAGTACAGACCAATGTCATGGGTACTAAGAATCTAGCTGATTTAGCCGTGGAATTTCAAGTTGAAAAATTTGTTTTTGTCTCTACCGATAAAGCTGTCAATCCCACGAATATCATGGGAGCGACAAAGCGTATCGCAGAAATCTATGTACAATCGTTAAACAATCATTTGGAAAACTCGTTAGGGGCAACTGTGCACACCAAATTTATCACAACCCGCTTTGGCAATGTCCTAGGCTCCAATGGATCTGTTATCCCTCGATTCAGAGACCAGATTCAAAAAGGTGGCCCTGTAACAGTTACTCATCCAGAAATTACGCGGTATTTTATGACCATTCCCGAAGCATGCCGACTAGTCCTTGAAGCTGGAACAATGGGACAAGGTGGCGAAATTTTTGTATTTGATATGGGTAAATCTGTAAAAATAGTTGAGTTAGCTAAAAAAATGATTCGTCTTTCAGGATTTAAACCGAATGAAGATATTGAAATAAAATTCACTGGATTAAGACCTGGTGAAAAACTATATGAGGAATTACTGAATGATTTAGAGAATACCTTACCGACTCACCACGAAAAAATCATGATCGCCAAAGTCAGAGAAAATAATTATGATATCGTGTGTATGAAAATTGGCGAATTGCAACAGCGTTTAGCGACACAAAACAAAAACGAAGTTGTCTATCAAATGAAAATTATTGTACCTGAATTCAAAAGTAAAAATTCCATCTACGAACAGCTAGACAAGGAAATTGAACTATCGAATGAGTCAGAAAACCAAAGTTAATTCACTTTAAAATTTGCAAAACACTTGCAAATTTGCTCGAAAAGTGTATTTTTGCAATCCATATTTTACTGATTAGTAATGTCTAAAAACACAAATAATACAAATCAAGGTTTCAAACCTTCAAAAGGATCTTTTTTTCAAGATAACCAAAAAAGTGTAGTGTTCATTTTAGGTGGTATCGTTGTATTGATCTTACTTTATTTTGGATATCAAAAGCTTTATCTAGATCCAAGAGCAGAAGAAGCTTCGAACCGTATGTACAAAGCAGAACAGCTTGCTACAATTGATTCTTTACAAAGTAAAGCAATCATGGGTGATGGTGCGTTTCTTGGTTTTAAACAAATTGCGGACGAATATTCCAATACAAAATCTGCCAATATTGCAAACGCCTATTTAGGAGGTTTATATTTGCGTCAAGGTAAATTCGATGAAGCTGCGAAAGCGCTTGAAAAATATGCTCCAACAGGAAGCCAAATTCTAGACCCACTCGTAATTGGTTTAACAGGTGATGCTTTTTCAGAGTTAAAAGACTACAAAAAAGCCGCTGACTATTACAAGCAAGCTTCTGAAAAATCAAGCAACTCGTATACAACTCCACTCTTTTTGAAAAAACTAGGACTTGTATATGAAGCACAAAATGACTATAAAAGTGCAGAGACTGCTTACAAGAAGATTAAAACAGATTTTCCTGAGAGCCAAGAAGCTTCAACAATTGATGGTTTATTAGGCCGTGTACAAGCACATCTATAATAGATAATTATAAAAATATAATAAAAAGAGGCTATTTGATAGCCTCTTTTTTTGTGACCATCTAAAATCACTATCTTTGTTACTATTATGGCAAGTAGCATTAAAAATTTATCCGACTTTTCGCATATCCAGGTTGCGGATGCAAGTCCATTCAAATTTGCAATCGTTGTTGCACAATGGAATGCAGAAATTACAGGTGCATTATTGAATGGTGCAATAAAGGGCTTGGAAGAGCATGGCGCTCAGGAAAGCAATATCCAAGTCATAGAGGTTCCTGGAAGTTTCGAATTAATTTCAGGAGCAGACCTCGCATTCAGAAATCAGAGTTTTGACGCTGTAATCTGTTTAGGCTGCGTCATTCAGGGTGAGACCAGACACTTCGATTTTATCTGCGATGCAGTTGCAAATGGCATTGCCAATGTAGGGCTAAAATACAATAAACCAGCTATTTTTGGTGTATTAACGACTGATAATCTTCAGCAAGCATTGGATCGCGCCGGAGGGAAACATGGTAATAAAGGTAAAGAAGCTGCTATTACAGCAATACAAATGGCTCATATTGCCAAAAAATTCTAGTTTGGTATTAATTTTGCCTACCATTCAATGATGAAAAGTATTGCTGAGCACAGCTTATTACTCAGGTACTTATATTTTGAATAAATCGATTAATAAAATATTTAGTTATCTTATTAATCGATTTTTATTTTTTCACTAGAATAAATTGTTATTGAATTGTCTTGATTGTAGTGTAAATCAGTTATACAACAGTCGGTAGTTTTATAGACAATGACGCAATGATGAAGTTTAACGCTATCAATTTTGGTACGAATTACTTGATGATTGTTTCTTTAAAAAATAGGATTATGAAAACATTATCGAATGTACTCTTGGTCGTTATACTGACGTTATTTTGTCAGTTGGATCTAGTGGCACAAGACGATAGTCTAAACAAGCAGATTTGGCAAAGTATCGGTGGCCAGGAAAAATGGGATTCTTTGCAGTTTTTGGCTTTCTCAGCAAAGGGAAATACCATCTCAGACCAGTTGTCAAACGACGAACGAAAGTTCTTGTTCAATAGAACGACTGGAGCATGTCGATTTGATGGCTATAAGGGAACGGATCAGGTGACCTACCTGTTTAATTTTAAAAACCCAGGGTCAGACAAACTCTTTATTCGAGGGAATTTATCTGCAGATGAGCCAGAGCTCAAGAAATCAATTAAAAACCAGCTATTTTCGGATCTCAATCTGCTACTTTTGCCCACCTTGATCGGGCAGAAAAATGTGCAGCTGAAAAGCCAAAAGGAAAGTTTCAGTGCTGGACAGAAATTAACGATAGCAAATATCAGCTCGTCAGGCCCTATCTTTGGTTCAAAGATTGATGGTTTGCTTTATATTGATCAAAATACCGGTGAGATTGTCCGTTACGAATACACAGATAAGGGCGAAAAAAACACCTATGAAGTGAGCAAATATAAGGAGATCGGTGACGGTATACGTTTACCCAGTTTCTTCAATTCCACAAGCAATGACCAAAAGAGTTGTATATTCTCCTCTATTTCATCTTTTGTACAGGTAGAACAGAAAAAATTTACAGAACTATAATATGATTAATTGGATAGAATTAAATACAGAAGAACAGCTACAGGAGCTTTATCAATCTGATAAAGTTGTAGCCATCTTTAAACATAGCACAACTTGTGGTATTAGCAATATGGCTAAGCGTAGTCTTGAACGTATGTCTGCTACTTCAGACCATGATTATGCGATTTATCTTTTAGACCTTTTGCGTTACCGCCCACTATCGAATGAGATTGCCCAACGTTGGCATGTAGAACATCAATCACCCCAAATACTGATTGTTGCAGGAAAAGACAGTCTATATGACGCTTCACATGGTGATATCCAATTTGATGAGATAGAACAATACCTAACGGCAATTTGACATTATAGGCCATAACTGCTGTTCAATAAAAAATTTTAGCAAAATTTATCCCAAGCGATCTTCAACATGTATTGTATTGATCACTTGGGATATTTTATGATGATGAAAAAAGCTGAATTGGCTATTTATAAATTTCTACAGTTATTTTACCGTCTCTAGTCACCGTACCCCGATACATGCCGGCGGTATTAAAAGGCATAGCAACATGTCCGTTTTTATCCAATGCGATCATGCCGCCATTACCGCCCATTTCACCAATCCGATCGATTACTTGCCAGCTCGCTTGATCAACATGTTCACCTTTATATTCCATTAAAGCTGACACCGAATATGCCGCCACGGTGCGGATATAATATTCACCCCATCCAGTGCAGGAAACAGCACAGGTATTATTGTTCGCATACGTTCCAGCACCGATAATTGGCGAATCTCCGACCCGTCCAAACTTCTTGTTTGTCATCCCTCCTGTTGATGTGCCCGCAGCCAGATTACCTGCTTTATCCAAAGCAACACAACCTACAGTACCAAATTTAGCGTCTTTATTGATAATGCCTAAACGTGAACTTTGTTTTTGATCGTGATCTAGTTGTGTTTGAGTACTATCGTCCTTTCTCACTTTCTGCAAAGCTTCCCAACGTGCTTTCGTCCAAAAATAAGAAGGATCTACAATGGCTAATCCCACTTGCTTCGCAAATTCTTCGGCACCTTTACCTACCATCATAACATGCTCAGATTTTTCCATCACAGCCTTGGCTGCTGAGATTGGATTTTTGATTGTTGTCACTCCCGCAACGGCGCCTGCAGCCAAGGATTTACCATCCATGATGGAGGCATCCAGTTCGTTATGTCCGTCATGTGTAAAAACCGCTCCTTTCCCCGCATTAAACAAGGGAGAGTCTTCCATAACATGGATAGCAGATTCAACCGCTTCCAAACTGGATTTACCTTCTTGCAACTTTTGATAGCCCATACGAAGCGCTTGCTCCAAGACAATTCTATAAGCTTGTTCCATCGAATCTGTCATATTCTTTTTCAAGATCGTCCCCGCTCCACCATGGATCGCCAAAACAAATTCTCCCTCAGTCACGGCTACAGGTTTTTTATATGATTTACAGGAGATTGTCAACAGACTTCCCATAATTATCATGGCGCATATCTTGAGATTATTCATCTTCCTTCTCCCACCATTCTGAAGATTGTAAATCATCTATCTCACGACGGTCTTTTTTCGTAGGGCGCCCTGTACCGCGGTCGCGTTTTAGGACAGGCGCATGAAATACGGATTTAAACCCTACAGTTTCTTCAACAGGTGTTTGATCCTCGTAGAATTGAACAGCAGTCTTGGCGTCAACACGACGTTCCAAAAGACCTGTCACCATCACCACTTTTTTCTCAATTCCCTTTTGGACATGGTATACATCTCCGATCTTAACTTCATAAGAGGGTTTTATATTTTGGCCTTTTAGTTTCACCCGACCTGCCTTACAGGCCTCTGTTGCCAAAGTTCTTGTCTTAAATAAGCGAATTGACCACAAATATTTATCAATTCTCAATTTTTCTGATGTTCCAGCCATAATACAAAAATAATTATATTTTTAGAATCATTATAACCAAAAGCAATTATGGAAAATTCCTATTAAACTGAGTTCACTTATTAAAACGTCTTTCATCCGTTCGCCGGAAGAGTTTAATAGCTAATTGCCGACAAGTTATCATCAAATCCATACCAACTCCTGACTGCAAGCGGGTTGTTAAAACAATGTCTGTAGCGTGAACGCACCTTAAAAAGGTGGACTCAACGTGGACTCACTGTGCACACACTGTGGTTGGAGTCAGGAGTTGATCATAATTTGGTAGGGTGTTGTTATCAGGAAAGTCTATTGCAAGGAACAATGGATAAAGTTGTTTTTAAGTCCAACTTTATCTAAGTTTGTACATCAAAATAAACTAATTCAAATAAGAAAATAAATAATATGGTAGAGCCACTTAAAAAACTGATTGAGGAAGCTTGGGAAGATAGGCAATTATTAGAATATAAAGAATATACAGAAGCCATTCGCGCTGTTATCATGAAATTAGATAGCGGTGAAATCCGCGTCGCTGAAATGATCGGTACAAGATGGCACGTCAATGACTGGATTAAGAAAGCTGTTATTTTATATTTTCCAATCAATGATATGCGCGAAATGACTGCAGGTCCTTTTGTGTTTCATGATAAAATGAAATTAAAGACAGACTACAAGCACACTGGAGTACGTGTTGTACCAGGGGCTTCTGCTCGTTTAGGTGCATATTTGGCTAAAGGAGTGATTATGATGCCTTCTTACGTTAACATCGGTGCTTATGTAGACGAAGGTACCATGGTGGATACTTGGGCAACTGTTGGATCTTGTGCACAAATTGGTAAACATGTCCATTTAAGTGGCGGCGTCGGAATTGGTGGCGTATTAGAGCCCGTACAAGCAGCTCCAGTTATTATTGAGGACAATGTTTTCATAGGTTCAAGAGCGATTGTAGTAGAAGGTATTCGTGTAGAAAAAGAGGCTGTATTGGGTGCTAATGTCGTATTGACAGCGTCAACAAAAATTATCGATGTTACGGGACCTCAACCAGTAGAATATAAAGGTTATGTACCTGCCCGCTCTGTTGTTATCCCGGGTTCTTACACCAAAAAATTTGCGGCAGGGGAATATCAAGTTCCTTGCGCTTTGATCATTGGTCAACGTAAAGAGTCTACAGACAAAAAGACTTCATTAAATGATGCACTACGTGATCATAATGTAGCTGTATAAAGTTAAAACTAGTATAAAGATAAGATGAGTGCATTCGTAGATCGTGAGGATTTGAATAAGGCCTTGGAGACATTAAAAAACGGCGGATTAATTCTATACCCCACCGACACCATTTGGGGGATAGGTTGTGATGCCACCAATCCAGAAGCCGTGGAGAAAGTTTTCCAACTGAAAGGAAGAGATAAATCCAAAAGTCTGATCGTCCTATTACACAACGACAATCAATTAGCGAGTTATGTAAACGAAATCCCGGATGTGGCTTATCAACTTATTGAATACACCGAAAAACCCTTGACAATTGTCTATTCGAATGCCAAAAATCTTGCGCCCAATGCGATTGCTGAGGACGGTTCAATTGGCATTCGAATTGTCAAGCACCCTTTTTGTGAACAACTTTTACAACGGTTTCGCAAACCGATAATTTCAACTTCGGCAAATATCAGTGGTGAACCCACGGCGAAAGATTTTGACGAAATATCTGATGCCATCAAAGATGGGGTAGACTATATTGTCGCCTATGACAGAGACGTAACAACAGATGGGAAATCATCTACTGTCATGAAGCTGGACCCAAGTGGTAAATTTGAATTTATTAGAAAATAGCATGAAAAAGATCGTTTTATTTTTTGCATTAGCATTTGCTGTTACCAATTTATCTTTCGCACAGCAAAAGGATATTCCAGCAGCCAAACCAGGCGTAAAATATGGCAAAGAAATCTCTGCTACCAATGCGATTTCAGTAGCTAAGCTTGAAAAAGAACTCACGCAAAAGAATGCCTTCAATGGAAAGATATCGGGCAAAGTTGTTGAAGTGTGTAAGAAAAAAGGTTGTTTCATGACCTTGCAACGGGAAGGCGAAGAGCCTATTACCGTTCGTTTTAAAGACTATGGTTTCTTCATGCCAGCAGACATTGTCGGCAAAACAGTTGTCATCGAGGGTATCGCAAAGAAAAAGGAAGTTTCTGTAGCATCGTTACAACATGCGGCAAAGGATCTTGGTAAATCACAGTCTGAAATAGACCAGATTACACAACCTAAAAAAGATATTAGCATTATTGCTGACGGTGTTTTGGTTGTCAAATAAGACGCTCTCACACCAAGCCTAGCATTGTTCTGATGAAAAGATTCCACACTTCAGCCTGTCATTCTATACTGGTCGATGGTACCTTAATGACCTTCGAAAAGCCCATTATTATGGGGATACTCAATGTGACTCCAGATTCTTTTTATGACGGTGGCGACAATACAACCGTAGCACTTGCGGTAGAGAAAGCAAAGAAGCTATTGCTTGAAGGTGCTCAAATTCTTGATATTGGCGCATATTCCTCACGTCCGGGCGCTCCATTAATTTCATCACAGGAGGAAATGGATCGAGCTCTTCCCGCTATTCGAGCAATTAAAACTGTATTTCCTGACGCTATTTTATCAATCGATACCTTTAGGGCAGACGTTGCTGCTGCTGCCATCGATGCGGGAGTGCACATCATAAATGATGTTTCGGGAGGTACACTCGATGATAACATGTTCGCCACGGTAGCAAAATATCAAGTTCCCTATATTCTCATGCATATGCGCGGTATTCCCGAAAATATGCAGGAAAAAACAGATTATACAGATATTGTAACTGACGTAGCCACCTTTTTAGGTGACCGCATTGCGACGCTAAGAAGTATGGGGGTGAAAGATATTATTCTTGATCCGGGCTTTGGTTTTGCAAAGACAGTCGAACAGAACTATGAGTTGCTCTATCGTGTCAATGAACTTCACTACTTCGAGTTACCAATTTTGGGTGGAATATCCCGTAAATCCATGATCTATAAAAAAATCGGAATCACCGCCCAAGAAGCTTTAAATGGCACCACCGCTTTAAATACCTTACTTCTCGAAAGAGGTGTACAAATTCTCCGCGTACATGATGTAAAAGAAGCGAAACAATTGGTTGATCTCTTCTATTCATAAATCAGCATTATTTGCCTACAAATTTGGGATCACTTAATGTTTTAATAAAAGCTATGATAGCTTCCTTTTCTTCTTCTGTCATAGGAATTCTTTTACCATTTTCCTTAAGAATCGGATCTAGGTTAGCTGCATCCAAAACACCCTTGTCAAAATAATCCAGGACAGATTTTAACGTTGGGAACTGCCCAAAACTTCCATAAGGCGCTGTATATTCCGCATTTCTTAAAGAAGGTACCCGAAAAGCCATATAGTCTGTTTCAATACCTGTGATGCGTGCTCGCCCGGCCTCATCGGGATGCTTATTTAAAGGAAACCCTACATTTCTAAAACTCTGATCGGTAAATAATTCTGTTGCATGGCAGCTTTCACATTTCAACTTAAACAGCTGATACCCCCGTTCTTCCTCGATCGTGAATTGCTCCCCTTCACCTCTTTTTACCTGATCATATTTACTGTCGGCCGAAACTAATGTATACTCATACTGTGCAATGCTTTTATAAATTCGTTCAGGTGTAATATTCTCATCGCCAAAAGCCTTCTTGAACAATCTTTTATAATCAAACTCGCCATTGATTTTACCGATGACCTCCAGGATAGATGAGTTCATCTCCTCATGCGTGATAATTGGCACTAAAGGTTGCTTTTCCAGTTCGAGTATATTGCCATCCCAATTATAAAATTTCATAAAAGCCAAATTCTGCAAAGGTGGAGTGTTCCGAAATCCGACGCGACTATCTATACCCACTGCCTGCATTTTTCCATCGGAAAAAGCCAATGAGGGATTATGGCAACTGGCACATGATATCGTATTATTTCCACTGAATCTTTTTTCATGAAATAGTTTTTCACCCAATTCAACACCATACTTTGTTGGCTTATTGCTATTAAATGCATTATTCAGACTCGGAAAATCCGCAGGAATATTGAACGTGACTGTGGGGTTGTCTTCCAGCGTAGATTCAACGATATTATCCCTACTACAGGATAAAGCAATCAGTATAACTGTCAGGATTAAGATGACTTTTTTCATCCTTCTATTTTTATCAATGGTTGATGAATATTCAGAATGCACACTTGAAAGTCATGGTGCAATCGGACGGCGTTCTTTTGTTTATGCATAACGTATTTTCAGCAAATGGCTACAACCTCATTCAAGATCATAGCCATTTACGTAAAATTTAGTTAGAAACACGCTCAACAGTGAACATCCCTGCTGTATCACTGCTGCCGTTACCGCCAAGATTATCAACAAATTTGACCATTTCGACTGCCGAATGAATACTAGGCACAGCGTTGTTAGCACCCAATGTAATGGTATTCGTTTTCCCGCTTAAGAGCTTATCGAAATCCGCCCTGATATTAATCTGTGGTACACTTTTTCCAACAGTAACTAAGGACGGTAAATTCAACGTAATATCCCGATAAGCATCTACCCCCTGTTTATAAGTGGATTCATCACCATTTGTTCCGTTGATCGTACTTCCTGTGTGAATAGACAACTCTTTATGATCCGCACCATAAAAGCCTTCCAATTTCGTAAATCGGTAACCTGTTCCCCATTCCCAGTGCATTTTGGTGTCATTAGCCCCTGCTGTTGCATAGAAAACTGGGAATCTCAGTTGATCCAATGTATTTATTTCCTGTTTTACTCCCAAGCCGAATTTGATCTGTTTATAATCTCCAACAGGTATATTACTCAGTACATAATTTAAAGTTGCCGCTTTCGCCTGATCAATTACTGTAGCCCCTTTATCCAGATCATTTACATTATAAGGGATTTCAGATCCATCGGCTTTAATAAGCCTGATATTGCTAATTACGTACTTCAGCTCAGAAAACTGATGCAGTTGCCCACTGGCTGATGTATTTGTTGTGGCAGCTGGTGAATCTGCACTACCCAGCACAATTGTTGTATTTTTAAATGTATTGTTGAAATGTAAGTTAACACTGTTGGCGACATCTTCACTTTTGCTACAAGAAACCATAACCAAAGAAATCATCAGGAGTTTAATTGCATTGTTTTTCATTTTATTCTAAGTTTTAAGGTATTTAAAAATTGATTTTTAAGGATGTAAAAATATTCCTACCCATGCGTGGTATATTTCCCCAATCTGCATAGGTACTATAGTATTCATTGAAGAGGTTCTCCGCACCGACCTGAAACACGGCATTTAATTTTCCAATAGTGAAGGTATAGTCTGCCGAAACATTCCATATCTTATAGGATGCAGTTTGGTCCTCTCCGTATTCAGGGCTAAAATTGACCTGGCTAAAGTCCCCGTTCATTGAAGTTTGCACACCGATCATTTTGTATCGATAATGCAATGATGTTTGATAACTTAAGGGACGTATAAAAGGCAGGTTTCCGCCCATATTGTCTTGCCCTCTGGCATAGGTAAGTACGACTTTCCAATCTAGACTTGGCAAAATTTGATATTGCGCATTGAGCGCTAGGTTAAACAGAGTCGCATGATCTAAAGAGGTATAGCCTTTCACACCTACCGATTGATAATTCATAGGGCTACCCAAACTCAAAATCCGGCCAATAATGTAGTCTTGGATAAAGAAATAATTGGCCTTGGCCCCAATGCTTAACTTTCCGGTCTTAAATCCGGCACTGGCATTGGCTTCATAAGAGACTTCATTTTTTAAATCCGGATTTCCGATATAGTCATACCGATCGAAACTGTTGTAAATGTAATAACCATAAGCCTCCGAAACAGAGGGAGCACGATGCCCAAACCCTGTTCCTATGGAAAAGTCAAACTGACCAATATTTAACTGATAACTGGCGTGTAGGCTCGGAAGAATTCTATTTTTCTTCTGTGGAGAACCAGGATGGAAGATCCAGTTGAATTCAACATATTTCGAATAGTTATAGTTCAAACCCAATGAACCTCCAAAGACAAGTCTACTGATATCAGAAAGATCTAACGAGTTATTAATGGCTACACTCGCGAAACGGGTGGTCACCCATGGCCAGCTATAGGCAAACATGGTCTGTTTGGATCGATCCTGCGGGTACATACGCATCTCAGCTATGGATAGATTATCGTAAGCATTTACTTGTATTTCCGAAGAATAACGATCTTTCTGCAGATTAATTTTGGACAAAAGACCATAGGTTGTACTCCAGCCCGGCATATCCATATGGACCAAATTCTCGGGACGGGTGGTATCATCCATATAGTGCTCAACTGCATTAAAATAAACTTTGGTGTCCCATACTTTTACCAAGCCCTCTTCAAACAACTGTTTGTATGCAGCCGAAGTGATAATCGCTCTGGATAAGGATAAGTCCATTGGCAAAGCCGGGAATCCCACATCTTTTGCACGATCAAAAATAGCATCTACCCGAACAGCAGAAAGCGGACTTGTTTTATAGGCCAAGCCCAGCGACGCATTGAATTTATTATATTGCGAATGCCGTACTTCATCGTCATTTCCATCATAATAATTTCCAGCCTTCCGGAAGGCAATACTTCCATCTGCCACAAATTTGTCACTTGAGTAATATAAATTCCCAAGATTGAAAGTCTGCTTATTATTGAATTCAAAACCTGTCTGATAGGCTCCGCCAATTTTTTTCTGCAAACCAAACGAGGTATTCCTTCTTTTTAGATCTATACTGCCAGCGACCGTAGCGCCATGCAGATTACCTTCCTGCCCCGATTTAATATCTATGGCGGCAAGGTTATTACTTTCTACATACGAGGTTATCGGGTCCATTTTATCCGTACATGCTCCAAAGACATGCATCCCATCGATCGTAATTGTCGAACGCTCGCTACTCATATTATTGAGTAGGGGTTCCCAAGCATAGGCTCCGCGTTTGATAAAGCTAATATTACTTGCAGAAGCCAAATATTCATCCACGGAGACTGTCATCTTCAGATCGTTTTCAATTCTCTTTTTGGCAGCTGCATTGACTGTAACCTCGGCTAGACGTCTCGTTGTATCGCGGGTAACAGGATTGTTTTGTCCGTGTACGTTCCATCCCAAAGACAACATAAAGAGAATAATACTTATCTTCCTCATAGCCTCTAGAATAGAATATCAATGTATAACTCGCTTTTACGACCTTCTACCCCCGGTGTAAAGTCCTTGGGCACCTCAGTTCCTGCTATTACCCTTCCATTTTGGTTGACCAAAATAAAATTCAATGTCCAGTTTCCTGTCATTGTGTAATTCACAACACCGTGGTACAATCCGTCGGCCTGTTGTACCAGGTCTTTATTATTGGGCGAAGAATGGTTGCCCATCGAAGGTTCTGGCATACGCGGATCCAATTGTAGGGTATATCCATTGACTGTCGTATAAGACAATTGTGCAGCGTCCAACTTATAAATCCCGGCGACCAGCTTATTTTCAGAAACAGTTGGTTTCCAAGGAGAAATCAAGGCGATTAAATACTGTTCGCCATCTTTCCCGGTTAAGGTGGTTATGTTACGATTTTTATTTACCTGCGGCTTTACAGTTACATGTTGTGTAGCGGTGAAGGTCTGACCGCCAATTGTAAAATCGATTTCCAAACTCCAGTTTGCTGCTGCAGAGCTTTCATCTGTAAACACACTGTAACCCGAAAAGTAGCGACCATCCAACGTGTAGTCCATTTCGGACTGGTGCGGACAAACAATTTTCATTCCTTCCACATTGGTTTGGACTGGTAGCAATTTGACTGAGGAAACGGCTACAGGTTCATTATTTTGCTGCTTATTGATTATCACGCGGATATCATTATAACCGCGATACAATACCCCACCTAAGGCCTCAACACGAATACTATACCCTGAAGAAACAAGGCTTGTAATCTCTTTAAACTCTGTATTCTCTGCCACAGTATTTCCCCGCTCTGCCTCATAGTCTGTTTTCTCCTTTGTACAAGCGACTAGGAGAAAAGACATAATCGCGATATAAAAACCCACTTTTTTTATAAATAAATTTCTCATCTATAATTTTTCATTTGTTAGGAAGCTATCCGATTTATTGCGTGAGCACGAGGGCTCATCCAATAAATCAAAATGATATCCTATTGTGACGAACGGATATATTTCATCGTATAGATGCGCTCCATTCAACTTTTAGAGAAATGAAACTATCAATATTGATCTTAAACAGATTATTAGCTATTATCAATATTCAAATGATTCGGATCCACACCATGATGTAGCCCAAATAATTAGGAAGGTTTCATTGAAATAAATAGTTATTGAAGAAATAGCTTAACCGAAGATCGATTTTATGGACAAAGCATCACTAAAAGCATTTTCACAGCACAATTATAACGCGAAGGAAATCTTAGCATACCTTGTAATCCATCGTCAGTGATCGACTACTTAATCAAATAAATTTCTAAGTGGATTTAAACCAAAGGGGGGTGAAATATCGTAAAGATGGGATTATAAGAATAATCTTCATTATATACTGGAAGCAGGCGCTCCACAGTATCTTCATAAAGAGCCGTATTTTTAAATGTAAAATCTTGTGTATTATTTATAAAAACAACATCGATAATACGCAATTCAAGATTTTTTTGTTCCTTTTCCTCATGCTCGCGCATTTTCTTCATCAAAATACATTGGCCTCGACAGGCTAGCGCATTATCGTTAAAACGATTGATACATTCGTAACGTGCAATATAATCTCGATTCAACTCGAAGACTGTCCATAGCCATACCGTCGAGAAGCTCTGGAGGAGCATCAAGGGTAATAGAATCCATATAAACAGTCTGGTTTTCATTCGAATATTTTATTCTCAATAGCAGCTAATATCAGGAAAATTATTTCTTTATCTTGTAAACTTACCAAATCGAGCTCATGCTGATTCATCTTGAGTTTGGGCAAATATAACAAATGAATCTTGGAATAAACAAATGCTATTTAAAAGAAAAAGTCCTAGGCAGACTACTACCTAGGACTTATAAAACTCAATTTTAATTATTTTGACGTAACCGTCAAAACCGCTTTCTTATTGCCGGCAGTTAAATCCAGTGTAAAAACATAGGTTTTACCTGACTCTAAAACTTTACCCGTTTTGATGCCCAGATTGCCTGAATCACGACCATTCTTGCCATCCCCGACAAAGACAATATCATTTGAGGTTGTCACATCTGTACCCCCAAATTCACCTCCCCATCCTTTTTGATGGAAAAATTTGAAGTTGATGTTATCAGAATTTATAGACTCTCCTGCCTTAACAGTTATCTGGTATTTCTTGTTACCTAGTGGAACCAGACAAAGCGCTTTATCCGTGTTCCAGCCCACCTGGTTACTGGATACTTTAGGCTTTCCAATTCCTTCACCAATAATCCAGACAGCCCCAGATCCATCATCTTGTAATTTTGCCAAATCATTGCCCGTCATCGCCTCAACCACAAAGTATTTTAAGTTAAAGTCTGCGGTAACACGATATTTCCCTGTCGCTCCTTTAAAGGATAGGGTGCCATCGGCCGCTTTGGTAAAGAAATCTGGATCGATCCACCAATCTTGCAGATCCGCAATCCCTTCAAAAGTCGTCGTTTTCCCTTGCGCCAGCTCGATTTCAACTTTAGCATGTTTATCATCCAGTCGACTGAACTGCGATCCATTTAGCAGTACAACAATAAATGGAGATGCCTGAAATGTCAATGTATTAAATTGAATTGGATATACGCCAGAAGTCGAATTTGAAAAAGGAATTTCAGCGGTAGACCCCAAGTTAATAACATTATTGACCCATCCAAAGTTCATCGCATTGCCTTGTGTACCTACTTTTGGCGCTTGAATATAGCCTTTTACCTCAGCTGCAAAATTTTCTTTTGCCGCATATTGGTTGCGCCCTACTTTTTCCATGCGATAGGATTTGGATTCTGTGACTAAAGTCAAATATGGAAAGTCGGGTCTGCTCAGGTTAATATCAAAAGATTGTTCCGTTATTTTTTGGCTAATATTCTGTAAGACAAACTTAAGGGTTGCTTTTCCATCGGGAATATCTTTCAGGAACGGAACATAAATCTTTCCAGCATAGTCTCCATTTTGTTTGGTACGGATAACGGTTTCTGTTACCTTGTCATCTGTAAAATACAATTGTGCTTTAACAGTAGACAGCGCAACTTCACTATCCGACACATGGACCTGAAACTCGAGACTATCCCCAAAATTTGCAGCCGAGATAGGCGATTTCAATTCGATTTTAGGATCCCCTATTTGATAGGTATATTTTTCATCCTTTTTACAGGAACTAACTGCAGTAATAGCAGCAGTTCCCAATAGTATATTGATGAGATATCTTTTCATTTGTTCATAATTTATGCGCTATCAATGTGATAGCGCTTAGGGTTTATCATCCTCCAGTTAATAGGTCCAACGGTAAGAAACAACCGACTTAGCTGGCACATCATAGCTAAAATGATGTTTACCGTCTGCGACGGTAATTTTACGGCTATCTCCCGACTCGTTTAACAGAACAACAGCGTAGGTCCCATCTGTATTTTGAAAGGCTGTATAAACTAGCCCTTCTGCTGTATACCCAGAAGTACCAATCCGCGAGGCTCCTGATTTGACAACCGAAGAAAGATGACCAACAATATAGTAGTGCGAATTGCGCGTTATATTCTTATAATTTGCCTTACTAATATCCACGGCGCCATAACATGTCTGACAGCCACCTTCGCGATTTGGCCCTTTGTCAGTATCAAGCATCAGGTTCCATACAATAACACCCTTACTCCAATTGTTCACTGTACCGAGAGCCACTTCACGCATATCCTCCATCAAACGTTTTTCAAGATTGCGTCCATCATTCCACTCCCCAATTGATGTTTCCGTAAATACCAGTTCCTTGTCTGGGCGTTGATTATGAATATCGATAAGTTCAGCTTTATCCCCACCATAATTATGGTACGCCGCTCCGGCGAAGAATGACGCTGCTCCGGCATCGTTATAAATCTTTACTGGGTAATTAGACTGATCGGCAATATTATCATAGTTATAATTATGATCAAATGCATAGATCTTTGTTGATAAGTTAGCCGCTTTTAATTGCGGGCCTAGCGCTTGTTTGACAAAAGCCTGTTGTTCCTGCCATGACATATAAAGCGAAGCGGAATTTTTTCTATTCAATGGTTCATTTTGAACAGTAATCGAATAAATATTAATGCCTTCTTTCTTCATTGCCTGGATCCATTGAACGAAATACCAACCATAATCCTGGTAATATTTTGGATTTAACTGACCACTGGTCCATGAATCAAAGGGCTTTAAATCAGTTAGGTTGTTAACTTTCATCCATTTCGGTGGAGTCCATGGGGAGCCCATGATTTTTATGGATGGATTGATAGCAAGTATTTCTTTCAGCACCGGAATGATATATTGGATCTCTTCAGACTGCAATCCAAAATTTGCCTTTCCTTCTTTGTCCCAACAGGTATATTCACTCAACGAGAAGTCGGAACATCCAATAGCAATACGGATATAGTTCATTCCCATTCCATCTTTATCTGAAAAAGTCTCTGTAAGGAATTTTGTCCGATCTTCCTTACTCATTTTCATTAAATTATAACATGTTGAGCCTGTGATGGCTGCACCGAAGCCGTCCATCGTCTGGAATTTCTTAGTAGGATCTAGCGTAATTGTATTGGGCGACATATTAAATTTGGAGCTGAAATCAACAAAGCGCTTTCCAAAATCCAAAGACCGACTGCCTGTCGTCGTATAAATGGTAACATCACCACTTTTTTTAATTTCATCACCTTGCGAAGGTGTATAGCTGTCACGGTTACAAGATGTTGCCGTCACTAGACAGGACAACAAGAATGTATATATCATAGTTTTTTTATTATTACGTTTCATCTGTTAATATATTTGTCTCCATCCATCAGATGGGGGATTCCACTTGTTAAATCAATTAATACCCCGGATTCTGAACTAGATTAGGATTCTGATCAATTTTTGGTTGCGGAACGGGTAAACGATAAGAGTTTTTCGTAAATGGATACACCTGTGGCTTTCTTCCAGCGTCTTTTGCATAGACCGCATTCATGACAGATTCCACCTTATCTAAGCGCACGAGATCGAACCAGCGTTGTCCTTCGAAGGCTAATTCAAGACGACGTTCTTTCAGATAAGCATCTAATAAAGCATCCTTATTTGAACGTATCGCAGCTGACAATTTTGGTAATTTAACACGTGTGCGAATTTTGTCAATAATGTCTGCTGCGCTGGATAAATCTGATCCCTGTTGAATTAAAGCTTCTGCCTTGAGCAATAAAAGATCTGCGTAACGAAGCTTGACAATACTATTAAATGCAGACCGCAATTTAAACATGAATGGATAATGATTTGAAGGATAATAGTTGCTCCAAGTAGTGGAATAATAGACGATAGATTGCCCCAAACGAATCTGATCCCCTTCATTCGTATATGCTTGTATCAAATCCCGTGATGGGGTTATCCATTTTGCCCATGTGAAGTTATTATCATAATTGGACAAATCCCTTCCAAACATCCAAGTCACCCAATTGCCTCCACCTGCAGTGAACTGTGCTTCCAAAATCGATTCTTTCGTATTCCGTTGTGCAAGATCTGTGCTGCTTGCATTCATCGCATATAAATCCGAGTAATTGGTATTCAGATCAAAGCCATCCCCAGTCAATGCATCAACAAATTGGATGACTTTAGCATAATCGCGAATTGGTTTTTCGGCATAGATCTTTGCCAGCATAGCTCGCGCTACGGATTTAGTAAATAAAGTCTTATTTCCGTTATTGTTGGCCGGCGCATCTGCCAATCCATCCATCAAATCTTTTTCGATCTGCTTATAGGCTTCTTCTTCGGTAGCTTGTTTAGGGAAATACTGCGGATAAACTTCATTGACATTATCACCGGTAATATCGGGTGCAATTGTGGTAATGACAGGGATAGATCCAAATATACGGACCATATCAAACATCGCCAATGCTCTGAATAGTTTCGCTTGTGCTTTATAAGTCCTAATTTCTGTATCGCTCACCGATTTATCAGCGACACTATCCACATAAATGATCAATCGATTTGCACGTCCAACATCTTCCAGATATCTTCCCCAATCCCGGTCAACCACAGAATTAGACCCTTCAATAGAATTATTTTCAAAAGGTACAACTTCCGCGCCGGTTGTTCCCGCATAGGAATTATCGGCGTGGGAATCGCCAATCAAGAGGAGGTCGAGGTACCAATGTTCCTGCCTATCTTTCATCTGTTGGTAGATCCCCGCCAAGTAAGTTTCAACTTCGGCTTTATTCTTGAAAACGACCTGCGTTCCTGTCTCTGTCTTCCCTTGACTGACATCTGAATAATCCGAAAGTGGATCACGGTTCAAAGAGCAAGAAAATAAAAACAAAGAGCCGGTTAGCAAAGAAAGAGCGTTACTTATATATTTTTTCATGATACAGACAATTAAAACTCAATATTAAGACCTAAAACAAATGAACGATTCTGTGGATAGGTCCCCCAATCAATACCCTGGATTCTGGAATCAGATCCACCGGAATACTGGTTTACTTCGGGATCCATACCTGAATATTTAGTCAAGGTAAATAGATTACTTACAGATAGATAAGGCTGAATTTTATGGATACCAATACGTTTCAGTCTCTCCGGAGAAATGGAATAGCCCAAGGAAACATTTTTCATCCGCAAATAACTACCATCCTCAACAAAATAGGTTGAATTCTTCATGTCAAACCCAGCTTTCGGAACGTTGGTAATCTGTCCCGGTACCCGCCAACGATCCAATACAACAGTAGTTTGATTTCGACCATCATACATCCCCTCTGTTTCCATGCGGCTCGCATTGAAGATATCGTTTCCGTAAGTTCCCTGAATAAATATACTGAGGTCGAAATTTTTCCAGGAGAAGCTGTTTGTCATACCATAGACAAACTTTGGAAGAGGATTACCGATATATGTGCGGTCGCTCGATGAAATCTTTCCATCGCCATTCAAGTCGCGGTACATGAGTTCGCCGGTTTCAGGGTTTACACCATCAGAGATATAACCGAAGAATCCTGCAAGTGATCTTCCTGGCTCATTCTTCACGACAAAATCATTGACATAATCGTTTGTCTTTACATCGTAGTACACTTGTTGTAGATCCAGTTGTTTCAGTTTATTTCTGTTAAAAGAAATATTAAAATCGGTATTCCAAGTCAAGTTTCCGGTCAGATTTTTTGAATTTACCGCGAATTCAAAACCATGGTTATTCAACCTTCCACCATTTCTTTGGATTGTGGTTGCTTGCTGTCCTGCGGGCAAACTTGCATTCATTAAAAGATCTTTCGTATCCTTGTTGTAATAATCTGCACTGATGCTGAGTCGATTATTCAACATAGTGATATCAAAACCAATACTGGTTGTGCTTGTCGTCTCCCAAGTCAAATCTTTCGCTCTTAAGATTGTTGGTTTATTGATATTTGGCAATGAATTGTCTTTTCCCTCAACGAACCACTGTTGACGTTGGATCCCACTCAACTGTAGGTACGCATAATCACCTAATCCATATTGATTACCTGTCTGTCCCCATCCGCCACGGATTTTAAAGTCGTTTATCCAGGTTACATCTTTCATAAAGTCTTCAGAAGAGATTCTCCATGCAGCTGAAACCGATGGGAAATACCCCCAGCGACGTTCCGGACTCAACTTCGAAGAACCATCGGCACGCATATTTGCGGTCAATAAATACTTGCCATCATAATTATACATTGCGCGGGCGAAATAGGACATAATCCCCCAGTTGGATGCTGTGGATCCTGTTCTATCCCAAGAGATTTTGTTTGCCGCATTAAGTGTCTCAATGATTCCATTTGCATAGTTTGAACCATAGATATAGCTTCTGGAGTACTTGGAATCTGTCCATGACGAACCGCCCATTACTTCCAAATTATGCTTTCCAAAGCTCTTCGTGTACGTCAAGAAATTGTCCCAAGTCAACACGGTATTTGTATTACGAATATCTGAAGCCTCCCCGAATTGGTTTCTTCCCCAAGCTGTTGTCCAAGGGTCCAAAAAGGTCGTCATCACACCTGATCTTCTATCCAATGAAAACGCAGTTTTCCAAGTTAAATTAGGCATAAAAGAAACCAGTGCACTTCCTGTGGCGACAAGACGGTTTTCTCGGTTATTATTATTTCTTGTCCGGGCTAGGTTCTCCAAAGGGCTGGTGATGTTGTTGATCCCATAGAAATTATTATAGAATCGATCCGGATTGGTTGGATCCCATACAGGCGCGTAGGTTGGTGTTGTAATCACCGATGTAACTACCCCCCCACGATTAGAACCCAATCCTGAGGTAATTCCATTATCATTATTATCGGAATAATTGATATTCGCATTCACCTTTAGCCATTTTCGGACTTGGTTATCAATATTAGCACGAAAATTATATCGTCTAAAGAAGGATCCTTGTAGTGTTCCTTTTTCGTTCAAATACCCCCCTCCTAAATAATAACGAAGCTTCTCATTGCCATCCGAAACGGATATTTGATGATTTTGTTGAATACCTGTCTTATAGGTTTCTTTAAACCAATCTGTTTGATCCAACAATCCCTCTGGCAGATTTATCATGCCTATTTCATCCTGTAAATCTTTGTATTGACTGGTATTTAAAACTTTAACCGTGTTATTGACAACATTGGCTGTCCATTGTGTTCCCAGTGTAATTTTTGCTTCCCCGGCTTTTCCTGATTTTGTCGTAACCAAGATAACACCGTTAGAACCACGTGAGCCGTAGATCGCTGCCGATGACGCGTCCTTTAGAATTTGAATATCCGTGATATCATTAGGAGACAAGAACTTAATATCTTCCACAGGAACTCCATCAACAACATACAAAGGAGTGGTATTGCTATTAAAAGACGTTATTCCGCGAATTTGTATCTGAGGTGCTGCACCTGGCTGACCACTCGGCTGAATAACAGTGACCCCGGCAGCTTTACCCTGAATGGCTTGCCCAAAATTAGTAACGGGTCTCTTTTCTAAGTCTTTGGTGGAAACTGAAGAGATTGCAGTCGTGACATCTTTTCTTTTCACGCTACCATAACCGATTACAATAACATCCTCCAGCAAATTGGTTGAGGAATTTAATTGGACAATCATGGTACTGTTGGCAGGTAGTTCTTTACTGTCGTAGCCAACAAAAGTAAATTGGAGTATACTGCCCGTGCTAGCTGAAATCTGAAAACGTCCATCTCCGTTACTGGAGACTGCGTTATTACTTCCTTTTTGTGTAATGGTTACTCCTGAGAGTGGTTTCTGATCTTGGGCATCCAAGACACGTCCACTAACTTGAATTCGGTCTTGGGCAAACACCAAATTCACCAAAGTAAACAAGAAAGCTAACCCCATTGAAAAGGCAACTTTTCGTGTAAAGTAAATCATATGAAATAAAAAAATTGGTTATTGTTTAATCTTTTGGTTATTCCAAAATGGCAATGAGTTTCCCCTGCTTCATTGCTCAAAACAAAACTAAGATCAGCTTGACGGAGAAAAAAGAGCTAGTACTTAAAAAGTACCGAAGAAAAAACATAAATAACTAAAAACAAGATGACTATAAAAAATATACACCCTTAAAAAGTACCTAAAGGAGCGTACAATTGTCTTTAACATAGCTAATTTTCGTGTATTATAGCACATTTTATGCCCGGTCGATCACCGCAATCTGACATACAGCCGCCTCGAAAGCATCACGATTTCCCGCGGCTTTATTACGTACTTTTGTTCTGTAATTATAAACCGTCCGAAGCGAGTATCGCAGGAAACTTGCAATCTTCACAGAATCATCGATCCCTAATCGAATCAATGCGAAAATCCGAAGTTCGGTATTTAACAACTCTGTCTTTTTGGGATAGATCTTCTCCTCTTCCTGAAGTAGTGCATTGAATTCATCAACAAAGGTTGGATATAGATTTAAAAAGATACGATCAAAATTAACATAAAGTTGCTGCACTTCCCTTTCTTCCATTTGCGTTGACTTTAACTGTTCCCGCAGCGCATCCCATTGCTGATTCGTCGCTTTTTTCAGTAATGCCTTTCTGATATCTTCCATTTTATCGATATAACTCGAACACATGTCAAAGAATTGGGCGATATATTCTTCTTTAATATGGTTGGATTCCGACAATTTAAGGTTAGTCTGGTTAATTTCGTTATTCAATGAGCGAAGCTGCTGATTTGTGGCAGACAACTCTGATCGTATTCGTCGCAAATGTTGTACCTGTCTATATATAACGATAAGTCCAATAATGACACCGATCAATAAAATACTAACGATAATGACCAGTCCAACCAATTGTCGATTTTGACTACTGATTTTCTGCTGATAGGCGGCATTGATAATGGGATAAGAAGAGGTTCCCTCAATAATGCGATACCGTACTTTACATAACATCGCATCGTCGATTGCTTTTTCAATAAACTGAAAAGCTCTATCAAAATCCTGTTGGTCGTAATATGTTAGCGCCAGATCATGAAAAGATGCGTTATCACGATTTGCCATTTCAATATCTGCACTGGCCGATATTGAAAGGTAGTAAATTTGGCTTTTCGTATCCTTTTCATATTTATAAATGAGCCCCATAAAATAGGCGATCAGCGCGCGCTGCTCAATATCCTTTTTATTCTCATTCCAGAGGATTAACAATTGCTTTTTAGCGTCCTCCCGGTTACCGTTAAACAGCGTTTTTATCGCAATGGTGGTACGATATTCCAAGGAAGACTTCGGTAGTACCGTTAACAAAGAATCACGATATTTTTCACTTGCCTGATAATATTCTGGTCGATTATTGCTCTGACCATAATGACTATAGAACGAGCTGTAGGTATCGTAATACTTGGCGAGAAGATCCCTACCTAGATGAGCGGGATCGACTTGCTTCAACAATTGTGAAGCTTCTATATACCTTCCGATGGTGGAATACACCCAGGCCAAATCGAGATGAATCACTGCCTGTAGGGAGTCATTAAGCGGTGGAGCGAGCTTTTGACACAGTAAAATATAAGTAAGCGCTGCGTCAGAATCAAACTTCTTATAATTTTCAAAGATTTCGTAGTTCTTCTTCAAAAATTGAACGGGATTGCCTTCTAATGCTTTTGCCTCCTGTTTTAATTTCTCCAATTTATCTTCACGGTTCTTGATGTAAATTTTCTGATTTTCCATCAGATATTCCAATCGTTGCAAAACCCGGGTGCTATCGGAAGCCACTTGTGCAGATAGGTAAAGACTAAAATGTGCGAAAAGAATAAAAAGAAAAATGCGCTGCAACATAATAAAATCGGTTCAAGATAGTGTAGACTAAACTACATAAAAATAACAACAAAAAAGAGGACGTCTCACGACGGCCTCTTCCCCTGCCCCAGTTAAGGGTCCAAGAATTAACAAGTTAATTCTTTATCGCATGAAAAATAGTTTTCTTTTTTTATATCGCAACCTATTGCCAACCTCCTCCCAAGGCTTTGTAGAGTAGAATCTGATTTAAAGTATTCTCTTTCTCCAATTCTACTTTTCCTATTTGGGCTTCCAGAGACTCTTTTTGTGCTGTAACGACATCAAGAGAAGTCACCCGCCCCGCAATAAATAGTTCCTGTGCCGCTTCAATAGAGAGGTTTAACGCTTGAACATGTTCATCGACAAAGCTACGTCGTTTGACGATTGCCTCTTGCGTCATGACAACATTGGAAACTTCGTTATAAGCGTTTACAACTGCTTTTTCATAGTCTACAAACGCAATTCCATAATCTGCTTTCGCAATCTCATACTGTGTTTTAAGCTGTCTTTGATTAAATATCGGCAGTGTAATACCTCCAAATAAATTATAAGCAATAGATTTATCCAAATTAAATAACTTGTTAAAGCTAAAGCTCTGTAATCCGAGAAATGGACTTATTGCAACAGAAGGCAAAAAAGCCAAACGTGATGCTTCCTGATTATTCGAAGAAGCAATGACTTTCAAATAAGCGGCCTTAATATCTGGGCGTTGGTTCACGAGATCATCTGGTGTACCAAAACGCATTGCATGATACAAATCTGCATTTTCGGTATATGTACTTCTTACAATAGGCTGATAAAAACGCCCCAACAGGCCGTTGATATGATGTTCCCAAAGTGCTATTTCCTGGCTCAATTGTTCTTTGGCAGCTTTCGAGTTGGCTAATAGTGCTTTAAATTGTTGCACAGAAAGTTCAGTCGCATAACCGGCATCTTTTTTCACCTCAACAACCTCCAGTGCATTTTTATGTAATTCAATATTCCGATTGTAAACTTTTATCTTTTGATCCAAAGCAATTAGTTCATAATAAGCCGTCGCAATATTGGATACCAATTCCGTTTCTAATAGACGCTTGCCTTCCTGCTCAGCTAAAAAGCTAAAATAAGCGGCCTGCTTTTGACTCTTCAACTTTCCCCAAAGATCAATCTCCCAAGACGAACGAAGTCCTATAAAATAATCTGGGATAAATGGTTCGGGCAATTTTTCATCACTTTTCAAGTTCTCCGAAAAATTTGAATCATAATTACCTATTCCTGATTCTGTATAATGCCCATATTTCCGAATTCCTCCTTCTACTGCAGCCTCTACAGTGGGCCCCAATGCCGCCTTCCGTTGTTTAAAATAAGCTTGTGCAGATTCCAACCGCAAAATGGATTGACGAATATCTAAATTGTTCTGCAGCGCAGAATCAATTAGAGAAACCAACTTCGGATCTTTAAAAATTTCCCTCCAAGACCGGCTTCCTACATTTAAACTATCTGGCGAAAGATGGTTGGAAAAGGAAGTAGGTACATTTAATTTCTCCGGTTGAAGCGTTTTTTGGGGAACCGAGCAACTACCAAATAAAATAAGTGCAGCTATGACTAAAGAAGCTTTTTTAACGACCTGTTTCTTGTTATCCTTTTTTGAAAATAAGATCACTAATCCCGGGATGACAATTACTCCGAGTATGGTTCCGATAAGCATTCCTCCCACCGCAGCGGTACCGATACTTCGATTACCCAATGCTCCTGCTCCACTGGCCATCATCAAGGGAATTAGACCTGCAATAAATGCAAAGGAAGTCATTAATATCGGACGCAAACGGGCAACAGCTCCTTCGATTGAAGCGGTCACGATATCCATTCCCTGCTTATATTTCAAATTGGCATATTCCACAATCAGGATCGCATTCTTACCTAGCAAACCAATCAGCATGACCAATGCCACCTGCGCATAAATATTGTTTTCCAATCCAAAGACTTTCAAGAAGATAAATGCACCAAAGATCCCTGCCGGAAGACAGAGCAGAACAGGTAAAGGCAACAGAAAGCTTTCATACTGTGCACATAACAACAGATAAACAAACAGAAGACAGAGTGCAAAAATATACAAGGCTTGATTTCCGGAGATTTTCTGTTCACGAGTCATCCCCGACCATTCGATACTATACCCTTGCGGCAAAGAAGAAGCAATTTTCTCGACTTCTTCGATAGCTTGCCCGGAGCTGAAACCAGCTGAAGACTGTCCAGTAATCATTGCTGAACTGAACATATTGTAACGAGTAATTTGTTCAGGACCATAAATTCTTTCCATCGAAATAAAGGCATTGTATGGTACCATCTCACCCGTCTCATTCTTCACATATAAGCGTAATACATCTTCTGGTCTTTGGCGATATTCGGGACCAGCCTGTACCATGACCTTATACATCTGTCCGTAACGGATGAAATTTGTCGCGTAAAGACTTCCCATTAAGGTCTGCAGTGTATTCATGGCATTCTCCACCGATATTCCTTTTTTTGCAGCCATATCGTAGTCTACCTTCAGCATATATTGCGGGAAGTTTACATCAAAACTGGAACCGATATCCTGAAGGACTTCACTTTTCTCCATATCGTCCATAAACTTCTGCAGTACCTCAGCCGTCTTATTGAGATCTTCGTTACCACTGCGATCCAAAAGCCGCAACTCAAAACCTGAAGAGTTACCGAAGCCTGGCACCGTTGGCGGTGGAAAAAAATCAATCTCTGCATCCGCAAAATCCTTAGTCTTATCACGTAATTCTTTAATGACATCCGCTACGGTCTGATCACGTTCTTTCCAAGGCTTAAGGTTAATCATCCCCATCCCATAGGAAGCACCGGATACTTCTGTAATGATACTATAACCGGACAACGTAGAGACGGTTTCAACAACATCGAGTTTCCGTGATACGGAGTCAATTTTATCCAAAACGCGTTCTGTACGGTCTACGGTTGCTCCCGGTGGGGTTGTTACAGCGACATAGATCATTCCTTGATCCTCGGTTGGAATAAAACCTGAGGGTAAGATGGCACTACTTCCCCAGGTCGCTAGAAAGAATCCTCCAAGTAGAAGGAGAGTCAGTCCACGTCGCGCACTGGTTTTTACCAAAATTCCCTTATAGCCGAAGGCAGTCTTGTCATAAATGGCATTGAATTTTTTAAAGAAACGATCCAACCAGTTATTCGAAGGTTTACGGTCATGGGGCGATTTTAGGAAAAGCGCGCATAAAGCCGGCGTCAATGTCAACGCGTTGATACCTGAAATAACAATGGCAGCCGCGAGCGTCAATGAAAATTGACGATAAAATATCCCCACCGGTCCTGAAAGAAAGGCAACTGGAACAAACACGGCAGACATCACCAACGTAATGGCCACTACAGCGCCACCGACTTCTTTCATTGCCTCCAATGTCGCCTCCATTGGTTGAAGATGTTCTTCTTCCATCTTTGCATATACAGCCTCGACGACGACAATTCCATTGTCCACCACAATACCTATGGCCAGTACCAAGGCAAATAAGGTCAGCAGGTTGATTGAGAAACCTAACATTTGCATAAAAAATAATGCCCCAATCAAACATACTGGTACAGCCAAAATTGGTATAATAGTCGCCCTAAAATCCTGTAAAAAGATAAATACAACGATAAAAACTAAAAGAAACGCCTCCAATAAGGTTTTGATGACAGAAGAAATTGAGGCATCCAAAAACCGCGACACATCATAACCCATGGTATAGGTCATGCCAGTCGGGAATTGAGTTTGTTTCAATTCTGCCATGCGGTCTTTTACACGCTGAATAACCTCTTGTGCATTTGATCCCGGCAATTGCTTTAGCATGATGGATGCGGATGGACGTCCATCAGTTTTGGATACCATTTCATAATCCAATGAACCAAATTCAACATCTGCTACGTCTTTTATACGGATAATAGAACCATTTGAAGTAGCTCGAATAGGTATATTGGCATATTCCTCAATTTCAGTGAATTTACCTGGATAACGCAATACATATTGTTGCATGTTACGCATTTTATCGGAACTGATACCGGTTTGTCCAGGCGCAGCCTCGATATTCTGTTTTCGTAATGCGGCCACCACATCCTCCGTAGAGATATTATAAGCTGCCATACGGTCAGGTTTAACCCATACACGCATCGCATAATCACGCATTCCCATAATCTGAGCGAGACCGACACCTTCAATCCGTTTCAGTTCCTTTAGAATGTTGATATCTGCGAAATTGTAAATGAATCTTTCATCCGCGGTTTCATCATCGGTAAAAACATTCAGATACATCAGCATGGAGTTGACCTCTTTTTCGGTGGTTACCCCTGCTTTGATGACCTCTTCAGGGAGTTCATCCAATACAGTAGTTACCCTATTCTGTACGTTTACAGCTGCAATATCTGGATCTGTACCAACTTCAAAAAAGATTTGAATAACCGTGCTGCCGTTATTGGTAGACACTGAATTCATGTAAGTCATCCCAGCTACACCGTTGATTGCTTTTTCCAAAGGAATAGCGACGGCATTTGTACTCACCTCAGCATTGGCACCTGTATAATTGGCATTGACGACTACCGAAGGTGGTACAATGTCCGGAAATTGTGTGATGGGCAATGTAAATAAGGCCAACAACCCTAAAAGTGTAATAAACACCGAAATAACCAACGACAATATGGGTCGTTTTATAAATGTTTCAAACATAATTTATCCTCCCCTACAGTTTCCTCATTTTTGGATTAATCTTCATTCCACTCCGCAGTCCCTGTACCCCCTCATAGACAATCTTGGCGTTGGGATCTAAACCTCCATCCACGATGTAATAATGCCCCACACGCGGGCCCGCTGTAAAAGGTGTCATTTTTACGGTACTATCTGCCTGTACAGTATAAACGTATGTCTTGTCCTGAATTTCAAATACTGATTTTTGGTGTACAAAGGTATGTTCCCCTGTCTGCATTGGCACCGCAATCTTACCTGTTGCACCATGTTTTAGGATATGCTCGGCATTGGGAAATTGAACTCGAAGGGCAATGGATCCAGTATTGGCTTCAAATTCACTTTCTACCAAATGGGCAATTCCCTCGTGTGGATACAGCTCACCATTGGCCAAAATTAACTTGACCGATTTTTGCGTTTCCTTACCGTCCAACTTATCACGCATAAGTGTCAGATACTCCCTTTCAGAAATGTCAAAATAAACGTTCACTTTGCTTAAATCGGAGATCGTCGTAATTAAGCTACCCTCGGTCAATAAAGAGCCTTCTCTCAATAAGATACGGTCTATACGGCCGTCAAAAGGAGCTTGTATAACAGTATAGTCCAATCTTGTCTGTGCCTGATTAACCAAAGCTCGGGCTTCTTCTATCTTAGAATTGGCCGCTTTTAGTTGAATTTTCAATAAATTATATTCGGAAGAGCTCACAATATTCTTGTCAACCAATTTTTGAGTTCGCTCCATTTCCAGCTTAATCTTTTGTGCTTCGGCAATGGCATTATCATACTGTGCTTTGGCCTTGGCTAATTCCGAACGATATTCCTCATTATTATACCTAAATAGTATTTGGCCTTTCTTTACCCAAGCCCCCTCGTCTACATAAATTTTATCTAAAAACCCATTCAATTTGGAACGAATTTCGACGTTTTTTAAGGCTTGAACATCCGCAATATACTCTTGATAAACAGTCGTATCCATTACCATTAAAGGTACTACAGGGATATTTTTGAGTTCTTCTTTCGGATCAGCGTTAGCGTTGGATGAATGGCATGAAGCCAGCATCCCAACCATACCCACGAAAAGGCACAGTAAAAGTAATTTCTTCATAAACGATAAAAAATGTAAAATGTTAAACCCTCCTACGGTATTTTAAAATCAGTCGTTAGGAGAATGTGTTAGATGGGAGCTACAGCAATTCTATAGTGTAAAGAGCGGCCCAAGGCCTTCCATACCATATATAGAAATAAAATTAAACTGTTGCAGCCTCCGCTAGAAAATTAGAGGAGCGTAACTAGAATGGCCTAAAACGGGACAGGAAGCGATAATACCCTGGTAAGCATAGGGTTTTAGATCGGTAAAAAGGATGTTCATCATCTTTTGCGAAACATAATGCCGTAAAGACGATTCCAAAAACAAAAATAAAAATTGGTAGTACTTGACTATTGAGCGAAAATATACGATAATCATCTTGCAATAGTACTTTTTCTTCTTGGGAAGAATGAATGGGTTCCAAATCCAATACATCATCCAGAAAATACTCCACAATAGTCTCACCTGCATGCAGCACCTGTCCGGTTGCCGAGGAGAAAGACTCATAGGTCAACAGATTAAGGTATGCAAAGAGTGTTAAAAAATGAAATATTTTGCCTAACATATCGAAATTTCGAACTACAAAGGTATGACTTTAAATAGCTAAGATTATTTTATTCGTGTAAAAAAACCATGACAGCCTAAAAAATTAGCTGTCATGGTTTTCAAAAAACAAGTAATGTTCATGGTTTCCGTTATAAACCTTAAAAGATCAATTAAACAGTCGACACAATTACTTCGAACTAAAGTATCATCATTGAATTCATTATTGTCTATCAGAACTCAATCTTTATTTTCCTTTTATTTTTTCGTTACTAAAGGAATATGGAGCATCTTCTTTTTTTGTACCTCTATTTCTATTCGGTGCGTCGCTCATTTTGAAATCAAGTTTGGCACCCTGCAATAAATCTTTATAACGGATATAATTATGACTATAAGGCTTTCCATTCCAAGTTAGTTGATCTACGTAGACCTGATTTGCTCCCTGCTGTTTCGCTTGGATATTCACTTTTTTCCCATTTTCAAGATTTAATGTCACCTTATCGAATTGTGGTGAACCAATCACGTATTCGCCCGAGGCAGGAGAAACAGGATAAAATCCTAGCGAAGAGAAGACATACCAGGCTGAAGTCTGCCCATTATCTTCATCACCACAATAGCCATCTGGTGTAGGCAAATAAAGTTTATCCATTATTTTGCGTACCCAATATTGTGCTTTCCAGGGCTCTGCAGCATAATTATACAGATAGGGCATATGTTGGATAGGCTGATTTCCATGCGCATACTGCCCCATATTCATCACCTGCATTTCACGCATTTCATGGATCATTCCGCGACTTTTCATACCCTCATAACTCGGAATAACAAACACCGTATCCAACATGGAAGCAAAAGATTTATTACCACCCATCAAATTAATTAAACCCTGAGGGTCATGGAACACGCAAAAACTCCAATGCCAAGCATTTCCTTCTGTGTATTCGCGCGACCAGGCACTTGGATCAAAATCTGAGACGAACGATCCGTCTGCTTTTTTTCCACGCATAAGTTTTGTACTTGGGTCAAACAGATTTTTATAGTTCATCGCGCGTGTTGCATAAATAGCTGTTTCAGCTTCCGGTTTGCCCAGTGCTTTGCCAAATTCATAAATACACCAGTCATTGTATGCATATTCCAGTGAACGTGCTACATTTTGGTCTACTTTTACATCAGCAGGTATATAGCCCAATTTATTATAATATTCATAACCGAAGCGTCCCGTCGAAGAGTGTTTCGGATAGGCACTATTGGCCCCATGCTTAAGCGCTTCCCATAACAGGTCTTTATCATAGCCTTTGCGATCAGTAATCAAGGCATCTGCTACAATAGAAGCGGAATTGTTTCCAATCATCGATGCACGATGTCCTGGCGAGGCCCACTCCGGAAGGTAACCACTCTCTTTATACGCATTCACCAAACCTTCCTGCATCCGATCATTCATCGACGGATACAATAAATTCAACAGGGGAAACAAACTTCTAAAGGTGTCCCAAAAGCCTGTATCCGTAAACATTTCGCCAGGCAGGACCTGCCCATTGTAAGGGCTATAGTGTATACGCTTGCCTGTTCCATCAATTTCAGAAAAGTCCCTTGGAAAAAGTGTTGAACGATAGAGGCTGGAATAAAATGTACGTAATCGGTCAATATTAGGATCTTCAACCTGTACACGTCCGAGGATTTCGTTCCACTGTGCTTTACCTTCGTCAACAACCTGTTGAAATGTTTTCGATTTAACCTCCTTCAGGTTAATTTCTGCCTGCTCAAAACTTATAAAGGAAGAAGCAATACGGGCGGTGACCTTCTCCCCTCTTTTCAAGGGAGAGAAACCAACGACTGCTCCAGCGTGATTATCCTGAATTTCCAATTCGTCTTTACTTATCGCTCCGCTTTTAACAGCAGCTTTGTAGGAGAATGGTCTATCGAAAGTAATGACGAAGTAATTCTTGAAATTCTCTGGAACACCACCGCTATTTTTTGTTGAATACCCGATAATCTTATTTTCCTGCGGAATTACTTTAATATAAGACCCCTTATCAAATGCATCAATAATAACATAAGCACTGTCTGTTTTGGGGAAGGTGAACTGAAAGATCGCTGCCCGTTGTGATGGCGACAATTCTGTTGTCACATCGTGATCTGCAAGGTAAACGCTATAATAATAAGGTTTGGCAATTTCAGCTTTATGCGAAAACCAGCTCGCCCGTTTTTCTTGATCAAATTGCGGTGTACCTGTTATTGGCATGATTGAAAACTGACCATAATCATTGTTCCAGGGGCTTGGCTGGTGGGTTTGCTTAAATCCTTTAATTTTATCTGCCGTGTAAGTATATACCCAGCCATCGCCCATATTTCCAGTCTGCGGGGTCCAAAAATTCATACCCCAAGGACGAGCTATTGCAGGATAAGTATTGCCATTAGACAATTCATACTTCGATTCAGTACCAATCAAAGGGTTCACGAAATCAACAGGCGAGGTTTGTTGCGCCATTCCAGCATGCGTCGCGAATAGAAAAAGAATACTACCTGTTAGTTTTTTAATATTAAACATAAATTATGTATTTGGTTGATAGCACTAGCAAAAAAGCTAAAACGTATTAGTAAATATAAGTAAGATAATTAAATATAGAAGATGGCAAGGTATTTTTCACAAGATGGTTACAAAAAAAGAGTAGATCGTATCCTACCCAACATAAAAATAACCGTAGAATATTCCTCTTTCAAGCGAATATCTTACGGCTACTTTTTGAGCCAATCACCCTCTTTTCGCTAACTAGCGTGCTGATGTCGTTCTTTAGTGTCTACTGAGGTAGTTCCAAAAGCCTAAATTCGCTCATTTGGAAATTTGATCCAGAGGAGACTGATTTCACAACATACCGATAATGGGTGTAAGGTTTTGAATTCGTAAAGGTGAAATTGACCGATTTATTTCTATCAGCCGGAGTATTTCCAAAACTATACCCCGTGACAGTGCCCAATGTTACCCAAGTATCTCCATTTTCAGAGGCCTGTATTTCCCAATCTTTGGGATCTCGTTCTGGAGAGTCGTTTCCTGTTGTTATGGTATAACCATTAATGGTTTGTGGTTGATAGAATACAAATTGCCAATACATTCCAGGTTGATATCCACCAATAAATAGTTTCGTCTTGTTATCACCATCTATTAACTTCTTCGATCCTTCACCTGCGTCAGGGCCGCTCGAGTTGTCTTGAGAGATTCGAAAGGTATTATCAATATTTGTCCAGTCTTTTATAATGCCTAGATCGGTAAGCATCTTGATAACGACGATTTGAGATCCTTTAGGAGTTTTTACATTTAGCTGGTAGGTTTCGAATTTCCCCACCTCAATCGAAATATCGGCTTTCTCCTTATCAGAAACTTGCTCATATTTATCTTTATCAGTCATCTTTGACCAAATGACTCCTTTAACTGCAATATCACTAGCATAACTTAGGATCAACTTTCCTGTTCCGTTCTTTGTCGCATTGAATCGAATTAGCTTCTCCGCATCAATTTTAATGACCTCCTCCCGTTGAGCCCAATCGCCATTTTCATTGAGCACTTTAAGTCTTACAGTGAAATCACCCGTCCCTAAAAAAGTATGTTGCGGCGAAGTTTTCGAAGAGGTGCTATCATCACCAAAGCTCCAACGTGTTTCAGTATAGTCTTTTGACTGATTTGTAAATTCAAAAGTAAATGGGTCATCCTTCGCAACCTGCTTAATAGAAAAAGCAGAAACCGGATTGGGAAGCTGAGGTTTGTCAACAACCACTTCCTTTTCTTTACTGCAACCTAATAAGGTAAACAGTAAAAGTATATAAAAGTTATATCTTACTAATTTCATCTTCATAAATTCATCGTTGTAATACCATAAGTTACCGCCCGTCTATAAAAATTCAATCATCCTCCATTCAGAACATTGGAATAAACTACTTCCAACGTTTTCTGTAATATTTAGACGATAAAATTTATAATTACCTGGTTTTTGCACATTAAATCGTCTTGTTTGAATTCTATTTGGGAAACTTTCATTTACTCTTGTATCAATAGTGACCCAATTTATACCATCTAAAGACGCCTCAAGAAACCAGCTTTTTGGATCACGTTCTATAGCATCATTTCCAGATGTAAGTGTATATGCTCCAATCTTCAGGGTTCTGGTAAATGTAAGCGTGCACTGCAGATCACCTGTAAATGCGCTCTGCAAGAATTTTGTACTCGTCAGATCATCCACCAGCTTGAGACTCCCCTCACCTGCATTTGCACCACCATTATTATCGCGATTTACCGTTAGAGTTGCTTCCCCCGTTACATCGAATTCGACAACCTTTGCACAATCAATCAAAATCGTAGTATAATTTTTCTGAGGATTGATCACATGCAGCGTCGGGTCCTTCAAGTAGACCGTTACAGCGAGAAACTTATCTTTATTTTTGGTAATAACATCCCAAGGAATTGATATATTGAACGCCGCTGCGGATTTATTACCCAAAACCTGCACGCGTGAAGGAATGGAATATTCATTCTCCTTTAAACCGATCGTGTTCACAGGCACCTTTTTCTTCGTTATCCAATTTGAAATTGAATCAGTTGTTCCTCGCACTTCAACATAAAAAAATTTACTAGGAAAGGACGCTAACGAAACACCGATCGGTATTTCAATTCCAGAAGGTGTTGTATTGTAATTATTATGATCACTTGCCAGGATAATATTGCCAGGTGAATTTGTTATCGAAAGATAATGGATATCTTGCACAGTCAGCAGATCCTTTGAGTCCATCGTTATAATTATGCTATTTGGATTTCCCAACTGATTACCTTTTCCTGGATTAGACAACTTATACGACAGTGCGAACTTCTTACCGTAAACACGTTCGATTTCTGTTCGCGAAATCGTTAACAAAAAAGAGGTGGTATCTGCACCATATTGAAACTTCACTACATTGGGAAAAGAAAATGCTGAATTCGGAAGTGTAACCACCTCTTTTAGTGTTCCCGATTCGATTAATTTGGTAACTGTATCGGTATTCAATTGAAGCTCAACATCAAAAGTTTGGGATGCTGGACTACTCAATTTCACTTTCATCGGAACCTGTACATAATCATTTGTTTTGATCAGATCTTTTCCCTCACCTTCTGCGATAACTTGAACAGGAGCCCCTCCTTGTAAATTAAACACTTCTAGATTATCTTTTGAACAAGCCAAAAATTGACTACAGCCCAAAATTATCGTTATATAATAAAATAGTCTTTTCATATTAGCTTTTTTAAGATTATTTGTCTACCCAAACTCGTCCATCTAGTTGCCAATTCTCCTGTCTAGCAATCTGCAACCAGCTAAATATCTGGGCAGTTATATCGGTATTTTTCGGCACTAACGTACTTATTGTTTCAACAGAAGGAGCGCAAAGGAAATCATTCAGTTTAGAAATTTCATAGGCGGAATCCCCAATCTTCAATGTATTGCCATAGGGGCCATCATCATAAAGTACGCCATCAGTAACAGTTCCCACAATAGGCCAATTGGCCGCAAGATTTGGGTAATAGGGATGTTCTTCACTTACTCCTACTTGGCAATTATATTGCGTAATAACTGCCAGGGGCAATGCTACTTTCCAAAATCGAACATCAGCCAAGTAGTAATCGCCTTCGTTCCAATTGCTTCCCCCATTTAACAGTCCCAACCTAAATTTTGCTGGACTACTAATTGAACCCCATGAACTAATGTCCATCTCATTGCCGGGGAGACCATTTGTATAGGTTTTAACTATGCGTTTACCGTCACTTGTCAATGCTCCGACTATTGTTACATTATTCCATGTTGCGTTGTTCAATTTCGGGCCATTTACCTCACCACTTCCATTCGGACCGCGACCATTGAACATCCAATAATCGTCTTTGAAAGCCATGATCCATCCATTTGTCGGCGCGCCTGATTCCCATTTCTCTCGTTTACCAATAAAAGATGGATAATTGGGAAATTTATAGGTATTATTTGGTCCTTTATTCTTCTTAACTTTTAATTCAATGGTAAATTCCTCATTATCGCCGAGATCAAAAACAGGATTATCCCCTTCGGTCAACTCTGCGTAAATACCGCCTTTAAACCTTAAAAAATCTCCCGAAAAGCGACTGCCCAAATAAGGTTTATTGATATACCTTGAATTATATTTCGGCGAGTAGAAAATAGTAAAGGTATTAACATTTGGGTTGCTAAAGATTGTATTGTCATTCTGCGTCGGAGGAATTTCAAACGGCCCCCCTTTACTTGAAGTGATGATTACCAACCAATTCTCTTTTTTAAAAGCGGGACGTTGCTCCAACGCCTTAATAACTTCCCCTACCTGCTTATCGAAATTTTCTATGGCAGCTTTATAAACAGCACTGCTATTGTCATAAGCGCTAGCCTTTCCTGCTTTATCAATCGCTGTAAAATGTGCAGTTAGCATTGTTAACTCTGGTTGCTTTAAACCCTCCTTAATACCATTGACAACCTCTTCGTCTGTACTCTCCAATTTAGCTACCGCAACAGGAGTTAGATGATCAACAAATAGTTTAGAACTGCTATACACCTTAAATTCAGGGTTTTTCATATTTGAAGCGACCCTTGTATAGACTGTCGGAAAGGTCTGAAAATTATTGTTCTTAAAATTATCACCAATGACCAAATGTTTATTTTGGCTTACCCCGGTGATAATACTGGATAAATCAGCGCCAGTAGCAGTTGCATCGTCATGTTCCTCGCTTAACGAAACCCATGAATAAATCGAATGGTTGAGCAAACCATTCATCGTTGGAATATTTGCCGTTCGAACCGATTCTCCTCTTGCTCCATCCACAATGAGCATGAGCACTTTAGGCTTACCATACACCAGGTCCACGGTATCTTGTTTACCCTCATTATCCGGTAGCAAGCGACCGAATTCATCTTTACAGGACATGAACATCGATAACATGACCAAAGACATTAGCCAGCGGCTTATATTTCGAAAATTAGCTTGAGATCTCATCAGTTTAAAATTTAAGTTACTGTTCCAATTTAATTCGAATCAGATTATGTACTTCTTCATTATTAAATCGTCCAAAAAAGCCCATCAAAAGTAATGCGCGTTTGCCATCTTCTGTTTTTGTCTCGACAACTTTATTGATATAGCCAGAGAAATAACCAGAAGTGTTATAATCTCCATTCAATTCTCCATTGGAATTCAGGATCATAAAGCCATTTCGGGCAATATTACTATAGCGCGCAAAATCTCCCGAAACGACAACTAAACCATCATTTAATTGCATCGCATAGAAGGGACTTCCACCTTCAAAAGTTTTGGCCTGGAAACTTTGGTCTACTGTTCCATTTGCATTCAACATAATAACTTTTATTGCAGCTACACCGTTGTATTTACTAAAATCTCCAACAACCATATATTTATTCGTGACATTATTGTAAGTAACCGAAGACACATTGTAGTCCGCTCCAACTCCACCAGGGTTAAATGTAGCATCTAATGTTCCATCAGCATTTAACCGTGTTATATATCCTGCGGATTGTCCATCAAATCTATTGAAAGAACCATAAGCTAAAATTTTCCCCTTTAAAGCCCCACTATTATGATAGACAGTTGCTACAGATCCATTTCCACCAGCCATTGCTTTGCCATCTGCCCCAAACCTAAAAGACTTATCCAGTGAACCATCCAGATTCAATCGGGCGATATGCCTGATTTCTGTACTATCCAAAATAATGGTATCTCTTGTCTCAAGCCGATTTGGCTTATCATAGGTGCGGTGAATGTAATATCTAAAATTTCCTGTCGCTAAGATTTTTCCTTCAGACTCATAAATATTTCCGATATTTCCATCAAACCCACCATTAAATGTCGGATAATACTTTAGTGTATCTATTTGCCCAGGACGTCGGAATGGTTTAATGCCCATTGTATCGATAGCTCCTGTTGTATAAATTCGTGTCAGATTGCTGATATCTGAATTACGCTGCCCATACCCCGAAAAAGAACCTGCCAAAAAATAGTAATTTCCTAATTTTAAAATGCTATTTAGCGAATTATTGGCGCCGGTACCTATACGAAAGCTTGCATCATACGTTCCATCTGCAAAAGTTCTGACGAGACGATTAATTGGCCGGATCGATCCTTTATTATTATAATTTGTAAAGGCCCCTGTAAAGATCATTTTGCCATCTTCCAAAAAAAGAACATCAGAAACGGTATTATTTGTTCCTACCCCCACTTGAAAAGTTGGATCTATAGATACATTTCCTAAAACCGTAAATTGTGGTCCAAAAAATACAATATCATCAATTGCAACAGAAAGCACTCCCGTACTAGCAAAAGGCGGAACCTTAAGCTTTACATAATCTGCTGTTAACTCGACAATCTGTGCTTTCTCGCCGTTAAATCGGATGATAGCTTTATCTTTATATTTATCTAAACCTTTAATCCGCATGATTGTCTCAACTCCGGTTTTACCCGATTCTGGTTGCATTTTATCGGTTGGATTGATTTCTATATCCAAAGGCGGTAGCCCTTCCTCATATGGAGCTGAAAACATCTTATTATTCTTATTGCATCCCAAAAAAAGAGCAATAACAAACAACAAGGCTGTAAATTTCCAAATCGTATTGTACATAACTTTCATAATTTAAACTACAACTGGTTATTGTTATTAACGCTTACTTTCTAATATATCCCATAGAATATCGCTCTGATTGAATCCGAACTGAGCTTTGGTATAATCGATTACATGGACAACGCCATTATCAGGTTGAATATCTGATGAAGCGACCGGGCATGACCGCCATTCATTTGGCCTACTGATATCTGGAATATAGGAGATATACAATTGTCGGTACCCCATATATTTCAATCGGGTGATATTGTTTTTATCAGAATCATTTATTGCATCGTTATAGACAACTCCTATATTGGAAACTGTATTTGCAAATGAGGTGTAATTTTGTCCTTTATAGACATTTAGTAAATCAAAATCGATCTGTGGATAGTCCATTAATTTTCGTTTTCCATTAAACATATAACGCCGTAAATACTTACGCCAAATCGCACTATCTACATCTGCCAATGTTTTGATGGTATCTCGCCCTAAATTGTAAAGCAACCAATTAACACTTGACTGATCGATAATGGAATTTGATTTCGCTCGACCAATCAACCTCTTTATATTTTCATCCCTCGGAGCAAAAAAAGTAAATTCCTTGGTCTTAAAATCTTCTTCCAAACCTGCCAACCTAATTATTTTGGCAATCGAATCAAATTCCCTTGGTTTTGAATCCAGGTAATCTATAATGGAGCCATCAAATTTTGCCTGCGCCAATCCGCCATCTTTATAATATGCATCCTTTTTGCATGATCCCAGGCCAAACAGTAACATCGTAATGAAGGCATATCCTATAATCTTAGCTTGTCTCATAATAAACTGATTTAATTTCCTCCTGTCCAATAATCGTTCAACACGATTTTTGAATTAAAATTTTTAGCTGAAGCATCCAAAGGCCAAGTCCACGCACGACGGTTATACTGATCAATTGTCATGGGATTCATGGTCCATTGTGGATTTAGTATTCTTCGGGTCCGGATCAGATCAAAGTATCTTGCCCCTTCGCCAATCAATTCACGACAACGCTCTTCGAAAATAAAATTCTTAAGATCTGTACCACCACCAGCATAGCGAGGGGCTTCAGCCCGATCCCGAACAATATTAAGTACTGTGATTGCCTCAGCCTCACGTGCAGCACCTAAATTAGCTAGCGCCTCCGCTTCTAATAACAGCGCATCCGCATAACGAAATATCATAAATGTATTATCCGGATTAGAGTCTTCATTTCCCGACGCAAAGACATTGGCTGCAAATTTCTTCAAAACAAATAATCCATCATTCGCATACATATCCTCATACCAAAGCTCTTTTCGCTTATCTGCAGGACCATTTAGCGGATAAATCCTGTACATGAAAATGGAGGAATAATAAGCAATGCTGAATTGCTGGTTATAACGAGGAAACTTATATGGCCAACGTAAAAAATGATCCCACAAAGGCGCATATGCATTGTTCTGATCATCGTAATTGATCGTTCGGTAGAATTCGAACAGCGATTCCTCCGTACGTCCTTTTGAGACTTTAGCCCACTCCTCGGGGGTTAGTTTGTACAGACGGTGAACGCCACTAGCACGCAACTCCTTACCTAAGCTAGCCACACTTTCATAATACTTCGTTGCATTTGGCGAATCAAAATTCGCATTCCACATCTTCATGTGCATCAACAAAGCGATAATGCTTCCCCGGCTTGCTCGGGCCCCACGCTGTGATGACTCCCCAAAAGTCCATGGCATAATATCTTTAACAGATTCTAAGTCGGCAATGCTTTTGCTAATTACAGAAACCATATCCTCACGTGGAAGTTGCTTTGCGAAGTATGCATCGGTATAATAAACCACGTCGCCATATAGACGAACCATCCAGAAGTAACTTAGACAACGCATAAAAGTGGCTTCAGCTTTATAACGATCTTTATCCGAAGCAGATAAACCTGGAATTCCCTCTTCCAATTTGGAGATTAAAATATTACAGCTCTGAATTACCTTATAATAAGTATCCCAGATAGAAACCTTATACATGGCATAACCTTGGGAACGACCGCCACTCATTGTATTGTTATACACAGCATTCATGTCATTCGTCCCTAGGTCGCGAAGTATCATTCGATCAGTTCCAGCTGTAGGGGCGGGAAAAATTTCTCCCGACCTCGCCTCACCAATGGCACCGATTACCCATGACTCGTTCAGTTTTTCAAAAAACTGACTGTAGATACGTGCTATATTTGCTTCTACATCCTCCTTTGACTGATAGAAATTGTTACCCGTAAGCCTATCGATCGGCTCCACCGTCAGAAATTTCTTACAGCCCATCATTACGGTTGTACATAGAAATATGACAAACGCTATTCTTCCTATATTTCTTTTTATTTTCATAGTACAGCTCGATTAGAAATCAATATTAACACCAACATTATATTGCCTAGGAACAGGGTATCCACCAGAAGCATCCCTACCCATCGTGCTTACATTTTCGGGATTAGGTCCACTGTACTTGGAGAATGTGTTTATATTTTCAGCCGAAACATATACCCGTAGACGCTCAAGTCCATATCTTCTGATAGCATTTTTTGTAAACATGTAAGACAGTGTCACACTATTTAACTTAAAGTAGGACCCATCTTCAGCCCAGAGATCTTGATCCATCCGAAACGGATTAACACTTGAGTATCTTCTGAAATCGTAAGCATAAGGATACTTTGCATTATCGCCGGGTTTCATCCACATATTAACATCATCTAACGGAACCACCGCTCTATCACCATAGGGATCGCTCATCAATTGCAGTCGCTCGGCAAGTGCATTATTCAAGATGGTGCGTTTTGCCGTATAGGACGCATATAAGTTCAAACCAAATGATCCGAGAGTTTCATGATTGTAATTAAAATTCAATTGCATACCGCCGGTAATCAATGGTTGAGAATTCCCGGTACGGGCATAGTCATTTTCATCTAAAACATAGTTGCCATCTAAATCTGCAAAAATGGGATCACCCGCCTGAAATTCTGTACCATTGGCCATCCGATAACGTCGTCCAGTCGCCGGATCAACCGGTACATCCGCATCTGTGCTGTATACACCTCTATTTAATAACATGTAGTTGGACATCGTTGAGGTTCCCACTCTAAAAACAACGTGTTGCTTATATTTATCAATATTTTCCCAACGGACAAATTGCCCACCATAATGCTCAGGTAGTTTTAACAAAACATCCCGGTTATAGGCTCCGTTTACCCCTATGGACATGGTAAAACGACCTTCGGTCAAAGGCCTTAACATAACAGATAACTCATGTCCATAATTGGCAATGGCAGCTGAGTTGCTATTTACCTTTTCAAAGCCGAGCGACGAAGAAAGTAGTTCTTCAAATAGAATATTGTTTACTTTCTTATAATACGTGTCATAAGTCAATTCAAATCTATTTTGAAAGAAAGCGAGGTCCAAACCTAAGTTATACTGGCTTGTTGTTGTCGGTTTTAGATCAGGATTTGGAATTTGTTCATAATTGATTCCGATGCCTATCTTATCATTATAGCTTCCTGCAATATCGTATTTTCCGTAAACGCGCTCCAAGGTACTATTCGGCATAACATTCACCCCCCAACTGGTTCGAATGGAGAGCAAATTAATCCAGTCCACATCTCTCAAGAAATTCTCATGATAGGCATTCCATCGAAGACCAACAGCAGGATTTTTGGTATACAGGTTTCCAAATCCATTCTGTGACGACCCATCCATTCTGTAAGAGAGGTCTACCACATACTTCTTCATGTAATCGTAAGTTCCAGCGATTGCAAAAGATAATCCTCTTTCTTTTCCGAATCCACGGCGCAATAATCCTCCTCCTTTGGAAAAATAGCCATCAAATCCAAGAGGTCCTTCAAATTGATCATTTGGTGTACGGGCTTGTAAAGTTGCATTTGCTTGTTTTTCCAAGGTCCGAATCTCATTGAATAGATTGAAAAATACGGTATGCTTTTCATTAAACGTGTGACTATAATTGATAGAGTTCCTATTATACAATGAATTGTATCGACCATAATAAGCATAAACTTGTGCAAATTGACCATTTGCTGCCGCTGGTGTAAACGTGTTTTCATTATCGGAAGTAGACTCATAACTCATTGTTGTTGTTGCCCGCAAACCTGGAATAATTTCATAGGATGCTTCAATGAAAGGCTTGATCGATTTAGACGAATTATCATTTCGGGTCTTCAATGCTGAATTATATCCTGAGGATGCCAGATAAAAAGACGGACCAGGCAACAACGTTGATGCCATCCCGTTTGTTGCCACACCAGATTGTAAAATACCTAACCCGTTCCCCTTACTTTTTGAGCCAAGTGAAGCACTTATCTGCGCTGTAAATTTAAATTTCTCGTTGGGATAATATTCAAATCGCATATTGGTCATATAGCGATCAAAACCCGTATTTTTGATGATACCATTTTCATTATAATAATTCAGGTTCGCCTTATAGTTTAACTTCTGGTTCCCCCCATCAATTGCGACATTATGCGTTTGGTTGTAGGTTGTCGCATAAAATAAGTCCTGCCAATTGGTTGAATTATTGTAATAAGCGTTCAAACTATCCGATAACATGGGGGTTTGTGAAATTCGGTCCAGGTCATCCTGCGACAGCGCATTTCCGTAGATCTGCAATAGCTTTAAACGGCGTTCTAGATTTCCTCCCAAAGTTGGACGTAACTGGGGTGGCGTTTTCAGGAAGAAATTGCCCGTATACCTGACTCTGGGAACCTCAGAATTACCACGTTTCGTATTGATAATGATCACACCATAGGCAGCCAACGATCCATATAGCGATGTAGCCTGCGCATCTTTAAGCACCTCTATACTTTCTATATCCTCAGGGGGAATTAATGACAATGGACTGATTCCTGGCCCCTGCTGGCTTAATCCAAGTTCATTGGCTCTATCCGCATCCATTGGCACGCCATCGATAACATACAACGGTGAGGTGGGGGTCAGAAATGACTGATCACCGCTACCTGTCACACTGATTGTCGAAAGTCCACGGATCTGTGTGGATCCTCTAAATCCCGGTGCTCCAGTATTTACCTGTATATTTAACCCTGCGACCTTGCCTTGAAGCAAATTTTCCACATTCGCCGATGGAATATCTTGAATTTCTTTTCCACTGATCTTAGTCGAGGACCCTGTAGTTGTCTCTCTTGGACGCTTCACATACCCCCTAACAACAACTTCATCCATTTGATTATCGATCTCCTTCAATTGAACGACTACATTTCTGTCGGCCTTCACAGTCATCGTGGTTCCATCATAACCAATTAATCTAAAGGCAACGGAAGTTCCGGTTGCCGTTGTTAAGCTAAATGCCCCCGAGGAATTTGTCGAGGTCGCTTCCTTTCCAGATTTGCCAAAACGTACTGTAACACCCGCCAGCGGCCTCCCTTTATTATCTGTTACCTTACCAGACATAATGACTGTCTGTGCAAAAACCTTTGTAGAAAGAAACACACACAATATCAACAGCATGCAGCTGTTATAAAATATCTTAAATTGCATAACTTTTTCAATTATTCATTATCAAATCGTGGATTCTCCCTTTGAAAATGGAAAACAATCTCCCAATCTCCTTTGGTAAAAATTTTAAAGTTCAACCCAAAATTGGCCGTAATTAAACCGCCGCCAAATCCCTTTCTGGAATAGGAAAAATCGACCTTTGCACTGTTCCCATTGCTATACTTTGTTGGGAAACTTGTTAAGGGAATTGGATAAGCTACATCATATTGCACATAAGTAGAGGTTTTTTTCATGTTAAAACCATGCACCAGTTCATTCCACTTTGTTTCATTAAAACTATCCGGATTTATCGGTTCTCCATTTTTATTCAAAAAGACAAAGCGCAAATTATGTCCATTCCCTCCAGTAAATCTGCGGATATAGACAACCAGATCTTTAAACTGATCATCCGTGCGTAATAACTGATTGGAAGATTCCCCATACACCCCATTCATATAGGAAGGCCAGATATAGCTTTTCTTGTTTGGATTTTTAGGGTCATTTGGATCAGGAGCAGTTTCGCCATTATATGGATTTTTATCCGAATAAGGTTCATAGTCCTGAACACGCCATGGCAGGATCATAAAATCCTTGATCACTGTAGACCCACCCGAATTGGAGACCTTTAGATCAAAATATCGTATATTCTGCACCAGATCTATACTGTCTTTTGAGCGCGGCTCGATCAACTCGTTTGTCGAAGAATTCCACAAAATAAAGCTACCTGTAGAATCTACCTCAAAAAGAGGGCGATACACCAACTGGCGCTTGGCCTCAATTTCTTCCAAGTTCTTTTCAGTACCATCGTAACGGTATATCCACCGATAGACAGGTTTTACTTCGAAAAGGTCCTTGTAAGGACGCCCATCACCATAACGGGGATTAACAATTTCAAATCGTAGCGGTGTGGTCGAATGATCGGTATTAATATTCCCCATCAGCGAGGTTCTTCCCAAGATGGGATAAAAAGATTTTCCGTCGTAAGTCAAGTTGACACTTAAAAATTCCTTTTCATCAGGTAAATTGTAAAGCTTTTTACATCCATTTAAGCCGACGCACATCAAGATGAGCAGTCCCAAGTTGCATGTCTTATTTATTGTGTTAAATTTTCTAGCAATTTTCATGTCCATACATTCTTAAATTGGTTATTGATTACGATTCATTGTCCAATCTGCCAACTGGAAATCGTTACCACCGTACATGCGTGCAATATTCAAACGATAAGCTTTGTACGTCTTCGTATTTGTAAAAAAGAATACGCGCAATTGAAACCTCTCGTCAAACTCCTCCCCTTGTCGAGAGTCCAATAAGATCCATTTCCCACTTTCTCCATCAAGCCCCTGCAAAGTCCAGTCTGTTGGATCTCGGTCTTGAATATCATTAGCTGAGCGGAGTGTGTAACTGTTGGCAAGTACTTCGACAGGAAAATCCCACTGCAGATAGAACTGCCCAGGACTTGATAAAAAGAACTTTGTTTCTGGATTACCATCGAATACATATTTTGATGCTTCTACTGCATTGGGCCCACCTGAAGTTTCTTTCGATGCAGAGCCCTGTCCTTTGAATTTTATGAAAAGATTTTCTGGCGGTGGGATGTAAATGATCTGACTAACAAACTTGTTAAATCCAAATACATGGTCTGGGTTCAACACATGAACAACGGCATTATCTGTTTGGATATTTAACGAACTGGTTTCAGTCGTTACCCAGTTACGATTGAAAACAGATCTTCTTGTATCGGACAGGTCAACAATCGTAGGGCCGCCATTCATATAGCCAGATGAAGATTGTTTGTTCAGCCCAATATGCATTGGATAGCCATAGCGAATTCCCAATACATCCTTTCCATCCTGACTATTAAGGGAATCGCTCGCAATTTTTCCTTGGATAATATATTGGCATAACAAAGAATCCAGTATTTCATACTTGACCGAGTTCAGGTATTGTGCAGGCTTGTCAGACACACTCAATGTATTATTCAGGTTTTGAATAGCCAATTGAAAATTGGCATTAGTTAGCGCAAACAGTGTTACTGTACTATCTTCCAATTTCTTTTGGAGACCGATTCTATCGATGACCTTAACCAAAGAGTCATACACACCAGGTTTACTTTTAAGGTAGCTATATAAATTGCCTTTAAACACCGGCTCCTGGGATATGGGCGAATAATAGCCTTTATCCTTGGCACAAGCATACAGCAGGGCTGTCATTAAGAGTGCATATACACCACGTACAAATAGGTTATTTCTCATAATTAACTCCTTTACTTCCAATAAGCATTTTGTTCGATCAACTTATTTTGTGTTAGAATCTCTCGAGCAATTGGCCAATAGATTCCATCATTGGCTATCAATTGTGCCAACTGAGGATTGTCATGTTTGATCTTCTCCCGCCGAATCATATCATACCAGCGGTGCCCTTCACCCATCAATTCTCTCTTTCGTTCTAAAAAAATGGCATCTACCAGATCTCCATTTGTCGTTTCACTATAAACTTTAAGCCCCCTTCGTTCCCTAATCTCATTTAGAAGTTCAATGGCAGTAGATTTTTCACCCAACACGGCTAAAGATTCCGCCCGCAAAAGCGTGATATCTTCCAAACGTGTGAGTACAGTCGCACTGGTAAAAATGCGAAAAGTAGGATCGGAAGAACCTCCCATGATACACTTGATTTTACTAAAGATTGGATACTTACCATTGAAGTTTCTGAAATACACTTCAGTAGTGGGGCTACCTAGTGTATCAATACTAAAGCGCTGATCCTTCTTCTCATTAAAAGTTTTTAAAATCGTTTCTTTCGGCATATAAATATCTGGCACCGACTTGTTGACAACAGGAGCAGCCAGTGTCAATTCTTCAATATGCCCTGTAAACGATGCCTCCACATGGGCCCATATGTAAGGAAATGAGAACATCTGCTCGGACCGTTTCTCAAAGAAAAAACCATTGCCCTCCGTTAAAAACGAAGTAGACAAATAATAGGCACCTCCTTTACTATAATTATCCATCACAAATTGTGAATAAGAAGCCGCATCAGCATAATTAGCTTGCCATGCCGCCAAATGTGCAAGAATAGCATAGACAGAAAGCTTCCTAACCAAAGCACCATTCCATCTTGAAGAGGCCTCATTGTAATAGTTGCCAATTTGCTGTTCATCACCGGTACTATAGGAATAAGGCAATAATTGCGCTGCATCATACATTTCTTTTTCAATCCAAGCATACAGTTTTAACCGATCTTCCTTGGGCTTATTCTCAAAATTTCCGTCATGGGAATTTAGTATTAGGGGTACATCACCCCAAATACGGACCATATTAAAATAAGCGTAAGCACGTAGAAATCGAGCCTGAGCAACATCTACTACCAAATTATTTTCGGTGTAGCGCATGTCTTTTTCTCTTACTCCCGATGCACGCTCCATAAAAATATTAGCGGCATTAACTACCGCAAACCACCGTCTCCAATTCGATAATGCATTCAGCGATTCATAATTCGCTTTGAGGTCATTCTTAATAATTGCTTTGAGATCCTGCCGATTAGGGCTTTCGAAATCTCCCGCCCGAACTTCTCCATATAACCAATACGCATTATTATCGTCCAAAGCCGCTTTGGTTAAACCATAAATTCCCATCAAACCTGCGCGCGTGTCCTCCAAAGTATTCCACATGTTCTCTTCCTTGACCGTACGAGAGGAATCTATATCCAGCATTTTCTTACAGCCTCCCAGAAGCAATAAGAAAAGCAACAAAACACTCAATATGAGGTGATATCTTTTCATTTCTTTACGTTTAAAAGTCAACTTTTATTCCTAGCGTATAAATTCGTGGTATCCTCATCTTTGACCCAATATCATAACCTGTGTAATCTACAATCTCAGGGTCCACTCCACTATAAGATGTAATCGTAGCAACATTATTCGCAGATACGTAGGCATATGCATTTTTAATGGCCTGAGTTCGGCCCGCCACAAGAGAAGTTAAGTTATAGCCCAAAGTGACCGCCCTTATTTTAACAAATGAAGCATTCTCTAAGAAAAGATCTTGATCGGCCTGATAAGCTATAACAGTACTCCACGGGTTATACAGTGGATATTTACTGTAATCACCCCTTTTTTCCCAATACGTAATCTCTTTGATAGCATCTAGATTTTTCGCCCCTTCATTATTGATAAAATCAAACCGATTAGCCATTTCTTGGTTAATGAGTTGTCGACCAATATTATAGTACATATTGATCCCCAGGTCCCATTTTCCAAACACAAAATTGTTATACCAATTACCAAATACAGCAGGTAAACGATGGCCTTGCAATTTCCGATCCTCATCATTGATTGTATTGTCGCCATTTCGATCTTTCCAAATCGGATCACCCGCACGTAACTGGATCGCATTGTAGGTCATTCCCTGAGGAACATCTGCATCTGTCCTGTAAATACCTTCATTAGCAAGTAGCCAATACTGGTCTAATGGCTTGCCGACCTCCAAAAGATTATTCCCTATCACGAGCCGATCTAGACCATTAGGCAATGCCTTTAATTTATTTTGATTATGGGATACATTCAGTGCCGTAGACCATTTAAAATTATCTGATTGAACCGGATCAAGCCCAACAGTCAATTCTGCACCTAAATTCTGCACATTCATTCCTGCTGCATAGCTCGATTTATAGCCATATTCGCTATAAGATGGAACGTTAATCAACTGGTTTTTTGTCTGTTTCACATAGACATCAAGGGAAACATGAAAATTTTTCTTTTGAATGGCATAATCCAGGCCCAGATTGCCTTGGTCTATGTAGGCCCAAGGAATATTGTATCCAACCCATCCCGACTCATAAGGTCTTACCAACCCTGCAATCGCATTATAACCAGCGATAAGCTGATTACCCGTAAAGCCCATTTGAGCGACATAATTGGGACCTTGTGCAAAATCATCAAACACATTGTTCAAGCCAATACGTCCAACACTGAAACGAGCAGTAAGGTCTTTCAGACTAGTATTGGTATTAAAATAACTATTCTTGATATTCCAATTTATAGACAATGAAGGCGTAAAAATCCAGCGAGCATCCGGTTGTGCATTAGAAGATCCATCAGAACGCAGTAAGAGAGACGTCTCAACCTTATCGCCATAGTTATAGGTCGCTTTTCCATAAAATGAGACCAGGTTATGACGAATGCGATCTAAAAATTTAAATATAAGCGCCTTAGGATATGCAGTAGCTTCGAGATAATTTGATTTAAGCGCATCATCTTCCAACAGATTCACCTTAATGAAATCATTCACTCCCTTATAAGCATAAGCATAGTTGTAGCGATAGGTATCCCATTGCAAACTATTGCCGACCAATAGATTTATCTTATTCTTTTCATTAATATTCCAATCATAAAAAGCCTTATTGTCAAATACTGCCCGCTGATTATAGCCATAGTAGTTTGACGCAAAATTATTGGATTCCATCAGCTTACTATGATAGAATTGGTCCCTATAGCCCTCATTATAATCGAGCATTCCTGTCGAAAGAAAATGAAAGTTTCCAAAATCAAACTGCAGCTTTCCGTACCCCTGCACAACGTTCGTCTTGTTGTTATCAAAGCCCTTTTTATAATAACTTAAATACTCATTGTAGACCTCCTTATTGGGTGACAAGGGTGCCGACAGATCCGGAAAATAGGCTAACTGGGCAAACCTATCCCGCAGGTTCAGATTACGATTACGATCGAGTCGAGCTATATTTGCCTGCATGGAGAACGTCAGCCAAGTCATCGGCCGCATATTCAGCCCAAACAAAGCATAATATTTATTCAATTTTACCTGATCAGCCACGCCTTTATCCTGTGTTGAGCCCGCTGCAAATTGAAAATTTGCACGTGGCCCACCACCTGATAAATTTGCATTCAAATTGTAAACTAAACCACTATTGTAATAAGAGTCCGTCCAATCGGATTTTCCAAAATAATTCATGTTGAGCGAGTCACTTAAATACACAGGGTATGAATCGCCGTCATTATATTTGCCATTGGAAGTATACAGATCATAAAACTGCTTTCTGAATTTATTTTCGTATTCGCCATTAATTGTTGTGACATGTGGACGCTCGGCCAAACCCGTATACATATTGACCGCTATCCGGTTGCTTTTATCCGCTTTATACTCTTTCGTACGAACAACTATAGCTCCGTTTGCAGCGTTAGGCCCATACATCGCAATCGCGGCAACATCTTTTAATACTTCAATAGACTTAACCATGTCTATATTAATATTCGCTAATAAATTGGTAGCCGGGCCAATACGCTCTAGGTTATAGGTTTGAACGGCATAAGCAAAGGGGTGTTCTCCAACCAAAGGAACTCCGTCCACAACAACTAATGGCTGATTCTGAAATACGTCAATATCAGAGAACAATGGCCTCGAAATACCACGAAAATACATTGGCTGCTTGGTACCCGATTCCCCGGAAGGTTCAGTTACATAAAGCCCAGTATTATTTCCTTTTAGGTATTGTGCTAAGGAAGAGTAAGGTAATAACGCCTGTTTTTTTATTTCTATTGGATTTACTTGGCTAGTCTTAATCTGAAATACTGAATCCAATTTTGAAGTTCCAATCTGAAGCTTAAGACTATCGGATGGTGATAACACCTTATCTTGACCAAAAGCAAAAGAATAACAGGCACAGGACCACCCTAAAAGAATAAGCCTATCCAAATACCTTTTTTTTATCATGTGCATATGAATGATATATAATTAGGTTATTTTTACTTTTCTACTATAACTGGTTAAAATCACCTCAAAAAAGAGGTGAAAATTCATTGATTTTTCGGGATAGGAAAATTGGTCGATTCCCATCCAAAATTGATATTACGCAGTATCAAATAGGATTAACATCATAATTTAAGGTTTTAAGTTTAAAATATAAAAACGTTTTAGCATAACACAACATAATGAAATGTCAAAACGAGTCGGTTTGCTTAATTGGTCAGCACTTATCTCTCTTGGTTATATTGAAGATATATAGAAAAATGAGAAAAAAAAATTATCAGTGAAATTTTCTTTATTTGCTAAACTGGTTTAGTCACTAACATTAAGCAATTTATAGCTTAAAAACTGGTTTTTTACGTAGAAAAAATATGATTTTGCTAAAATGGAATTTTAAATTAATTTTTTTTTCCAATTGTAACTTCATGGCACAAACGAATTTAAAAACGAATGGACAGCTTAGCAATCATATGAATACCAGCTTGCTAGCACTACTCATTCAGATTGTAGGAAAAAAATAAAAACCCCTCGTAAAAGAGGGGTTTTTATTATAGTAATCTATCGTTACTATTATTTGTTCGGTTTATTACTCATCTCGAAGATTAATTCACCGCCATTTATAATGCTGCTATAGGGTAGTAGCAAATCAGCCAATTTCCGCCCGTTTAAAGAAACGGATTTAACGTAAACATTCTTCTCAGACTGGTTACGGGCAACTATAGAAAGACTGCGTCCGTTTTCAAGATTAACCTTTGCCGATTTTACCAAAGGACTGCCAATCCAATAGTTATCTTCCCCAGGTGCCACCGGATAGAAGCCTAATGCAGTAAATAAATACCAAGCAGACATTTGTCCACAGTCATCATTTCCCCCTAAGCCCGCATGACCATTATGATACTGATTCCGTATGATCTGTCTTACACGTGCCTGAGTTTTCCAGGGGCTTTTGGTGATATTGTACAAGTATGCCACGTGATGTGAAGGCTCATTTCCGTGCACGTAATTTCCGATAATGCCATCCCGGGTAATATCCTCCGTATGTTCAAAATATTTATCCGGTAATTCCATGGTAAACAGTGAATCCAAATAAGACTCTAAACGTTTTTTGCCTCCCATTAATGCCATCATTTCAGTAGGTTGATGCGGTACATACAGGCTGTAATTCCATGAATTACCTTCAATAAATCCTTGTCCATGTGTATCCAAAACATCAAATTTCTCCTGAAATTTACCCGCTGAATTCTTCGGACGCATAAATCCAATAGCGGAATCATAGAGTGATTTCCAACTTTCAGCCCTTTTGGAAAAAGTCGTGTAAATATCCTCTTTTCCCAATTTTTTCGCTAATTGCGCGATACACCAATCGTCATACGCATATTCCAATGTATTAGAAACAGATGTTCCCGATACATCTGCAGGAACATATCCCTTATCTATGTAAGCCCCAATACCCTCATACTGACGTTTATTTGCTGTTTGTACACAAGCTGCTAACGCGGCTTCCGAATCACCTTTGTAAACACCTTTGAGGATAGCATCAACAATAACCGATACGGAATGATAGCCACTCATGCACCAGTTATCATTTGCATAATGCGACCAGATCGGCAACATTTTCAATACACTCTGATCATAATGAGCCATCATGGATGCCACAATATCTGCATTACGAGAAGGGTTTATTAGATTCAACAGCGGATGAAAGGCCCTAAAGGTATCCCATAAAGAAAATGAGGTATAATTCGTAAAGCCTTCAGCGCGGTGCACCTCCTGGTCCAACCCTTTATACTCACCATTGCTGTCCATATACACCGTCGGCATTAAGCTTGCATGGTACATAGCTGTATAAAAATTAACAAGGTCTTCCTTGTTCAACATTTCAGCTTCTATTTTATGCAACTCCTTTTCCCAGGCGTTTTGCCCTTGCTTAACGTAGCCGTCAAAATTCCAGTCCGGAGCCTCAGCCTCCATATTGGCCAATGCATTCTTCATACTTACTGGACTTAAAGCTACTTTCAGGAGGATGGCTTCTTGTGCTTTTGTATCAAAATCCAAGTGAAGCTTAATATTGTGTGCTGCAAGATCAGGGAAATTGTTCTGTTGATCAAACTTACGCCAGAAACCATTATAGACAGATTTTCCATCTTCATATTTGGCGCCGTAATTCTTAAAAGCTTTTGATGTCTTTATTGCGAAGTATACGGTGCGGGTTCTTGACCAACCGTTTGTCTGGCGGTAGCCTACCAGGGTTGAATCGTTCAGGACCTTGACAACGGTCCAAACATTCTTGCCGTCATAATTATAGATCCCAGCAGTTAAGTCTACAATAAGATGTGAAGCATCCGATTCTTTGAACGTATAACGGTGCAGTCCTACACGTGTTGTTGTCGTTAATTCAGCTTTAATCTGATGTTTATCCAGTAAAACACTGTAATAGTTGGCCTCAGCCCGTTCATTGGCATGCGAATATGGAGATCGATAACCATCTTGTGGTCGATCAGCTGTACCCGGGTTTAATTGGACTTTTCCTTGTGTCGGCATGATCTGTATATCACCAAGATCGGAGTGACCTGTGCCACTAAAATGCGTATGACTAAACCCAACAATCGTCGGATCATCATATTGATAACCAGCACAATATTTATAAACATCGCCGTTATACCGCCCATTAACAGCATACGATAATGTATCCGTATCAGGGCTTAATTGTACAGCACCGAATGGAACTGTCGCCCCCGGAAAAGTATGCCCCATTTTCGCCGTACCGATGAGAGGTTTGACATACTGAACTAATTTAGTTTCTTGTGCCTTTAATAAATATGGGACACTAATTAATCCCAAAAAGACTAAACTTCTGATATTCATCGCTTATGAATTATAGTTTGGGATTTTGGCTATAATCGGCCCACAGCTCATCAATAGTTTTACCCGTCTCCACTTTCCAAAAAGCATCACTATAGCTTTTGCTACGCATAGCCGCATCCAATTTTTTGACAAAATCCTTCTTTACATGTAGATTGATCCAGTACAAAAAGCGCGCTGTAATACGATAAGAATCTGTATATTTCTGCTTTTCGTTATATTCTGGCAGCTTCCAATTTGCTCCAGCATTATCTATTCCATCATCAAATCGCACAAAATCGGCTATCCCCTCGGTAATCCACCAAGGGCCTGCCCCATCGGGGTATGCTTGGACAATATGCATTACCTCATGGGTAACCACATCAATATCGCCCGGATTTTTGGCAAACCAAGCTGGACTGTAACGGACGATCCCGCCCGCTGTTGCTGCCACACCTTTATAGTCCGGATCAATAACGAAAGACACCTTTTTTATGGTCTTTTTATTATATTTCTTGGCTAGTTTAGGATAGTTTGTAAAATATGCCGCCACCAACCTTTCTTTTAAAGGAGCACTAAAATCTTTGTCTTTATTTATCCAAATTAGGGTATAACCGCCTTTACTGATACTATCAACATCCACAGCCACCTTGCGGTCGTTTTCTGTATGTTTCCAGTTGTCCTGCGCGAAAAGTGAACAAGAGTATACCAAGCCAAATACGGTAACAACTACTTTTAAGTTTTTAAAGTTTATCATAACCCAATGATTATTTCTTTTTGTTCGATTTCAACTTGATATTTGTTTGCGAATCCGTTGTCATTGAATAAGGCGCTGAATTTTTGGACGATCCCCTCGTATAATTGGGTTTTGCCGTCATGTCAAAATTAAGTGTGCCACCTTCATGCAATGCTCTGTGACTTAACCAGTTCTTGCCATAATCCTTACCATTCATTTGTAATGTGTTTACATATACATTTTCAGCTGAGTTCTTTGGTGCATCAATGGTCAATGTCTTACCATTTTCAAATGTTAAGGTCACTTTTTTAAATAATGGAGCTCCGAGCACATATTCATCCGTCGCCGGACAAACCGGATAGAATCCAAGCGCTGAAAAGACATACCATGCAGAGGTTTGACCATTATCTTCATCACCACAATAGCCATCAGGTGTAGGCTTATACATTCGGTCCATCACTTGACGCACCCAATATTGTGTTTTCCAAGGTTGGCCAGCGTAATTGTACAAATATGGCATATGCTGAATTGGCTGATTACCATGTGCATATTGCCCCATATTCGCAACTTGCATTTCACGTATTTCATGGATAATACCACCATAATAGCTATCGTCGAAATCTGGGGACTGAACAAACACCGAATCCAACATGCTCACAAAAGTCTTCTCTCCTCCCATCAGATCGATAAGCCCCTGAACATCGTGAAATACGCTCCACGAATAATGCCAGCTATTTCCTTCTGTGAATGCGTCACCCCATTTTAATGGATTAAAAGGAGCCTGGAATTTTCCATCTTTATTCTTTCCACGCATAAGATTGGTCGATGGATCAAATAAATTCTTGTAGTTCTGTGCACGCTTAGCATACAAATCAATTTCAGCTTTCGGACGGTTCAACGCTTTTGCCAATTGGTAAATAGTGAAATCGTCATAAGCATATTCCAATGTACGTGCTGCATTTTCATTGATTTTAACATCATATGGCACATAACCTAAACTATTATAATATTCCACCCCTTTTCTTCCAACAGCACTCATTGGTCCTTCGTTATTAGCACCGTGTTGTAAAGCTTCGTATAACTTATTGATATCATAACCGCGTAATCCTTTCATATAAGCATCCGAAACCACCGAAGCGGAGTTATTACCCACCATGATATCGGCATATCCAGGACTGCTCCATTCAGGAAGGAAACCTCCTTCTAAATACGCATTAAGTAAACCTTCTTGCATCTCCTTATTAATGGAAGGATACATAAAGTTTAAGAATGGATACAACGCTCTAAAAGTATCCCAAAAACCTGTTCCTCCAAATAAATAGCCAGGAAGTGTTTTTCCATTATATGGACTGTAATGTACAGCCTTTCCTTGCGCATCAATTTCATATAACTTGTTCGGGAAAAATAAAGTCCGATACATGGTCGAATAAAATGTACGCAGTTGATCAATATCATCACCCTCTACTTTAATCTTCCCTAAAGTGGAATTCCAGATCTGACGTCCGTCTTCTTTTACTTGATCGAAAGATTTATTACCTAACTCATTTAAGTTTAATAAGGCTTGTTCGGCACTGATAAAGGAAGACGCCACTTTCACCTGTACTGGTTTCGTTTTGTCTTTTACCTTAAACCCTACGATTGCACCAGTGTGATCACCTTTGATCTGAAGTTGCCCATCCTTCTTCTCTTTGCCTTCCCAAGTAGCGACACTTGCAAAAGGCTGATCAAAAACCAAAACAAAATAATTCTTGAAATTAGCTGGCAGCGGACCGCGTGCATATTTCGAAGAATAGCCAATTATCATATTTTTTTCTGGAATAATCTGCACTTCAGATCCCTTTTCATAAGCATCCAAAACAATATAAGCGTCGTCTGTTTTATTAAACGAGATCCTAAACATGGCTGCGCGTTCTGTTGGTGTCATCTCTGCAGTCACATCGTGATCTGCTAGATAAACCGAATAATAATACGGTTTTACAATTTCCGCTTTATGCGAAAACCAGCTCGCACGCTCATCTTGATCAAATACAGGTTTTCCGGTCACAGGCATGATAGAAAAAACACCGTAATCATTCATCCAGGGTGATGGTTGGTGAGTCTGTTTTAAACCACGAATCTTATCAGCGGTATATTGATACTGCCATCCGTCGCCATTTTTCCCTGTTTGTGGTGTCCACATATTCATGCCCCAAGGTCTCGCAATCGAGGGATAGGTGTTACCATTGGACAACTCAAATTTGGATTCGGTACCCATTAATGGATTAACAAGATCGACAGCTTCTAGCTGCTGCCCTCTAAATTTCTGAGCCAAAACCGGTTTTGCGTAAAACAAACCCAAAGACAATAACGACCCTAGAAAAACACTTAAAGATTTCTTCATTATTTAGGATATATAAAAATATTTCTACTAAAACGTATTAGTAAAGATATAAAAAAGAATATTAAATCAAAATAAAGACCTGGAATTGGACAAACACGTCTTATGATTTTTACAATTCAATTTTTATATATCCATTTGTTGTCCCATTTTAGCGCCGAATCAATTTCGTTGAGATGATATATTCTTTTGGTGTGGATATCCCTTGATCTATTTCCTTTAACAAAACTTTCGCACAAGTTTTAGCCAGAGGTTCCAATGGTTGCTGGATACAGGAAATTTTAGGATTCAAAATATCAAATAATTCATGGTCATCAAAAGAAAACATCGGAAAATTATAGCTATTCTCAGGCGCCGACCGCAATACCTTTAATCCGAGAATACAAAGATAATTTGTGGTAAAAAATAGACCATCTAAGCCTACCTGCTTAGCTGCCCAATTTTTCAACATACGTGAACCTTTCTGTTTCAGGTGCTGATAAGGTAATTGCAGTATGCGAGGTTCCATTCCGTATGTGTCACAAAACTCCAAATAAGCACGCTTACGTGCCAGCATTTGTGGTTGATCCGAATCGATGGTTACCAGCCCAAAATTTCTACAACCAATAGATTTCAAATAGTCACATGCATTCTTCCCACTAACTTCATTGTCAATATGTACATAATGGGTTTCCACTGTTGGAGAATTTCTATCAAAAACTACCAACGGAACCTTATGCTCCAATATTTTTCGCAGATACTCTTCCAGATCTACTGTCGGGGCCAAAATAATACCCTCCACTTTCTTTTCCAACATCGAATCGATGATATCGCGTGCATTTTGCGAATCTCCAAGCGTACTACTGTAGAGGACGTGATAATTTTTCTTTCGGAACAATTCCTCTACATACAATGCAAATGGACCAAAAAAAGAATCCCCAATATTCTCTACAATTAGACCAATGGTATTTGACCGCCCCGTTGCTAAACTCTTGGCGAGAGCATTGGGCTTATAGCCAACTTTTTCAACGTATGCAAGTACACGGTTTTCCAATTCCTTGCTAATACGTGCTCGCTCGGCTTTGTGATTAATGACTAACGAAACAGTTGATTTAGACACATTGAGTTCCTGTGCTATTTCTTTAATTGATTTGGCCATAAGAGCATTTTCATAAAATTAGGGTGAAATTAGAAAATAAATATGAACATATCGGAGATTACAATTGATAGCACACAATAAATTATTACACAATCGTATGCGTAGGCAGCAAAAAGGAACAGATTATCAAATTAAGGCTCTTTCATTACCGTTGCTATCCCTCCACGAATGCAAGCCAATACGATCAAAAAGATATTTTTGAGTAAATTTAACGCTCATTCTTTTTAGAGTAATACTTCTTTAAAATAGAAGTATTACTCTAAAAAAACATACGAACCATTATAAATAAAATTAAATAGGACCACCTGACTGTTTTAATGGATTAAGTTGCACTGCAATATAAACTAGTGGACAATCTTAGCTAAGAAAAAAATTAATTTAAAGAAATAACCGAATGCAAATGAAAACATCTTTTATGTTATCTCTTCTTTTGACTCTAGCCTCTCTTGCTATTGCTCAAAAGAAGGACCAGAGACCGAATATTGTACTTATCATGGCAGATGATCTTGGTTATGGAGACCTTGGTGTATACGGTCAGCAAAAAATTGAAACGAGGCATATCGATTCATTGGCTGCCAAAGGGATGAAATTTGACAACTTCTACGCTGGTACATCAGTGTGCGCTCCCTCGCGATCATCTTTAATGACAGGACAGCATACTGGCCACACCTATGTAAGGGGTAACAAAGAACTTGAGCCCGAAGGACAACAACCCTTAGTCGACTCTGTACAAACTTTTGCTATGCTTCTACAACAGGCAGGATATACAACCGGTGCGTTTGGAAAATGGGGACTTGGAATGGTCCATACAACAGGTGCTCCTGATCAAAAAGGATTCGATGAATTCTATGGCTATAACTGCCAACGTCAATCCCATCGTTACTACCCAACTCACCTCTGGCATAATAACGAAAGGATAGAACTCCATGAAAATGGTTTAATGGCCCAAGGGCAGTATGCACCGGCATTAATCCAAGAAAAGACCTTGAAATTTATTGATGAAAATAAAGAAAAGCCTTTTTTCCTTTATGTACCTACAGTTCTTCCTCACGCCGAATTATCAGGTCCGGATGACAAATATTATCAATTATATGCAGACAGGTTTGATGAAAAACCACATAAAGGAAATGACTATGGCCCACAAGCGACTGTTCCCGGTTACGCTTCGGTAGAAAAACCGCATGCCATGTATGCGAGTATGGTAAGCCGTATGGATGCTTATGTCGGTCAAATTGTTGATCGGTTACGCGAGAACAAGCTATTGGATAATACAATTATCATTTTCACGAGCGACAACGGATCGCACAAGGAAGGCGGAGCCGATCCCAATTTTTTCAATAGCTCTGGCGGGTTACGCGGCAACAAACGCGACCTCTATGAAGGTGGCATTAAGACCCCTTTCATTGTTTATTGGCATGGCAAAGTTGCCGAAGGGAAAACCTCAAACTACCTGGGCGCTTTTTGGGATATTATGCCTACGATGGTCGAGCTTGCCGCGACAAAAAAACCGCATTATACAGACGGAATTTCATTTTTGCCAACGTTGCTAGGTAAAAATAAGCAACAAAAACAGCACCAATACCTGTACTGGGAATTTCATGAAGATGGGGGGCGTCAAGCCCTGCGCCAGGGAGATTGGAAACTTATCTTACAAAAAGTTACAAGTAGCCAACCTACAGCCGAACTATATAATCTCAAACAAGATCCAAAAGAACAACACAATATTGCCCAAGGAAACCCAACGAAAGTAAAAGAATTACGTCAGCTGATTGAAAAAGCGCATGTCGAAAGTGGTATTTTCCCATTGACAAGTGTAAACACGCACAAAAAATAAAACTAAGTTTGGGGAGTAGCTAACTGAGTGTTATTCCCCAAAAAACGATTAAAGTCACTGAAAATATAGCAATGTAGTAAGAACGCTAAAAAATAGAGATTATCTTTCCTGTAACAAGAAATCATATTTTTTTCGCTAAGTTTACTGCCCGAGTACACCCATGAAAAATCAAAAATCATATCAATATCACGAACTTCTCCCTCTTATACGCCAAGGGGACCAACGAGCATTTGTTATATTATATGACCTTTTTACGCCCGATTTAATCGCTTTTATTGCAAAAAAAGTTGCTAGCAGTGAAGTCGCTGAAGATATACTGCACGATCTTTTTATGTCAGTATGGAAAAATCGGGAAATGATTGAACAAATAGAATCTCTCCCGGCCTATCTATTTAGCTCCTGTAGGTACCTCATCCTTGCTCATTATCGCAAGAATTTAAAATTAAAGGTATCATCTCTCGATTTTGAGGAGCTCGAACTGGAAGATGAAACCGTTGCAATAGAAGATAAACTCTATTATCGTTATATCATCGATATTGTCGCCAAAGAAGTCGAAAACCTTCCCGAAAAGTGCCGAGAAGTATTTAAATTGAGCCGTGACTTCTACATGAGCAACAAAGCTATTGCCCAGCAGCTTAATATCAGCGAGTCTACCGTCGAAAAACACATTAATAAAGCAATCAAACATCTTCGAGCAGCGACAAGCCATTTATTTCATTTTACACTGTTTTTCTAGTCAACACCCGTACCTTTTTAACAGGTATTTTCATAGATATTTTATCCATTTTAAAAAAAACACTTTTTTTTCATTTTCGACTGGAGGTTCCACCTTATTTTACACACTTGTATAGTAACTGACCATTCCAATGGAACCTGTTATGAATCAAATGAACGAAATATACAAGCTGATTTCCGTCTTCTTGAACAGGAAGGATACTGTTCAAGATAGAAAAGAACTACTCGACTGGTTTGAAAAACAGTCCGAAAATGGCATTTCTGAGACCGAATTTGTGGATATTCAAAATAATGCAAAAAAGAGTCTTATCAAGGAAATACAAAATCCGGCAAGAAATATTATACAGTTTCGGACAGTCAGGTATATAGCAATCGCCGCCAGTATACTGCTGATAGGTTTTTCGATCTTACAATTCTGGCCAAAGCCCGAGATCTTAGCGACCACAGCGCAATTGGCATCAATCCCTCCCGGTAAAGAAAGAGCAATCATTATCTTGGGAAATGGTAAACGAATAGATCTCGAACATCTTTCGCTCAATCAAAGTATACAAACAGGCGATGTCATTATAAAAAAGGATGGTAAGGGACAAATCAGCTATCATGATGTTAAAACAGGACAAATAAGTATACAAAAAAATAGCATGTATACGCCAAAGGGTGCCACCTATGACCTAACCTTATCAGATGGCACATTAGTGACACTAAACGCTGATTCGAAAATCTCTTACCCAACCTCCTTTGATAATGGAAACAGAGAAGTTGAATTACAGGGTGAAGCCTACTTTCATGTACAGAAAACAACCAATAAAAGCAAATTTATCGTTAAAACACGTGGTCAGAAAATTGAAGTTCTTGGAACCCGCTTCAATGTCAACGCATACCCCGAGACAGATAGAACACAAACAACCCTAGAGGAAGGGTCTGTTGTAGTCTCAGCACAAGATGTACCTCAATCCAATCTTTACCTAAAACCAAATGAGCAGGCTACTCTGCAACATGGCACACTAAATTCCCGCCACATAGATCTTGAAGAAGTATTAAGTTGGAAAAAAGGTCAGTTTTATTTCAATGGTAATAACACGGAAGAGGTAATGCAACAAATTGCCCGCTGGTATAATATTGACATTACGTACAGACGAAGTAAAAGTAAAGAACAATACACGGGTACAATTCCCCGCAATCTAAGCTTAAACAAATTGATTGAGCTGCTCAATTTTGCAGATATCAATACAAAAGCTTTGGTGGGTGACAATAGCCGAATTAAATTAATCATTACATAACCAATTGCTAAAATTATGACAAGCACAAAACTGCCACCATAAATCCTTATTGATAATACCAATAAAAAACGGACCCTGTTGGCGCAGAATCCGTAGTAGTAATTGGTATTAAAGCATCATATAACATCTCAATTATTAATACATTAAAACCAAACGAATTTAATGAAATTTTCAATAACTCCGTTCATGAAGAAGGAGAGGGATTTTCATGAAGGTTTGTTGGGCGATCGCATGACGCCTAATAAAAGCCTTAAACGTGAAAAACAAATACCTTTTTTTGCGCGACCATTACCTAGATCTCTTATGAGGTTCAACTTAATCACTTTATTGATCGGCATAGGACTATCCCAAGTGGATGCTCATACCTATGCACAGCAAATTACGCTTAAAAAGCATAATGCAAGTCTTCAAGTTATTTTAAAAGATCTTGAGAAACAAAGTGGATATACTTTCTTCTATAAAAAGAATGAAATATCTGCCAATAAAGACATCTCTATCGATGTAAAAAACCAGCCATTTTCACAGGTTTTAAAAATTGTATTGGGGAATGCAGATTTTACTTACGATTTCTTTGACAAAACAATTGTCATTAAGAAAAAAAATGAACCGCTGAGAGATGACCTTAACAAGATTATTAGCAAACCAATAATCAATAAGAGTTTAGACCTACAACAAGAAACTCAAGTAACAGGTTCTGTCAGTGACACCTTAGGCAGAAAACTTACCGGTGTAAGTGTAAGTATCAAAGGGAAATCAGGCCTTGGTACAGCAACAGATATCAATGGAGCTTTTGTACTAAAAGTACCCGTTAATGCGACCCTGATTTTCACAATGGTTGGATATGACCCACAGGAAGTTGCTATTAACGGAAAATCAAAATTTGACATCATATTAAAAGAATCTGCATCAAGTTCCATTGACGAAGTCGTTGTTACAGCATTTGGTCAACGCTCCAAGAAGAGCGACCTTATTGGTTCCGTTTCATCACTTAGCCCCAAAGAATTACGTGCCCCAGTAAGCAATCTTACAGCAGCATTACAAGGCAAAGTTGCCGGTGTCGTTTCATTTCAACGTAGCGGAGAGCCGGGAGGCGATAATGCCGATTTCTTCATCAGAGGTGTAGGTACTTTTGGAACAAATAACAAGCCGTTAATCCTTGTCGATAACATGGAGGTAACAGCGGATGATTTGGCACGTATTCCAGTTGATGACATTGAAAACTTTTCGATCTTACGTGATGCCACCGCATCAGCCGTGTATGGCTCTCGGGGAGCAAACGGAGTTGTCCTCGTGACAACAAAGGTAGGACGTGACGGACCTGCAACGATCAGCTTTAGAGCCGAACAACGCATATCAACACCTACCCAAACGTTGAAATTTGCTGATCCTGTCACTTGGATGAAAATGTACAACGAGGCTGTTACAACACGTGACCCCTTGGGGGTAGAACCTTATGGGCAATATAAAATTGAACGCACCGCTGCTGGAGATGATCCTATCACCTACCCAGCAGTAGATTGGCTCAATGCCCTCACTAAGAAAACCACAACAACCCAAAACTACAACTTAAGTGTATCTGGCGGTGGACAAATTGCTACTTATAACGTGAGTGGAAATTTTACCAATGACAATGGTCTACTTAAAATGGATGCTTTGAACAACTTTAACAATAACGTTAATTTCAAGGTGATGAACCTGCGGAGCAATATTGGTATCAACTTAACCAAATCAACATTCGCTATGGTTCGCACCGTAGCCAATCTGCAAAATTACAGTGGCCCACCGACAAATGGAGCAGAAGCCTACAATCTTGCACTTCGTGCAAATCCTGTTTTATTTCTCCCTGTATATCAAGCTGGTCCTAGTCAGTCCTATATTCAGCATCCACTCTTCGGAAATGCCGATAAGGGACAGTATGCCAACCCTTACGCACAGATTATGCGCGGATACTCGGAAAGAAAGCGAAGTGATATTCAGGTACAATTGGAATTAAAACAAGATTTTTCAACAATTCTTTTGGAAGGTCTAAATTATAGAGGACTCTTTAATCTAAGCAGAAATTCTTATTTTGCCCAATCACGCCAGTACAACCCATTTTATTATGAGCCAATAGGAACCGATCCAAAAAACAACTCTTTGCTCTTTCGCGAGATCAATCCTGAAACAGGAACAGAATATCTCGACTTTGTTCCTGGAGAAAGAACCCAATCCGCTGTTTTCTATATGGAGAATCAGCTCTCCTATCAACGGACCTTTAATGAGAAGCATAATGTATTTGGAATGTTGATCAACACCATCCGGGATAATGTCAAAACACCCGTCGACAATAACATTTCCCTAATCAATACGCTTCCCAACAGAAATGTGTCCTTATCAGGTAGTTTCACCTATGGTTATGATAATCGTTATCACGCTCAATTTGCTTTTGGGTACAATGGCTCGGAGAAGTTTTCGGACAAATTTCGTTGGGGATTTTTCCCTTCCTTCGGTTTAGCATGGAATGTCTCCAATGAGCAGTTTTTCGAACCAATTAAGGACGTCGTCAGTAATTTAAAATTCCGCTTCACTCGTGGTGTTCTCGGGAATGACCAGATACTTGATACTCGATTCTTCTATCTTTCGGATGTCAACCTTAATAGCACAGACTATGGTTATTCCTTTGGATTACCTGCCGAGTCAGGGCGTAGAACCGTCAACGGTATTGTGGTCAATCGGTATGCCAACCCCGACATTAGATGGGAAATTTCCAAACAAACCAATTTAGGAATTGACTTAAGCTTATTTAGAGGCGCATTAACATTTACAGGTGATTTTTATCAGCAAGAACGCGACAATATCGTTCAAGCACGTTCATTATCCTCAATCAATGGTCTAACCGCCTCTGTTTTTGCCAATGTCGGAAAATATAAGAGTAAGGGATTTGACGGAGAATTGGTCTACAATAAGTCTGTTAACAGTGATTTATGGTTCCAAGGTAGAGGAACATTCACTTTTGCAACAGGGGAATATGCATTTTTCGAAGAGCCCGCGTATAAAAACGAGTACCGTCAACGTCAAGGAACTTCCGTCAGCAATCAGTTCGGTTATATAGCGGAGCGCTTGTTTATTGATGACAACGAAGTCTATAATAGTCCCGCCCAAGAATTCGGATCAACAGTCCGTGGTGGAGATATCAAATACTTGGACGTTAACCGAGATGGTTTAATCAATGACGACGACCGCATGCCAATTGGCTATCCTACGACTCCAGAAATCAATTATGGATTTGGTTTAAGCACTGGCTATAAAGGTTTCGACTGCTCCTTCTTTTTTAGCGGAGTTGGAAGAACATCGTTATTTATTAATCCAACAACGAATAATACGAGCAGTCCATTGAGTCGAGGAATTGCTCCATTCGGTGTTGAAACATCACCCAACGCTGTCTTCCAAGAATGGGCAAATAACTATTGGTCCGAAGACAATAAAAATATCTATGCAGCATGGCCTCGTTTAAGCGTAATGCCAATGGCCAACAATACAGTTCAAAGTACTTTTTGGATGCGTAATGGCAGTCTGCTTCGGTTAAAACAAGTCGAATTAGGCTACACATTCAACAAAAAACTAACGCAACGATACAAATTCAAAAACCTACGTATTTATGCCAGTGCAACAAATCTATTGCGATTTAGCTCTTTCAAATTATGGGATCCTGAAATGGGTGGTAATGCGCTAAACTATCCGCTGCAAAGGGTATTTAACATTGGTATCAATGCTAATTTATAAGAAACTATGAAAATGAGATTTAAGAAAAGTATAATCGCGTTAGGGTTGTTCGTAGGTCTTTCGACCTCCTGTAATAAGTTTCTGGATGTTGTTCCAGATAATGCACCTGTACTCGACCAAGCATTTGCAATGCGTACAATGGCCGAGCGTTATTTAGTGACTTGCTATAGTCAATTACCACAAAGCTTTTCGATGACCAATAACCCAGGTTGGCTCTCTGGAGATGAATTTTGGTTAAACTCCGAATCGACCTATTCGGGGTACTTCAATTGGAGAATCGCTTTGGGCAACCAAAATGGCGACAACCCCCTATTAAATGCTTGGGATGGGAACAATGGAGCAACAAATCTTTGGGTGGGTATCACAAACTGCAATACATTTCTCGACAATATTATGTCGGTACCGGATATGACAGACGAAGAGAAACAGATGTGGATTTCAGAAGTCAAATTTCTGAAAGCTTACTATCACTTTCTCCTAATAAAACAGTACGGTCCAGTACCTATCAGAGACAAGAATATCCCTATCTATGATAGCCCGGGATCTTCTCAGTTGCCTCGAAATAGTGTAGATGAATGCTTCAACTATGTTATCGGTATGATTGATGAATCCATCCCCAATTTAATGGATGACGTGACTGCGGTGAACAGTGAAACAGGACGCATCACAAAAATCGTCGCCAAAGCAATGAAGGCTGAGATATTGGTTTATGCCGCCAGCCCTCTTTTCAATGGAAATGTTGGTACGGAAGCTTCTATTAAAAACAGTGATGGGAAAGAGTTATTTAACCATACCTATTCGGCTGAAAAATGGCAATTGGCAGCAAAAGCTTGTAAAGAAGCCATCGATTTTGCTACTGAACATGGTAAGAAATTGCATACCTGGACGCCCACTGGAGGATTCACGCCTCAAGCGAGTACACAGTTTCAAATGAATATTCGAGAAGCATATAACGAAAATACCGACAACCCTGAAGTATTATGGCTAGATACAAAATCAACCGCCAATGGAACCATTCAAGGTTATTTTATGCTACCTCGATATACCGCCAATGCAACGTCGGGAACCTTGTTGGGCTTTATGTCTGCAACAATAAATATTGTTGAAAAATTTTATTCAAACAATGGCGTCCCTATTGAGGAGGATATTACTTATCCATATACATCGAGATTCGACTTGATTACAGTTCCCAACACAGATGCTTATAAATACGATTTGGTCGCTGGGAAACAAACAGCCCGAATGAATCTAAATCGGGAAAATAGATTTTATGGCACCTTAATGTTTGATGCCGGACGTGTATTTATGTTGCAAGCCGGTTCGGATGCAAATGCTTACAATATTGATCTCAAATATTCGGGATCTTCAGGAAAAGTGGACCCCACACGATTCAATTGGACAGGATATGCCTCAAAAAAACATTATAATTATCGAAGTACAGTTGGTGCAAGTAATGCATATACTGCGCGGTTGTTTGGCCATCCGATCATGCGTTTAGCCAATCTTTACCTTTACTATGCAGAAGCATTAAACGAAACAAATGGTCCCTCAGCAGAAGCTTATTCCTACATTGATGCTGTCCGAACGCGCAGTGGCCTTAAAGGTGTCGTTGAATCATGGCAAAATTACTCTTCTGCGCCAAATAAACCTGCAACTAAAGATGGACTGCGTGAAATTATCAAACGTGAACGTACAAATGAGTTTGCTTTGGAAGGTGTACGTTTTTGGGATCTTCGCCGTTGGAAAGATGCCGTCAAAGAACTAAACAATCCAATTTTAGGATGGGATATCAATCAATCATCCGAAGGCTCTTACTATCGGACAACACTATTATATACACGGTCATTTATGGATCGGGATTACTTTTGGCCATTGAGCTTAAATGAAAGAAGACGTAACCCAAATCTTGTCCAAAGTGCAGGATGGTAATTTAAATTACAAATATCGCATAATGAAAAATTTAATAAATAAAACCGCTCCAATCATGCTAGCAATCCTTTTGATGGCTCCATTACTATGGACAAGTTGCAAGGAAGACATAGGCATTACCGCAGCAAGACAAGGAGAAAAACCGAATACCTTAAAGAACCTTGCCTATGAAGAAGCTCCTGGCGGAGCAAAGATCAGCTACGATTTACCTACTTCAGCAGACTTACGCTATGTCAAGGCAACGTATACATTGGAAAATGGAAAAGAAATGGTCACCAAGGCCAGCATATACGATAACCAACTTGCTGTACAAGGATATGCTGCGATAGGTGAACATGAAGTTAAACTTGTTGCTGTCTCAGTTGGTGACGTGGAATCCGATCCTGTTACTATTAAAATCAAGACAGGAAAGCCCAATTATATCATCTTAGCCGAATCGTTTAAATCTAACGATTTTTTCTATAGTACATTTGGTGGTGTAAACCTCAAATTTGAAAATAAAGATGCCGCAAATATCATTTTAAGTGTATTCAAATATGGGGAAAATCCGACAACAAAAGAGATCGGCTGGAATGTCCTGAACGAGACCTATACAAAGTCCAAAGAAGGCGTTATTCGCGTTCGTGGAGAACAACCGATCGCAACAACCTACGGTATTGTAATACGCGATCAATGGGGTAACGTATCAGACACCATTCGTCGCAATTTAACACCACAAGAAGAATATGAAATCAACAATTTACTGATCTATAATGGTATCACGGCCTATAGCGATATGAATAGAAATGGTGATTACATCAGCAATTACAATGCACAAAGCGGAAGTGCCGAAATGCAGGTATCACTATTTGATGGGATTGAAGGATCACCATATTATATCACAAACAAGCAGTGGTGGGGTAAGGCTGCTCCGATCCCATTCCAATTCACGTTGGATGCGCGTAAAAAGGCACAGGTAAGTCGGGTCAAACTTTGGGGTCGAAACGACAATTATGGGCTATTGTTTCAAGCTACACACCCAAAAGAATTCGAACTTTATGGCAGTAATTCACCTGCACAAGATGGCTCCTGGGATTCTTGGACATTACTCGGAACATTTGAAGGCGTCCGTCCATCCGGCCTAGCTTTTGGCACTAACGCAAATAGTGAGGATCAAGATTATGCACGTAAGGGAGAAGATTTTGAAGTAAACTGGGACAACCCGAGCGGATTCAAATATTTCCGCATAAAAGTAAACTGCACATGGAACGGCGTTAGAGAACAACCGCTAGGTAATGCCCTCACAGTTGCGATATCGGAATTGAAATTATATGGAAAATACGTAGACTGATAAATTATGAAAAAGATATTGAATTATATGCTGATCGTATTGGGTACTGTCCTTTTAACCTACAGTTGCAAGCCATCAGACTACTATTATGGGGAATACCTAAAAAATGGGGAAATTTACTATCCGGGCCGGGTAGATTCGCTATCTATTATCCCCGGTAACCAAAGAGGGATACTACGTTTTAAGGTAACGACAGACCCCAAAGTGAATAGCGTTAGAGTCTATCTAAGGAGCAGTCTCTCACCTACGGCAGAAGTAAAAAATTATCCGATAGAAGCCAGTGAACATGGGAAAATCAAACTCATCACCTTAGATGCACTTTCGGAGGCAACATATACGGCAAACGTTTATTCATTTACCAGTCAAGGTGATAGTTCTCGATCAGTAGCCTCGAGCCAGTTTATTTACGGTCAGAGTTATATACGTACCCTTGTAAATCGCTCATTTTCAAAATTTGACAAAGCGAACGCCAATGAGCATTTCCTGGTACTAGCCCGAGAGAACAATTTGCCCAGACAGGGCACATTTTATCCAATGCAATTTACAGAGGTCACCTATCGTAACAATTCCGGAGATTCCACAACTGTGCGTATTACACCCTATGAGGATTTTGCAAGTTTAAAAAATATTTTTAGTCCAAGCACGGTCAAGTATAGGACTGTTTACAAACCTGTACAAGCTTCTATCGACTATTTTTATACCGCTTTTACAGAACAGGAATATAGCAAATAACAAGAATACCAACAAAATTGTAACTATTGCGACGATACTTGGTAAGGTAAATAATTGGGAATTCCTTACATGCATTTTTTGATCCCGTAGATTACAACAGAAAAGGTTAGACAGAAACGCTTCTCAAGCAGTTAGTTCCCTGTCTAACCTTTTTTAACTATCTTTTTTTAGATACATTTGTACCATAATTGGGGAACTAAAAGACGGATAGTATAAGTGCACTTTGGCTGAAACAAATCGCAGAAGAATGGAGTGAAAAATAAAAACCGAATAACAACCTCCCTACAAAACAGATCCCAGTCAAATAAAAACTGGGATCTCTCACTCTAATAAGTAATATATTAATCATATACCCTTTGGTCAATTATGTAGGAACAGATTATTATCCCAACTGAGGGTCAGTTTTCGAATGATTACCCGTTTCCACACGCCCCGCAAACTGGCGTACAAATTTGGTTCCCTCCACGTGCAGCGTCACATCATACCAACCATGAGTTTTATGAGATTCCACAATCCACTTCGTAGATTTCCCTGCCGCAAGTACAATAGATTTTTTCCAGGTGCTGTAAGCATTATCTTCTACATGTACTTGAAATGATTTTTTCCCTTTGTTATGGACCTCCAGTACAAGATTACCTGTCAAAAGACCTTTCTTCCCTATTTCATAGGTCGCTCCAACAGATAAGGGTTCCTCCTGTCCTTTAAATCCGCGCATAAAACCATTAGGTCCGTACACAGTCAAATCGTAGTAGTGATCTTTAAAGTCCGCCAAGTTCCAGTCAAAGCTTAGCTCCTGACCAGCGACAACTGCAAATGGCCAAAATTTCACTCCGTCTTTATAACTCGGTCCACTATAGACATTAAATGGGCTGTTTAGCGATTTACTACCAAAGACCTTATTACCGGCCTCTAGTGTCAGATGAATCTGATTGTGTTCCTTAGCAAATGAGTCTTTGACATAAAGCTCGTAAGCCAACGCGCTGGAGTTTTTCTGACCTTTCTCCTGTCTTGCCAGTAAAGTGGAATGACCTTTAGACCGCAATCCTGCGGCATCCTCTTTCGACCAAACATGAAAATTATTAGGTAGCGGTTTCGATTTCGCCTGATCAATCGCATAAATCTGCTGATTCCGATCAAGGAAAGGCAAATCAACAGCATTCGCTCCCTCAGCTTTCCGAAATATCGATGTCAAATCACCTGTAATGGCCCGGCGCCAAGAGCTGATATTCTCCTCTTTCACATGCTTGCCCAACTTTTTCTCAAAGAAATGCTCCATAAACTGAATCGTCGATGTGATATCGCAAATCTCCGAATTGACCCAACCGCCTTTTGACCAAGGTGACGCCACAATCAAAGGCACGCGGTAACCGAGCCCTACTGGACCTTCCGTCGCATTATCTTTTTCTTCGCCGTCGGCAAGCTCCTGTGCTAAACTCACATATTCACCACTATAATCTAATTCTGGTGAAGTCTTTCCTGAATGGCTATCTGCTGGGTTAGGCGCTACAAAAGGAGGAATATGATCAAAATAACCATCATTCTCATCATAGTTCAGAATAAAAATGGTTTTCTTCCAGACTTCTGGATTCTCTGTCAGAATATTCAAAAGCTCCGATACATACCAAGCACCGTACATAGGGGCGCTCGGATGATCTGAGAAGCTTTGTGGTGCTACAAGCCAAGACACTGCAGGTAACTTCCCAGATTTCACATCATGTCTAAATTGGTGTAAAACATCTCCCTTAGGAACAGTAATCTTTTCACCCTCATGTGTCACCACGCTTGTCTCACGATAGAAAGAATCACCCTCGTTCGTTTGAAAAGCGCGTTCATGCAAGGCACGCTGTTCTTTAGGAAGCTGCTGAAAAGCATGATCTGTAAGACGTGCCAAATGTTTTTGGTAGCTATTCAGCTGCTCCTGCTTCTGCTTGAGTTTATTCTGTGTTTTCTGGACACTCTCAGAGCTATTATTCGCTAATGCTTTTTCAAGTTCCTGAATCTCCGCTGGTAATTCTGCCACACGTTTACGCATAAAATCAAGATGGCTTTTCTTGAATTCAATATGATATTGTGCAAACCATTCCAAATTATTGTCTGTAAAATTTCCCAACAGATCCTCACCGTCTAAGCCGCTTTCTATGCTGACTTCATTTTGGTAGACTTTCCAGGAGATCCCTGCTTCTTCCAAGCGTTCCGGAAAAGTTTTCCAATGTGCCCAACGGTTAAAATAGATATCTGAATTCCGCACCAATGGTTTAGCCCCCTTATGTGGCACACAGGTTCCCGTCCAAAAGAAATGCCTATTGGTTGTTGTACCTGTAATAGATGAACAGAAATGCTGGTCACAGATTGTAAAGGCATCAGCCAATGCATAATAAAAAGGAATATCTTCACGTGTATAATAACCCATCGTCAAAGGAATCTCTTTCAGGACCTTTCCCCCCGGACGCTTCGCTTCGATCCAGTTATCGTGTTTTCCCTGATTACGGGCTGCCATCTGGTTTTCCCAGGAATGTGGTAAATTTCCGGTCCAGGCAGCATTTGAATTTTTGATATCCAGTCGAAACGGCGAATAGGTCTTACCTGCAGCCGACGACTGCAACCATACGGGGTTACCATTAGGTAATTTAATCGCCCGTGGATCATTGAATCCCCGAACCCCACGAAGTGTTCCAAAACTATGATCAAAAGAACGATTCTCTTGCATTAATAATACAATATGTTCGGCATCTAAAAAGGTACTTCCTGTTATAGGTTCAATCGCCAATGCGCGCTGTATGGCATCTGGCATAGCACTCTGTAAGCCAAAAACACCGGCTAACAATGAAGCCTTCTTGATAAAATCTCTTCTGCTATCCATAAATAAATTTGTTATCTCTCTACTAAATTCAATGGTCTAAAGCGAATATATCCATTCGCTGTCGTTTTTAATGTAACGTTTTTAACAAAAATCCCCGCAAACGATTGATCTCATTTGCGGGGATTGTTTTTTTTCGAAGGACTTATTTCAAAAGCCACATCAATTGGTTGATCTCATCATTGCCTTTATATTGGCGCTGCATTGCCTCGTCCAAATTTGCAGAATTATAATTGTACTCTAATGATGGGTAACGCCACCGCATCGGTATTTTATCCGGTGCGACTGAATTCAAACTTGATGTTGGATTGATTTTCCATTTAGGATAGCCCGTTCTTCTATAATCATAATATGGAGTCATACGTCCCTGCAAGTAACTGGCTAAATATTTTTGTGTCATAATAGCCTCCAGTTGTGCTTCGAGTACGACCGGAAATTGATTTCCATAAGTTGCTACTGCTGTATTAATGTAGTTAGCATCCAATGGCATATTATGAGTATATTGAGCCGTATTCGGCGTATTATCCGCTATAAATTTCATTGCGGCTTCAATTCCTTTCTTATACCAATTAACGGACGATTCGGCAACCCAGCCCCGTGCGGCAGCTTCAGCTATCACAAAACATAGATGTGCATAACTGTATTGTTGTGTTGGTTCACCACTAACTAGTTCCGTATAACGGTCATTCAATTTAGAATAATCATTTTTCTTCTTTAACTCAGCAATTTCACTAAAGGAAAGAGAAGGATCTGTCCCTATGTAAGCGCTAAAATCATTAGATTGTTTGCCGTTTGTGATCTGTAATGCGGAAGGATTCGCATAATAAAATAATCTTCTATCTTGATATTGTTTCAATCGGTCAATAACCTCTGTCGAAACAATAGGATAAATAACAAAGCTATTACTAATCTTATAAAAAGGATAAGTTTGGCTGGCTTTGTCCTCATGAACGACTTGAAAATTATCTGCATTACTACCAAAGATCGGTTTACTGGTCAAGATTGATTTAAAACGATCTTTTATCTTCAGATCGGCATCACTTTCTTTTTTGCTTAATTGAATAAGAACATTTAATGCAAAGCTGTTTACCAATTTGCGCCATTTCGTGACGTCTCCAGCGAACAATGGATCACCATCAAATTTTTCACCTTCCGAAAAGAGTTTATCTGCAAGCTCCAATTCATTCAAAATACCCAGAAAAACATCTTTTTGAGTATCATATTTAGGAAAATAAACTTTATCCGTTTCCCCTTTTAATGCATCTTTATAGGGAATATCCCCAACACTCATTGTCCCCTCGTAAAACTTCATGGCACGCGCAAAATACATCAGACCATTATACGAGTTCTTGAGTTTTTCGCTTGTTGCAAACTCTCCCATAAAATGAGCATCGTTGATCGAGGTCATCGAGATATCCCATTCGCCGAGGCTATTGTATTGATATCCCTCTGTTAATTCTGTCCAAGCAATCTCTTTGGTAAGCATATAAGGCTGCATAAAACCTTTTGTTGAGGATTGGCGTGCCAAATTTAATATTATACGAGTAGCCAACATGGAAGGTTTAACAACCGATGGTGTCTCAGGATTGGTATTGATCTCATCAAATTTGGAACAACTTGTCGACATCACCAAAGTACCTAGGGTGATATACGTCAATAATCTTTTCATGTTCATATTTGTCATGTAATTTTTAAAAAGTTAGGTTAATATTGAAACCAATGTAACGCATCGATGGTGAACTTAAATCTTCAGAACCAACATCTGGATCTGAGAAACGAAACTCTTTGGTCCACAACAATAAATTTTGCCCCGTCACACCGACACTGGCGCGTTTCGCTTTAAACTTCGAAGCGATCTTATCGGGCATTCGGTAACTAAGCGACAATTCACGAAGTTTAATGAATGTTTCGTCCCAATAATTCCATCGGCCTGAATAGGCTCGTTTGTAATACCCCTCATATGAAACCACTTTATCATTTGGAGCAAATACACGCGTATCCTCTGTAATCTGACCGTATTTATCATAGGTCACACTACCGGAAACAATTTTAACACCCGGAGCGATAAAGGTTTTATTGCCATTAACCACTTCCTCATAACGGTATGGTGTATCTGAATCAGGATGAGAACCTGTCTGCCACAATCGACCATTCATTGTTGAATAAGACATGCCTTTAATTCGACCATCTAGGCTAAAACCAAATGAGAAGTCTCTATAACGAAACTGATTTGAAAAACCCCAAAACCATTTTGGCGCAGTATATCCTATTAATTGATTGGCATACTGAGCTGAAATTGGCATCCCAGAACTATTTAGTATCATCTGTCCATCCGGAGAACGCTCCCAGTCCTTATATTCGATATAATCGGCCCGCAATCCTTCCTTAACATATAATGCATCTTTTGAATATTGAGGATCTAACTTGTGGAAATAACGCATGTTCTGGGAAAGGTTCATCGTAATATCCCATTGGAAATTTTCACGCTTAATCGGTGTACCTCCCAATGTGATTTCATGCCCTTTAGTCATCTCCTCCTCCTTTGTATTGATCAAACGCTCCTCAAATCCTGTAGTTTTTGAAATCTTAGCTTTGACAATCTGATTGTGTAATAAACGATAGTAGCGGGTATAATTACCATACAACCGATTGTTCAATACCGCAAAATCAAACCCGAACTCCGTCAAATCGCGTTGCGTAGGTGAAATCGAATAGTCTTTGATAATATTCGGATAGGAGGCTGTTGGCAAGCCATTCCAAACATTGCTTGTTACCGTAAAAGTTGAATTTATCTCATATGGATTCAGTACAGATTTTGTAATAGCCCAAGACCCCCGCACCTTGAACATGTCCAACCAGAGAGGCTTTGATGGAAGCAGGTCCGTAACCACAACACTTCCTGAAACTGAAGGATAAAAATAAGAGCGATGATCCTTCGTTAACGTTGATACCCAATCATTACGTCCAGTAGCTTCCAAAAAGATCGCATTTCGCCAAGACAAAGATAGACGTCCATAAAGGCCATTCCGCATTTCTTTAACACGCGACTCAACCGCCTTCGCCGGATCGATTGAATTCCGCAATGAATAAAATCCTGGAATCGACAAACCGTTAACTGTATTCGCGATCAAATTATTATCCTTACTATAGAAAATAGACCCCCCTAATAATCCATCAACTCCCCAGTCGCCAAAATTTTTCTTTGCAGTAAAGATCGCATCATTCGTCGTCGCAAAGCCATCATAATCGGCTTTCATATACTTCCCTTTACTATCAAATCCACCAAAATCTTCAAATCCGCCCCGTGTTCCATATATTCCGATCGGATTTTGCTGAGTCCTTGACTTGCCATAATAATCATAACCAGATCGCACCATGAATTTCGCCCAATCGTTAACCTTATAATTCAAGGTAACAGCAGCATTCACCTTATTGACTAATTCGGGAGTAGTTTTTTCGTGCGCGATCAAGTATGGATTGTCATACCATCCTTTATACATCCAATTTTGAGACTGGTCTTTCACCAGCCAATAGTCTTTGTAATCTTTCAAATTATATTCAGGGCCGGTCCACACTAAGATATTATAGATGTATCCTTGATCATTATAGCCAGAACCAAAATTATTAGAGGAAGAACTTCGGTTATACCCAAGCCTAGTTTCCAAGTCAAATTTCTCGCTGATCTTGGTTGTTCCTGTCACCGAAATATTTGTCAGGTTCAACTTTTGATTGGGGTACTGTCCTTTATTATAAATATGATTAATGGATGTTCTTATGCTTCCATGGTCCCCTTGATTAGTAAAGCTGACTGTATTGTTGGTGATGAAGCCTGGTTCCAAAAAGTTTTTAAAATTGTCCTTACCCCTTGACGTAAGCTCACTTACTTCATACTGTTTGCTAATTGGATTCCATTGTTCGGCAGTTCGGCCAATATCCAACTTATCCCCCCAGACATAATCATCATTGTTAAATTTTCCGGACTCGCCCGAAGAATAGCTATGCTGTACCTCAGGCAACGCAAGATAGCCTGAAAAGAACATATTATTGGTATTCACCGTAATCTCTGTTCCTTTCTCTGCTAGACCTTTTTTGGTCGTGATCATGATTGCTCCTCCTTGTCCCTTACTTCCATAAAGGGCGGTAGCGGTAGCTCCTTTCAAGACCGTCATATCCTGGATATTGTCGACAGGGACATCCCTTAGGTCCATATTTTCGTAGGCCACGCCATCAATGACCAAAATAGGTGTCAGTCCACGTACTTCGATTTGTGGTGTTTTGTTAAATTCTGTACTATTCATAACACGTACACCAGAAATACGTCCAGTCAAAGTCGTTCCGACATCTACTCCTTTCACACGAGTCAAATCTTCTCCCTTCACACTTTGAGTTGAATACCCCAAAGCCCTTTGCTCTCTTTTTATTCCCAACGCAGTAACAACAACCTCTTCCAATGCTTCGGAAGATTTGACTAGTTTAATAGTCCCTGCTTGTGTCGACAAAATTTCAACACTTTCATACCCTATATAGGAAATCTGGAGGATCGCATCGTCAGCAGTATCTGGCAGTTTGAAGATACCGCTTCCGTCGGTAGTTACGGCAATTGCAGTCCCTTTAACCCGTACGGTCACACCAGCGATAGGCTGCCCCGTTTCTTGGTCGACAACCTTTCCTCGGATCTCTTTGGCGGCGTTAGAAACTGGCTTGTCGTTTTTCACCCTAGTATCGTTGCCAGTTTTTCTCGATATCACATAAAGTTTCTCATCAATTTTTTTGACCTCAAGATTTCCGTCTGAAATTGTCTGGATAAATTGAACAATTTGCTCCTTTTTCAATTTATCAAGGTCAGCGGCTTCATTGATCTTTTGGTTCGAGATCGAAGCGTCATAACCAAATTTGACGTTGAATTTCTGTTCCATTCGCGTGAGGATTTTCCCGATTCCTTCACTGGTAGAAAATTGTGAGGCCATGGTCTGAAGTGCGAGCGACTGAAAGAGCAGCGCACTTCCCATAAGTTTTAAATAGTAATTGGTTCTTTTCATAAATTACTTTTTATGGATAATTATTTGATTAAATGCAGTATTAAGCATCTTGAGAGATTTTTCCAAATCGCTAGCCGGTAGATAACCGGTGTAACTTTCAGTCCGGAAAGAATCAATTAATTCGAGATGACTATCAGGATAAAGATTATTTAGATCGGCTACGATCTGCGTAAGTGGAACTTGATTAAATGACAAAAGATCACTTTTCCAGTTCGATGCAGTGCTCGTATCCGCTTTGGATACATCAAATTGCTTGTGTTGCTTATCATAGGCGACTTTCTCACCGGGACTAACAACAGAATATTGTCCGGCACGTGAGACCCGTACTTTACCATGATTCAACACCAGGCTGCTACGTCCTTCAGAACAATTTAAATTAAATGCTGTACCCAATACACGTACATCAAAGTCGCCAGAACTGGCAATTACAAAAGGTTGCCCCGGGTTTCTCGCTACCTCAAAAAATGCTTCCCCAGAAAGCTTTATCCGACGTAAGCTGTCTGTATCGAAATCTGACAACAATTCAATCTCTGCCCCTTGTCGAAGAGAAACATGTGTACCATCTGGTAATACAAGGCGCTTAACAAATTTTGTCGGATTGGAATAATAAACAACTTCAGAAGCTGTAGTCCCATGTTGTTCCTTAACTTTAAATTGGAATAGGCAGGCGAGACTGATCAACAGTAAACAGGCGGCTGCGGAAATGACAGACCAACGCCTTTTCCAAATAGGTATTACGGACGGAGTCAATGAAGTCCCAGTAATTGTAAAGAAAATATCTTCAGAAGTTGTTTTGTTCAGTTCACAATCGCGATCGTCCAACGCAACGACTTCCTCCACACCTGGAAGTTCATCCCTGTCACAAGATGTCAGTAAATCAAGAAATATGGTGTTTTCCTCGGGACTAAGTTCTCCCTTAAGGAATTTTTTATATAAAGCAGCTATTTTGGAATTCATCATCTATGCCCATCTTTAAATACATATACGTACCTAGATGACCGAAAGACGATGCGGCTCTAAAAAATATTTAAAAAAATCAATAGGGCTATTGAAATCTCAAAATGATCAATAATATATTGCCGAACGAACTTATTGCCTTTAACCAATTGATCTCGAACGGTATTAACGGAAATCCCAAGCCTATCTGCAATTTCCTGATTATCCAAAAACTCTTCTTTACTCAAAAGAAAAATTTCGAGTCGCGCTTTTGGGAGTTTTGAAATGGCCTCACGATAAACTCGCTCCAAATCTTTAAACCGAATAGCTTCCTCATTCGAATTGTCTACCAATTTGGTCTGATCGATATCTGAAGCTTGAAATTGGAATCTGACCTTTTGTTTCCGCAATTCGTCAAACACAAGGTTTCGGGCAATCGTATAGAGGTAAGACTGCGGATTTTTATTTCCATCTAATTCCGCCCATTTTTTCCAAATTCGGGAGAATGTTTCCTGGACCAAATCTGCGGCAGCTGGCTCTTCTTTCAGATGTAAATAAGCATATTTATACACTTTGTCCTTATACAACAAAAAGAAAGTTTTAAAATCCAGGGCATTATTATTTTCAATAGGCATTCTTCATCACATATAATTGATCCTACAAGTTTAGTGAGAATTTTTTAAAATATGCCCATGAAATGCGTAGGATGTGTGGCATGTAAGCTCAAGCAATATAAGTGGTAACAATTTAATTATAATGAATTTATATTAAATTAACACTAGTGTCATGGGATATTCGATCAACAAAATAATAGCCAGAAGACCGCGCAATCTTATACAGCAAAGAATAGCCTGACTTAAATACATAAAAAAGTTCCATTGCAGGTAGGCAATGGAACTTTTTTATGTATTCCTATATTTCTTTAGTCGACTACACAAGTTATTTTAACAACGGAAATGGTCCCAAGAAATAAGTTCCTCGCTTATAGAAACGGAGAAAGAAATCAAGTACCGCATCGTCCACTGGAAAGAAGAACTGTTTATCCACCTCCGCCTTAAATAGATTAACATAGTACTTCGGCAACTCGCTTGGGAAAAAATCTTCAACCAAAAGATTCAAAAAATACCGTGCATAAGGTACCTCACTTTGATCATCTTTCTCTACAAAGTTGTTATTCTTTAATGGAAAGAATTCCGCTATACCACCAAAAACTTCTAAACCCGTTTTTGGATTAAAGAACACCGTAACTTGGGCATCTTCCGTAAGATCCAAATTTGATTCTGGAAGTGGAGATTCTTCTTTGCTCGGATATTTTTGTTGATATTTCTTAAAGAAATCTGTTGCAAATTCCTTCACTTCCTTTCCTTCCATAAACGCAACAGCCGCCTTATGCTCTGACTGGAACAATTTACCCATATCTTTCAGCTGCTTTTCCGTTTTCTTCAAGCTCTTATCCTTACCATTCAAGGCCTCAATGCGATAAGTCATCTCATACTGCTCCGGTAAATCAAAATTTACCTCATCGGTATTCACAACGGTCATGATTCCAGAGAGATTCCAAGCATCTTTCCATGGCACAATTTCCATATAGAAAGATAAGGTTTCCGTAGGTTCAACAAATTGCTGTATAGAGTCCTTAAAGATTTTAAACGCAGACTTTGTACCGATATGTTTTACATGCACATAAAGCTCGTCCGTTTTTACATATTCAAAAAAGCTATTAATGCGATTACCTAAAGTTTTGACAATACCATATAGCGCATGTTCTTTGCCAACCACCTCAGCTACAAATTCAGATGCCTTCAATGCAAACAGATGCAGTCTATAATTATTGAAATGGTTATCTCGAACGCGATAGATCATCTGCTGTAACTGATTCTGATCGTGTTGATATCGCCCTATCTCCGCAACTTGCATCAAATGATTGAGATTGGTGTTATATTCACCCGCTGTCAGGTAATTTGTGGCGACAAGCTTTTCAATAAAATTACGGACTTCAAAATAGTTCGCCCCTTCGTCCAAAACATATTCTAGTTTTAACTTTTCATTTTCAGGAGCAACTTCATAATGTTCTTCCAAGATCGAATAGGCCAAATCTGTAACCAATTGGATCAAACGACCACGGGGATCAATAAATAAATGTGGATTACGTTCACTGAAAAACAACCAGGTCAATACAGCAATATCTTCACTATTAATATCCTCAGCATAATAATCCATTAGGTCATTATCATTATAAAAAGGCAAAAGTTGATTGTATAGTTCTGTATGGATCGTTCTAAAAGCAGCAAAAATTCCTGTTTTCGCAATAACGTCTTCTAAGTAACACGTTAGATAGATACTCAATGTCTTTAAAGCATCGGTATGGATGAGATCATTTGTCTCTTGCTCCTCAAACCATAGTGTAGATAAACTATCATTGATTTCATTTGCAACGCGCAAGTAATAACTATCTATTTCGTTTGTTTTTTGATAAGTATGGTGTGCTATCCAGTCTTGAATAAAAATTCTGTTTCCTCTCATATGAAAAATGCTAAAACCAAAAGTAGCCAAATTTTCGAAATATCCATATGGGCAAAACACAAACGCGGACGAAAATAATCTACATGAGTTAAAGCAACTACAAACAGCAAATAACAGCCAAGAATCCCTCGTAAAATTTAAAATACGTCCTTACAGCAAAGCAGGCTAACTGGACTAAAAGCAGGCGGTATCTGCTAGGACAGATAAAATTATCACAAAAAAAGAGATACCTAAAAAGGTATCTCTTTCTCCAATTAATATATTTTGATGCTAGCCAGTAGCGATCACATTCTTATTACTTCCCAAATGGTCCTGCAATGACGGATTCAATATGGGACATGTTTTGAGTAAATCACGTACAGGATATTTAGCCACCACATCTTCTAAAGCAGCCAAATGGCGTTCATGATGTGCGTCTGACCCCACAAAATCATACATCCCAGATTTAATCATCGTCAAAGCTGCCGATTTCACCTCAACACCATAATACCGACTGATAGACAACAAGTTCAGCTGCAACATGCAACCGGCGTCCTTAATCTGTTTATACATATTAAAGTTATAATGGTAATAATTATAACGTTCTGGATGCGCTAAAATAGGTTGATAACCGAGATTTTGTATATCCAATATCGTTTGAAATAGCGCTTTGGATTCTTGTAAATAGGACATCTCAATAAGCACATAACCACCGGGCATAACACAGAGTTCATTTGACCCGATTAGATTCACGATTCCGTCATCAATCATATGTTCAGCTGCTGCATGAATTTCCGGCATATTAGGCAGCCCAACCATACCAGCTAGTAATTTGTCCTTAGCAGCTTCAATCGTACGAATCGAATTTGGATGTACACCATCCATAATATGCGGTGTACATATAAATTTCTCGAAGCCCATTCGGCCAAGCCCTTTCAACAATACTAATGATTGTTCAATTGATTGACTTCCATCATCTATTCCAGGAAGGATATGGTTATGCATATCCACCTCCAAGAAGGCCAATTTACCGACAACCTTTACTTTTGATTCCTGAGTTTTGTTTCCAAACAGTTTTGAAAATATCCCCATACCGTGATGTATAAAATCGTTTTTTAGTCTATTTACTTAATTTATTAAACGTCAAAAGTACCATAAACAAGCCAAACGATCTTAATATTATTTTAACATTATAAAAATATAACCATAATATTACAAAAGACACCCAAACAATAGTGCAATAAAATTGTTCAGCACCCTCCTTTAGTTACTTTTTATTTAATTCCGCCAAAATTTGATCGAGTAAATAACCGATCGCACCATCACTGGTCTGCGGCAATCTTGTCGACATTTCAACTTCGGCACGGTTACCCACTACGCCCTTTGAAGTAATTGCGGTACTGCCATATTGATTGAGTTGTGCCAGCGTTGCTTCCCATTGTTTACCAGGTGCAACCCCCATTTCCTTTAACATAGCAGGTAGCTTTTGTAGGTCTATAGCTGCTGACATCTTGTTTTGCTTCATCAGTTTTACAAAGTCTTTATTTCCGGGAGCATTCATCTTATTCTGACGGATATCATTTAGAGACAATGAATCATTACTGACCATTACAAGGTCTTCTTTCAAGAGAACATACATTGGAAAATCCTTGGCTTGCTGTTTTGAAAACGCATAAATACCGTCATAAACCTGCCCAACTTGCTTTGAAACAGCCATGTCCAAGCCTTTTTTTATCAGACGTTGATCCTTTGACGTGAACATCCAAATAAATACTGGAAGCGTCTCTTCCTTCGTCTTTTTCACTTCGGTTGCATTGTAATCATCGTCATAGGTGTAATCGATATAGTCTTTTTTGAACTTCCGAAGACCGTTAACGACAACCAAATGGTCTCCTGGCATCACCTGGGCAATGGCCTTTTCATCTAGCGCTATTTCGAGAGCCATCAGTCCCCATTCTACAACATCTTGTTGAGGCCCCAACAAACCGCTATAATATTTTGCCATATAGGCAGGCATTTCTCTCAGATAAGCCTCCGAATTAATATTCACATTAAAAAAACCTAAGGTTTTATCCGTTAAATATTTACTGAACTTTGAATTAGGTTTTCGCGCATACATTCTTTTGGTCATCTCAGCAAGGTCTTTATCTAAACCCACAGATCCCTTTAATTTCAGCACACTCCCCTCTTGCACTAAATCCAATAGACCGTCTTGATATCCCGTCTTGAACTTATCCAGTTTGATTCCCATATAATAATAAGGAAGAGAGGTGGTATAAGGTAAAAGACCACGGTACAGATCCTCTACACGAGGAACATACAATCGAATAAGCCCGAGATTCTTTAAAACCTTATCCTGATCTGCAATTGACAAAGGCTTATAACGCCCTGAAAGCAAACGAGTAACCTCATTCAACAACCATTTATCGCGTAAGCCGTTACGAATAGAATCGTTTTTCCGATTTTGATCTTCATAGGCCGTATAAAGTGAATCATAATAACTAGGATCATGTATTTCTGCCGCTTCATCCATCGCAATATCAGCAACAGGTGGCAGTACTTCCGTAGCACCTACTATCGTATCAGGCTCCACAGCTATAGCAACCGGTGGGGATACCGGTACAGCTAGATTTTCATCCGCATCCCAGACTACGGCAACCGAATCCACAGCGGCTACAGTTGTATCTGCCCAAGCATCTTCGTCGTCGGCTGGACGTGCAACGTAATCCACCTTTTTGATTCCATAACGACTAGCGATCGAATCATTATCCAAAAAGGTGGTATTTGTCGTCGCCGAAATAAATCGAGCAACCCGATCGTTATACAACAACATACTGCCGGCTTTGAGACCTATGCTCGTATAACCATTGGCAAATGCTTTGGGTTCTCCAGCCTCATGAAGCAGTTTCTCAAATTGCCCTCTGTTGTTCAAGGAAAATATAAATTCCGTAAAACTGATACTATCGGTCTTTCTGGTATAAAAATAGGCCGTTTGAGATAGGTCTACTCCCAAATTTTTAATATCATTGCTCGCTGAGATTCCAGATTTCTCAAAAAAACCTGCTTTCTGAAGCAACTCGTTCAGCTTATTTGCATTAGCCTTCTGTACAATATCTTTTACGTTAAAGGCCGCAATCATTTCTGCATCTTCAGGGATCTGTTTGATCAAGTCCTGCGCCTTTACAATTGTCCCAAAAGACAAACAGGCTAATCCTACCAGTATAATTTTTGATTTCATCTTATAAATAATTTTTCAGCTACACCCAACCTACTCTATAGAAGCGCTTTCAGCAACTAAATATGGTCCTGGTTTCACCAATGTTATTAGGTTATTTTGTTAATGTGATTTTATTTGCCAAACTCGATTTACCATATACCAAATCCATAAAAGGTAGCTTTAGCAAGACCCCTTTCTTATTTCCGGCAACCTTTGCCAGGCCGTTTGCCTGAGATGCTATCGGTTTTTCAAAACGAATAATCTGCGTATAGAATGCATCTGCAAACTGGGTCGTATTATCGCTTCCCAACTGATTGAATTTTGTCTTCCAGTCAGCAGAAGCCACAAATTTGCGTTCAAACACATTGCTTTGTGCGTTATAATAATAGCGGTTTGAATTCGATATCTTCGTTTTAAATCGATTTGCCAATATATCTGAAAAGGCATTCAACGATTCTATCTGACTAAAGTCACATGAAATATTAACGATATAATTGGTAAAATCTGTGCTGTATTGTACATTTGAAATACCTTTAGTCTGCTTGAGTAGCTGAACCGCAGATCGAATCTCTTTCTCCATATCGGCCTGAGAAGGGATCTGGATTCCCTTGATACTTTTCATCTTCATTAAAGAAGCTACCTTGGTCTTACTTTTACTTAAATTCAATGTCGCTGCAATATGCCCAGAACCATTCGTTTTTAAGTCGATCTGCTCAACAAAATCAAAGCAGCTCGATAATGTCAACGCCATTACAACGGCACAGATCATCGTATAAAATCTTTTCAATTTTCCTTTCACTTTAAGTACTTCTTCCATTACAACGTTGTAACGATTAATAATTTGTCAAATCAATATATGTTTTGACATGAACAGCAAACATTGTGCTATTTTTTTCCTATTGACAAATTTATTAAAAACGAGAATGCAGTTTACTACCTGATTTCAGGGAAAAATGAAGAAAACCAATGCGATGCTATTACTCCTTCACAAAGGAATTAAAACCGCTATCCTTAGCCCATTGGAGCGAATTATAATAGGGATGTATCCACTTATTTAAATCATTAGGGACATAACAGGACAGTCCAGAAAATCGCAAAATGGGTTTACCTAAAAAAGTTGCTGTATTCGCCTTATAAATAACCAATTTCGAAACTGTAGCCTCGATAGCGGTAGTCTCAATCGGCAACATATTCTGATGTACAAAATCAAGAAAATCAAAGCCAGCCGATAAGGATTTTTCATCAAAATCCAATCGCTGTAAGTTATCGCGATAGATCACCGTGAGCGGGGATCTGGTCAGTGCGACGTGAACGTTATTTGCAAGATCTGGCCAATATGCATTATTGACCACAGAAATAGTAGCAGATCGATAGAGTCCTGTCAACTGATTATAAAAATTAAAATATGTTGTCGCAGTAGATATCAGCCCCCGTTCAAGATCAGGGTCGACCAAGTGTTTCAAGACCAAATGATAAGGCATACTGGTTGAAAGCACTTCTGCTGGAGAAGCTATCGTATACTTTGCTTTATCCCGAAGTTCATATAATACTTCGACACTTGCCATGGAACAGGCGTCAAATAGGAGAAAATCAAGCCCAGAAGGAATGATCGCCTGCAAATCTCGCAACTCCGTTTTATTTCCCCGATCTTCATTAAACGACATTAACTTGACCCCAACATTCGACAGCCAATTTGTTGCATGTGACCACAGAACCAGACCTGATGGGCGATTACCAACATATCCTTTCATCGTCTGCAGGATTTGCTTCATCACTACTGGATTCGCCGAATCTTGATCCCCATAAGATTTGATGACCGTACTCTTTATTTCCGGGCTCTGGTCAGCAACAATTTTATAAATTTTAGGTGTAGTACCTGCCAAAGTCGCATACACATACACATCTGCATCTAATCCAACCATTCCCTCTTCCATTGCATTGATGCTATTGTAAGCATCCGAAACTAAATTATTATTGGCCCCAATATAAACCAACACAACACGACCATCTCTTTCATTTATAGCATTTTCTTTGTCATTGCAACTAGTTAACAGCACTACAAATAGCAAATAAAACACTCCAAATAATCTGAACAGCCTAGAATTCATCAAAATACAATTAAAATCGCCACAAATATATCTAAAAATCAAATATATACATCAAACAAACATTTAATTACACAAAAGAACACGAAAGGTTCACATTAATTTAACTTAACTTAAGTATTTTTGTCATTACTTTATTAACACACACTAACTATCAATATGATTAACAAGATCATAACTATTCCAAGACAGAATATCTTGCGAATAGCTTACTTTATGATTGCATTGCTTACATTAGATTCCTGCCAGAAAACAGAATCTAAAATGGAGCAAGCTGCAGTACAATTTTCCCCGACTATCGTCGGTCAAATTAACACGAAAGCAACTGGAACCTCCTGGGATCAGAATGACCAGATCGGAGTATTTATGTCCAAATCAGGCCAGCCTCTGGAAGCAACTTCCATTGTTGATGAGGTCAAAAATCAGTTATTTACTTTCAATGGCTCAATATTCCAAAGTGCCCGCCCAATCTTCCTATCTGCTGAAAAAGTAGATTTTATCGCCTATCATCCTTATAAATCCCTTACAGATTTTCAATATCCAATTGATTTAAGTGATCAGTCTAATCCGACAGCTTTAGATCTGATGTACGCAAACAATGCCAAAAACATCGACAAGAGTAACAATACGGTTCCCCTTATTTTTGTACGTCAATTGAGTAAAGTCAGCATTAATCTATCCATTACCAATACTGCCGCATTGGAAGCAAACCAGATTACGGTAAAAATGCCGTCCATAAGCACGCAAGGAGGATTTGACTTAACAACAGGGAAATTGACAGTCAATTCGACGGAGAAAAAAGATGTTCAAGGAAAAGTATCGGTAAATGCCAATAAAACGGCTCGCATAGAATTTATACTACTCCCCGGTGAAGACATTACAGGAAAAGCTATTAAGTTTATGGCCGCTAATGGTGATACCTACACCTGGACAATCCCGCAAAATCAGAATTTAAAAAATTTAATAGCTGGAAATCAATATAGCTTCGATATCAAAATCGACAATGGCAAGCCAAGTGGTGGAATCGGTGATTCACAAGCTTATTTGGAAATCCCAAAAATGAGTAACCTAGGCAATGACGAGGTATTTATTCAACATTTTATGCCCGATGCAAGCGACAGTAGGAATTACGCGATGCTCTATGACAAAAAGCTAAAAATGGCTTATTGGGTAGCCTATCCATTATACAGCAGTATTCTTGGATCAGGCAATCGTACAGATGCATGGGGATATGATCCGCAAGTATCTACTGCGTTTCAACCCAATCTATTTAAAGGTTTCCAGCCAACAGGCTATGACAGAGGCCACCAGTTGCCAAGTGCAGACCGCAACTTAAATACAACCCAAAATAAAACAACGTTTTATTTTACCAACATGACAGCTCAGGTATCACGTCTTAACCAAGGAATTTGGGCAAACCTGGAAACCAAAGTCAGAACATGGACGGCACAGTGCGATACAATGTATATTGTAACTGGTGCAATGCCTAAGACAAGCACAGATAGCCGCCTAGATTTTGCACAGGACAATGACGGAAAAGATATCGCCAAGCCAAAATACTATTTCAAAGCATTAGCCATGAAGAAAGGGTCCGAATATTATACCCTTGCTTATAAGATAAATAATGAAACCCCTCCTTCAGGAGTAACCTTCGAAAATTATAGATTAACCGTGAGCGACCTTGAAAAAGCAACCGGCTTCACATTTTTTCCTGATCTAAATGATACACAAAAAGGAAATATAAATACCTCTATTTGGAAATAATTAATAAACGATTTAGTCATATCAATTCAGTTTAATTATGAAAGTAAACCAACTTTTATTCCTAGCGACTGCGGCAGCTGCCGTAACCAGCTCTTGCCAAAAGGCACCTATTTCAGAACAAGAACTCACCAAGGCGGTGACTTTTTCGTCAACAATCTCTAACCAAGTGACCACAAAAGCTGCTGGCGCAAATTGGGAAAGCAACGATGCAATCGGTGTTTTCATGAAAACCGGTAGCGGCTTAAGCAATGCATTGGCAAGCAACAAGCAGTATGTAACGACAAAAGGAGATGGTAATTTTAGCGCAAGCAGCATTACTGAAGAAATTAATTATCCAGCTGATGGCTCCAATGTAGATTTTATTGCCTACTACCCTTACCAAACAACAATCACAAACAACATTTATCCAGTTAATGTAGCTGATCAAACCCAACAAAATAAAATTGATCTCTTATACGCTAATAATGTAACTGGAGCCAACAAGAATAAACCAAATGCGCAACTCCAATTTGGCCACAAACTCAGCAAAGTCGAATTGACTGTTGCTGCTGGGACTGGTGTAAGTTCCCTATCAGGTCTTACGGTAACTTACAATGGATTTAATACTACAGCAAACTTCGACCTAGCAACAGGTACATTAGCTGCTGGCGCTAACCCAGCTTCGATCAAGGCAAAAACTACAGCGGGAACAACTACAACAGCGGCAGAGGCTATCTTATTACCTGTAGCTAGCGTTGCCGGTGCAAAAGTTGAATTCAAAATTGGTAATGAAACCTATACGTGGACTTTACCATCATCAACAACTTACGAAGCCGGTAAAAAATACAGCTACAATATCACCTTGCAAGAGCAGGCTGGCAACAATGCAGCTATTGTGGCGTCTGGAAATATCACAGACTGGACCGATGTACCGTCGGGTTCATACGTGATCGGTAAAGATGAAGATAATGGTGGTACAACTGATCCTGTTGAACAGACTTTATATGAAGAAGGATTTGGAACAGAGAAGATTGCCGCTAACACAGATTTCGATAAATTCACAGGCTGGACAAACACAGCTGTGAAATACACATTAGATGCAGGTAAATTATCAATCCGCTATACTGGCTTTAGTGATAATAACATTTGGGTACCCGCTAATGCTGACGCAAAATTTACGGTATCCGACATTAATACTGCAGGTGCCACTAAATTGAAGTTTAAATTTGCTTTCGGAGTAAATAGCACTGCCGCGTCATCTGCATTTGACTCAAAAGATATTGTTGTCACATTTAATGGCAAAACCTATTCTCCTGCCTCCGTGGTATTTTCTGATGCAAATGGTTACAAAACCAACACAAAATATCCTTTGGAAATCGATTTATCAGCGGAAACTACTATTCCTGCAAACTCTACAATTTCAATGGCTGTTGCCGGGACAGCAAATACGATCGGTATAAGATTCGATGATTTAACACTTGTCGGCCAAAAATAAAATACAATAAAAACATCCTCAAATGCAACACATCTAAAATGTGTTGCATTTGTCATCTAAATACGTTTCACTATTTAACCTCAAGCTATGTATAAAAAATACATACTTTTTGCCCTCTTATCTGCTGCCAGTACACCTATATTTGCCCAAAGGGCCAATGTACAGGGTATTGTCCGCAACCAGGTGAGCAAAGAACCTTTCTCCAATGTACGTCTCGTCTTCGAGAAAAATCAAAAGTCGGTCGTCACCGATTCCAAAGGGAACTTCAGTCTACCGAAGTTAAACTCGGGTGAAGAAACGATCCTGATCACAGGTGGTAATATCCAGGAGATCAAAATTACCGTTCAGATCCCGGCCTCCGGCCTGCTCAAAATGGACGATATCTACGTCCTTCCAAGTACCGACAACGACAACATGGTACAACTAAGCATGGCTGCCGATGATCTATTGGATGATGACAACGAATCTTTCGACCAAAACATTGCAGCCAAGATTATCCTTTCTAACGACGTATACGTCAACAAAATTGGTTATCAGCTCTCTCAATTCCGTTTTCGCCTCCGCGGATACAACAACCGCTACGAACAAAAATACATCAACGGCGTACACTTCAACGACCAATTGCGCGGAGTCTTCAACTATGCTTCCATCGGTGCCATCAATGATTTGACTCGAAATGGAGACCAAGACAATGCTATGGACGCCTCGACCTTTACATTCGGCTCCATCGGCGGTTCCGAAAATATCAATATGCGCGCCAGCGCCTTCGCCAAAGGAGCAAAAGCAACAGCCACATACACCAACCGCAATTATTATAGCCGGGGTATGCTGAGCTATTCAACGGGACTAATGGACAATGGCTGGGCATTTACAGGCTTAATCGGTGGCCGCTATGCGGATAAAGGAAATATTGAAGGTACATTTTACAAAAACTTCTCCTACGCACTTTCCATCGAAAAACAATTCCAGCAAGGCAAACATAGTTTATCACTGGTCACCTTTGGTTCTCCAGTAGAGCGTGGCCAACAATCAGGTTCTTTCCAGGAAGCCTATGATCTCCTCGACAACAACCTATACAACCCCAATTGGGGCTATCAAGACGGAAAAATCAGGAATTCGCGTATCGTCACTGCTTATGACCCTACCGCAATCCTTTCACATATCTGGAAAATCGATCCAAATACAAAACTAACGACAGGTATATCGCTGCACTATGGCAAGTATGCCAGTACAGCATTAAACTGGTACAATGGTCCGGATCCTAGACCAGACTATTACCGCAATTTGCCGAGTTATTTTACGGATTCCATTACAAATCAATACTACAGCAACCTTTGGCAATCGGCCAAGGTATCACAAGTGGATTGGGACAATTTATACCTCGTCAACAAGCTAGAAAATAAAATCAACGATGGTGCAGCCATCTACATGTTGGAGAAACGCCATAGCGACCTATTGGAAAGCAGTTTCAATACAACACTCAACAAAACGATCAATGAGCATGCTAAATTGACGCTCGGTATCGGCGCCAAAGGATCACAATCCCAGCAATATAAAACTGTAGCGGATCTACTGGGCGCTGAATATGTGCTGGATATTGACAAATTCTCTGAACGTGACTTTGGGCAAAATACAGGTCAGAGCCAAAACGACTTGTTAAATCCCAACTTTAAGGCACGAAAAGATGATATTTTTGGATATCGTTACAACATCAATATCAAGTCTGCGAATGCTTGGCTACAAAACGAATACACGTATTCGAACATCGACTTTTTCTACGCAACACAGCTTTCATACACCAGTTTTCAACGCGTAGGCTACATGAAAAATGGACGCTTCCCGACCAATTCCTATGGTAAAGGGCAAGAACACCACTTTTTTGACTATGCTTTCAAGGGTGGAATGACCTACAAATTCAATGGCCGTCATTTATTAAACGCCAAAATCAGCTATCAGACCAAAGCACCATTGGCCAATGATGCTTACATTTCACCCAGGGTAAGTGACTTTACTTTTGAAGACCTCAAAAGTGCCAAGATATTCTCTACAGATATCAGTTATGTCTTCTCCTTGCCGAAACTAAATGGTCGTTTATCGGTCTTTCAGACCAACTTTACAGATCTCATCAGCAGACAAAGTTACTATAACGATGCCGCCCGTACCTTTATCAACCATGGTCTAAAAGATATGAACCAGGTCAATAGAGGGATAGAGCTCGGATTGACCTATAAAGTTGACAACAATTGGAGTGTCGATCTCGCAGCAACAAAGGCTGAATACTATTATAGCAACAACCCAATGGGAGCACAAAATTCCGAAAATGGATTGATCAATAATGAACGCGAGATGGTATACCTCAATAACTACTATGTTGGTGGAATGCCACAGACCGCAGGAACTTTAGGAGTCCGTTATTTCGTAAACTACTGGTTTTTTGGCGCTAATTTAAATTACGCTGGCGATATGTATCTATCGAAAGCTCCTCTTCGTCAGTTGGCATCTAACTACAGCACCATCAATCCTTACGATCCAGAGCTCGATAATGCTTATCATATCCTTACTGATCAAGAAAAGTTCAAAAATAGCACAACAGTCGATCTATCAATCGGTAAAATCCTTTACCTGAAAAATCGCAATTCAATGAACTTCAATTTAGCGGTCAATAACGTCTTAAATAACAAAAACATCAGAACTGGAGGTTTCGAAAATGCACGTTTGGATATTACTGCAGCAAATAAGTTTGCATCCAAATATTATTACATGCAGGGAATCAACTGTTTTATGAATGTATCCTATAGATTTTAATCTCGACAATAATGAACAAAAAAAATATACAAGCTGTCTATACATCGATGCTATCGGTTATCTGTATTGGACTCATCTTATTTACAGGAGCCTGTAAGCGTGATCCTGAAGCCCCCCTATTGACTCAACCGATCTATGACGGTCCCAATGCCAACACAACGATAGCCGCATTGAAAGAAAAATATGCTAACATTACCGATCCAAAAGTAATCGATGAGGATCTGATCATTAAAGCACTGGTGACCGGAAACGACATTTCGGGCAATATCTACAAACAATTGTACATCCAGGATGAAACTGCTGCCATCAATCTAGGAGTCGACCAAAATAGCATGTACACAACTTTCCGCGCAGGCCAGGAAGTGTATATCAACTTAAAAGGCCTGTCCATGGTGAAATATGGTAGTGAGCTACAGATCGGTTTCAGTGGAACCAATGCCAACCGTATCGCCTGGGAAATTTTCAAAGAGCATACCAAAGTAAACGGATGGCCAAATGCAGCCAATTTAACGCCATTGGAAGTTGATCTTTCTAAATTAGACGCTTCGATGGTCAACAAGTTGGTTATCATTAAAAATGTGCGTTTTAACAATGGTGGTGTCAATGCTTTCGCAGGTGGAACGGCGACCGTTAGCGAAGTAGTCAAAGATGCGAATGGCAAAACATTGGATGTCCGCAACAGTAACTTCTCCAGTTTTGCTAAAGATATTCTTCCTAAAGGGAATGGAACATTAGTCGGAATATTGGGCCGTTACAATGGAGGCTGGCAGCTCTTCCTGCGCGATAAAACAGATGTGATTGACTTTGATGGAACTGACGCCGGAACAACACCAACTGACCCTGAAACCGGAGGAACAATTTTCAACGAGACATTTGGAAATGGCACCTACCCGAGTGGCAACCGTCCTAAAATTGCAGATTTCACCGATTTCGACATGAAAGCTCCGGTGACGTACAGCGAGGAAAGTGGTTCGGCAGATATTCGTACAGCGACAGGAATCAGTGCCTCAGTATGGCTTCCGGCAAACAAAGATATTACACTGAAAATCGCTGGAATACAAACGGCCAACAAAACGGATCTTACATTGAGCTACCAGCTTGTTCCTAATATTTACAATGTTGGTGAAGCGACCAACCTCAATGCTATGAAGGTGAAGGTCAACGGAACAACTTATACGATTCCAAGCACACCAGTAGCGATCAACTCAACAGATGACCGTAATAAATATTACACGGTCAGTATTCCAAACATTACACCTGCAGCGACAAGTACCGTCGAATTTATAATGACTGGCGCTGACAATGCCTTTGGCTTCCGTTTAGATAATATTAAAATCGTAAGCGCAACTGGCGGAAACGGTTCTGGCAATACGATTATCGTTACTAAATAAATTAAAGATGAACTATAAACACATCAGCTGTATTTTTCTTCTCCTTTTATTTGTTGTACACACAAGTTTCGCACAAACCAACCGTCGGGTTTACCCCATCGCATTCTACAATTTGGAGAATCTATACGATCCTGTAAAAGATTCAACGATCTATGACGATGAGTTTACACCAAAGGGTGCCAATACATGGACAGAAGCTAAGTATCAGCAAAAAATAAAAAACATGGCACGAGCGATTCGTGCCATCGGTTCACCTAGTTCTAGTTTGGGTCCTATCGCTCTAGGGGTAGCCGAAATTGAGAACCGTCGGGTTTTGGAAGATCTTACACGAGATCCCCAGCTCCGTGAGCTGGGATTAAAGATCGTTCATCACGATTCTCCTGACCGTCGCGGCGTGGATGTTGGGTTCCTTTACAATCCGGAATTCTTCACGCCTTTTAATGACAAGGTTCATCCATTCAACCTACCAGAAAACCCAGGCTTTAAGACGAGAGATCAACTATTGGTATCCGGTACGATTGCTGGAGATACTGTACATATCATTGTCAATCACTGGCCTTCGCGTTATGGCAATAAATCTTCTGAACTTCGCGAATTTGCAGCAGGTATTACCAAAGGTATCTGTGATTCACTTTATCGTGAAAATTCCGAGGCCAAGATTATTATCATGGGCGATTTAAATGATGATCCCAAAGATAAAAGTGTAAGGGAAGTATTGCAGGCCAAGAAAAATCCGCAGGATGTACCTGCGCAGGGCTTATATAATACCATGTGGAAGTTTTACGATAAAGGCATTGGATCACTGGGCTATCAGGGACAATGGAATCTCTTTGATCAAATCATCATTTCTAGACCTTTATTGGACAACAAAAACAAGGGTTTACGTTTTGTCAAAGCTGAAATCTTCAATCGGGATTTTTTGGTGCAACAGGAAGGCCGCAACAAAGGCTACCCACATCGAACATTTTCTGGAGGAGTATTTATCAATGGCTACTCAGATCACTTTCCAACATTGATCTATTTGGTAAAATAATATAAATGAAATCCGATTAACTCTTCCTAAGCGGAATTAAAGATAGGAGTTCATTATATATGAGCTCCTATCTTTTTTTGATCTCCCCCAGTCTTCAGTAATCTTTTATTATACACAAGATATAAACTACCATTTAATCTCATTATTATACCATGGTTCAATCGCAATTTTTACTAGATTTATCAGATGAAGCTTATACTATTTGATCTGGACGGAACACTGCTAGACACATTACAGGACCTCGGGGACAGCTGCAATGCTATTCTTGAACAATATGGATACCCAACGCATCCACTCGTTGCCTATAAGAAATTTGTAGGCAATGGTGTACAGAAACTTATCGAAAGGGCATTACCCGAAGAAGCACGGACAGTAGAGACGATCACAGTCTTACTTGCAGCTTTTAAGACATATTATGAACAAAAACCTGTATCGCATACACGACCCTACACAGGGATTATACCGCTACTACAAGAACTGAAATCATTAGGCTATCTAATCTCGGTAGCATCAAATAAATACCATGAAGCGGTGATACCTTTGATGGCCGAATACTTTCCCGATATTTCATTTGATCTCGTCCTGGGGCATCGAACAGGTCGCCCCGCCAAGCCTGATCCCGATATTGTCTTCGACAGTATCCAAACACTCGGTGTTAGCAAACAAGATTGCTTTTATGTAGGCGATTCATCCGTGGATATGGATACCGCCAATAATGCAGGGGTAACAGCTATCGGTGTTGCTTGGGGCTTTCGGGAAGAGAGCGAGTTAAGACAACACGGTGCACAGCATATTATCCACCATCCACAGGAACTGTTGGAAATTCTATAAAAGAAAAGCGGGACCTAAATCAACACTGATTTAAATCCCGCCTTTTTCGATCACTCCCAGTGGTCTGGAGTAGCGCTCATATACATTTGAAATGCCGATGAGATCGCGAAAACCTTCGCGCTAATGCCAAGAATTACATTTTTGCATCCATGAGTTGATCACTCTGTCCTTTTGGCCTACCAAGCTTCATTTTTACAACAAAAGCTTTATCTGTACTAAACGTTGCCGGAAGAACAATATCATAATATGTATTCTTATCAAGATCCAAACCAATATCGGAACGTTTAAGAGCTAATGATTGACCATTTTGCAATAAAACAGCCTCTACCGGAACCTCAGCTGAATTCTTCGGTACAGCAATGCGGACAATATTATTGACCGGTCGATTAAAGACAGTAAGATAGAGGTTGTCCTCTTTTTTGGTAAAATAACCCAATTTAGATGGGGCAAGTCCTGCATGTCTCACACCATAAACAGCTTCACCATTGATTTTGATCCAGTCACCAATCTCTTTCGCCAATTTATCCTCTCCTGGATGCATCCGACCATTTCCATCCGGGCCAAAATTCAACACGAAATTCCCGTTCATCGACACACAATTCATCAACATATCGATCAAATCGTCGGATGTCTTTGTATAAATACCCGACCAATCTTTCATGTAACCCCAACCGTTAGGCGGGATGGTCATCACACAATCCCAGTCACGTCCCTCTAGCCATTCAAATTCTTTCGGCATCTTACGCTCCCAGCCTTGCTCATAATCTCCCAACATATCACCATTCGAGTCGAAATGCCGCTTTCCAAATTCATCGTTTCGAAAACGACTACCGATGATTAAGCCCGGGTGTTTCTCGCGGAGTTCCTTCTCCAGTTTATAGGTAAAGTCATAGGACTGAATCCAGGACTGATCCCAGGTACCATCGAACCAAAATCCTTTTATCTGCGGATAGTTTTGAAGCAGCTCCAACAATTGGTTACGGGTATACTCCAAAAACTTATTGAATTTTGCCTTTTCTTCCGGTGTAGACGGCGCCTTACCCATATAGTTTGAATTATTCCATTCTAAGATCGAAAAATACAAAAACACATCTATCCCTTCAGCGGTGTAAGCGTCTACAACCTGCTTGACGATGTCTTTTTTATAAGGGCTTTTCTTAATGGTATAGTCTGTATACTTCGAAGGCCATAAGGCAAATCCATCGTGATGTTTGGTGGTAAAAATCAGGTATTTTGCCCCCATTTCTTTAGCCTGCTTAGCCCATAGCTTTGCGTCAAATCCTTTGGGATTAAATTGCTTGTATAAATTATCATAGGTGTTTTTCCAGTCCTTTGGTGCAGTAGGTCCACTCCAGGTACGAATCCATTCGGAAGCGGCCGCACCTTTACGAGCGCTTACTCCTTCCCATTCATTGCCAGGAATTGCATAAAGCCCCCAATGGATAAACTGTCCTAAACCATATGTCCGAAAACGCTCCATCGCTTCATCGGTTCGATGTGCCGGTGTTAAAGGCCCGTATTTTACGTCAATTCTTTGCTCCACCTTTTTGCGTGGCCCAGTCCATTGGGCAGAAACAGTTTTCCCGGCCAATAGCGCACCAGCCAACAGCAAGGTCATCATCAATCTGTTATAGCTTATCATATTTTATCTAATTGTTTATTACCACGATTCTATATAGTCCAACTTATTCAAAGACAAAAAACGCAACTAGTCTGGACGATCAATATACTGTTTCTGTACTTTCTTCATGACGACCGGTTCAGGGTTACTGTCCTGAAATGGATCAAAGTAATAGAGTCCCTGTTCCCGATACAATGCTAAATGTTTCTTTAACACTTTAGTGAACTGGTCAAAATTACGTTGCTTGCCAGATGTCCATGCTGCTTCCGCCAATGCCGCAATTCTCGGAAAGACGAGATAATCCAATCGATTGGTATTTGTCACGGTTTCAGTCCATAGATTGGCCTGGATACCCAATATCTGTTTTCTTCGACCACCTAAACTATCCAACTGTTCGCCTGCAAAATTGTAGACATCTTGAATAGGGTTAAACCCTTTGCCCCATTTCCGTCCATACCGATGGTTTTCCTGCTGCACAAAATCAAAATATAAAGGTAAACGCGGTGTAAGAATTGCCTGATATCCTTTATCCAAAATTTTGTTGAGCTGTTCGGGTTTATCATGGCGCCACCACATCATCACAGTCTGCGCTTTATTCAGTTTTGCGTCTACCATCTCATCCCAAACAATGATTTTTCCATTTATTCGGGCAACGGAATCTCCCATACGTCGAATAAAATACTCTTCCACTTCCTTATTGGATTTCAGCCCTTCTGCCTTTTTTAACTCCTGCACCTGTAGATCATTATTCCAGGCATCACTACCGAAAGCAACCTCATCTCCGCCCAAATGAATGTAAGTCGAAGGAAAAAGCGCTTTTACTTCGCGCAACACATGGCTTAAAAATGAATATGTCGTATTTTTTGCTGGGTGAAAAGTAAAATCAGGGTGTTTTTCATTACCCCCGCCCGATAAAAACGGATACGCGCGATTTGCAGCTGTTGCATGTCCAGGCATATCAATCTCAGGAATGACCTCAATATTACGTTCATCAGCATAAGCAATAATCTCACTGATATCATTTTGCGTATAATACTGTACTCCAGCATAGGGGTCTAAATAATTGCCTATCCCCCCTATTTGAGCCAGCCAAGGATAACGTTGTATACTAAGGCGCCACGCAGGCTCATCCGTCAAATGCCAGTGAAACTTGTTCAATTTATAAAAAGCCATCCAATCCAATAATGACTTTACTTTTTCCTTCCCGAAGAAGTGTCTCGACTCATCTAACATAAAACCGCGCCATGTAAATTGTGCTTTATCTGTAATTTCAACAGCATCCAACTCACGCTGATCACCGCTTAGGGCTGCAACGGACAACAATTGGTCTAAACTTGCAATTCCATTGACAAGTCCTGATTTATCTGAAGCGTAAATTCGAATATGAGTAGGATCTATCTGCAAACGATAGGCCTCATGTTCAAGTGTTTTATCCCAGCTTACCATAACTTGGGCTTCGTCGGCCTTGGTCGCAGCATAGGCCGAAATCCCGAAACGCCCAAGCAGGAGCTTCTTGAAATACAATATCGTGGGATCAAAATAAGGATCGCTTATAATGCCTATATTTCTACCTAGGATAAGTTTCCCCTTCCGCACTTCCTGCTGCTGAGGACGTGGGATGATAGCAACCTGTGCCTCCACAAACTGTATCGTCAAGAATACCAAAAGAAATGTTCCTATTAATCTATGTTTCATCCGTTCTATAGTTATTTTCAACTGATCAGATTAAATCTGCTTGTGTAAAGTATTTGTTTCTAAGTAGGTTCGATCATACATTATTCGAACCTAGTTTGTGCTATAATCGGCCCACCACAGCCAGCACGCGATGTAAAAGGAATACGAAAATCCATCGTATGAACTGTTTACATCGGTTCTGCCCACAGTTTATCTTGTAATGCAATGGTAAAGAATTTATTATTTATTACTGTAGCCCAAGTATAGTCAATCGTTTGCGCAAATCTCGAAAACGTTGTAGTGAATGGACGCAACAAAGCGAATAAAGAAAAAACAATAATTAATAGAGATATTTTGATCACTATTAATTAAAAACAAGATCGAATAGCAGTTCTACTGAGGCTAGTCCAATTAGTCATTATCATTTTGTTAGCTATATTTGAAGACATAAATTTGAAGACACAAATACAATACCCTAAGTTAAAACCGTATGATAAAAAAGATCTTTTATACCTTAATCTTTATTGGAATACTGCTATTGAACATACAAGCACGAACCGTAGTTCCATTTAATACCAGCTGGACTTTCAAAAAGGGACCTTTTTCTACTTCGACATTAGACTATAATCAACTGTTTGAAGGGAAATGGCAGCTTGTCAATTTACCGCACACCTGGAATGCAAACGATATGCAGGCCAAAGAGATTAAGTCTGGTAGTTTAGGAAAAAATGAGCGTTTTTATACCGGTGATGCTTATTATCGCAAATCTTTTGTTCCCGAAACAGCTTGGAAAGGCAAACGCATTTTCATTCGATTTGAAGGGGTCAATACCAACACAGAAGTATACGTAAACAATCAGCCCCTTCCTACCAAAGAAGGCAAAAATGATATTACCTACGACAATACGAAACGCAATGGAAATTATAACTTCGTGGGCAGACATCAGGGTGGTTATTCTGCATTTGTATTCGAACTGACCACTATGCTCCAATTTGGAAAAGAAAACGAGATTTTGGTGAAGGTAAACAATGAAGCTACACCACAGGTCATTCCTGTTAACCATACCCTTTTCCCCATGTACGGCGGTATTTATAGACCAGTCGAGCTTATTGTAACCGACGACATCCATATTGCGGTGAATGATTTTGCAGCTAAAGGAATCTATATCACGCAAAAAAATGTCTCCAAGAAAACAGCCGATGTTGCTGTAAAAATAAAAATAGACAACAAATCCGGAAAAAAACAACCAATTGAGTTATTGACAACCGTTTTCGAAAAAGACGGATCGATTAAAGCCAAACAAAGCACACAGTACACGTTGTTACCGCAAGGCCGTCAAACCGTTACGCAACAAATCCTAGTCAAAAGTCCACATTTATGGCAAGGTTTAGATGATCCCTATCTCTATAAGGTGGTCACACAAATCAAAAAGAACAACCAGGTAATTGATGAGGTAACAGCACCTCTTGGTCTTCGTAAATTTGAATTACGAACCGGTGAAGGATTTTTCCTAAATGATATCAAATATCCACTATATGGTGTTTGTCGCCATCAGGATCGACTAGGTAAAGGATCGGCCCTAAGCAATGCAGACCACGACGAAGACCTGGCAATCATCAAAGAAATGGGAGCAACATCGATCCGATTGGCACATTACCAACAGTCTGAGTACTTCTATTCGAAATGCGATAGCATGGGTCTCGTTATCTGGGCCGAAATCCCGTTTGTCAATCGGGTAACCACCTTGGAAGACAACAACGCACAACAACAACTGAAAGAACTGATCCGCCAAAATTTCAACCATCCTTCCATCTATATATGGGGTATGCACAATGAGGTATACTCTCCTTCAGCCTATACCGTCCAACTAACGACCAAATTAAATGACCTCGCTAAATCCGAAGATCCTGATCGCTATACCGTTTCTGTCAGCGGTTATAATGTTATCGACCATCCAGTTAACAATAATGCAGATGTTCAAGGCATCAATCATTACTTTGGCTGGTATAATGGTGAATTGGAGAATAAATCAGATAAAGAGGATGATGTCGCCTCCTGGGCAAAACGTATCAGTGAAGAATTCAAAGATTACCGGATTATCTTTTCGGAATATGGTGCAGAAGCCATCCCCGAAGATCAAGCAGAAGAGGTTGGAAATTTTGGAAATCAATGGAGCAATCCATCGTTTTTCCCTGAAGAATATGCAACCAAATTTCATGAAGTACATTGGGGCGTGATATCCAAAAGTCCAATTTTCCTGGGTTCTTATGTCTGGAACACATTCGATTTTGCCACGCCCATTACTGCGCTGAATGTTAACCCTCGGAATTATAAAGGACTGGTTTCCTTTGACCGTAAACTGAAGAAGGATGGCTTTTATTGGTACAAAGCCAATTGGAGCAAAGAACCCGTTTTATATATTACACAGCGTCGTATGATCAACAGAGGTAATGAAATCACGCCTATTACGGTTTATTCGAACCGAGGTGAGCCAACATTGATCATCAATGGACAAACGATCAAAGGGGCCAAAATTGGTCAGACCAACGTACACTACATCTTCGAAAACGTGAAGCTAAAACTGGGGAAGAATACTGTAGAAGCAAAAGTAATCCAAAAAGACGGTAAGGTATTAACCGACACGATCGAATGGAACTATGACCCAGCGTTTAAACAAGGACCATCGGGACCAACAAAATCGAAAACAGAGCATGTAGGTCTATAATCACGCTAGCAAAATAATAGACAAAAAACAGGGGTAGCCTAAAAAGCTACCCCTGTTTTTTGTTTAAGGATATATGCCCCCTCGGCTATATTGATCATCATATCACTTACCCTAATTTCAAAAAAGTATTAACCGATAAAAGCGGGTCGTTTACCGAGATTGTCTCGAGACTGGCCTAATGAGCCTCTTTAGCGCCATATTTGCGTCCTATCTTTGAGTCATCAAATAAGAATTAAAAAAATTAAAAAATAAACATCATGGCAACTAAAACAACATTCAGCATCAACAGTAAAACAATTACTAAAGTTTTTCAAGATCTTTTTGATTCCTTCAAAAGCTCCCGTTTAAAAGTTTCCTCCAAGAATGGACAAGAATACTTAAATATCTCCCTGCTATTAGCTGTAATCATCGGAATTATTTTCCCTGTAGCTTTCATTGCATTGATTATTTTAAGTCTGATTGCACCTATTGAAATTGCAATCCTTCAAGAAGTAAAAGAAGAGAATGCAAATCAAAAGATGATCGAACTCAAATAAGTAAAAAATAAAGGGTAATACCCTTTATTTTTTTTCTATCTTATCAAAAGGCCTATTCGGAGACAAATTAAATGTAAAATTTCCTTTTGAATCCACACCGCCAGCACCTCTGACACGAGCTTTGATTTCGTATTTCGATTGCGGATTATAATTCGTTACTGTAAAATTGTAGTAAAAAGGTTTGATCTTGTTGGTTCCCCTAAATTTATCCGCAAGCGCATGATGTCCATCCTCTGCAATGACATGCCCGTCCTGTAGCAATTGTACGGCATCGATCTCCAGGAAATTCTTCCCCTCCACAAAGAAAAATCCAGCTTGCGCTCGTCCATTATCGTAAATCTTCCTGCTCACGTCAAAAGTTAGAAAACTATACGTTTCCTTGATATCATTAGGTCCCCATGATCCCGCAATATATCCCCCGGGACGATAATAATCAATACGCATGGAATCTAATCTTGGAAGATTGGCATCCAATCGATGGCTGAACGCTGTATAATCTTTTGCTGACTTAGCAGCCCATCCAATTTCAGCAACCGCAAGCAATCGCGGAAAATTCTGCACATTCAGGTCTTTAATATCCTGGGCCAACGCTGTCCACATATTTCCCTGAACACCGAGGACAAGCTGATCCTCAGCCGGACTAAGTCCTGCAGAAGGATCAAATTCATACACTCTTTTCAGCGAGTTTATCTGCGGATAGGCCAGGTCAGTCATGGTACCATCATTCCGATCGGCCTGTGTAATATCAAAATAGAGATGCGATGCTGGTGTGGCTACGGCCTTAAATCCATCTTTAGTCGCTTCCTTGATCGCTTCTTCACCAAGCCAGCTCATGATTGCTGTACTCTTCGGCAAGTTTTCAGCATCAGCTAAGATATCATTCCACCCGATCGGTTTTTTCCCTTTCTGGACAATGATATCAGAAACGCGTTGAACAAAATAGCTCTGAAGTGCTTTGACATCCTTAATCTGGTGCTGCTTCATAAAATCCTGCACATGAGCCTCTTTTTCCCACAAATCATGACGAACCTCATCCCCTCCAAAATGAATATAACTACCCGGGAAGAGATTAGCGATTTCGGTGAACACATTATTCAAGAATTCATACGTAAACTCTTTTGTGGGATCCAGTGTATTGGGGGTAAATTGATTTCCCCAATATCCCCAAGATGACACAAAAGGAAAAATGTGATTCGGGTAGGAATTTTTGTTGACCCCAAGTTCAGGATAGGCCAATATTGTCGGCCATGAATGTCCAGGAACATCAATCTCGGGCACAATCGTAATATTACGCTCTCGAGCATATTGAACAACTTCCTTGATCTGCTCCTGTGTATAAAATCCACTGCGTTCTGCAGGTTGCTTTTCTGTTCGATGAAATACCGTCGCATTTTCCATGGTCAATTTCGGATATTTCTTTATTTCAATCCGCCAGCCTTGGTCATCCGTCAAATGCCAATGGAAAGTATTCATTTTGTATAATGCCATGACATCCAAATACTTTTTCACGGTTTTCACATCAAAGAAGGTCCGGCTTACATCTTTCATATAGCCGCGCCAATGATAGCGGGGATAATCTTTAATTTTCACAGCCGGAATATTCCAGCTTATTTCTTTGGTTGGGTTACTACCCTCGAAAGCTGTCGGTAAAAGTTGCCGCAGTGATTGCGTTGCATTGAAAAGCCCATGGGAGCTTTTTGCTGTCACGACCACTCCCCGATTGGAAACCTCAAGCTGATAGCCTTCATCATTAGGTGTTGTCAATTTAGGGTCTAGTCTAAATTCAATACTATTGCTCGCCTGTTTCCTCACGTTCAGGGGATAATGCGTTACTTTTCTCAGCTGCTCAACAAACAAAGACACATCTTTCACATCGCAGTTCTTAAAACTTAAGGTAGTTTGTGGATTCAACTGAAACTGGCCTGCTCCCCTATTGATTTCCTGAGGCTTGGGGATAATATCAATCCCAGACTGCGCATGGAGTCCTTGCGCAAATAAAAGGGATAACGCTACTGAACAGAGGAGTGTTTTCATTAAAATTTAAGTTTTTATTTTTAAATAAACAGACAAAAAAAAGACCGTTTATTGGTTTCGTTATGCAAAATAAAAAATAAAAAATGATCCTTCTACTCCAACTTTCAATCAAACGATTGTGTAAGATTTTCAAAAAGTAGCTCGTTGGCTACAGGCACACCAAGAGGATATCATTTTTTAGTATTAAATTTGACTTCCAGACAAAACAAAATAGGCTATAGTTAACTTATTGGGGTGAAAGAACAATAACGTGAAAAACAGTAAAAAATTATTTATTATCAGGACAGTTTTAATTGCCTTCCTGATTCTTTCCTTGGTTTATATCGGTTCGATATTTACCTATCAATATATTGAGTACCAAAAGACCGAAGCCCGTTTAAATAAAGCTTACAGTTCTAAGAATCAATTGACTAATCTTTTTTACGAACTCTTCTCCTCTTACAACGCTGCCGGAAATGCTTTTCGCTCTTATACCGTGGACTTCAGTGCCGAAAATTTAAAGAATTACAGCAATAGTTTAGATACGTTACGATTTTATATTGATTCCCTTTCGAAGTTGTCTTCCCAAAAAGGACTTACTTTCTCTACAAATACTTCCTTGGAACAAAATATCTCCCTTTCAGACGAGTTCGCGCACATTAAAAAATCTGTTGACAACATGATTTTTTTGGCCAAAGACTCGCTGTCACTCTTAACGAAAACGAATAGAACAATTCGCCCAGGAAACAATCGTATACTCGCAGATTCGGTTGTCAATAAAATATTACGAGATACAGCACTCAATGTAAGTAAGAAGGATACCATTGTCCGAAAGAAAGAAAAACTCTTTACACGTATTTTCAAAGCCAAAAATGACACCCTTGTTGCCGATAAACTGGAACAAAATTTCAACGTTAACCAAATCAAGGCAATACATAGCCAGATCCAAAGTTTGATCGAGCAAAATGAGACATTCCACCGGCAAGATTTCAGTAAGATTCGTCGTTCGTTTGCTGAGCTGCAGCACAAGGAAAGACAGCTTCTACAGTCTAACTACAACTTATTCAGCACGATCAGCACGGCCTTGCTTCGCATTAAGACCCATGAAGATGAGATACTAAGAGCTGCTGAAATTCAAGATTTCAAACTCTATAGAGAAAACTCTTCCATTTTTGGCAAACAGGTCATCGCTTCTATTATTCTCATGATTATTATGGTGACACTTTTGTTGTCCTACCACTACAATACACTTGTGTATGAGCGTAAGCTTACTGCCGCTAGAGATTATGCCTTGCGAACAGCGAAAGAGAAGGCCGGTATACTGGCCAATGTAAGTCATGATGTGCGCACACCGGTCAATTCTTTGGTCAGTGTTATTGATCTGCTAAAGAGCAATGCGGCAAACAATCGGGTCAACCCTATTTTATTAGACTCCATTACACAAGATATCCATGTGATCAATGATACTGTGGAAGATATTCTGAATCTCGGTAAACTAGAGTCTGGTACACTAGAAATTAAGGCTGAGTACTTTTCGCCAACTCAATTGCTCGCGAACCTCATAAAAATGCAGCAGGCTCAAGCAGACAAAAAAGGGTTAAAACTCATCAGTTACATTGATATCGATCCCGACATCTTAATCAAAAGCGGAACGTATCGTGTACGCCAGATTATTTCTAACCTCTTGAGCAACGCCATTAAATATACAGATAAGGGGCAGATAGAGGTAAAAGCCTTTATCAGCAGAGATCAGGGATCCAAATTACACATATTAGTCAACGATACAGGAAAAGGTATTTCGGCAAAAGATCAGGAGCATATTTTCGAACAGTATTATATGACCGATCAGAAATCCAAGAATAGTTTTGGATTGGGATTACATATTTCTAAACTCATGGCCGAACAGCTAAACGGAACGTTAAGTGTTAGCAGTCAACAGGGCAAGGGATCAACATTTACATTAGTCGTTCCATTCACCGAAGAAAAGAAAAATAGGAAACAAATTACGAGCTTGGATAAGCTCTCAAAAGAGCTGAGCTTTGTAGTTATTGATGACAATCCGATCAATAATCTATTCGTAAAACAAGCATTGCAACATTTCGAAGATGTGAAAATCTATCAGGATTCATCTACTGCAATAGCCTATCTGAAGGAAAATAGAACGGATATTATTATCACCGATCTCAAAATGCATGGCCCTACCGGTTGGGATATCCTCAATACGGTCAAAGACAACAATAGCGTAAAGGGATGGAATAGCAAAGTTATTGCGCTGACGTCAGACGAATCACAAGTAACCGTACAGATTCCCGAAGGGCAGCTACATCAATTTGATGGCGTCATGACCAAACCTCTGGACAAAGCTATCCTTGCTCAGCTTATAGCAAAGATTTTGTAAGCGTGCTAGTCAAAAAAATTAGGGAAGGCCTTTTGACCTGCCCTAATTTTTTTGACTCCTACTCGCGTTTACTTGCGGTATTTAAGTAAAGACATTACTCTTCAATACCTGTGTAAAAAAACTACCTGCCGTATCAACATTCTTTACGGAATTGGATAGCCTTCCTAGTCTTGCTTAACTCCAGTTTTACAAACAAAGACCATATAGTCCACCGCTAGCATAGGCAAAAGCTACAAACCTTATTACGAAGCTGTTTATAGACAACAGAAATAGCAATAAAGGCCGCTACCGATAGTCCTAATTCAAAACTTCGCTATATTCTAGCTATCTCCCGCAAAGGGATGAAAAGAGTTCCTAAAGCAGCTTCGAGAAATAAACCACTTGGTTCGTTTTTATGCCCTCCACTGTTCAAGATAAGAAGGCTCTACAGCTATTGTATCAAAGAAGAGGAATATCCGGTTATTCGGGAAGTAATGCTGCAGGTATAAAGAAAAGGGCATTGGGTTTAAGAGAGATAGGAGCAATGTACCATTACCACTGAGCACAGTGACAGTTGCGGTTGCAAGATAGCGACGGTTGCGGGACAGCTTCCGACGGACCGGGCTCACCGACGTCCATGTGCTGCGATACCAATGTGCAGAGGATAGGCAGTGATGGTCAGTGGCGGAAGTGTAACGGCCATGGAAGTATTTAAACGAAAGAAGCCCTTGACTGTTTCCAGCAAGGGCTTCCGTGTAAAAAAAGGCACCGACCTACTCTCCCACCTGTTACGGCAATACCATCGGCTCTGGCGGGCTTGACTGCTCTGTTCGGAATGGGAAGAGGTAGACACCGCCGATATAGGCACCTAAAAATCTTTATTGGCTGATCTATGATATTCATATCATCTTATTC
>NZ_CACSJW010000011.1:0-246021 GCF_902706145.1 Sphingobacterium sp. 18053
ACCAACCAACCAACCAACCAACCAACCAACCAACCAACCAACCAACCAACCAACCAACCAACCAACCAACCAACCAACCAACCAACCAACCAACCAACCAACCAACCAACCAACCAACCAACCAACCAACCAACCAACCAACCAACCCCAATATCGAAAGATCCACTAGTAACATTTCGTTTATAATTCACTAAATCATTTTAGTATACTTATATTCATATTCTGAAAAACCAAGAAGTATACCATGATAAAAACCAAAACCTCAATTTTTGTGCTGGCACTATCGCTCTTCGGTTGGCTTAATGCTTTGGCACAACAGCCACAGCTTTCAACCCCATGGACAGCAATAGCCAAGCAAACAGAAATTCCACTTTCCGAATATCCACGTCCCCAAATGGAAAGGAATGAATGGCTATGTCTCAACGGTAAATGGGATTATATAGGTGGAAAGGATGCTCCGAATGCGCTGAATCCTGCTGCCCCCATTTCCTTTGACCGCAGCCGAGAAAGCATTCTTGTCCCCTATTGTCCAGAGTCCTATTTATCCGGAATACAACGCAAACAAGAAATTAATCTGTGGTATCGTAAAAATTTCGAGCTACCTAATCATTGGAAAGGGAAAGATATTATACTCCATTTTGGTGCAGTGGATCACGATGCGACCATATTTGTAAATGGAAGAAAAGCCGGTACTCATTCAGGTGGCTACGACTCCTTTTGGATCAACATCACTGAGTTTTTAAAGGCCGGTCCAAATAAAATTGTCGTTGCAGCGCATGACAAGAACGACGGCAAGTATCCTTCGGGCAAAAATGGACCTCGAGGCGACTATACATTTTCTTCTGGCATATGGCAAACTGTGTGGATGGAACCAGTAAGCAAAAACCATATACAGGGAATCAAATTGCTGCCTCAAGTAGCAGAAAAACAACTAAAAATACAGGTCACTAGCACAGCGAAGGCAAAAGTTACGGCCATCGTTTCTTCAGAGGGAAAAGAAATTTCAAAAACGGTAATTCAGTCGGGCATGGAATTTAATATCCCGGTAGAAAATCCAAAACTTTGGTCTCCTGACTCCCCTTTTTTATACGATTTAAAATTAAGTATACATGGGAAGAATGGAGAAATCATCGACGAGGTTAAGAGCTATTTTGGTATGCGTGATATTAAACTTGGTAAGGTAAACGGAATTGTAAGGCCGCTATTGAATGACAAATGTGTGATGCAGCTCGGTCTCCTGGATCAGGGATACTGGCCCGATGGTATTCTAACAGCACCTACGGAAGAAGCTCTCAAATATGACATCGCGTTTACCAAAAAAGCTGGTTATAACCTCATTCGTAAGCATATGAAAACCGAACCCCAACGGTTCTATTATTGGGCAGATAAAATGGGACTGCTCGTGTGGCAAGATATGCCCTGCCTTTGGTATCCCGATGAAGATACTACGATTTATCGAAAAGCATTTCGTGATGAATACAAAGCCATCATTGACGACCACTACAACTCGCCATCCATTATCGCCTGGGTTCCTTTTAACGAAAACTGGGGCGCTTTCGATGTACGCAATATTACCGACTGGACCAAACAATATGACCCTTCACGTTTAGTGAACGGTAATTCGGGATTTAACAACAATCCATCTTACCAAAAAGCTTATGGTGATCCCGGAAATGGAGATTTTGTTGACACCCATATCTATGTTGGCCCCAAGGGTGCCTCAGAGCCTGATTCGAAACGGGCAGCTTCCCTTGGAGAGTTTGGTGGCGTAGGCTTATTTCTCCGCGGTCACATGTGGCCTGTCGAAAACAATGCCTATGCCTACGAACCCACTATAGAGGCACTCACAGACCGTTATATATTCCTAATGGATAATGTCGAGCAATTGCTCCGATACAAAGGACTCAGTGTTGCTATTTATACGCAAACTACAGACGTGGAACACGAAGTCAATGGACTATTGACTTACGACCGTAAAATACAAAAAATGGTTCTTGAAAGAATAAAAGCCGCTAACCAAGCCGTGATTAAAGCTGGAAATGAATTGAATTAGTGGATAAAGATGTTCGCTATTTCGCTCTCAAAGAATTTTCAAACGATTCAACTGAAACAGCTGTTCTTTTTGCAGAAGTGTTTAATAACAGATCAAGGTGTAACACTATTATGGCAAAATATTCAGAAAAAGCATCTGAGAAAGTTGAAAAGACGATGCACGAAATGAAAGAGGGAAAATTAAAATCTGGTAGCGGAAAAAAGGTAACATCAAGAAAACAGGCGATTGCCATTGGCCTCTCCGAAGCCAAAAAAGAAGGTGCCAAAGTACCCAAAAAAAAATCCTAGCAAGTAAACTTGCTAGGATTTTCTCTTTAGCCCAAATTATGCTTTTTCATGCGGCAATCTACAGTAGGGATTTTTTCTTGTCTGTACCATCATAAGGATCTGACAAAACATTTTGACTATCCTCTACATCTATAAAATTTTGATTTACATCTACAGGTGTATAAATATGAACACTGCTTCCATTTCTCTTTTTGAGATAATATTGAATCTTTGTTGTATCAATATTGGTCACATCTGAAGCTGTCCATAACATTTTATGACCTGCACCATCAATCGTTATTACTGTATCATTGCCACGAGCGATGATACGCTGCAGTCCCAATTCTCCTTTTCGATCACCTTCTCTTGTCAACAAATGTGTGTTCCCATCTTTATCAATCATCCTGATCTGTTGATTATTGTTGCATCCAACTAAAAGGATGAAACTAAACAGAAGAAATGGAAGGGTCGTTCGTATTATTTTCATATCGTTCGTGGTATAACTCAATATAGTTTAACGGAGATACAAAGATGCTGCCAAAATACAGATAATACTAATTTTTCAAACAGGATATGGGAATAGTTCATGTTATTAAGCTAAAATATGAATTTAATCGAACCTATTCATCCGGTCTTAAGCTTCGCTTCAAATGATAAAACTTAAGTAGAATATGGTCATACCATAAAGCAAACAAAAGCATAGTAGCGGGTAACAATAATGTTTTCAATTTAAAATATTGAAACATAAAACCACCAATAATTCCCCCGATAAAAAAACCACCAATAATCATCAACTTAAGAAAAATACTTTTGTGTAATTTCACTTTCTCAGCAATTTCTCTATAAAAAAGCAACTGTGAAAGTTCAATACCAAGATCAGTAAACAATCCGGTCAAATGCGTCGTTCTGACAACTGATTGTGACACCTTCGTTACCAGGGCATTCTGAAGTCCCATAGCAAAAAGAAGGGCAAATGAAATTATTGCTGGAAACGTTGGTCCTGCTTTAACGAAAGCAGGGAGCAGTCCTACATTAATTAAGATAATAGACTCGATACAAATTGGAATGATATAGGCATTATGTGATTTCTTTTTTGAGGCTAATTCTACGATAAAACCTGAAACGGATGCTCCCATTAAAAAGAAAGCAATGTATAACAGAAAAATCAAAGCCATCTTGTAATTCATTAAAATCAACTGTTCTGAAAAAAATGCAAAGTGACCTGTGACATTCGTTGTTAAAGTGCCAACGGCAAGAACACCTGTAATATTAACCAGGCCTGCAACACAAGACAAAATAGAGGCTAACTTCAAATTATGAGTATAATTCCTTCCTCTCCCTTGATGCCTAAACATTTGAATTAATCTTTATAAATTAGAGAAAATAAGATTCATTTAAGGTTTCAGTAAATCATATACCCTGACATAATCCACTTCCATCTCTGCAGGAAATGCGCTGGCATCGACGCCTTGCACACCACCCCAATCTCCACCAACAGCCAGATTCAATAGTAAATGAAATCTTTTATCAAATGGCCACACGCCATTGCCTTTTCCTTCATTCGGAAAACTATAGATCTGTACATCATCCACGAAACCCCGGATATACTCAGGGGTCCAGTCTATCCGATAATCATGAAACTCCGATGTTGCCTGATCAATTCGCTTCATCACTCCTTTTTGAGTTCCAATGGAATGATTATAGTCCTTTGTATGAACGGTAATATGTATTGCATTCTCGGCATAACCGACATGCTCCATGATATCTATTTCTCCCGAATGTGGCCATCCTCCGTAAACCCAATCTGTCGGCAACATCCAAGCGGCTGCCCACGTACCTTTCCCTTTCGGTACCTTGGCTCGGACTATAAATCGACCATACAGAAAATCGCCCTTGTTCTTACTGACCAGCCTAGCAGAAGTATAGTCCAACCCTTCATATTGTTCTTTTATTGCAGTAATACGTAAAACACCATTTGCCACACTTGCATTTTTCCTGTTTGCATCTGTATAGTATTGAAGTTCATGATTTCCCCAACCATTATGCAAGGAGCCTACATCATATCCCCATTTTTTTGCGTCTGGCAGACCATTGTAATCAAACTCATCACTCCAACTGGGCGTTTCAGCAAACTTATATTCTCCTGCATGCGTACTATCGGGACTTGCGGAAAGTATTGTGATCAAAGGAAGTATCCAAAGGCTCATTATGTTTATATTTTATACAACTATGTATAAAGCTAATGAAAAATACGAATACATTACTTCATATCGGAGAGGCGATTTAAATTTCAGTTAGCAATCATAAAATCACGGCTATTAACTTTAGTGCAATCATTTTCTACTTACTAAACCGTGTACAATTAACCAATGGATAGTAATAAAAAGGAGGAGATTACCGACAATTAATATAAATTACGCTTAAAAAAAGTAGGAACCGTCAGATTACGATAAATTGCTTTCGTAAGATTTCTGGAAAATATACTTTTGAAAAAACTTTTAGGACTGTACGACACAAGTAAAAGATCAATAGCTTCGATTTCTACCATGTAGTCGATGCAACGCGGTATAGGCATATTGTAATCTAAGCGATTGACCGCATTTTTTTCCACATAATCAATTTTATTAAACGAAAATTGGACAGATAGCTTTTGTTTCCAGTCTTCAATATCTTCTTGTTTTGGAGAGATATACTTTTGTGTTACGTGCAACAGGCTGAGATTAAATTTCTCCGGTACACGTAAGATGAAACTGTCGAGTAGATCATATTCGGACGCTTTAAAATTGCTCAGTAATCCGATATTTTGTAACCTAAATTTTTGGAAAGTGATCGGTACTGCCAAGACACCAATTGGACTCTTTTTTATCAGGGCGAAGGTATTGCTTCCCAAGACCGCTTTTTGTATCATACCTTTACCCTTAGCTCCCATAACGATAAAGCGATATTCCTTTTCTTGTAGTAAGTTTAGTACCGTTTTTTCCAAGTCGCCGGGCAAACTTACGGTTTTACAGCTGAGATCAGGAAATTCATCGTCGATACGTATCTGCCAGTCCTTGAGCATGCCTTCAGCCTCTTCCTTCTGAGGCGTCAAAAACATATTCTCCATTTTCGCATGGACACTGTCTTTTATTGGGATAGTATAAGTATGCAGAAGCTCTACTGTCCAATTAAATTTTTTAGCCAGATTCGCCGCATATCGAATAGCAGTCCATGAGTTTTCAGAAAAATCGGTGAGTACGAGAATTGTTTTGTCCATAAATATTTTGCAGATAAATCAGCGCGGATTATTAGTATTACAACAGTAAAGAAGGCAGAAGGTTTTTAATAAAAAATCAAAAGAGAGACTTTAAAAAAAAGGTTTTCAAACGGGGAGAATGAAAACCTTAAATAACCAATTATAAACCTAAATTATGATACAACAAAGATAAGCATCAAAAAGATAAAAACCAAAATAAACTACTAAAAAGATAGACTTTTTTTTACTAAGGAATCAGTACAGCCCTTCCTTTGATCTTACCGTTGCGCATTCGATCATAAACTTCGTTAGCCTGATCAAGCTTAAACTGCTCAATTTCAATATGAATCTTCCTTTGCCTAGCCAAACCTACAACTTCCATAAGCTCAACCCGCGAGCCCCAATATGGGTTTGTCATACTCACACCAAAAGGAAGCCCCGACATATTGTACTGGTAGTGTCCCCCACCTAATCCAACAATTGTCAGGTCACCATCCAAACCAACAACCTTTGTTCCTAGATCTATAGTCGATGTTGCGCCGACAAAATCAATCACAACTTTAGCTTTTTTAATTCCAGTAATCTTATTGATTTGTTCGGCTGCATTTGCATCTTTCGAATTAACCGCATAGGCTGCGCCCAGTTCTTTAGCAAAGGCTAGTTTTTCTTCGGTGACATCACAGGCGATAATTGAACTCGCGCTTACTTCATTTAGTATTTGCAAGGCAACATGGCCCAAACCTCCAACTCCGATCACAACCACATACTCATCTGCTGTCAATTTGCCTATCGAACGCTTTATCGCCGAATAAGGAGTAAGTGCCGCATCCGTTAATGGCGCAGCAATGACTGGATCTAAGTCATAAATTGGGACCAGTAAACGGGAAGAAGGGACAAGCATATATTCCGCCATCCCACCATCAAGGCCTAGCCCACCACCATAAGCCATTTCAGACTGGTGATCACAATAATTTTCCTTTGATTGCTGACAGGGTTTACAGTGCCCACAACCCCAAGGGCCATAGACCAGTACCGCGTCTCCTTTTTTATAGTCTTTTACATCCGATCCAACTTCTTCAATCCAGCCCGCATTTTCGTGTCCCAAGGTAAATACCGTACCTACAACGGTCCCCTCATCTATAATGTGGAGATCAGAATGACAAACACCTGCGCCACCAATTTTTAGTAACACTTCATCACCCTTAGGAACGGGCTTGACCATATCATTTACAACGCGGACATCTTTATGCCCAAAAAAACGTACTGCTTTCATATTGAAAAATTTTTGTTGACTAATAGAAAAACAAATAAGAACGATATATGTTTCAACGCATATGAAGACAGCGGCAACTTGTAAGTCTTATTTCAAGAAAAAGTACTGCAATCCCCTGATCGTATTACCTAACGGGCAAGTCAAAAGTATTCATGCAATAAAGGCCGGCAACCCGAGGATATTTATGTATTTTTATCGGGAATCAAATGATAAAATACATGCTAAAAAAAGGTGAACATATTGAAGGCGTCCCTATGGAACTCCAACAATTGTTGGATATGGACGAAAAAGCCAATGCTTTTTTTGAAACACTTTCCAAATCATACAAACAAGGCTATTGTGATTGGGTTGGATCAGCAAAACAGGAACAAACCCGAAAGACAAGAGCTGAAAAAGCAATACAAATGCTACGAAATAATCAGAAAACCCTTAAAACGGTCTAGAACAAGCCAATTGGGCATTACGCTTGCTACCTACTTATCAAAAAGTACCGTAAGCCATTTTTGCCCAATTGTAAGAATAGATCAGGGCCGCCTCAATAAACTAGATCAAGCGATAGCAAAGTACCCTATAAAAGAACAAGTCACTTTTCAATCAAGCAAACTTTTTTTAAAAAACTCATTCACAACAGCATAAAAGTAGGACAAACGCTTTCACCTATTAGAGAATAAAAAAAAGTGTAATTTCCACTTCCCCAGCTCATTCGAAAGAACATCAAACTAAAAAACAACGAAAATAAATTCGAAAAACACCTAAAAACATAACCCATTGAAGAAAACTAAAGCTATTTAGGTCATATTTTTTAAAAATATCACCTAAACACAATTTCAAAAACGGAATTTGAGCAATTTTTACACAATTAATCACTAAAACACCGTCAGTTTAAACACTTTGTAACAATATTACATAAACTTTAAAATTTCCATACCTAAATCACTTGTATCATTTTTAAAGTTTAATTACATTTGCTTTCAAGGATGCAAGGAAAATTCCATCAATATCTGTTCGGCGTGGTTTGCGCAATACTTATCAGTTTTGGCTGGTATCATGTGGCAACACCAAATAATATCCCCTCCTGCAATCTTCATGCTGTCAATCACTTCAACAAGCAAGTAAAAAGCGAAGGTTATGAGACCAAAGTTATTCGCAAAACTAAACGTCATCGGCATGAAAAACTAAGGGCTTATTTTTCAGAAAATGATAATGAAAACGACGACACGGGAAGTGATTCCAATAGCCCGAATTTATTCGCACTTACAGGAGATGGTTTTGGAAATCTAGCCGCCTATATCCATCCTCAATTTCACAATACACGCACAGCAGTTTCGCTTGCAAATTCCAACCAGCTTACTTCACGAAAAAACGCCCTATACATCCATTACAGTGTATTCAGGCTGTGATTTTTTAATAATTTCTTAAAAAAACATCAAAATAGCTTTCAAAATCACCTGGAAGCATGTCACACTATTGTTCAATTTTTCGAAAATTATTAAAAAACTATTATCATGGTCATGAGAAGCTTTATGTATATAAGCCTGTGCCTTATTATTCTATCTACAAGCTGTCAGTCAGAAAAAAAAGACAAAAAAGAAGCTGCAGTTTTCAACGTCACTACTCCTTTGGTCAAAGATACAATTGTCAATAAAGATTATGTCGCCCAAATCCGTTCGATCAACCATATTGAATTGCGTGCGCAAGAAAAAGGCTACATTCAATCGATATTTGTCGATGAAGGTCAATTTGTACAAAAAGGACAACCCCTCTTTAAAATCATGCCCAACCTCTATGAGTCCGATGTTAATCGTGCTAAAGCAGAGGTAAAATATGCTGAAATCGAATATCAGAACACCAAAAATCTGTCCGAAAAAGAGATTGTCGCTCCGCAGGAAACTGAAATGGCAAAAGCAAAATATGAAAAAGCCAAAGCTGAGCTAGCCGCTATGAATACGCATCTCAAATTTACTGACATCGTAGCACCGTTTTCCGGCATCGTTGGTAAGCTTCATGTCCGTAAAGGAAGTCTTGTCGATGAAGGCGAGTTGATCACAGAATTGTCCGATAACAGTAAAATGTGGGTTTACTTCAATGTCCCCGAAGTCGAATACCTCAATCAAATGGACGCAAAAAAAGACAATAGCCCGCTGCATGTACGGTTAAACATGGCCAATGGAAAAGAATTCGGTCATGAGGGTATTGTTGAAACAATTGAATCAGACTTCAATAATGAAACTGGAAATATTGCCTACAGAGCGACTTTTCCAAATCCAAAGGGATTATTGCGTTATGGCGAGACAGGTAATATCGTCATTACATCGCCCTATAATAATGCGCTTATGATACCGCAGAAAGCTACATTCGAGGAGCTTGAAAAAAAATATGTTTACGTTATTACAAAAGATAATAAAGTAAAAGCAAGAGAAATAAAAGTTGCTGCCGAACTGCCGCATATCTATGTTGTTTCTTCCGGATTGGGCAAGGACGAAAAGATTCTACTGAATGGACTTCGCATGGTACAGGAAAACCAGACTATTGAATCCAAATATCAGACTCCGGAGAAAGTCATGTCAAACTTAGATTTATATGCAGAGTAATTAAAAAAGCAGCATTATGTTTAAAAAAGTAATACACCGACCGGTATTTGCTATTGTTATATCGGTTGTAATCCTATTTATCGGAGGTTTGGCCATAAAGCAACTTCCTACAGAGCAATTTCCAAAAATCGCACCGACTACAGTTGCGGTCTCCATTGCCTATCCTGGTGCAAGTGCTGATGTACTTGTAAAATCCTCCCTGATTACACTGGAGAATGCAATCAATGGTGTACAGGGAATGCGCTATATCGCAACCGATGCGACCAGTGCCGGTGAAGCGACCGTAAACGTCGTATTTGACCCTGGAACAGACCCCAACGATGCCGTAGTACTGGTGAAAACCCGGGTGGATCAAGTTATGCCACTATTGCCTGAACTTGTTCAAAAGGAAGGAGTCGTCGTCAATCCAATTCAGCCCAGTATGCTGATGTACGTGAATCTTTACAGTACGAATAAAAGCATGGATGAAAAGTTCTTGTACAACTACGCAACTGTAAACATCATTCCTGAAATCAATCGTATTCATGGTATCGCCAAATCGCAAATCTTAGGTAGCCGTAGATATGCCATGCGCGTCTGGTTAAATCCCGACCGTATGCGCGCTTACAGCTTGTCAGTTGACGAAGTGATGAAAGCGATAGGAGAACAAAGTATCATCGGCCGTCCCGGTCGACTGGGGCAAAGCTCGGGTATTGCAGCGCAATCCCTCGAATATGTCCTAACCTATAAAGGGCAATACAATACACCTGAAGAATATGACAATATTATCGTTCGCGCAAACGGCGACGGTGAAAACATCAAGTTAAAAGACGTAGCTAAAGTCGAACTGGGAAGTGAATTCTTTGACATCTATTCCAATTTAGACGGGCATCCCTCGGCTTCGATTGTGTTGAAACAGAATTATGGTAGTAATGCCAATGACGTTATTAAAGATGTGAAGGCAAAGCTTGCGGAGATGAAAGGTAACTTTCCCCCAGGTATAGACTATAAAATCAGTTATGACGTATCCCAATTCTTGGATGCTTCTATCGAACAGGTGATGCATACCCTACGCGATGCTTTTATTTTAGTTGCCATTGTTGTGTTTATTTTCCTTGGCGACTGGCGTTCGACTTTGATTCCGATCATCGCCGTGCCCGTTTCGCTGATAGGTACATTCTTCGTCATCCAATGGTTCGGCATGTCGATCAACTTAGTGACCTTGTTTGCGTTGGTGCTTGCCATCGGGATTGTCGTAGACAATGCCATTGTGGTCATTGAAGCAGTACATGCCAAAATGGAAGAAAGTGCCATATCGCCGTACAGTGCTGTAAAAGAAGTCATGGCCGAAATCGCAGGTGCTATTATCGCTATTACAGCTGTTATGGTTGCCGTTTTTATCCCCATTTCATTTATGACAGGTCCTGTCGGAACATTTTACCGTCAGTTTTCAATTACCATGGCGAGTTCCATCGTGATATCTGCAATAGTCGCGCTAACTCTTACTCCTGTGCTTGCCGCGATGCTCCTGAAAAACAATCATGGTAAACCAAAAAAATCAAACGTATTCACTAAATCGCTCGATCTTTTTAACCGTACTTTTGATAAAATAACGGGCAAGTATGCCTCCTTACTTCGTAAAATTGCCAGCCGAAGAGTGATTACATGGGGTATCTTAATAGCATTCTGTGTCGGAATTTTCGTCATTAACAAAACGCTTCCAGGAGGTTTTATACCGAGTGAGGACCAAGGTACAATATATGCCATTATTCAGACTCCTCCGGGATCAACATTGGAACAGACCAATAAGCTTTCCAGAGAGCTCCAAAAGATCTGTCAAGGGGTAGATGGCGTAGAATCTGTCTCATCACTGGCGGGTTATGAAATCATGACCGAAGGTCGTGGATCGAATGCCGGAACCTGTCTTATCAACCTCAAAACCTGGGGTGAACGTGAACACTCCGTTAAAGAGATCATGGAAGAACTTGAAGAAAAATCAAAAAATCTAGGTGCAACGGTTGAATTCTTCGAACCTCCCGCTGTTCCGGGTTTTGGTTCTTCTGGAGGTTTCTCCATGCGCCTGCTGGACCTCAATAGGACCACCGATTACCAAGATTTCGATAAAGTAAATAAAGCGTTTATCGCTAATCTCAAGAAACGTAAGGAACTGACCGGAGTCTTTACATTCTTTGCCGCCAACTACCCACAATACGAATTGGTATTTGACAATAACGCCGCCATGCAAAAAGGCGTTTCCATTGGTAAAGCCATGGACAACCTCAATATCCTTATCGGTAGTACCTATGAGCAGGGTTTTATCCGTTTTGGTCAATTCTTCAAGGTCTATGTACAATCTTCACCAGAATTTAGAAGGCTACCTTCCGATATCATGAACCTTTACGTCAAAAACGATCATGACCAGATGGTTCCTTATTCGGCCTTTATGACCTTAAAAAAAACACAGGGACCAAACGAAATCACGCGCTACAACATGTACAATTCGGCTGCCATCCGTGGACTTCCGGCAAATGGGTATACAACGGCCGATGCTATTCAGGCAATCAACGAAACTGCACTTCAAACATTACCGCACGACTATAAAGTCGCCTGGGAGGGCTTGTCCTATGATGAGGCTCAACGTGGAAACGAAGCCGTTTATGTCTTTTTAGTCGTCTTAGTCTTCGTATATCTTGTACTTGCTGCGCAGTACGAAAGCTTCATCATTCCGTTTGCGGTATTGTTGTCGTTACCAGTTGGTGTATTTGGATCATTCTTCCTATTAAAAGCTATGGGACTTGAAAATGATATCTATGCACAGGTCGGACTGATCATGATTATTGGTTTATTGGGTAAAAATGCGGTGCTTATCGTAGAATTTGCCGTGAAAAGGCGCCAAGCTGGCGATAGCATATTGGAAGCAGCTATTGAGGGCTCACGAGCGCGTTTCAGACCGATCCTCATGACCTCATTTGCATTTATCGCTGGACTTGTACCACTTGTCTTTGCCAGTGGTGCCGGAGCTATCGGTAACCATACCATAGGTGCCTCAGCGCTGGGAGGTATGCTCGTCGGAACTATCTTTGGCGTTATTGTCATTCCCGGACTCTACTACATTTTTGCAAAATTGGCTGACGGAAGAAAAATGATCCAAGCCGAAGACGAATCACCATTAAGCGAAGACATGATACATTATGAATAAGAACAGATTATATCACTATACAGGTTTCGCACTTTTCTTGCTTAGTCTTGCAGCCTGCAAACCACTGGAAATAAAACAACGTGCCGAAAATAGAACCGTTCCTGGGAAATATAGCGATGCCGACAGCGACACCGTGAATACAGGAAAAATAAAATGGAACAGCTATTTCAGCGATCCCAATCTACAAGGACTGATCAGTCAGGCACTAGCAAACAACCAAGAGCTACATATTATGCTTCAGGAAATTGAAATAGCCAAAAATGAGGTAAGCGCCAAAAAAGGTGAATATCTACCTTCCGTAGGTGTAAAAGTTGGCGCCGGGGTCGACAAAGTTAGTCGTTACACAAACATTGGAGCGATGGAAAAGAATACGGAAATCGAACCCGGACGCGAAATGCCTGAACCGCTATTTGATTTTGGAGTTGGTCTACAGGCACAATGGGAAACAGATATCTGGGGTAAACTCCACAATGCGACCAAAGCGCAGCTGCAACGGTATTTTGCCAGCGTGGAAGGCAAAAACTTTATGGTAACTCACCTGATCGCTGAAATTGCAGATTCTTATTATGAACTCCTGGCGCTGGACAACGAACTCCTGGTTATCAATGAGAATGTAAAGATTCAAAACGATGCACTGGTCGTGGTAAATGACTTGAAGAAAAATGCGCGATCCAATAAACTTGCCGTCAAAAGATTTGAAGCCCAGATATTGAAAACCCAAGGTATGCAATATGATATCAAGCAGAAGATCACAGAAACAGAAAATAGAATAAACTACCTCGTTGGAAGATTCCCGCAGCCGGTTCAAAGGGATCAACAATCCTTTGATCAGCTTGTTCCACAAACCGTTTATGCGGGCATCCCGGCCGACCTCCTGGAAAACAGACCGGATATAAAGCAGGCCGAATATGAACTTGCAGCCTCCAAACTGGACATCAAATCGGCCAAAGCCCGCTTTTACCCTTCTCTGGACATTGCGGCGGGAGTAGGTTTTCAAGCTTTTGATCCGACTTATCTCATCAAACCGGAAGCCTTTCTCTCTTCCCTCGTTGGTGAACTCACCGCCCCTTTGATCAACAAACGGGCAATTAAAGCCGCGTATTATAGCGCAAATGCACGACAAGTTCAGGCTGTTTACCATTATGAGCAGACGATATTGGCTGCTTATATTGAAGTTGCAAACCAGCTCTCCAAAATTAAAAATCTGGAGAATGGCCTACAAATTAAGACCAAGGAAGTCGATGCATTAAATGAGTCTATCGGTATCTCCAACGACCTCTTTAAATACGCCCGCGCAGATTATATGGAGGTTCTGCTGACACAACGCGATGCCCTGGAATCCAAATTTGAGCTCGTTGAGAAAAAGGTCAACCAACTCAAAGCAAGCGTAGCGATATACAGATCCCTAGGTGGTGGATGGGATCATCAATAGCACAATTTAATTTTAGTTTTTATATGTTGGGGACTTATCATGTGATAAGTCCCTTTTTTTGTAAAAGCATATTTACTCCACCACGATTTCTTTCATTTTCTCGTTTCCATAGTATGTCGGGAAATACATTAATTCAGCCTTCGCGGGGTTGACAGTATACGTCCCGGTATAACGAGGTAAAAGTTCGATCTCAAAGGTATGCGTACCTTTCCCCAGTTTGTTGCAAAAAATGACAACACGATCTTTGAAATGCTCCCGGTGTGCCTCGGTTCTATAGTATCCATTGGTTTTGGTTTCATAAGAACATCCCGCCGGTATCGGAACTTCAATCTGCACATACTCAGCTTCACCAGTTAATGTTACGCTTGCTTCAAGTTTTACAGGCTTCCCTTCCTTGAGCGCCGCTACCGTAGCACCATTGTCCTTAAATCGCGTTGCAACAGCAAGTCCCTTTTCTTTTTCTATGACAGGGTTTGGATTCCAAAAATTTTGATAGGCTGTCACAAAAGCCGGCCCCGTCCCTTCTTTCCTCACTTTAATCTGTTCATCCGACTTAAAGCTTTGCGTATACGGAAATGTAGTGATGCGTTTGCCATTGATAACCATTACCGGGGCCTGGAAAGACTCACCCTCTTTCAGTAAATCAGGAAGAATACTTCGTATGATACGGGAAGATTCGTAGATATTATACCATTGGTTTTGCTGCCGCTGCGCGAAAAAGTAATTACGGATATTTTCTAAATCCGAATCATGACCACCAATTGATTTTAAGACACCGTAAGCCAACAGTGTATTCTCGGTATTGGTTTCCGTAGGTCGCATAAAAAATCCACCTTTCTGATCTGTTGTAATTCCCGAAGTCCAATAAAGCCCACCTAAGATAGCCTTTGAGGAGTATTTAAGAACGGTATCTGCAGCATGTGAATCCTTAAGACCCAGTTTTGAAATCAATAGATATTTCAACAGTTTATCCTTAATGGTTTTACTTTTCAGTTTTGTATCAATTTCGAAGAAATAATCTTTGTAATCGGTTTTCGGATCTAGCCGGAGCAGATATATCAGGGAGCCAAACAAATTCTCTTTGGCCCCGTGAAGCTTATCTTTATCCAATAGAAGATCCAGCGAAGCCAAGCTGCTTTTCAACATGGTCTTTTCACGTTCTGCATAGATCTCCGTATCAATCTCAACCTGGTATCCTGCTTCTCGGGCATCCAACAGTACCCCGATCACATAGTTGCTGATCCAGCTCACAGTTTCACTCTTGTTCCACCAGCCCCAGCCCTGATTAGAATTTTTGTTTTTCTGTAACTCCTTCAAAAGATCCCTTATTTTCTTATCCTCTGTAAAGGGCTTTCCGATCAATTTTGTAAGCTCTTTTTTAGAAAGTAACGCGCTCAATTTGGAAGCCATCTGTTCATTGCATAAAAATTTGTAACGATCGATCGATTCGATTTCCCGTTGTAAGAATTCCAGCGAATTTGCTTCGGCATGCATGGTGATTTCGCCTAGCGCAGGAGAAGTTTTTAGCAAATACTCTGCGGTACTGTTGAGCACTTTAAAATCTCCTTCATGTTGTTCAAGCCCCTTTTCAAAAATCGGAATGCTACGTTTTTCACCATCAAAATATCCATTTGACAATCCGATCGAATAAGCTAGTTGGATGCTGTCCCCCTTATCGGCAATAACCGTTATTGGATCCCGATAAGACTTTGCAATTTTCAATTTTGCTTCCTGCTTTGTTAGTCCATTGTTGATGGTACGCAAGAGTTGCAAGCTATCGCTAAGATAATTGACAACCCTTCCCATGGCTGTAAACTGATCACCTCTGATGGCAAATCGGGGACTCGACAAATGTGCCGAAACAGCTTTAAAAGATTTGACATTTAGCTCTTTCATGTCGGCGAAATTTTTATTTCCTTTAGCAATAAAGAATGTTCGCCAATTGGTAATATCATCCGGATAGGTCGCTTCAAAATTAGCTTTTCCCTGAGCATCGGTAGTTAGCTTTGGCTGCCAGAATGCATCATCGCGGAAGTTCACGCGCATCGTATTTCCAGATTCCAAATAGGGCATATCCACAGCACCTGTCGATGCCGCAGAAGCTCCAGCTTTCATCTGAACCATCACCACACCATTGGCGGCCCGAGCACCGTACAATCCAAGCATAGATTGATCTTTAATCACATTCAATGACGCGATAGTCGATGGATCAAGACTTGAAATATCACCTTCAAAGGGGACTCCGTCTACTAAAATCAATGGTTTTTCATTGGGGGCCGGACTAGCAGCGCCACGAATACGAATCCCTGCTACGGCACCCTGTAACATAACCGTAGTCACCCCATCCATCCTAGCATTGATCGATTTCACTGCCGCAGTCAATGATTGCCTTTTTTGGACGCCATACCCCACAACAACCACTTCATCCAATTGATTTTCGCTTGGCTTTAACTCCACGAAATAATCTTTGCCACTGGAGACTTTGACTGTAGCTGTATTGTACCCTAAAGCAGCAATCTCAAGTACCGTATTTTTGTCATCGGAGAGCTCAAGTTCCACACTTCCGTCAAAGCTTGTGAAATATCGATTTTTGGTATCCGAAACACTCACTTTAGCCCCAATTAATGGCGTATCACCATCATAAACTAAGATCCTGGCGACCTTATTATTCTTTCTTTTCGCTCTAAAATCTTCCCGGTCTATTTTTAAGAGCCGCGGATCAATCTCTTGTCCATGTCTTATAGAATCCTGCAATGGATTTTCCACGGTACGTACAATAATTTCATCGCGTACAAGTTTGTAAGCCAATCTCGCCGCTTGAGATGCATTGCTCCATTGAATAGAATCCAGTCTGAGATAATTCATCCCATTGGCTTTGAGCTTGATTGGCAAACTAAAAGAAGTTGAATCATCCTTTACAATATGCAAAGTAACATCGCCGACTGGAAGATCCCCAAAAGTTCGATGTCCACCGTAAAACAGTCGAAAGTACATTCTCTCCTCTACATTCGTCGGTTCAATAAAGATCAATGCAGGTCGAATGCCTTTTTGTGCAGCATCATTGCCCAGAGTTAAATTCAATTTAAAAATAGCGTCTTTTTTTCCTTTCTTCACCGTAGCAAATTGCGCAGGTCCCGTGCTATTTTGCATCGTCTCTTGGAAAGTACGTTCTACGTTTGCCTTGATATCCTCCAATGTCCATACCCTCTCCTGAAAATCTAAATTTGGCGTAAAATCATACAGATCAATCCGCATAGGATTGCCATCCCAACTTTTTTGCTTTTGGTAATTTTTATAGATGCTATATTGATAGCCCCCCTCAATTTCAAAACGTCCAATTTTCGCTGTGTCAACCATGAGGGTGCCTATTTTGGACACACCATTATACATTTCTGTCCTTGGAAATGGTCCCACCATCAGGGGTACGGGAACCTGTGTCCGCAACCGGTTATCGTAAACAGTTTTTCTTACGGGATTGAGGTAGTAGAGATCTCCCGCTGTCTGGATATATGCAGGCATCTCAATCAATGCATTATTATTGGGTAATTGCCAGGCTCCAAAATTGTTGGTTACTGTAATCAACTGGCGCTTCAATTCAGTCAATTCGTTAGTGTAGAGCTTACCACGTTCTTCTTTAGGTAATCGGTAAACCAAAATCTGGCCTTTGCTAAATGCTTTGTCGGGGTAGTTAAAACCAATCGTATCCTGTGAGGCATTAAAGGAAACAATGATCTTTTTCCCATTTTCAAGATAAAAGCCACTTACACGAATGTCGCGATCCTTGGTCCTAAATCTAAAATCATGCTGCCCCGGAGAAACTTCGAAAATAGTATTGTTATTTTGTTGGTCTTGTTTAGCATAAGTCAATACACCGTCTATCCAGACTAAATGTATCCCCTGCACCGCACCATTTACTACGACATAAGGGGAAATCTGGCTCTTGACCGCATCCAGAGGAAGAGACTCCTGATAATAATCTTTGGGATATAGAAACCGATAAAAAGCCATCGTATCCAACTGCATGTCTTTAGACCATTTTGCCCAATTTTGAAGAGCTCCCTGATGAACCTTCTCATCATCATCCAAACTAAAATTAAGATTTTGTGAGACTCTTGCCCTTCGCATCAGACCACCCATAGTAATATTTGGAGTGGTTGCTGACCTAAATTTTGAGGTAAAACCATAGGCCGTAATATCAATATCCTTCAACGGTTTACCATTCTTATCCGTAACCGAAAGTTCCACGTCAGCCTTCTGCCCCGGATAAACTGTCGTCGCCGTGTTGACTGCCAAATTTAAATTCTTCTCCACATAGGGTAATTCTTCCTGGATAACTTTTGATTTTCCTCCAAAAAGATAGGTGATTTCCATGCTATACCCGTCTTTTCCACGGGCTAAAAATTTACTATTTAACGTGGTATGATAACCCGAAGCAATCGTACGACCAGCACGATGGACACGATACCAAAATGGAATCATAGCGGGATTATTGACATGCAATATCACCGAATCCGCAGTTCGATAAAACCGATAATTCAGCTGTGCCTGCTCTTGATCCTCTAGATATACACTTTTACTCAATCCATTCGACTTGACAACAATTTCTTCAGCCTGCCAAGGTATAGAAACCAAATTAGGTAAACTCAAATTTTCAGTCTTCAGCACTTCACGATGTTCACCTAATATCATTAGCTGAGCAGTCGCTGGCATCGCAACACCTTTTTCGAAATACTTGATCTCTGCATGCCCGTCTTTTACAGCAATACGAATTTCTTTTTCGCTGTTGAGTATATTGAGGTCGAGACTTCGTTCAATTCTTTCATTATCTGAACTTAGATAGGTGCCAATAACCCGAAATGTAAGACCTATGTCAGCCGGAAAGATTGAATCAGGTAATACAATTTCCTTTTCCGCGACATCTGCGAGCGAAACGCTCGTTTGCCATAATGTATCTGGAATGAAATTGACCTTATTGGCTTTTACATCAAGCGTATAAAGTGGACTTGTCACAACACGCAAATCTACTTTCCCATCATATATGGGCATTTCATTTTCATTTAAAGCTTTTAGTTTCAGTCGCACACTGTCTCCTTTAGCATATTTCGTCTTTTCGGACGTCATATTAAAGCTTAGGCTTTTCAACTCATAGTCTTCATATCGGAAACGCTGTTGATGCAAGACGACTTTGGCTTTTGTAGATTCCAAAGAAATCCCATAATCTTTATCAAGGATAAGGCCAAGACCCTTCAAATCAAATGCAAAGTTGTACATTCCCGGACGATAAGGAGCAAGTCGGGCCAAAATGGTATCTTTAGCATATCCATATCCACCTGTCAGACGTACGGCAATAGAATCACGGTAAGGTTTCCATTTTTCTTCCTCAAGATAAGCTTTAAATTTAACCTGCTCATTTGGCTTATACATTGGCTTGTTAAAAACCATAAAGCTTTCTGTCTGTTCAGTTTCTTGTTTATAAAAGAACCTCTTAATCTTAAACTTTGCTCTAAGCCAGCTATTTTTGATTCCTCTCCATAATGGAACCTTTTCTTTGTAAGGCCAACTCCGTTCTACACTCAGGTAATGATAGACACCCTTATGTTCAATAGTGACGATATCGTCACTATTTGCATTGGCAGCTTTATAATAATGAAACTTCTTATCGAATAACATGCGACGTCCCTTCACTTTTACTTGCGCATCTTTTATAATCGTTCCCAGAGAATCGTATAGACAAATCGCAAAAATTTCTGCCGGAACAATCTTGACATATAGGTTATCACTAATCAATTCCTGATAAATGAGATCAGCTCCACTGGCGCGGACCTGAACATAATTACCAGGAGGTAAAGTCGGCTGTGGACTTCCGGCCTTATACTTAAGAAAAAAATCGCTGAGCATAGCTTCATCGAATTTCTTCTCTCCCAAGTGAATTTTTCTTAAAACTTCTGGGCTCAGTTTATAAATATAATAGTCAGAAGATCCACGCGGACTATTGAATAAGGTCGATTGCCCACAAAGGACCACAGAATACAGAACAGCTAAAAAGCAGACAACAATTGATTTCCATTTCATGTTTAAGATACTGGCTAAATTCTTTTAAAAATAGATAAATTTACCTAAAGCCAAGTACTAGATTTTTCCATCCGGCACTTCAACTTTCGTGCAGGGATGCGAAGAATATCAAAATTCCATAAACGGAGAAAAAAAAAATTACAATTTCAACCTACCTTTGATTGAATCTATAACTTCAGTGTCCGAGGGAAAGTCACCAGCTCCCGAACCGCTGGAACGATTGACCAAAGGCGGCTCCTCACCATATAGGGTATCGCGGGCGATGACTACCTTCTTGTCGAGATCTACATAGCTAATAATATAATTGCGCTGATAAGCTTTATCTTTTTGACCGATCTTGTTGACATACTCTCCTTTTTCCTGCATGTCCATCGCTATCATAACAATGCCTTTGACAGCATCACCGGGGTAATTATCTACTGTTCCCAATGCCTCGTTCCATTTTTCCTTATAAGTTATTCCCAAATCACCGGCACCGCCATTTTCAAGAATTAGACAGCTCTTCCCCCAGTCTACTGCGGACAATTGTACTGGATATTTATAAATAGTAGTATGATCGCCAAAACCAGCTAAAATTCGGGAAGATAATTGTTCTGTTTTTTCCTGATCCGCCTCCATATTTCCCAAAAGACGGTAAGCCCATATACCGATACCAAGTACTGCAACCAATACCAGGCCTACAAAAGTGAATATTGCTTTCTTATTTCCCATAGTTCTATTTTATTTAATTAATTACCAATCAAATATACTTAGTCTATATGCTCATTTTCACCCTTTTTACAATTCGCTTGACCTGCTTTATTATTTGCTGCGCTTGCTTAAATAAACGTTATAAAAACAAATATTCGAGCCTTCGCAGCCCTAGTTTTCAACAACATGAAATAACAGGAGCTGCCACTATTTTATTTTTATCATAAATGATGGTTCATCCAATTCATACTGACACATAACTGTCACATAGTGGTTATATCTTTGTTTAACCTTAGCAGGAAAACAAATACTAAACGAAAAAACAATTCCAGAGCAAAGGCTATTAGTAGGATAACTAATCGAATTTTAAATTATTACAGTAAAAAAACATGGAAACATTACCACAATTAAAAGAAGAATTAGCGAATGAGTATCAAATTACAAAAAACTTCATTGCACTTTTCCCTGAAGGCAAGAATGAATATGTCCCACATGAAAAAAGCATGAAAATGATGCGTCTGGCAACCCACTTAGTCGAAGTGTTCGAATGGCCAAGTACCATTTTAAAGACTTCAGAACTTGACTTTGCCAAAAGTGCTTATGTGCCAACAAGTCTATTGACTCGGGATGATCTCTTAAAAAAATTGGACGAAGATTACGAAGCCGGAAAAAATGCTTTAGAAACAGCTAAGGAAGAAGACTTGATTCCAAGCTGGACCATTAGAAATGATGGCCATGAACTGGCAAGCTGGAGCAAATACGGTGCTATTCGTCACTCATTAAACCAGATTACACATCACAGGGCACAGTTAGGTGTTTATTATAGACTCAATGATATTCCCCTTCCAGCAAGTTATGGCCCCTCTGCCGATTCACAGAATTTCTAAAATGCTAGCTGCTGGAATGAAAATACGACATCTATATGTCGTATTTTCATTCTACGCTGGACAATATGTATGTGCGACAACACCACCTGGAAAAACTTGCACATTCACGAGCTTTAGATCGAGAAATCTAGAAAGACCGTCGAATATAGGCAGCCCAGTACCCAATGCAATTGGATGTGTGATCAGATGATATTCATCAATTAATCCGGTTTCAATTAAACTTCGCATAAATTCAGCTCCTCCATGAGCCAATAGTGGCTTCCCTGACTCCGCTTTTAATTCTTTAATTCCTTCAATGAGACCTGCATCAAAAACCCGGGCATTCATCCAAGAGGAATGCGCAGGAAGCTTAGCATTGTGAGCAAAATCTTCTGTTTTGGGATGATAGCCCTTTTTTGTAAAGACAGCTTTAGGGATTTCATTCATTGCTGCCGCAAAAGGATTTGTTGAGGCAGGCCAATAGGAAGCCATTACTTCAAAGGTCTTTCGACCCATTAGATGAACGCCGGCAGATTCACAAATATTTAAAACCCATGCGCTAGAATGATCATCGCCACTTTTAAACATCCAATCAAGTTCACCGTGGATGCCCGCAACAAATCCATCGATGGAAACAGACATTTTCATTATTAATTTCCGCATAACAAAAAGTTTAATATTTAATAAAACAAATCCAATTCAAAACTGGGTTATTGTCTATCAAAAATAAACCATTTCAATCGACGTACAGCGGGGACAAACCGTCAATATACAAGGGCATTTACGACAGTTCTTTTTTCTGTCCTTTACCTTCCTCAAGGGTAAGCATAAAATTCAAATAGTGCTTTTTCTTCGCGAAATGCTGATCATCCAATAACTTTTTATAGGCCGATATCGCATTAAAAAGGATTTGAAGATTATCCTCGTTATAATGATCTACATTAAAATATATTAAATCCCTGTTGATATACGTGTCCAATGAAGTAAGCAACGTATCATTCAATTCATCCTTGCTTCCGGGAAGTGCCAAAAGCGTTGCCAGTTTCTTTTTTAATTCTCCTTCCCTACGTTTGACGTCTTGCAACCTTGCCTCAATATCAGCGAAGGGCAAAGTCTGAAATATAAACCGGGTATTCTCCGTCATGTGAGCATAAAGTTCTTGTGCCTCCTCATAATTCTTGTCGAAAAAAGCAAAATCATAATATCTTCGTTCAAACTCTTCACACATCCCCTGCGTATCAGCCAAGTGTGCAAAATAATAATGGATCTGCTGGTTGTAGTCGGTAATTTTATGCTCCGTAGCTGCAATAGTGTCTTCAATTTTTTTTAGTAATTCGATGGCGTCTGCAGCTCGATATTTTATACCGTCATAGTCAAAGGACTTTAATTTTAATTCTCCTTTGCTGATTGCTTCAACGACATATTTGTCATTTTTTAGACTATTAAGTTCATACAGTGTATCAACTCTACTATCGGCAAATAACTCATCAAAAGTCGGCTTTGACTGTCCCTGAAAAATTGGAGTTTCACCTTTTCGCACAGGATGATTGTAGTCATAGAAATCATTGAATCTTTGATCAACAGCATACTTGTTCATTCGACTTTCAAAATCATCACTGAAAGACGTTATTTCTAACAGTGATGGGGGCTGTTGATACTGTACCTCCGCAAACAACTTATCCGAAATTTGGTTTGCTACGGCAGCACGATTAGCTAGTATTTCAATAGCAGGTGCATTGTTGGCTTCTTGCTTGACAATATTAAGTTTCTGTAATGCTTTTACCCGATCTTCATCCGATGGATGGGACGACCATTGATCTTCAAGATTTAACTTCGATTTATCATATTTTTTTAAAGTCGCCAATTCGATCTGGGGAAAGCCATTTCACTTGATATCTATTGCGTTCCGCAAACAAGAGCATGACACAACGATGCTCTGGATAAATATTACGACTACGGATATTTTCAGAAAATTTGTTATCATAGAAAGTAAGTACATTATTTAGTGCATGGTTTGCAAACCCCAAACGTAAGAGCGAGTCAGCCAAAGCCTGGGAACCAGCAACATGTGCCGCAATTTCATCCGCATGAAATTCCATCTCTCTTGATAACGCCAAATAATTAGATTTACATATTCATAAACATGCTTCAAAATATGCTGAATCTGTTGAATAATAAACATCGATATACCAATAAAAATAGCAGAGTACCCACTGATGTTACTCCATTTACCAAACATATTATCCAGCGATTCATTCTTATACAGCATATTGTAGATAATCTGATTAACATGGTAAACATAGCTACCCACTTTCATGCTTTTTTGTGAGAAGTGGCCAAACTCGTGTGCAAGAATAGCCTTTAGTTCCTGTTGAGTAACTGCATTCACCATCCCCACACCAATCTGAAGATTTTTCTTAATGGGTAAAAACATGCTCCAAAAACTAGAGTCATAGAATACAGATGCATTGACATCATGCGATAGAAAAATTTTCTTTGGAAAGCTTGTGTCAACTTCCTTTACCACCTCATGAATAAGTGCGAATAACTGTGGTTCGTCGCTCTCATATATCTGTGTAAGATGCCCCGTATCAACTTTTGTTGACGCAAAAACAAATTTTAATAAAAAGAATAGTATAGTCAGACCTGTAGCGAGTAAGCCCAAACATAATACTGCGGTTAAAAACATGGGCTTGGCAGTGAATATCAATAGTCCCAATAAAGTAAAACCAACAGTAATACCTATTGCCAAGAGTAGCAGAATAACATAAGTAACCGCAAAAACAACAATAGATAAAATTGTTTTACGCGCGTGTTTTCTAAAGTTTGTAGATACTTGTACGTTCATAAACCGTTAATAAAGCAAGGATAATTGACTATATAAATCTAAAAAATAAAATCCATTTGCCTATAAGTTTACAAAAAATCAAAAACAAAAAACATACCCAATTTACACATCAGAGTACATTATCATTAGCCCCTTAAAGGGGATATTATCATTAATAACCTTTTTCCAAAGAAACTTCATTCAGTAAAGCCTCCCCCCGAATCATTCGTTTATAATTGTCTACTACCTGTAAAACCGACGAACTGATATTGGTTCGACTTGCTACATGCGGTGTTATAAAAATAGAAGAACAGGACCAAAATGGATGATCTTTTGGCAGCGGTTCCAGGTGAAAGACATCGAGGTAAGCTTGGGCAATCTGCCCCTTATCAATAGCCGCCAGCAGCTCATTTTCAACGAGATGACCACCTCTACCAACGTTTATGAGGACAGTTCCATTCGTACACAATTTAAAAAGGTTATGATCTAGAATTCCTCTTGTAGCATCGGTCAGGGGTAAAATATTGACAACCAAATCACTATTTTCCACAGCCGCCCTAAGTCCTTCCTGTCCCGAGAAAGAAACTACCCCTGGAAGCGCTTTAGGGGAATTGGACCATCCTTTTACTAGAAACCCCAACTGAACCAGCCTCTCGGCAACATAGCCTCCAATCTCACCTAAGCCTAAAACTGTGACACTGGTTTCACCAATGGATTTATATACTAATGGTTGCCAATGCTGTTGTTCCTTTGCTGTAGCATACATCGAAAAATTCTTCATTGCATGCATCAAACAGGTCAAAATATGCTCAAACATATCGCTTTTCAGCATTGGATCTATTATCCTACAGATATGGAGCGTTGAAGGAATCTCATTTGGGAATAAATGATCTATCCCCGCTCCTCCCGACTGAATAACTTTTAAATTAGGAAAATGAGTATAGTAATTAGCATCAGGCTTCCAACAAAGTGCAAATTCTACCGCATCATAATTTTCTATTTCGGGGTATATCTCCACCTTAACATCAGGTAAATGTTTAGTGATCTCGACCTTCCATTCTTCTGCCCTAGCAGTATTCAGTAGCAAAACTATGCTCATAATCTCTTTTTTTATACGAAAATAACATTTTAGAATAGACCAGCATTTGATTTCTTCACAGAAATCACCGATCCCCATAGATCCGCAGCAATAGATGATTATTAAAATGACTTAATTTGAATTTATTTTAATCGTAAATTGGCGGAAGACAACCATAATCAAACATTAGATGGCACTTAAACATCGACTTATCCTAATCGGTCTCATCCTGTTAAAAATCATCATTCAATATCAGTTGATTAGTCCGATCTACGAATTACAACGTGACGAATTTCTACATCTCGATCAAGCGAATCACTTGGCCTGGGGCTACCTCTCGGTTCCCCCTCTGACCTCCTGGACCTCCTATCTGATCAAAATAACCGGAAATTCCGAATTCTGGATCAAATTTTTCCCCGCATTGTACGGAGCCTTAACAATTCTAATTGTCTGGAAAACTATAGAAGCGTTGAAAGGAAACCTTTTTGCACTTGTATTTGGCAGTTGCTGCATCATGTTTTCCGTTCTCTTCCGTCTGAATGGCTTATATCAGCCAAATTCTTTGGATGTATTGTGCTGGACTTCCATATACTACCTCATCATACGATATTTAAACAGCCAACAATCGAAGTGGTTGATTTATATTGCTGTTGTATTTGCTATCGGTTTTTTGAATAAATATAATATCGTATTTCTTATTCTAGGTTTAGTTCCAGCCCTTGCACTCGTGCCGGAAAGGAAGATTTTTGCTGAACGAAAATTATACCGTTGTTTACTCATCGCTGTACTTATCATCTTACCGAATTTAATATGGCAGTATCAAAATAATTTCCCGGTATTCTCCCATTTTAAGGAACTTCAGGCCACGCAGCTCGTCCACGTCAATCGGTGGAGCTTTGTCCGCTCTCAATTTTTGTTCTTCTTCGGGACCTTTCCCGTTCTAATTTTCAGTTTATATGCCCTATTGAAATATCCCGCATTTAAACCTTATCGCCTATTCTTCTGGTCATTTTTTAGTACCATTGGTGTTTTCTTATTGCTAAGAGCCAAGGATTATTATGCTATTGGCATTTATCCAATCTATTTTGCTTTCGGTGCAATCTATATTTCCTCACTGCTGGAAAACAATACTGGTAAAATTCTAAAGCCTATCTTGATCACTTTAACAGTCATCCTGTTTCTTCCCATCTACGACATTGCTTTTCCCAACCGCAATCCAGCGTACTTTGTAGACCATCCGGAAAAATACAGGAAATATGGCATGTTAACCTGGGAAGACGGTGAAGAACACCCTCTTCCACAAGACTTCGCGGATATGCTAGGTTGGAAGGAGCTTGCTCGCAAAGTGGACAGTGTTTATCGTCAGATTCCTGACCGTCAAAATACACTCGTTCTTTGCGACAATTATGGGCAGGCAGGTGCTATAAATTACTACTCCAAACTGGGAATTAGAGCTGTTTCATTCAATGCCGATTATATCAATTGGTTTGATCTGAGTAAAAAATACCGCAATTTGATCCGTGTCAAGAACCGTTGGGAGCGTGAAACTGAACTAAAAACAACCAGTCCCTTATTTACACAGTCAATGGTAGCAGACTCCATCACAAATAGCTACGCCCGGGAACATGGAACAATGATCTTCTCTTTTATCAACGCTAAAATTAATATAAATGAACGGGTTTCAAATGAAGTAGAATCAGAAAAAAAGGAAAAGAATCTTCCTTTATAAATTGGCAACTTTTAAGCCTTTAAGGTTAACTGAGCGCTTTTTTTATATAAAATATTTATTATCTTTAATATACTTAGCCAAAGCTTCCCACCTAGTCATGCTCGCCGTAATACCGCCAGCACCGTAGCGACTACTGGGGCTTAATACCATATTAATAAGATATTTATGCGATTTTTGAATTTTTTGAAGGGACAGGGTAATCTGAAGCAAATTGATGTTAGCGAAGACGATGATTTTGTGGATTTACGATTGACAGTAACAAAATATTGGAAGGACGACGACGAACATCATATCGTTCAGGCAAAGGGGCTTTGGGGTAGAGAGACAGTAGGCCTAGCAATAGCCTTTCGACCCGATATGAAATTGGGAATTGTAGACACTGAGGTTGATAAAAAAAGATTTTACCGTGAAGGAGTTAACTTCTATTCGATAGGTAAAGTAAGCGACAATTTTACCAGGGCCTTACATAGCCTATTTCAAATAGATGGTACGCTAGGTAATATGCAAGATAGCGTCGGTTCCACCGCATTTATTGTCAGCGGACGACCAGAGCATTTTGATGAAGATTATATTAAAGCTAAAGTTTTCTTCGACGGTGCAAATGAAAAGAACCTTTACGCGGAATGGTATGTCAATGTGGATTTAAAAAACAAGATCCTGGAACTCCGCGAAAAAGACCCCGAATATAGAAAAAATATACTCACTATCTTGACAAATGTTTAAATTTGACCGTGCTTTCCAATCAACTAACCAGCGTTGAAACACAGGAAGCTTTTTGACAACAATGATCACTTAACAAGGGCGATCCTTTTTGAGACATTCAGTTGTTGGATCATCCAGTACATATCGATCATTAAGAAAAATGCAGCAAAAGAGTCACACTATACCACTAAATTCATTTCCGAATGATTTTAATTTAGGAATATTGATAAAAAAGAATGCTGTTAGAAATTTAGAGCTTGACCAAATAAGTCAAGCACATCGCGATGATTTCTATCTATTTTTTATACTCGAAGAGGGAAATGGAATATTTGAAATAGATTTTCAACAGCACAGATTAGGCCCCTCTTCCGTTATGATCATCCAGCCCTATCAGGTACACCGTGGAATAGCAATGGATTACAGTACGTTTAGTGTCCTGATGATCAGTGTAGAAAACCTAAATTCGGATTACATAAATGCATTAAAAGATATCGACACGATCGCTCCGATCAACATTGATCGAGAAACATGCACTATTTTATCGGAAACGGTAGATATCTGTCTCAAGCTCAACGAAAGAAAACACGAAAAACTGTATCCTGCGTTAATGAAAGACAGCTGTAATACGCTAGCTGCCCTAATTATTTCACAGTATTTAGTACAATCAAAAAAAAGTGATGCACAGTCCAGAGCAGAGCATATTACAAAACAGTTCAATGCATTGTTGGATAAAGATTTTATCATCAATAAACAGCCAAAAATATATGCCGAGAAATTGAAAATATCAACAGCTTATCTCAATGAATGCATAAAAAAAGCAACTGGAAAGCCCGTTACCTATCATATTCAACAACGTATCGTATTGGAAGCAAAACGGCTGCTATACCATTCAAGTAAATCCGTTAAGGAGGTTGCTACCGCACTTGGCTACGATGATTATCCTTATTTTTCGCGCTTATTTTCAAAAGTAACAGGCATGACGGCCCTTACATTCCGAAACAAAAACATCGAATAGTCCAATACTTACCACCTTTTATCTCTTTTAAACCCCACTGGATTAATATTTCTTTGTAATATAAAATACGGCGAGCTCCCGATCATTGGTTCTTCATTATAAAAAGGCACAAAATCCTTTTTGACGAATTACTGATCTCCGTTGGGATTAAACTCACTGTAATCAACTGAATTCTAAAAGGTAAAGCAATTAAAAGAGAAAACTAATGAGATATTTCATCGCCGAGCCTGCCGGGCAAGTAAAAAACGATTTATTTTTTGAGGTCGCCAATTTTCTTTGGGACAGCGGAAATGAGGTTTCCCTTGGAAAAAATATCATCTGCAATTGCCAAAAGATGCAACATGCAGATTACGACTATACCATCTCTCTCGTCCCGAACGATGAAGCTGTAGAATCACTTTTTAATACACATTATAAAATCATCAGCAAATATTTCGACAAAATTGACAGCGATGGTCCTATGCTTGTTTTAGCAAATACAGGCATCTATACCAATGCACTGCCCTATCCCCATAAGATTTACAATTTTGAAAAATTAGATACACAGGCTTTGTCCAGCTTCTTTGACTGGTGCAAAAGATTTAATTTATTTGTTAGAAAAAAATAAATTAAATCGAATTCTAAATATCGGAATATGCGGTAGGAAACAATAACACCTTTATACTTTTAGATACGTTATTCTGGTATTGAGGTAAATCCTGCATTGGTTTGTATAAAGGTCCAAAATCTTTCCAATGTGTATTCCTGTCTTCTATACTTTCGAATGCCGTCAAATACATCAGGTTGGGCATCGTACTACCGGCAATTACTTGTCCATAGAAAACAGCATTAAAATTTAGCTTATTAAAAATATCGATTTCACCATTGTTGAACATGTCTATCTTATTCATTGACAGTTTCTCCGTCGCAGCCTCATAACTGCGTAGTTCATAAATGCGTTTATTTTTTTCAGCAGATAATTTAGGAAGCGCTGATTTGGGCATTCCTTCAAATGCTTTCATCCATATTGTCTCCAACCTTTTGAAAGGAGGATTGCTATAACCTGCTTCAATATAAACCTTTCCAGCCTCCAGGTATTTTTGATCTTTGGCCAGCCGCTGATCCAAATTAACCAGCAAACTGAGATCAGCAGCACTGATGAACACATAAACCAATCTATCTTGGCCAACTGCATTTTCTAAGGGTTTAAATACACCGATTTCTTTAAATCCCAATTTATGCAATGCCGGTAAATAAGCCGACTCAAGATACTGGTCAATGACTTTCTCCTGCTCATCGTTCTCATAATGATATACTTTCAATTGAAAATACGCTTGTTTCGATTTCTCAAAAGCGAACAGACAATTTCCTGCCATGATAAATAATAGCGGAAATATGAAATGCCAATTGGGAACAAAAATGTATTTTTTCATTATAATTCAGGACAAAATTGGATATTAATTAGAAAATAAAGATAATATTAATTTTGAAAGTTCAAACTCAGACGATTCGTCTCATCACAAAACTATCTTCCATTAAGCCTAAAAATAGGGATTTCTACTTACTAGAATCGGTATTTTACCCATGCTTCCCCTAAGGCTTTTTAGTTAATTTAGCTCCACCTTTTTTTAAAACGAAAACATGCCAAATAAAACAATACTGATGTTGGACGATGATAAACATGTCCTTGAAATATGCACAATAATCCTTGAAACAAACGGCTATAATATGGCCGTTTCAGAAACCTCTCACGATATCATCGAAAAGGTTGAAGAGGTACGTCCAGATTTAATCTTGATGGACAATTGGATTCCAAAAATAGGTGGTGTAGAAGCCACTCGTCTGCTCAAAAAACATCCTTTATATCGAGACATCCCTGTTATCTACCTCTCCGCAAACACCGATATCGAAACATTAGCCCAACAAGCTGGAGCAGACAGCTATCTCGCCAAGCCTTTTGATCTAGAAGATTTAGAAAATAGAATAGCTGAACTACTGTAGTTCTATTCTTATATTTCAGCATCATTACGGAAATGCTACTCGCGAAACTTTATATTTTGATACCCTACTTGCGCATAAGGCCACATTGAAACGAATAGGATCATGTGTTGCTTTAATACAATTGTGGCTTACTCAATTGCAGGCATGTATCGTCATAGTTGTCGCGGCATAGTCATCTGGAATCAGCAATTTGGAATGAATGCAATACCACATTTGAAGTATAAATAATAATACATACTTTCGCATTATAGTATTAGAAATAATCATTAAGACAGCATTAATTACGCTATGTCAGAGTCCGTTTTAGCATTTCAATCAGGTTCATTCCATATCCGTCAGCTGACAGAGAGCGAATCCCCACTTTATAAAGCGATGCGTATCGAGTCAATTCAAACCGAACCTACACTTTTTCGACAGAGCACTCCTCCTGAAATAGAACTATCTGATAGGGATTGGGCAGAACGCATAAGATACCCACGTATTGTTTTTGGTCTTTTCGAAAATGAAAAAATGATTGGGATAACCAGTATGCTGTTGCTGAATAAAGAAGAAGCCTACTTTGGTCGGTCTTTCATACAGCCACAGTATAGAAAATTAGGTCTATCGAGTCTTTTGTATAAAATAAGAATGGTGTGGGCCATCGAGAATCAATTAAGAAAACTGACGATAAGCCATCGTGAAATAAATATGATTTCAAAAGCCGCTATCCGAAAAGCCGGTTTTCACTATAGCCATAAAGAACTTGTACAATGGCTCGACGGAACAAGTGGTTACTCCATGTATTATAGTCTACTCCTATAATCAGTAAGGCGAACTAACTTGACTGTTAATCAATCCCGAGAAATCAAGATAGGGTAAAATAATAGCTTTTCCATCCTGAATGCGTATATTGAATCGATTTATATTTCATTAAATGCTGTGTTTATACCAAATGAAAAAACTAATCTTGAGCATATTCTTTTTAACTAGTTTAGCCTTATATGGCCAGCAAAAGGCAACAAAAGACAGTTTTACAGCAAAAATTCAAGAACTAGAAGGCGATATAAATCATGATGGTTATCCGGATAAAATTGTTCTTGCCATGGACACTTCAAATACTGCAACACCAATTAAAACGCAGGTATTTCTGTCCAAGCCCAACGGAAAGCTACAGTTGGCCTTATCCTCAACGACGATGATCGAACCCCATTTTCCGCTGCCCGACTTCGCTATCGAAAATGGTCAGCTTCATATATTAGCCGATATCACAGATGGGCATGCCAACTATACATTTCGTTGCAGAAATGGAAATTTTGAATTGATCTACCTAGAAAAAGGAACCTGGGATGGCAAAAACACAACGACTGAAACCCAATTCAACTTATTAACTGGAATAAAAACTGAACAGGTAAAAGCGCTAGGGTCCGAAGAGAATCTACAAGAAAGAAAAACTACGATAAGAATTAATCCCTTACCGTTACTGCAGGAGCTCAATCAATTTGATGCCCCCTCATTTAGGCTCAATAAAACTCCTTAGACCAGCAAAAACAATCGATAGGATTCTAAAAGAGATACCCCACCAGCCATTTTATTGGCTTTCGAGACTTTCCATAAACGCAATGATATCTTTCATTTCCTTTTCGGTCAGATGCAAATTTTCATCTGACAATGTCTGATTGGGTAATTTGATCCCCAATCCTGCCCCACCCCCATTATTATAAAATTCCATGACCTCATCCAAGGTCTGATAGATCCCATTGTGCATATAGGGAGCAGTTTTCTTTACATTCCGGACAGAAGGTATTTTAAAGGCATATTTATACGAATCAACACCAATGATATCATAGTATCCTAAATCTGAATCCAGCACAGAATCTTTCAGGGATTTTGGTACCCCCAGGACTTCGACTTCGCTCTGTATAAATTTGGGTGGTGTAACACCGTTGAATAAAGGCAGGAAATGACAGGTCGCACATTTTCCCTTGCCCATAAATAAATTAAACCCATCCACTTCCGGTTTGGACAATGCGTTCTTATCCCCACGCATATAATCATCAAATCGGCTATTGATTTTGGTCAGGCCACGAATATAAGAAGCAAGTGCATTGCTTACCTGCTCAGCTGAGATCGGGCCATCCGTTGTATTGAATGCTTTATTAAATAATGATCGATAGATTTTATCCGAAGAAACGTATTGAACGATATCAGTTACCGAGCCGTCCATTTCCTGCTTATTACTAATGACATCGTGTATCTGATCTTCCAGCGTCAACGAACGCATATCATAGAAGTAGTTGGACTGTAAGGCCGCGTTAAGCAAAGTAGGCGTATTACGTTTGAGCAAACGTCCCGAACCATGAATGTCCACTTGCAAGTTCAACCCATCCGTAAATGCGCGATCAGGATGATGGCATGAAGCGCAACTTCTCGTATGTGTCCCTGACAAAGCAACATCATAAAATAATTTCTCGCCCAATACGGCCTTTTCATTACTGAAGTGAAATTTCGGCCCCGGGCTAAAGGCATCTACATTAAATGCATTCAGATCAAACATCGTATTGACGTCTTGCCGAAGCATCCGATTGTATCTGATTTTAGGGCCTGGAAGATTACGCTCCAACTGTGCTATCTCCGTGCTGATGTTGTTGGCAAATTGGGTAATGAATTGCGCCCTATCGAACGAGTCAAATTCCGCGTGTTGTTGCAAATATTTGATCGCCCCTGTAAGCATCAAAGCTAGCGTTTCTTTTCTACCTGCATATTGCAAAATAATTTGCTGTAGACTGCCTAATGCAATGGAAGACTCGATCATACTATTTCGAGAAAGTGCATTATCAAATCCGGTAATCCCCAAAGATATAATCCGAAATACTTCGAGTTTCGAAGCATCCAAAATGCGCCAATCGTCCAATTGATGATCCTCAAAATAGGAAATCAAATAATCCGTATTGGTTATCAAATGTTCGATTTCACGAATTAGCTTTTGCCTATTGCTATTATCGTAAGTGGGATAGATAAGCTCTTCAATCACCTGCAATCCAATAGGCTCCACTCCCCTGGCCAAAGAGGGATCCAACAAATCTGCATTTTCAACTTCCTCCACCGGAGGACCATTTAATCTTCTGGATAGATCTGCAGTAAAATATTCGGACGCCCATTCAAACTTTTTAAAAAGAAGCCTTGTCTTCAAAAAAGCTCTTCTCAGCCCAAGTGTATCCACTGTACCTTTCCGTGCTTCGGCATTCAGTGTATCCTTGATATATGTCCTAAAAGAAAGCATCTGACCCAGTACTTCTTTCTGAATCAGATGCTCACGGGCATTGCCCTCTTTTTGTTTTGTATAAACAGGCTGCCCTGTAGTAAATCCAAGGGTAAATACTATTGCAACCAATACGATAAAAACGACAACCTTTTTACACATTGTTCAATTTCTTATCTCTCGATATAAAAACCGTCTATTTGAAAACGAGCGCATTTCTAAAGGGATTTGCTTTTCTATCTCTTTCAGCAAGAGGCTCTATTCCCCAGCGTTTTTCTATAAATGAAAGGATGCTCACTGTTTCATACAGCGTATGATCCACTACACCACGCTTAGCAAATGGTCCAATGACAATTGCCGGGATACGGCTCCCAGGTCCCCAACGGTCAACGACGGGTGGGTTAACGTGGTCAAAAAAACCACCAAATTCATCGTAAGTCAAAATCACCAACGCGTCTTTTGCATTCGGTCCCTCCAATACAGCATTGATTAAGTTAACCGCAAGTTGTTCGGAGGAATAGACCGCCGAACTTCCGGGATGCTCATCATTGCCTCCACCCGGTTTAACAAAAGAGACACTAGGAAGCGTTCCTTCTTTTGCGGCTTTAATAAAATCGTTTTGATCCTTCATGTGTTTTCGCCCTTCCTTACCATCTTCATAATTAGCGAAATATAAAAAAGGCTCATGATTGTAGGCAAAATTATTTTTACGTTCGGCAACAGCGTCATCCCAGCCTTCTGAATACCAAGCCCAACTTACATTTTTCGCTGTCAGGCGATCGCCAATGGTCGGCATAGTCTGAGAAGGTAATAATTTGGAAGTATCAGATTTCGCGGGATAAGGTTTGTTGCGAGAAAGCACATGATTGATCGCATAACCGTCTGGCGTAACTACACCATCTTTAATCATCTTTCCATTTGCATCGAGTTTAGCAACCATTGAGCTTGGTGCATCAGGCCAAACAGGAATAGCTGCCGAAATCATATAAATATGATTTAAATAGGATCCGCCAAATACACTCTGAAAGAAATTATCACACAATGTATATGCTTTGGCAAACGGATACAAAGGTAGCTTCTCTGTATTGTAATAGCCCATCGCTAAACCTTTGGAATCATTATAGAGTGCAAATTTATCCATTTTTCCACCATTGATCTGCAATTGATTATGATAAAAACGGTGTGTAACATCGGGCGTCGCCTTATCCGAAGGTACATACTGGTCTATATTAAAAAATTGATTGGGTAGATTGGTTGGAAAGGAATTGTTACGTGGAATTTCGGGGAGGTATTGATAGGCTTTACCATTCTCGTCTACCTGTAAGAAATCCCCCTTTTTGACATTCGCTATGCCATTGGCTCCCTTGAATTCGCCATAAAGATTGTCAAAACTATGGTTTTCCATATAAATAACAACCACATGGTTAATTTTTTTGATCCCTTCATCAAAGGAAATCTCTTGGTGTCGGGCGTTTTTGGTAACTCCGCAACTGCTGATACTCAAAACTCCAAGAGACAAATAAAGTAAGTGTTGTAACCGCATCCTGTCTTCTTTTAGTAGGTTAGACTGTAATTTCTAGAACAAACTTACAATTATTATCGTTTTCATAACCTATAATCAAAGGGATTTGCTGCCAACGTATCAGGTTCTTTACAGGCATCCACCCTCTTACCACTAAAAACAAAGGCGTGTTTACATACTAGGTCGTAGCTTCCACTTCCTCATTCTTGGTATAAAGTTTACTCCTGTAGGTTATACCCCACTTGGTAATCTCATCGATGATTGGACCCAAAGTTTTTCCGCACTCGGTCAATTCATACTCTACCGTCAGGGGTTTGGTATTTAATACTGTTCTTCTGATCAGCTGGTTCATTTCTAAATCCTGCAGTTCTTTAGACAACATCTTCGCACCTATCCCATCAACTTCGCGCAGCAGTTCCATAAAGCGTAATTTTTCGACCAACAATAAGGTACCTATAATATGAAATTTCCATTTTCCGGCTAAAATCTCCATGGTATCGTTAATGGCCAACACGCGTGTTTTGCATGCACCTGACGACGTTAAAGTTGCTTCCTTTTTCATTTCACTATTTTTTATTCATGTATTGTCCACCCTCACAGGCTTCCTTATCCCGATACGATCAACGATAAATGAACACACAGGCAAAGCTTGGACCACTGACATGATTTCTTTATTCTTACAAAAATACGCATTTATAAAGTTACAGACCACTATCTTTTTGGAAAGTAGTTTCTTTAAGGAAACTGATACCAAAAATAAACTATCTATCATCTACCTTTGTATCGGCAACATCAGAAGGTGTAAATTGGCACAGTTGATGCTGCAAAATGTAAAGTGTAAATAACATATAAAAAATAAAACGATTAAAAATGAAAAAGCAATTAATCTCGGGTTTAGCCCTTATCTTGTTGTTAGCTTCTTGTCAAAACACAAATGGCGACAAAGCAACAACAACAACTGCTCAGGAAGTAACTGAACAAAAAGGACAGACTTACACTGTTGAAGCAGATAAAAGCTCATTAAAATGGACTGGTTACCATAAAGGCGGTTTAAACCCAAGATATGGTGTTTTGAAAAGCGAAGGAACACTTTCAGCTGAAAATAACGCAGTTACTGGTGGTACTTTCACAATCGATGTCAATTCTATTCTGACAGATACAGCTTCTGTAGATCCCGCAACATCCGGTGGCAAAAAATCATCAGATTTGGATGCACATTTAAAAAGTGCTGATTTCTTCGACGTAGCAAAATATCCAACTGCAAAATTCGAAATCACCAAAGTTGGTCCATTCGATGCAGCGCAAGGAAAAAGTGTTGTTGCTGATGCGACAAATACGGTCAGTGGTAACTTAACCATCAAAGATAAAACTGTGAATGTAACTTTCCCTGCAAAAATTACCTTCAATGGTGACGAAGTAACATTCTACTCTAAATTTACGATCCAAAGACAAGATTGGGGTCTTACTTACGGTACAGAAGGTAACCCACAAGATTGGATGATCGCACAAAACGTTGACATTGAACTTAATGTCACTGCAAAAAATGCGAAATAGATTTCAATAGCGTTTAGTCGCTCTTAGCAAATAGATTAATCGAGTAGACTCTACTTGATTAATCTATTTGATTTAAATAACCTCCAAATACGAGATCATCTTCATTCAGGACATGAAGACGTCAACTCAATATCCTTAATCTTCGATTTGCTCCAATTTTTTCTTCAATCGTTGTTTTGCCTTACGAACTGCTTCCACCGAAACACACAGCAGTTCGCTCATACTAGAATTACTTAAATCCAATTTGAGCAGTGCTAATATCTTGAGGTCATTCTCGGTAACCTTTGGATATGTTTGCCTCATTTGTGTCAGATAAGCTGGATAAACTTTGTTAAAAACATGTTTAAACTTTTGCCATCGCTCATCTGTCATAATGTGATATTGCAAAAGCGCATTTAAATTATCCGTAACTTGTGTCATGTGTGCCGGATCAGATTCAGAAATCTTGATCACTTCCTGTCTAAGTTGCTGGATGACGACATCATTTTGCCGGATGGTGTCTGTAAATTCAGTCAAGGAGTTTCGTAAAATCACAAGCTCCTGATCTAGCAATTGTTTTTCATAAGCAAGCGCAAGTTGGTCTCTTTCCAACAGTGTATTTCGCATCTTAATTTTAATTTTCGACTTATTGACCAACAATACAACTATGGCAAAAATCAAGATAAGAACAATGCCTATAAACTGATACATCCGTTTTGTCCGAATCCGTTTTTCTTCCGTCGCCTGGATAGTCCGATTGTATTTTTCAGATTCCCTTTGCCAGAGCATTTTCTGGATCTCCTTATCATTCATCCTTTTTTCCAACGAATCTTTCAACGTCAGATATAAATGCAATTGCTTAAGCTCCTCCCCCCCACGTCCCAAACCCCGCATGATGTGGGACTTGGATTTTGCCAATTCCATTTTATATTTTAAAAAATAGGGCTTATCTTCCATCAAACTTTCACAGGCCATTACATATTCCTCCGCCAATTTCCATTCTTTTCGTTCGATATACCAATTTGCTAAATTGAGATTTGCCCGCATCGCATCTCTACGCTCATTATAACGCATAGAAAGTTCAATATTTTTCTTAACCAACGCAATCGCTTTTTCCTTTTCACCTTTTCGCCATGCATGATCCGCTAGATTACCCGAAATTATACCGATCCAAACCGAATCTTTCGCCAATTTAGCCTCATCCATTGCGCGATTCAAATAGGTAAAAGCTTGGTGATTGAGCGAGTCCTTTGCCAGATATACAGCAATTGAATTGATCAGATCGATACGTTCTCGTGAAGCCGGCTTTGTAAAAGGTAGGGCTTCTTCTAAATAAACAACAGCATTAGCCTGATCACCTATATAACTGTAGAAACTCGCCATAAATTGGTAATGCTTGACTACCAAGGGAATTTTTTTGACATTAACTTTAGATTTTAAATCATTCGCTCGTAGAAAGAACGGAAATGCTTCTTTTACCCGTCTATAGATAAAATTGTAATACCCTTCACGCGCACAACCCAACATTTCTAATTCAGCGTCTGGATGTACACGTAGCAACTGCTCAGCCAAACGATAATACCGTTCAGATGATAAATTTATACGATCAAACGCAATAGAGAAACCATCGGCCATACGCATATAATAGACCCATTTTAAAGCAACACTCCTTTTTTTGTCTGCCAATTCCAAAATTGGGGCCAAGGCATTTTTCAACTTTATCGTATCACCGTCAAACCTAATGGGCAACTGAAGGGCAGCTTCTAGTTGGACAACAGGGTTTTCAATAGCAGATATTTCCGCTACAGATTGCCCACATACATGATTAAGGTTGCCTGACAACACCAAAGAAACGAGTACAAAAAAATAAAATAAAATGGTTTTCATGCTTAAAAAAGGTGAATTTCAGCGCTCCGTCTCCCCTATTGGCATAACCGACAAATTAATTTTCAATAATTCTTAAAAATTAACACGAAAAATACTCCAAGAAAATGGTTAATACTGACATATTGCCCGCAAATCGACACGTCTACTTGCGGTTATAAATATAATATTTATAACTTTAACATAATTACACGTTTTTATTAAAATTTCGCCTTCTTTTGACAACACTGCACCCCACTAGATTTGGCATATCAGGTCTTTTATTTAACACTTTTTCCAAAAGATGAACAAAATTCAAACAAAAACAATAGGATTAACTCTCCGAAAGGGAATATTGCAAGATCTACAAGAAATATTAATCCTATTTTCTGGAACGATTGAGACTGTGTGTGCAGATGATTATAATAACGAGCAAATTGTAGCATGGATATCATCCGTCAATAATCATGACCGTTGGCATCGGCTAATCGAAGATCAGTATTTTATTGTAGCTGTGCTCAATCAGAAGATTGTTGGTTTTGCCTCCTTAGCTCATGGAGATTATATTGACGTCTTGTATGTGCATAAAGATTTTCAACGACAAGGAATTGCACAACAGCTTTATAACGCACTGGAAACCGTAGCTAACGCACATAAAAAGACTATTTTAACCGCAGACGTAAGCAAAACAGCAAAACCTTTTTTTGAAGCCAATGGATTTAAAGTTACCGCTGAGCAGATCCAAATACGAACTGAAGTCGAAATACCAAACTATAACATGAAAAAAGATCTTTAGATTTACTTCCGAATTTTAGAAATGCTCCCCATAGTTGATTACTTCAGTTTTCAAAATCAGCTTACTTTCAGTATCATTCCTTAATGTCGCTGTTGCTATTTTAGTCTTTGTATCAACATTGAACTCCAGCACAGCCCCAATGTTCTTTTTGTCATTAAAAAATGAAGCAAAGTTTTTAAATGTATCAGTTTCATCAAACAAAAACCGGGCAGCACATCGGTTATTATGCTGATCATACCATTTGATGTAAACATCTTTGGGAATACCTCGAGACGCCATGTCCATATCCCGAAGACCCTCATCAAAGACAAAACGCTCTGCATTATAAAATTCAAAGTCTGCGTCGAATGTTTTAATATCGGCAGACATAACAAGTTTTGGCTGTAAAGGATACCGCGTGCGCAATTTATCCCAATAACCATAGGGAATAGGTTTATTTCCAATAGCTTGTTGAACATCCGAAGGAATAATCGATGTATCGGACAATACCTGTTCGCGCCATTTCTGATTAAAGATATTACCGTACGCTCCATTATCCTTGGATGTATCCGTAGCATGGATCACTACTTTTTCTGCTTGATAACGACCGATTTCGACCTGACGACGTCCTGTTCCAGTGGCCCATATCACAACTACACCCTCCGGAGCAAAGCCCAAAATAATCTTATTATAATGTTCATCAACAGTTTTCGTCGCCCCTTTTTCTTGGTATGGCGTACTGAATAACGTCCGCAATTTATCATAATCGATCGGACCGTTCATGCGATAAAAAACATCTTCAGCAAATGAATACCAAGTAATGTCCAATGCCTTAGGCAATGACATCACTTGCTCATATGTACCACCCCCAGCTTGCCCCCACACCGCATTATAGTTCACGATATTACCCTCACTAAATGTAAATTCATAATCTTCATCTTTCGGAAAGATAAAGCGGCCTTTATACAACTGAACGGGATAAGCTGTTGGATTACTCATCGCACAGAACCATTTATAGCGTCCTTCCCTGATATTATCTTCTTGTGTCAGGCGTTCTTCCCTGAGTTCATTAAACTCACGTATTGTCGTTGAGAACGCGAATATAATCGGTAGCAAAATAAGGTATCCAAGCAAAGTCGGACCCAAATATTTCCAGGATTTTACGGCCCATGTTATGATCACGCTACTAAAGAATGTCAGGAAAATACTGAGTGTTAAAATCAAGGGAAACATTTCCTTAATCACTCCCCCTAGATCCGCATAAAGTCGATGCTCGTATTCATCATCCAAAGTCGATAAAAAAAGTAATACCGGAAGCAATAAAGAAAATAAGCAATAAAAAAGAAAACCATAGCCAAGTTCAAAAGCGAACTTTGATTTCTCTAAGACCTTTAATTTCTTTCGAAAGAAATTAAAATGGAAATAAACCAAGGCGATAACAATAAAATAAGGCGAACAGCAAAATGCAGCATAAACCAAATTTAAATCTGCATTATGTACAAGTAGGGTCGCGATTAGGCTGATGATAGCAACCAAAAAAGCAGAAACTGTAGCTCTTAAAATCATTGTAATTTGTTTTTAATCAAAAAAATTCTGTTGATTTCGCCTAACCAACAACAGGTATCAAAAATAACAAGAAATGTTTTAGGAATATAAGCCGATCGATATTCAACTACATTGATCAAATATTCGACACAAAGTAGACAATATATTTTTTTCACAAGAATGTATTTAATTAACTTTTATCTATTTTCGTCAGGATCGATATCCTGAGCCATTTCAAACACAGTCTATAAAGGTCCAGCTTCCCCCCTCTCCAGCAAGAGATCGCTCGTTATCGTAAAATTTCTTCGAAAACACTCCAATCAAAGGTCCTCTAAGGAAAGTCGATCAAGTTTACTAACTTCGTTTTTATTCTTCAAATCATGGATATACATAATAAAATTAGAAAAGCCAAAGAAAGTGATTCGCATGTTGTACCTGAAATTATGCTCCAGGCGATGGGAGACATTATATTTCGTTTTATTCAAAAAGAAGATCCAACTGAGGCAGTACTTTTTCTAACCCAGCTTTTTAGGCAAAAAGGTAATCTCTATAGTTATGAGAATACATTTGTCGCAATCGACGATAATGAACGTATTGTAGGTTCTTTAACCGGGTACGATGCTGATCAGTTTGTTGAATTAAGACAGCCTATTTTGGATCACATGAAGGAGCAGTACAACAATAATTTGATTCCAGAAGCCGAAACAGCTGGTGGCGAATTTTATATCGATTCAATTGCGGTTGCTCCCATTGCACGGGGCAAAGGTATCGGAACAGAACTTTTACAGTATGCGATTACACATGCCAAGCAACATGGTTTTAAGAAAGTTGGTCTGCTCGTTGACCTAAAGAATCCCAATGCGCAAAAGCTCTATGAAAGGATTGGTTTTAAGCTTGGTAAAAAAACACCTTTCGCAGGAGGCGAATATTACCACATGTATATTTCTCTGGATTAAATACAGTGTTTAGCTTATTTATCGCCATTCAGGCCTTATAATCAGTCCACTTAAAACAAAATTCCGAATTAGGAAATGCAGCAATCCGTGCGGTCAAAGATGTACCTCTTGACAGAAGACCTGAAGAGTATTACGCTTATAATGAAGATTGGGACGATTAACAACATGATCAAACTTTTTACGTTTATTTAGAATAATTACTGATAATACTGTATTTTTGCGCTGTTCATCCTATTGGCAGCGCATCTATGACAAATAAAAGAGCTAAACAAAATATTCTAAAAAATATACTTGGAAAACTCCATCTTTATTTCGGCTTATTATTTGGTGTAATCTTTTTTGCTGTTTGCGTTACAGGAATGTTATTGAGTTTTGAAAAAGAGCTTACCCCACTTTTATGGCCGAAAGAACAGAAGGTAACCGTACAAACCAATCGTCTTTCTCTTGCACATATTTCCCAAAAAGCCGAAGTCATATTTCCGGACAAAAAGTTGTTTCGCATCGAAATTCCAGCAGATCCTTCCCGCAGTGTCCGCATACAGTATGGACAAAAAAAGACCGGATACTGGTATGCATATATGAATCCTTATACTGGAGAACTATTATCCAAAGGTCGGCAGAGTGACCGTTTTTTTCAAAAGACTTTAGATATCCATCGTTTTCTCCTCGTCGAAAAAATCGGAAGTACCCTAACGGGAATCTCAGCTCTAGCGGCTCTCTTTCTTGCCCTAAGTGGTATTTACCTTTGGTGGCCCAAAAATAAATCCATGCTCAGACAACGTGTAACGATGAAAATGGCAGCCTCTCTCAAAAGAAAGGTCTGGGATTTTCACGCAGTGGGCGGTTTCTACGCATCTTTGTTTTTAATTATTTTTACCTTAACAGGATTGACCTGGAGTTTCGATTGGTACAATAAACAATTCTATAAAGTATTGGGTTCAACCCAAAAATCAACAAAAGAGAAGATCAGCAACACCAACAAACTGGCTTTTTCAGATTACCTCGTGCTGGATACGATCTATCAGCAGCTAAACAACCTATACCCTACCTCGGGAAATATAATTGTCACGTTTCCTGAAAAGAAGGATTTAGCTTTTGCCCTAACCAAGGAAAATTTTTCAAATTCAATATTACAGATCAACCAAGCGTTCTTTGACAGCAAATCCGGACAACTGCTTAAAAATAACCCCTTAGAAAAGTTACCATTGGCACAGCAGGTTCAACGCATGATGAAACCCATCCATATGGGATCGATATTTGGACTACCCTCTAAAATTATTGCATTCTTAGCCGTTACCCTAGCAGCGTCTCTCCCCATCACAGGGATATGGATATGGCTGAACAAAAGAAAGAAGAAGAAACCGTCAAAAAGCCAAAAGAAGAAATCAATTCAACTTCAAACCATAGCATAGCCTACCATGCGTATTATCCTTATTTTTCTCATCTTTCTGATAAGTCGAGCAGAAAGCCAAGCCAGTGCCTTCTGGATGGAGGTGATACCACCTGCTAAAAACAGTTCATTGGTAACTGTCCGCGTGTGTTACGGTTATATTGATGACCTTAGTGTAAGACATCGTACAAGTGGCACCGAATTCGAGTCCATAAAATTGTTTGACTTCAAAACACGAGCAACCTCAGGCCAAGAATCACCATTGTTATTGGTAAAAAAAGCGGATTGCTGGGAGGGGACATTTTCCGCCAAAGCAAACACATTTTATCAGGTTATTGGAATCAATACCAAGTTACCCGTCATCGTTAGAAATGCAAAGGATTCCAGTAAAAACATCCGTTCCATTGAATATCTTTACGGTGAATATGGACGCTCCAGCACGCCGGGTACCTTACCTATCATAGCGGAAGGTCCATATATCCAACTCATACCACAAAAAGATTCTTATCAGATATTACCTTACATCTATGGTAAACGCCCGACGAAAGAGTCTACTATCCGAATCTTTAACCCGGAGAATTGGGAGAAAAATATTCCAGTTGACACCGCTGCAAATATAGTTTTTCGGGCAACTCAAAAAGGTATGTATATGATCCGGCTAGATTGGTATGAAAATAGCCCCGGCGAGGATCAGGGCATTCCCTTTATGAGAATCAGACATCGATGCAATTATTGTCTCAATCTGTAAATAGATAAAAAAAAGAGAAGGCTAAGCCTTCTCTTTTTTTTATCTATTTTATCGTTGTTGTCTTCCACTAAAATTTTAGTGTAAAGTTAGCCAAAACACGCGCTGGGCTCTGTGGCGTAAGCCTTACCGACCAAGCTTTCTCACTTGTCAAATTATCTACTTTTATTCCGACCCTAAATTTAGGTTGATCATAATAAACAGTTGCGTCAAATAGCTGATAGGAAGGAATAATAACCTTCGCTGTCTGTGTATTTGTCTGATAAGAGGAACTTCCCATATTTCCTCCAAATCCGGCGCCCAGTCCTTGATATTTTCCAGCTGGTATACGATAACTCAACCAAAAATTCAACATACGCTGTGGCCCCGAAAGCGCAGGTCTCAAACCATTTACCGATGGATCGGAATTACTATATTTACTCTCATTATAAGCATATCCAGCTACAATATTCATTCCGTTAAAAGGATTCGCGGTCAATTCCACTTCAACACCTTTACTTAACTGTGTACCGTCCTGGATGGAATAATTACTATCATCTGGATTCGTGCGTAAAACATTATCCACGCGAATATCGTAATAACTTACAGTTCCAGCCAAGCGGTGGTTGAATAGATCCCCTTTTACACCAAACTCCATCTGATTGGCATATTCGGGTTTGAAAGGATTGCTATTGATATCCACACCACTGATGTTATTAAAACCATTCATATAGTTTCCAAATACCGATAGCTTATCTTTGAGCGCTTCATATACCACACCAAATTTGGGTGACAATGCTGTTTGCCCAAATGGTCCTTTTTGGATCCCCCCAGCACCTATTCCGCCCGTAGTTTCCCCTGTCGTAATATTGTAGACCCCATGATATTGAAAGCGGTCCACACGCAAACTCGCCATAACCATCAATTGATCGGTCAAATTAAATACATCAGAAACATAGGCCGCATAAGTATCGTCACTATTTTTCTCCTTACGATAAGCGGATTTTGCGGTTAAAGAATCAACAATAAAATGATTGATACGATAATCTGCCGGTGGATTTATAAAATTGATTGTCCGGGTGTTGGTATGGTAGCGATCAAAATAATTGGAATTATTATAGTAGTCCAAGCCTATAACCATCCGGTTGCGGAATTTTCCGATATGAAAATCACCGATAAAATTCTGTTGCAGATCCGTCGCGATAAAGGACGTGGTTCCCACCATAACCTGTGCATTCAACGTCGAATCAGATTTACCATTCAGCGCTGAGATATACCCATTGATAGTTGAATTTGCCCTAGAAATGATAGTCTGTGAAGTCCATTCTTCTGAAATTTTATAGTTCATCTGCGCAAAAATATTGAACATCTGCGTTTGATAGGCTAAATCATTGCTTAGAAAAGTCTTCTTGTAAGGGAATTTCATATCACTGATGGAATGCACTTTGTTGCTTCCAGTGTATGGGTTGAAACGTACCACAGATGTACCTTTGGCCTGTCCGTACTCAAGATCCAAGAGTAATGAAAGCCGGTCTGTAATCTGGTACGAGAAACTTGGTGCCAAGGCAAAGCTATTGGTAAATCCCAGGTCCTGAAAACTTTTTTCGATCGTTCCAGCGGCATTGATTCTGAAAAGAGCTGTCCGGTCCGCATTTATCGGCGTATTGAGATCCAAAGCGACACGGTTATAATTCCAGCTTCCACCTACATAACCAACTTCGCCCCCAAAATCGTTATAAGGCTTTTTGGTAACACGGTTATAAACGCCACCGTAGCTGCTCGATACACTTTTTCCAAACAAGGTAGCTGATGGTCCTTTTATGGCTTCAATGCGCTCCAGATTGACTGGATCGATAAAAGAAAAAGCAGCTCCAGCGACACCATTACGCGCATTTGGCTCAGTTTCAAATCCTCTCGAACGAAACGTTACCCGGCCTTGGTTAGCAATCATTGGTATGCCAGCACCGGGAACATTTTTAGAAATGCTACCGAGGTCCACAGCGATTTGCTCCTGAAAAAGAGCTTTGGGAACTGCATTATACACCTGCGGGTTCTCCAAATTTTTTAAGGGTAAGCGTGCCACGTACACACTTTCTTTTTGAACAAACCTGTTGTTTTTACCGTGCACAACAACTTCCTGCAAAGCAAGTACATTCTCGTCCGACATCTGATAATTCGCTTCCACATGAATAAGAGGAGCACCGATGTGAACCGGAATCTTGATTTCCTTTGCCCCTAATAATTGTACACGAATGGTATAATTACCTGTATCTAACCCTTTGAATACGTATTTTCCATCCTCATCTGTAAGGGTCGTTCGCTGAAGTTCTAGCAATGAAATAGCCTTGGAAGCCATAGGTTCACCATCCACCATTGTTAAGCGCCCGCGAACGCTGCCCTTGCTCTCCTGCGACAGCAGATTGTGTGAAAGATGTAAAAGGCTAATGATAAAGACAGTGCGTAAAATTGAACGCATTGATAAAATATATGTTTTCATTTAGACAAAAGAATTTGTAGATGATATTGTCTCTTTGTAGGAGCGCAATGAATAATGGCCCAAAGATATGCTATTTTTAATAATTCTAAATAAAAGAATTATTAAAAATAAATCGATGACGCAAGGACACAAATTGCTAGGGAAATATCCCTTTCACTCTTCACATTTTTTTCGATATTAGCAGCTATGACAGACCGCAAAGAAAATTCGACGAATGCAATCAATGAAAAAACATTACAACAGTTCTGTAACGCCTCAAAAACGTTGGCATTATTCAGTGGTCGATGGAAACTTTCGATTCTATTCAAACTCCTCGAGCAGGACACAAACTATTCGGAATTCAAAATTCTTCTGCCCCAAGTAAGCGATCGTACACTTGCGAAACAATTGAAAGAATTGCAGCTGGATGGACTCATTCAAAAAGACCGAAGTAAAACAGCATCTGTCTATTCACTAACCGACAAAAGTCATCAGCTAAAACCCCTATTGGCAGCCCTTTCTGGGTTTAACAACGACCATCCTTAACTAAAATCAACCCGCTCCAAAAATTCAATCACCTCTCCATTTGGACTATAAACGAGGCTGTTGCGTACAAAAACATCTTTTTTACCTTGACTGAGCCTGAGTTCAAAAACACCGGCACTCAAATCCTCTGCGCCATGGGCGAGAGCCTGTATTCGGGCATCTTCGGCATCTTCTACCGTAAAACACAAATGAAGTAGCGCATTCTCGACATACTCCTCCCCTTCTATACGCCTTCTTCCCTGCGTTGGAATAGCAGCATTCTTATCACAAATTTCCAAATAATAGCCAATAGAGGCATTAAAAAGCATGGCGCAGCGTTCTAAATTGAACTCGGGTAACGACCATTCATGCACGACAATAAAACCAAGATTTCCATAAAATCCAATCGTCTTATCAAAATCCTGAGCCTTAATCGACAGGTGATGAAAACCCACAATATTATCTTTCAATTCCATAGCGTATAATTTTTGAACAAAACTAATGTGTTTTTCCGGAGACTGGAACAACTTACAAAATTGTAAGTTGCACTGGTCGGATCGAAAACCAACAGATCCACGTTGCGCGCCGCAATGGAACCAATTTTATCAAACTAACATCCACTTACTTATAGCATAAAATGATCCTGAAAGATCGGACAGAAAACTATCCACCAATCCCATTGGACGAGAAAAGAGTATACGTTAAAACTAGCGGTATCAAAAGGGAGATTTTAAATTACAGGAGATAGATCTTATTATTTTAGTGTACTTTTGCCCGGTAAATTTTTCGATCTGAACAAGAGCCAAAAGCTTTGTAACTACCATGAGTCTATAAAAATGGAGCATTCCTTAGACATCATCTCGATGGACTTTGCTGCCAAAGTATCGTGACATCCAGCATAAGAAATCGAATGTTATAAATTCTTCAAAAATCAAGATAGAATGCGCAAAGTTTAAAGCCCTTGGTCTACATATATTTGCAAATAAAATGAAACAGCATCTTCACAGACAATTACGGATCTATAGATATGTGATCTATAGAGAGACATTAGTCGATCCTTGGGAACATTTTTGGTCATTTATTGGTGCATTTGTTGGGATATTTATTATCGCCTATATCCAATCACTTCATTTACCTTCGCTGGAAAATATCTTTTTGATAGGTTCTTTCGGAGCTTCCTCGGTTTTGGTTTATGGGGCCATACAAAGTCCACTTGCACAGCCACGCAATTTAATCGGCGGCCACGTTGTTTCTGCAATCGCCGGGGTTACCGTTGCACAGCTCCTTCCCGATATTATCTGGCTGACAGCTCCCTTTGCGGTTGCCCTGTCCATTGTTTGTATGCAGCATACTCGCACACTGCATCCTCCTGGTGGAGCAACTGCACTCATTGCAGTCAGCAGCGGAACAAAGATCTCTTCAATGGGATATTGGTACGTATTAAGTCCAGTACTATCAGGTTGCATAATTTTATTCCTGGTGGCTCTAATCTTTAACAATATCACGAAAAAGAGACATTATCCTGTAAAAAAATCACGTTTACGCCGTTCAAGAAGGCAGCATCTAAAAACCCGTTTTGATCGCGCCAAGAGCCCGTCAAACCTATAAAGTGCTGGAATCCCTCATTCTATCCAAATCTATCGGATAGAATGGGTACTTGATTCATACCCAAGCAAAATTCGCCGAAGATTAAGCTAGAATGATCTATTTTGAGACTAGAAAGCCGCTATAGTCCATAAAATTATTTTTTCCTTTAAATTAAGTAAATTCTCAAAATTAACTTGCATAAATTTTAACAATTATCTAATTTCACAAACGAAATACATATTATTACACAAAAAGTATTTCTATAATAATAATTATTTAACAAATAATCACTTAAATCAAAACCATTATTTAAAAAACACGTTAACTATCTTATTAATTACATTTAATTATATACTAACAACGTAAACCAATCATGACCAGATTTACTCAAACAGTACTGTTGATTCTGTTAATCTTCACAAGTCAACTTGTCGTTAATTGTTCCTCGGATAAGGATCCAATCGATGATATTGAAAATTCGACCAGTTGGATGGACGACCTCGAAAAATCTTTAGGAACAGGCACCAAAGCCAAATTAAACAATTGGATAGCAAAAGGTTTGGACCAAACCAAACTCAAAGAGACATTTTCTAAGTCCAAGGATAAGGCTGCTCTGCTGAATAACCTAGAAACAGCACAAAGTATTTATCATCAAAGAGTATATATTGAAGACTGGAACAATATCCCTGGAATAGAAAAATCTGATTATGTACCGAATGGCTTAGCCAATGGAAAAAACAGCCCATGGAATAACCCCGATTTAGATTTACCTGCTGTTGAAGCAGCCAACTTTGTGGACGCTACAGCGACAGAACTACCCGCAGGCACCAAAATATATCGTGTCACTGGCGGAAATCCTGCTGGCGGCTACTGGACCAAAGAGATTCCAAAATCCGTTGGCGACGTAATCGGCGGTACTGCCGTTCAACCGGCATGGAACAACTTCAGTAAATTCTACCGGTATGAAGTTCCACAAGCAAAAACACTAAAAGTATGGCAGGGCGCCACCGCAAGACAACCTATTGCCACAGGTATAATCAACCCCCATCTGCCTGGTAAAGCAATTCAGCTATTTATACCTGCTGCTGTCAGAGATGATGCCTTTAAGAATTCAGTCCAAGAAATTCAATTGCCATGGTAAATATCGAACTCATAAAAGAACATTATTTGCAGCTGTTGACTCTACTGAAACAGGAAGTTCCACTCAACCAGTCCGCTCAGGCATTTTTAGACTATGTTCTTCTTTATAAGAATAAATTCTCAAGCACATCCACTATAGACAATGTACAACAGCTTCGGGAGTTTTTGAGAGGAGCAAACCGATTTGCAGATGAGTTTTCATTTTCAGATCAGAACGGTAGCCAAATACGGGACTTGATCAAAAGTCTCTATGACCTATTGAATACCGCTATTTAACAACTTATAAATGAGCGTTTTTGGCTTGTAAACCAAAAACGCTCATTTATAAGTTATTCCTCGCATCCTCTAAAACGGATGTCATGGCCCGATAGATTCCATACAATAAGAATAGTAGACTTGTAATTGTAAGCCCCAGATACTCCACCACCCACGCAATAAATATAGCCACAAGGTGAATTTTACCATTCTCCGGTTTAAATGCCGCTCCCGAATAAACGTAGTAAGCGATGGAACCAAATAACACCAACCATATCACCGCATAAACATAATGAAGTGGGTTTTTGCTGAGCTTTTTATTTTTAAACATGTGTCAAGTTTTATGATTTGTTAGCCATTCGCTTATCTAAACAGCAAACGGATATGTTGTCAAATGTAAGCCCTAGCCCAGCTTTTCGCAAGGCACAACTATAATTCGCATCCGATGGTTTAATATTCGCAGTACCGCTAAAAAAATCGGCATCAGCAATGGTCGGCATTCAGCTACTTCGCTACCTTAACAACAAAAGAAAAAGTCCCTTACATTACTGCAAGGGACTTTACGATAACCGATTATTCCGATATGATTTCTATGCCGTTGGAAATTTGCTCATATCCATATAAAATATCTCCCAAGTATGACCGTCAAAATCTTCAATACTTCGCTGTTGCATAAAACCGTAGTCTTTCATTGGCGTTGGTTCAATGCCTCCGGCTTTCAATCCATTATCAACAATTTCGTTCACACGATCCAAACCAGGAACAGAAAGTGAAAATAGTGCTGCAATCTGTTTTTTTGTATCTGCAAGCGGTTTTTCTGTAAATGTTTTAAATTTATCCGGAGATAAAAGCATCACAAAAATATGCTCACTCCAAACCATACATTTGCCTTTTTCGTCGGAAAACTGAGGATTATTCGTAAAGCCCAATTGTGTATAAAAATCCATTGACTTATTCACATCGGCTACGACGAGATTAATAAATATCTGTTTCATCATTTTAAAGTTTAATTGCTATTGATCATGCAAAGTTGAAAATTTTCATCCAAAAAAAACTTGACCTATGCGAAGATTTTTATGCAGCATCAATGAATAGGCAGCGGAATGGTCATACCTTATATGGATAGCTCGTTATATGGATCGCTTGTTATTTAGAGAGCTCATTCAATTCGGCCTGTGAAAACACATGATCACCTTTGAGATAACTATTTGCTTCTTTTAAATACGTATAGATCACTTCTCGCCCCTTAGGATTGGGCAATTTATGTAAGTTGTGCACCAAATATTCCTTGTCCCGCAATCGATCTTTACTATAGCTTAAAAAAGAGGGTGCATGTGTCTGCACGCTCCAACGAATAAAACGTAAATCGATATTATCGGGATATTTCATGATCATTTCCTCCAAAAGCTTTTTCCCTTTCTTGAATTGACCTAGTTTTGTAAACGGATTGCCCATATGTTTCGCCCATAATATTTCATAAGCAGCGAGGTATCCCTTCTCCGTTGCGGAATTGGCAGCTCCCTCCAATAATTTCAGATTCGCTTCACAGAGTTTCTTATTTTGAACAGCAGTAGCGTACTCGGCTCGCATTTTATCAACATCAACTTGACCAAAACAACATATCGCACATAATACCAAAGAGACACAGACAAAAAATCGTATAACCATTTTCAATTCAATTAAAGTAAAAAATAGAACGCTGTTCTAGTAATATAACAACATCGACAAGCTTTGAGTTTTCTTATTTTTTAATCCGTTGAGAATGCCGTTTGTTTTGCCATTTTCCCAATACGATCAATAATGCACCAATTGCAACGAAAACCAAGGTTACTCCAAAGCTGTTCAAAAGAACCCTGTCCATTCCCAATTCGGAAACATTGACAAAAGGATACGGATAAAACCCAGAAAATGAACCATGCCACAACGTATAAAAAAGATAGACTAATGGGAAGATCAACCAGTAAAAAATATGACTCCAACGGATTATTGCCTTGTCCAAAAAACGCCACCAAAAAAGGAAAAAACTCAAAGGAGTGACCACATGCAATAATTCGTCAACTACCATTGATAAACCCTGTGGATGCGACAGAAAGCGGAGTAGGGTATTATAGATAATTCCGACAATAAGAATGTATATTGTTACGGCAGTAATTGTTTCGGGTTTAGTAAAAAATAGGCCCACTCGACTTTTTGACCAGAAAACAGTAAAAAAACAACATAGCAGAACCATTACATTACCTAGAATCGTAAAATAACTAAAAAACTGAACAATATAGTCGATGCGGCCAAGCTTAGAGACGAGAGCACTTAATACAAATTGCCCAACGACTGCAAACAAGGTAATCAAACCAATGCTACCAGCAAAAACCGATTTTAATGACTTTTGAGCTTCCATATTACGAGTGGTCTATACAATACTAAATATAAAAATTTCAATCGCTATTTGGAATTTTAAATGATCAAATCCAATTCACCTCTGCTCGAACCTTAAATCCAGATTGTAAATTATTGCAACGAATTGTAAATGGATTTAATTTCCTTACTTACAATTATTATTTTTATACGCTATAAAGTATTGATAAATGATTAGAGTAGCCATTATCGAGGATGAACCCGCCGTACGCAAAGAAATCAGCTATTTGGTCCAACAGCAAACTGACGTTGAACTTGTTGGCTGGAGCGATACGGTGACAAATGCTGTAAAATTGATTGAAGAGAAACAACCAGACGTTATACTCATGGATATTCAGCTCCGTGATGGTACAGCATTTGACATCCTAAAAAAGCTAACCGTTATTCCACAGAATATTATTTTCATTACGGCCTACAATCATTTTGCAATCAAAGCCATCAAATACGGTGCTTTGGATTATCTCTTGAAACCGGTCGATCAAACCGAACTAAACGAAGCCTTAGAACGTTACCGGCGTAAAAGCGAAAATAATCCCCAATGGATGCAACGTTTATCAATGGCACAAGAAGCTTTACATGCCAGCGAACTTCCCGAAAGCATTGCCTTGTCTTCCATACACCATGTACGTATCGTCCCTGTTCACAACATCGTATACTGCAAAGGAGACGGTCCCTATACTTTTTTCTTTTTAAATGATGGTACTAAAGAGTTAATCTCTAAACCGCTCAAATATTATGAAGAATTATTGCCACAGCCTTATTTCTTACGCACCCATCAATCGTATCTTGTTAATAGGTCGCATATTTCTGGTGTCAATCGTTCCGAATATATTGTCTTAAAGAACAAAGAGGAAATTCCAATTTCATCACGCAGAAAAAACTCGATCTTAAATCAGCTTTTCCCAGAAAAATGAGCGCACTGAACCGCATTTTCACTTGGCTACTACTGCCTTTGTTTTTTATCGCTTGCGCTCAAAAGAAAGACGGATTATCGCCCGACCATGATGCTATTGCTGCACAGATTAAAACGCTCGAAGACCAAAAATTAACTGCAGCAAATGGGGATTCCATCAAACAGGCCTGGTTAACGTTAGACCAGAATTCCATCGTAAAAAAAGACACGGTACTTGCTGCCCGTGTAAAATATTACCTGGCACGACTCTATGCTATGAGCGGTCAAGATTCGGCTCTTTTTTTTGTTCAACAGGCGCTCGAACTCATTGAACCCACCACTGGAAACGCAAAATACAAAGCGCTTATTTACAATGGTATAGGAAATATCCGTAGCATAGAAGCAAAACAACGCGAAGCGGGCTATTATTATAACAAAGCCGCCACGATTGTTTTATCGGACACCGCTGCAGGACTGTCAACCGAAGCAAAATCAGCGATATTATTGTCCGCTGCCCAAAATAACTTGAGCTCTTTCCAATATAACCTTGCAGAAAAAATGAATCGTTCGGTACTCCCGCTAATTGATTCACTGCCAGAAGGACATATTAACCGGCAACGCGTTTTGGTACAAATGATACAGACGCTGAACACCTTACAACGACCTGCAAAAGATATTGTCCCCTTCCTTCATCAACTCGAAGACTTACACACTAAAAATCCAGACAAATACAACATTAGTTTTCTATACGATTCGAAGATCCAATACTATGAAACGGCTAAGAAACCGGATTCCATTTTACATTATGAATTACTAAAAATAGCAATAGATGAACGTTTGCACCAACAGACAGCATCCTCTATATTGATGAACAATTTATTCGTAGACTACAGTAATGTAGCCGCAATCTATGTTTCATTAAATAAACCGGTATTGGGAGAAAAATTCATCCAAAAAGCAGGCAAACTTAAAGCGCAGTTTCCCAAATTAATCTTTCCCAACAACGAAATTACATTTCAGAATAGTCTCGCAGCCGTCTATCGCCTGCAAGGAAAAGATAAAGCAGCTATAGACGTATTGAATCACCTTGTGCAATTACAAAGAGGTATTTACCAATCGGAGAATACACAAGCGATCGCAGAAATGAATGCCCTTTATCAACTCCAGGCGAAAGATCAGTCTATTCGTATACTGAACGAAAATATCAAGATCAATAAACTTCAACTACAACAAAATCGTTTAGGACTGATCATTTCCTCGTTAGCAGTAATTTTACTGATCATCGTACTTTTCTTCCTATACTACAGTTTTCGCCAGCGCCGTTCCATACAAGAGAAAGAAAAGGTCTTATTGCAGCAGCAGTTGTTGCGCACACAGATGGAACCGCACTTTATTTTCAATACCCTTTCCGCTGTACAGAGCTTCATGCGCCTGGATAAGAAGGAAAATGCCATCAAATATTTGAACCGTTTCAGCCGACTATTACGTAGTAATCTCGAATTAAGCCGTGAAAACCTCGTTCCATTAAATGAGGAACTTGAAACCTTAGAAAACTATTTGATCTTACAGCAAATGCGTTTTGAAGATGCTTTTCATTACCACATCACACAACCTGAAGATCAAGATTTAAGTGCGGTCATGCTACCGCCAATGCTGATACAACCCTATGTTGAAAATGCAATTCTACATGGTATAGATCTCGAAACAGGCAATAGCCGTATCGACATCCAATTTGAACTGTCAGCAGATATCCTAAGAGTGAGCATTCAAGATAGCGGCAAAGTCAATCCAGACATTCCTGAAATATCCCATCGTTCACTCTCGGGGACGATCAGTCGTGAACGCATGCAGCTGTTGGGTAAGAAAGCAAGTGTACAGATCACCAAAAACCCAACTGCAGGCACCACGGTCATCCTTCATATACCAGTGGCATATTAATGGCAAACAAAGGGATATTTAACATCCTTCCTAGGTTCTACCGTAGTGAAAATTTCGGGAAAACAATACAGAACTTGCATGACAATACGCATTTTCAACAGAAATCAGAAAAAAGAATCATGTTGAGCCAAATTTCGATACCGTAAAATACTAGATATTGAAACGCATAACCCAATAAACAAACGGCGAGCAATCCTATAATTGCCCGCCGTCTTATTAACTAAACACAAACTAAATTTCATTGCAGGTTCTCCCCCTGCTCATTGACATTATTTATTTTTGTTTCATTATATCCGCTAAAAGTTTCATGTAAAAACCTCCAACAACAGTACGCGCCTTAAAGTTTTCACGGATCCCCGTAGTCGAATCATAAAAATCATTTAATGGGACACGGGATTCCGTTTGAATCGCATGATTATAGACTGGTTTCACCAAAGCTTCAAATGCTTCTTTTGATGGAGCAAATGATGCTGTCCAAAGAATCCAGTCATTTTTGGTGTAGGCCTTACGACTATCCAATGGTATGCCAAATCTATTTTGCTTGGTCAGGTAATACTTAATTTCCGTATCATACACTTTTTGAGGAAACAGATTCAATCCCAACACTTTGTCCCAGATCAAATTATATTTTTGACTCCAGGTATTTTTATCGTCAAATGTCAGCGCGTAATGGTCGCCCGCATCTGCCATTTCCATCCATTTCGGAACCATTTCCTCCGCAATTGCACGGTATTTTTTTGCGATTGCAGTTTCACCAATGGCCTCCGCTAGCTGCGCATAACAGGCAATGCCCACAATAGCTTTAACAGATAAATTGGCATTTCGTGCAAGATGACCAGCAAAATCGTCTGTACAGAGCTGCGTTTTAGGGTCAAAGCCATCTTTAACGAGATAATCTACCCAAGTTGTCAATGTTTTCCAATGCTTCCTTGCATAGTCCCCATTCCCTTGCACTTTCGCGATTGCCGCAGTTAAAATAATCATATTGCCCGATTCCTCCACAGGCATAGGTTCACCATAGGTTTGACCATTGGCCAATGGATACGTACCCAAATCGTGAGCCGCCCAAGGATATGGATATTTACCGCTCTCGCTAAAATAAAATATTCCAGTTAGCATCCCTTTCAACAACTCCGGATTATAGATCAAATACAATGGTGCTGAAGGATAAGTGACATCCACCGTATTGATAAAACCACCACTATTATTTTCTTTGGAAAGCCATAACAGTTCATTTTGTGGACTTTTTACCAAGGTATGTGCGGCTATACTTTGGCGATAAGCTAGCACACTAAGATGTGCATATTCTTTTCCACCCGATTTTAGCGCATCCGCATAAACCGCTTTGTCGAATGCCACACACTTATCGAGCACATTACGATACTCATCTGCAGCCAAAGTCAGCTGATTTTCCATCGTTTCTTTGCCCGAATTGTTCCACCATGGTCGCAGATTATTTTTGAAATACTGAATCGCATAAATTTCATCGTAGCCTACCTCAACAAAACGTTCCTCCGCTTTCGCGCCCACATTGCCAAATGGAATGAACGTGTTCAGCGCAAGTGAGGTACCCTTAACAGTTTTTGCAGCAGTCGTTGTTCCCTTTCTAAAGGCGTCGACGGCTCCGCCCCTCGGACTAATAAACTGTTGCGTTTTATCCTGCTTTGGTGAAGCAACATAAAAATAACCCCAGTCTATCCGCATATCATCGGCACCTTTCTGCAAAATAGGCTGTTCGACCGTTCCCGCTTTTAGTACCGACAATTTTGCCGTTTCATATTTTTCGGCGGTTACTTCCTGTGAAGGCTTATACACCGCAATATTTGTGGATGCACTTAGAAAAACTTTAACAGCATGTTGCTTGCCATCGTTTGCTTTTACGTTATACGTGATATAGCTCACCGGTCGAGCCAATAAATTCAGATCATCCATAAGCAAAGGCGACGTAAAGCTTAGTTTCAGATCCACCTTACCAGCCTGAAAGTTATAGACCGTACGCGTCGCTGTTATTTCCACATCTTTTTGCACGGCTTCTTGAATTCGTGGCCCACGCTCTTTGAGCCTGTCGACCAAACCAAAATCCAGGTAACGACCGCCGGCACTATTCTTCAAATGGATGGCAATATGATTTTGCCCAGCCCTCAGATTCGCCTTGTCAATCGGTAAATATTGAAAGCTGTTAGTCCAACCTACCTTTTCGTAAACCTTCTTCCCATTCAAAAATACTTCTATATTATCATCATGATTGAGTTTTAGAAACAGCTCATTGATACCCTTCGGATCCGTTACGGAAAACTCACGTCTCACCCAGATATCGTCCGATTTCCAAAGCGTCTTTACCTGTTGCGCATCATCACCAATGGGTGCAAGTCCAGATTTCCACGTATTCGTCTTATAAACGGAAGACTCCCAGCCGCCTTGAGGTTTTGATTCAGTATATTGTACCGTATAAGATTTATCTTCCGAAGTCGGTAGAATAACCGCATAACTAGGCTCTTCTTTGCCAAGAAAACGATAAATATTACCATCAACATCAATTAAGCCCAACAGCGAATGATCAGCGTCTGTCCAGTGTTTCGTTGTAGACGCATGAAGCTGGTCCGTCATGGACCATATACTAAAATTGGGGTTGTGTGTAATTAATGGATAAGCCGGAGCTTTGCGCTCTTGGGCTTGTCCATCTAAAACAGTGGAAACACAGGCCACAATAACACAGAGACCTATCTTCCCAAGTTTGTTCATTGCATAAATAGATTTTTGAAAAGGTTTAATCATATTTTTTGGATAAAATTAGCTATACAGTTTTCCCTATTGAGCATATGCCCAATCGTTTTAACAAAGAAAGTCGGAATAAATTAAATTCAGCTGTCGCATCGTATCATTTTATCTTCAATTTATATCATATTTGACGATCTGCCTTCTAATCAAGATAATTATTATCTTTGAGAACCTGTCCGATCGTTATGCGCAAAATGACCTATATCCATCGGCATTCAATTTTACCAACAACACAATGAGAAGTATTTACGTTTATTTCTTAATGACCATATCTTGTCTTTTTTCAACGAGCACACAGCTTTATGCACAAGAAACCGATTCGGTCAATAAAAAAGAACTGGATCTGAGTTCCCTTCTGAACGGAATCAGACAACAGCAAATTAATGATTCTCTTGAACGGGTAAAGCTTCAGCATGAAATTGCCGATCTTAAAAGTCAAAATAGCCCCAAAAAGGAAAATTTAAAACAGCAGCTGAATGAGTTTGACGAAGAAAATAACCTTCGGAAGCAGCAGCTGAAAGTTAAAGTAGACTCCATCAAAAAAAACACAAAAAGATATGCGGTAGCACCATTTCAGGATACGCTATTCTATATCTACAATAAACTTGGATCATCATTAGCCAAAGACCGAGCTTACAATGTGGTCAGCAGAATCCATAATCTATATGAAGATGATTTTGTGAAAGTAGACTCGTTTAAAATCGAAAACAACGAAATCAGTGCCGACATCATTTATAAAGATCTCGTCATAACTTCCGTCACAGAACTCGATGCACTACTGGAAGGAAAAAGCAAAGAAGAGATTGCTGCAAACTACCTAAAAAGAATTCAGGATTCAATCACAACGGAACGTGCAGACAACAGCATTACAAAACTTCTTACCCGTATTGGGCTTGTATTTCTCATTCTCGTCGTTTTTTCGATATTGATTCTATTGATAAACAAATTGAAAAAATATGGTACACGACGTATATTAACGGAGAGAACACAACGGATCAAAGACATTAAGATCAAAAATTACGTCCTTGTCACTTCGGTACAAAAAACACGGATGTTTATTAATGCCATAAATATCTTACGCTGGGGCTTGATCGTCCTCATTGCCTTTATCATGCTGCCGATTGTCTTCAGTGTGTTTCCATTTACACAAAGCTGGGCATCCAATCTCATTGGACTTTTCACAAAGCCCCTGAAGACTGCAGTTTTGGCAATTTGGGATTATATTCCCAATCTGATTACCGTATTTGTCATACTCGTTGTCATGCGTTACGCCGTTCGATTCATAAAGTATATTTTTACCGAAATTGACAAAGGCAAATTAGAGGTTAATGGCTTTCATCGCGATTTTGCCATGCCTACCTTTACTATTGTTCGCTTTCTGCTCCAAGCCTTCACACTGGTGCTCATATTCCCGTACCTACCCGGCGCAAATTCAGATATCTTTAAAGGAATATCCGTATTTATTGGTGTCCTATTCTCTTTAGGATCATCTTCTGCGATTTCCAATATCATAGCGGGACTTGTGATCACCTATATGCGTCCTTTCCGTATCGGAGACCGTATCACTATCGCCGACAAAACAGGCGTGGTTATCGAAAAATCACCACTGGTAACAAGGCTTCGAACGATAAAAAATGAAGAAATTACCATCCCCAATTCCTCGGTACTTTCCGGAAATACCGTCAATTATTCTACCTTCTCAGAAGATGGAATCTGCTTTCAGGTGGAATTGACAGTCGGTTATGAAGAACCTTGGCAACGTATACACGAATTGCTACTGAACATCCCACCCCGAATAAAAAGGGTCAACCTTAACCCCGCGCCATTTGTCTTACAAAAAAAATTAGACGACTTCTATGTCCTCTATGAACTGAATGTGTACATCGCTAAATCTGGGGAAATTGAACTGGCAAAATCTGAAATTTTTCAATCGATCTTGGATGACTTTCTAGCTGCAGGAATTGAGATGAATGGCCCACACATATTTGCCAAAGTTGACCATGTACAACAATATAATCCAAAAATGCCCAACAGCTCGTACAATAACTGATCTGAAAGCACAATTTTTAGCTGATTACTGCAAAGAACATCTAATGCGTTTTGACCGGTATACATATCCTGTTGAATTCATCCACTGTTGTGAGCTTGTTAACTAAAGATGTAAAACATAGATTAGCTCTTCGGCTTCGACTCTGTCAGGCCAAACGACATCCCTGGATTGCGTGAACACCAGTCAGCCCGCGCAATAAATGAACACTGGACCAGCTACATTATTCAAATTGGACTAGCTCAGTTGCATCTATTGGCTGTAATTTTGGATAAAATCAAGAAATAGCTATTTGCATGTATGTACCCAAACATTTCCAGTTCGAAGATTACGCAGAAAAGGTTGAATTTATGCAACAATATAGTTTTGCGACCATTGTATCGATTAAAGAGGGGATTCCAATAGCCACACAGCTCCCCTTCCACATCCGTACAGATAAAGATCAGCTGCTTTTAACATCACACTTCGCTCGCGCAAACGAACAAGCCAATTATATCGAAAATACGCCGTCATTGGTTATTTTCTCCGAACCACATGCTTATATCTCACCACAACACTATGACAAGGAAGAAAGTGTGCCAACTTGGGATTACATCGCTGTACATGCCTATGGCCTTGCATCCATCCTTACAGACGAAATAGCAAAAAGTAAAGCCCTAGAACAGATGATCCTGAGTTACGACGAAGCCTATTTAACACAATGGGAAAGCCTTTCCGATCGTTTTAAAAGTGGTATGATGCGAGGTATCGTCGCCTTCGAACTTGTCGTTACGGATTTACAGGGCCAAAAAAAATTAAGTCAAAATAAAAGTGAAACGGAAAGACAGCGTATCCGTGATTTTCTAAAAAATAGCGACAATGAGCTCGAAAGAAATATTGCCGCAGCAATGAAAAATGGATCAATAAGTAACGAAAAAAAATGAACACACACACTGACATAGAAATCACGCAGGTAAAACTAACAGATATTGACCTGCTGCAGCAAATAGGAAAAGCAACATTTATTCAGACCTTTTCAGACACGAACACCGAAGAAAATATGAAGACCTATCTGGCCGAAGGGTTTTCAAAGGAAAAATTATTGTCCGAGCTCTGCGATAACGAATCTGAATTTTACTTCGCTGTCTTGAAAAATGATGTTATTGGCTACCTAAAAGTAAATACCGGCCAGGCCCAGACCGAACAACAGTGCCCCCAGGCATTAGAAATTGAACGCATTTATGTATTACAGGAATTTCATGGTAGAAAAGTGGGGCAGTTATTGTTTGAAAAAGCGCTAGCCTTAGCCCAAATAAAAGCAGCGTCATTTATCTGGCTTGGTGTTTGGGAAAAAAACTTGCGGGCAATCAATTTCTATCAGAAAAATGGTTTTGTCGCATTCGACCAGCATATTTTTCAACTGGGTGACGATAAACAAATAGATATCATGATGAAAAAAACAGTACAACCACATGCATGAGTTTATAGCAGAAAATATACAGGTCATACAACAACGTATTGATGAAACCTGCAAAGCAAGCCGTCGCGATCCCCGCGAGGTAAAATTATTGCTGGCCACTAAAACCGTACCTGCCGAACGTATCGAAATCGCACTACAAACTGGTCAAACCTTAATTGCTGAAAATAAAGTGCAGGAACTGAAAGACAAATTTGAGTATTTAAACGCTGTTCCCCATGTCAATCATTTTATTGGTCATCTTCAAACCAATAAGATCAAGGATCTGCTCAAATGCAACGTATCCTGCATCCATTCGATCGATCGTATAGATCTCGCCGAAAAATTGCATCAGCGACTTTTAAAAGAAGATAAAACCATGGAAGTGCTCATTCAAGTAAATACTTCCTTCGAAGAGAGCAAGTACGGCGCTGCCCCAGAGGAAGTGATCAGCCTGGTTCAGCAAATAGCAACATTAAGCACACTAAAGATTAAAGGACTGATGACTATCGGTATATTGAGTGCCGAGGCCGAACAGGTACGAGCCTGTTTTCAATTGCTCAAACATATTCAACGACAGATTATAGCCCTAGCTATTCCCGATGTATCGATGCAAGAATTGTCGATGGGCATGAGCGGGGATTTAGAAATAGCGATAGCGGAAGGCGCTACGATTGTCAGGGTAGGCACGGCAATTTTTGGACGGCGTCCTACTCCAGATAGTTATTACTGGAATGAGAACCTATAACATAAAAACCAATGCGGATACATTTTATACAACACGAAGTTTTTGAAGCACCCGGGGCCTATTTAACCTGGGCGGAAAAACAACAGCATGAGCTCACCTTTTCCCAGGTCTATCAACAGGACCGTCTGCCGGAAGAAATCGATTCCATCGATATATTGATCATTATGGGCGGACCTCAAAGTCCAGATTCATCCCCGTCCGAATACCCTTATTTTGACGCTAAGGCCGAAATTGCTTTTATCCGCCGATGTATTGATGCAGGCAAGGCGGTTGTTGGTATATGTCTGGGCGCACAATTGATTGGCGAAGCGCTGTCGGCAACGTACAGACATAGTCCGCAAAAGGAAATCGGAGTTTTCCCCATCACGCTCACAGAGGAAGGAATAAACGACAGCAAAATAGCACATTTTGGCAGCCCATTACCGGTCGGACATTGGCACAACGATATGCCTGGACTTACCCCTGAAAGTAAAATCTTAGCAAGCAGCGTCGGCTGCCCTCGACAAATTGTTCGCTATACAAATCTCGTTTACGGATTTCAATGCCATATGGAACTTACTACTGAAGTCGTCCGGCTTTTGATAGCTGCAGAAGAAGATCTCTTTCTTCAAAGCCAATCGCAGCAGTTTGTCCAATCACCTGACGAAATTCAGGCTTATGATTACAGCCAAATGAACAGCAAACTTCATACATTTTTAGATTTGCTTGAATGTGCATACACGAAAAGCCTAGTAAATAAATGAAGCGTATCTGTCTAAACGAGGAGGGTAAAAATTTACAGTAGTAATTCATTCGTTGGATAAAAAATAGTAGATTTGGTGTAACACAAAAAAACTATTGATGAACCTAAGACGCGGTCAACTTTTGAAAATGGGCTATCTAGCCCTTCTGGCAATTCTCCTACACGCCTGTGTTTCCCAAAAAGAAAATAAAAACCTCACTTGGTATCAACATCAGGTTATCGAGCAGCTTGTTCCGGAAACTGATTCCAGTTATAGAGTTCAAATTGGTATTATGGCTGCCACCTTCTGGCTGGACAATCAGGATGGTCAACTGGCCAAAAAATTGAACCTCCTGCAACAGAGCTACACGCAACGAAATAAAGTCGATGTCGCTGTTCAGCAAGGTACCAACAAAATCATTCGCGTCACTAAATCAGAATAAAACAAGCTTATTCAAGGCAACACAAATGATTTTGGTACCCACCAATACTTCAATTATAGTTAATATCTTCCGCCTGTACACATCATCCACTACATGATATTCTTTGCTATCTTTTCAATACGATCCTTACAGGCCACATTGTAAATTAAGCGATTTTATTCATTAATATAATTTGACGCGCTTCCTGCAATTTTTCAGCGGCAACTTTTCCGAATGCTACAATATAAGGTTGTTGATTATGCGCATCCAAGCCCGCCTGATCTTCCCAGATTTCATAAAATATAAACTGGTTTTCATCACTGTTTACCTGGTGCAGATCGTACTGTATACAAGCTTCTTCCTTTCTACTTGCTTCGACCATTTCTAACAATAATGCCAATACTTCTTCCCGATGTGCAGGAACTGCCTTTAAAATTGCGGTTAAATATACCTTCATGTTATTGATTTTTATTTTGGTAATTTACTCTTTTCATCGCAATAACGCCATGGATAAAGCGATTTATCGATCAATAAATTTTTAGTTCAACGTAGTTTCCAAATGGAAGACCTCTTCCACATATTGTTTATATTCCTTTTCGTAATTGTCGACACGTTCTTGAGACGCACCCTTCTCCATATCATGAAAATGGAAGCTTCCCAGATGTTCCAATCCTGCAAACTGATTCATCTTGTGAAAACCGAATAAAACACCAGCATCAACTGAATGCTGATCAAAAAACTCATTTTCCATTGTAAAGGCTGTCTCAGGAGCATTCCAGCTCGAAGTCACCATGTATTTTTTACCATGCATCAAACCTCCGGTACCATAATTAATGGCCGGATTCTTACGTGAACGACCATCATTTTTATAGATACCGTTGTTGTGACCCGCCGTAAAAACTTCATCGATATAGAGCTTCAGACGGTTCGGAACCTGAAACCACCATACAGGAAAATGGTAAACGATAATGTCTGCCCATTTAAAATTTTCAACTTCAACCATTGGATCAAAATCATCGTTGATATTGGTTACCCTTGTTTCAAGTCCATTTTCAGCCAATGTTTCAACAGTCCAATTTGTTATTGTGGTATTGAAAGAACCACCCGAGTGTGCGAATTTCTGTCCGCCGTTGATAATAAATATTTTCATTTCTATAATTTTTCTTATTGATAACACAAATTTCTATCATATTTTTAAATCATACAAATAATTTAAATTGTATATTTGTATCATAAAAATAATAACTATGAAATGGAACTTAGAATGGCTTCGTACATTTAAGGCAATTTATGAAACCGGAACATTATCTGCAGCGGCACAGGAATTGTTTATTTCTCAACCTGGTGTCAGCCTACATCTGAATTCCCTGGAAGCCTTTACCGGGCACAAGCTTTTTGATCGATCTGCGCGAAGAATGGTGCCGACCGAAAAGGGGAAAATCTTGTACAACTATGTTATTGACCCGCTTAAAAAACTAGAAACCGGTGAACAGCATTTTCACAAACGCGCATTGGACGAACGTGTCACAATCAGTATCGGAATGTGTTTTGAGACATTTCAATACACATTGGAAGAACATATTGCACAGCTCCCCTTTAATTTAATTATCAAATTTGGAGAATATCCTCAGATGCAGCAGGATCTTGATAATGGTTTATTGGATCTTATTATTACGCCTCAAAAAGGAAACCAGCAGAATCTACAATACGAAGCTTTCTCAAAAGAGCGCATTGTCTTGATTGCAGGTTGTCAGACCGACACATCCACACTCGAAGCACTGCTGAACGACAATAAAATTAAGGAAGCAGCCCAGCTTCTAAAAAAACAATTGTGGTATAGCACGGCTGCCGATATGGATCATTTAAAAAACTATTGGTCGACACACTTTGGCGAACATCCAGACTTCAGCCCCAATTATATCGTCCCAAATATCAGCTCAATCATACGCTGCTTGAGCAACAATACTGGTTTTTCCATTGTTCCCGACTTTCTTTGTGCCGAAGCACTTGCATCCGGAAAAATAAAACTAATCTGGGAAGGGACCTCTCCCGTGGAGAATATACTTTACTTTGGAACGAGAAAGAAAACCATGTATCAGGAAGAAATCGGTCAATTGGAAACGCTGTTAAAAGAGAAATGGTAGATCACCGGACAATTTCTTGCCGATAGCCCGATTTCCGCTATTGATGCAACATTTTGCTTAAAAATTCGGGCGTAACGCCAATATATGCCGCAACTTGTTTCTGCGGAAGACAGTCGATCAATGTAGGATAACGTGTACAGAACTTTTCGTAACGTTCTTTGGCAGCTAGACGGAGATTCTCCATCGATCGACTTTGATAATAAACCAATGCATTTTCGGCAAGTATCCGAAAATAGACATTCAGTTTCGGAATCTCCTGATAGAGCCGATGCAGATCTACTTTGGAAATCATCCATACCTCAGATTCAAATACCGCATCAATGTATAGGTTGCCCGGTTTTCCGGTCACCAAACTATACATATCGCCGATCCACCAGCCTTCAGGAGCAAACTGTTGAATATACTGAAAGCCATTTTCATCCACGCAATAACTTCGTAGACAACCCGAAGCGACAAAAAGAGCATACCTGCTCAGATCGCCCTCCAACAGCAAATATTGTTTCTTCTTCACTTTTTTGGATTTCACAACAGCCAATAGGCGTACGATTTCATCTTCCGTGAGGTCGATCTCTTTCTGAATACTGTCCAACAATAGCTGTTTGTCCATAAATTAAAGCCTGATACATAACAAACATAGATAAATTGATGTTTGTATCCAAAAAAATAGACAAGCAGCGCCTTTTCTACGAAGGGAATACGCTTAGCTCTTCTAAAAGAAATACGTTTTGTTCTTCGCCGAAAAGACGCATAGGATACTTATATATTTACGGATGGCCGTCCCGAAGCAATGGTATGCGCTTCCTTCAAGACCTCCGAATAAGTAGGATGTGCATAAGACACTCTTGACATGCTATCGGCGGTGATTTCATATTCCAAGCCCAAAACACCTTGAGCGATCAGATCGGCGGCACGTGCTCCAATGATATGAACTCCCAATAGTTCGCCATATTTAGGATCGGCCAACACTTTTACAAATCCTTGTGTATCCATCCCTGCACGGGCACGGGCATTTGCGGAAAACGGGAATTTTCCAATCGTATACGCTATACCCTTTGCTTTGAGCTCCTCTTCTGTTGCGCCAACAGAAGCCACTTCGGGCCAGGTATAAACCACACTTGGGATCCGATCGTAATGTACCTTTGGTTTTTGGCCGTCCATATGTTCGACAACAAAGATTGCTTCTTCTTCAGCTTTATGAGCCAGCATAGCTCCGCCGATCACATCACCAATAGCATAGATGTGGGGAACGGCCGTCTGTAACTGCTCGTTGGTAACGATCATCCCTCTCGCATCCAGTTGGACAGCCGTATTTTCCAGTCCAAGCCCCGTTGTAAATGCTTTCCGTCCGACAGCCACCAAAATATAATCCGCCTGTAACTGCTGCTCGTTACCAACTCGATCCCTAAAGAAAACGTTTGCCGCAGCGCCTATATTTTCTGTTTTGTAAACAGCCTGTTCAAGCAAAATTTTAATGCCATCATGCAGCAGTATCTTTTTCAATGCATCCCCCAATTCATGATCCATATTGGCAAGGAGGCGATCGGCATATTCAATAATCGTGACCTCACAACCCAATCTATTGAATATGGATGCCATCTCTACCCCAATTACACCGCCACCGATAATAACGATTTTATCTGGCTTCTCTTGCAAAGACAACGCCTCTGTTGAGCTTATGATACGTTTTTTATCTATGGTTACTCCCGGAACTGTCGCTGGTTTGGACCCTGTAGCGATGATAAATTTCTTTGCTCCAAGGGACAGCCGCTCCCCCGCTGATGTAGCAATCTCCACCGTTGAATTATTGACAAAAGAGGCCGTTCCATGGATCACCGTAACCTTATTCTTTTTCATCAGGAAATTCAGCCCCTGCGTATTTTGCAACACCACTTTATCTTTACGCGCATACAGCCGACCAAAGTCAACCGATAGTCCCCCTACCTGAATCCCGTGTGCAGCAAAATGATGCTGTGCTTCATGATAATGATGTGTACTATCCAAAATTGCCTTTGTGGGAATACAGCCCACATTGGTGCAGGTACCACCCAATGTATCATATTTCTCTACAAGTGCGGTTTTATACCCCAATTGGGCACTGCGAATCGCCGCAACATAGCCGCCTGGGCCAGACCCAATGACAACCAAATCATATTGTTCCATATACGAACTATTTTTAGTTAACAGAATTATTCACGACCAAAAAAGGTCTTACAAGTACGCCCCGCATAGTTGCCATCCAAAAGGCTACTATAAAAATTTCAATATATACGCCAATCATAACATAAAATAAAATACCAAAAGGTATATTTAAAAACAGTAGAAAACACCGTATTATTCATAAATATTGGATTTAATTAAAATCAGTACAAACCTACAAATAAAATACCAATCAGTATATTATAAATAAAAAATTAGATCAAAAAAATAATATGAAAGTCAATTCTACGCAGAAGAGATTGTGTTTATGTTTAGGATAAAGGCATATTTTTTTAACTTGCTTCCAGATTAGCACCAACAGCGTCAAACGATTATTTTCAAATGAAACAGCATAATTACGTCGCCACAATTACGTGGACAGGAAATCGCGGCAGCGGAACCGATCATTATAAAAACTACGAAAGAAGCCATCGCATTAGCATTGACGGCAAAGCCGAGATTGAAGGTTCTTCGGATCCAGCGTTCCTGGGAGACCCCAGCAAACACAATCCCGAAGAACTATTACTTGCCTCCCTGTCCTCCTGCCATATGTTATGGTACCTGCATTTCTGCTCGGTCAATAAAATTATTGTAGAAGAATATATTGACCATGCAACAGCGATCATGCTTGAAGAAGAAAATGGAAAAGGCCGTTTTAAAGAAGTCACGCTAAATCCTTCGGTCCGGGTAAAAGATTCAACGATGATTGCACAAGCCATTGAATTACATAAAAAAGCAAGTGAATATTGTTTTATTGCCAATTCAGTAAACTTCCCGGTCTTGCACACCCCCAACGTCAGCATCAGCACATCCAGCTAAATGAATGAACTTTCTTCTTCACATGATATGCTGTGACATGATATGCTGTGAATTGACAAGAACGGCGATACCTGATCGAATTACGACATAGCTTAGCGCTATTTATTGGCTAGCCGCTCCTGTAACTCCCGACGGAAAGTAATACCGACCGGTAGGGACGTATTATTGATCTGTACCATACCATGCTCATATTTGATCACCTTATTGATCGAAGCAATGTAAGATTTGTGGATACGGATAAACTTTGAGGCCGGCACCTGTGTGAGAATTTGCTGGGTAGTGCTTGCGGTCAAAAATGTCTGACTAGGAGTGACAATTTTCACGTAATTGCCAAAGCTCTGGATAAAATCGATCTGCGATAATTTAACGTCAATAATACGGCCATCCATGCGTATACTAATTGATTTGGGCTCTTCTTCCTGGGGCGACACAGCCGTGTTATAGGATAAAAAACGTTGAACAGCCTTAAAAAAACGGGGAAATGAAATAGGTTTTAATAAATAATCAACAACGCCGTAATCATAACTCTCCAATGCGTATTCGGAATATGCTGTTGTCAAAATCGTTTTGGGTGGGTTATCCAGCATCTTCAGAAACTCCATCCCATTAATTTCGGGCATTTCAATATCCAGGAAGATTAAATCTACTTTGTTCTCCCGAAGAAAATCCAATGCCTCAAAAGCATTATAACATTGAGCGACCAACTGCAGATCAGTACTTCTTTCAATATAATTTACCAGTACATAATGCGCCGCAGGTTCGTCATCAACCACAATACAGCTATTTTTATTCATTGTTTAAAGATTTATAACCAATGACACCTCATACTCCTCTTTTTTGGAATTTGTCGTTAATGTATATCGATTAGGATACAAAAGTTTTAATCGCGCCATTGTATTTTCCAGACCTATTTTCGCCGAAAAAACATTCCTTTTCTTGACGGGAACAGAATTCCGTACATGCAAATATAAGTTCCCTTTTTCAATCTTGATCGAAATATGTACAAAACAATCTTCAATACTGCAGGTTCCGTGTTTAAAAGCATTTTCTACGAAAGTAATCAATAGCATCGGCGCTATCTGATAATTGATATCTTCTTCTTTTTGATAATCAAATTCAATTTTTGTGCGATAGCCTAACCGTTCACGCTCCAGCTCGATATAACTTGAGATAAAATCGATCTCATCATCCATCGCAACAAATTCCCGATCGCTGCTCTCCATCTGATAACGGAGAAGCTGGGAAACTTTGATGACCAATTCGGAGGTACGTTCCGGGTACTTCAAATTAATACCATAAATGGTATTCAATGTATTGAATAAAAAATGTGGATTGAGCTGTTTTTTTAAATGGGACAATTGCGTCTGATTGGAAAGCAGTTCACGTCGGGTCTTCACACGCTGAAAGCGATAAAATTCAATAAATTGGATACTACCCAATATACAGATCAACGAACCCAATAATACACCAAATTGATAATGGAACGTTTTCTGAACAAGATTCTTGTAAAGAAAACAATTCTTGTAGATCACGTTATCCGTTAGCTCTTTTAATATGAGTGCAAAAACTAGTAGTGTTGCCACCGAAGCCAAAATATACAACAGCGGTTTATTCTTCTTAAGTAGCAATGGCAACAGGAAAAAGCGATTCAATTGTGCATGCGCATAAAGGATCAAGAAATAGAACACCCCCATCAAAAATCCCTTCCAGCTCAGGATCAAAATCCAATCGTTCAAAGTAAAGAGGATAAACGAAAAGATCAATAGCACGATCTCCTGTATGATCTTGTTCTCAAAAACCTTTCTCATAATCCTTTTTTTGTTAAAAATCTGTTACAAAGTAAAAGTTTTAAGTTTATAACAGCAGAAAAATAAATGACGAATTAAATTGGTCACTTTTAAACGCTATAGATCATTTTAAAGGGAAATCACAGTTCATCTCATCGTTATCTTCGTGTCCATAAAATGATAGATAACCTATGCTGAAATTGAATTTAGTGCTGTCATTGGCTGTATCACTTGCGACCTCCTCTTCCTTCGCTCAGAAGCTTACGCTCCGCGATGCCGTAGAACAGGGTATTGCAAATTATGGAAATATCAAGGCAAAGGAATATTATCTCCAGTCCTCCCTGCAGACCAATGAACAAGTCAAACGCGACTTTTGGCCCAATCTGAACATCGTAGCCCAACAGGACTTTGGAACAGTCAACGGACAAAATGGTCCACTGTATGGATTTGGTGGGCTGGGTGTAGCTTCTTCGGGAGCCGCTCTTCCAGAACAAAATTGGAATGCCGCATTTGGTGCGCTTTACTTAGCCAATGTCAATTGGGACATTTACACCTTTGGACGAAAAAAAGAACGTATCGAATTAGCCAAATCCGATACCAAACGACTACAGGCCGATCTCGGTCAGGAACAGTTCCAGCATAAAATCAAGATTGCTGCGGCTTACCTCAATTTATTGGCTAGTCAACGATTGGAAAAAAATCAACAGATGAATCTGGATCGTGCACTGGTATTTTTAAATATTGCTGCCACCAAAGTAAAAAACGGAATATTGCCCGGAGTAGATTCTACACTTGCTTCAGCGGAAGTATCGCGCGCAAAAATCAGCCTCAATCAGGCCCGTGAAAATGTTAAGGAGCAAAACAATAAGTTGACGGTATTGATGGGGATTCCAGCGAAAAACCTCGAAATAGATACTGTTCTGGTTCAGAAAACACCTGTACAGCTAACTCCGCTTTCAGGCAACTTGATTGAAAGTAATCCTATTCTGCAATTTTATAAAAGTAAAATTGAACTTGGCGAACAACAATTGAAACTATCAAACAAAGAGTATCTTCCCACTGTAAGCGCCTTTGGGGTCTTTCAGACAAGAGGATCTGGTTTTAAGAGCGACTACATTACGGATTTACAAGCATATAGCACAAATTATTGGCAAGGGGTTCGTCCCAGTAGGCAAAATTATCTCTTGGGATTGGGCATAAACTGGAATCTGACTTCGATTGCGCGTATCAATAAAAAAATCAGTGCACAGCGCTTTACGAATGATGCCCTAAGAGAAGAATACCAAACTGCCGAAGCCCAATTGACAGCACAGCTGGATGCCGCTGATGTAAAAATCCAATTGGCCCTAAAAAGTGATCTAGAAGCTCCCCGACAAGTTTCGGCAGCTCAGCAAGCTTACAATCAAAAAATGACGATGTATAAAAACGGCCTAGCGACACTTGTCGACGTGACGCAGACCTTTTACACATTAAATAGAGCCGAAACCGATCGAGAGATCGTCCACATCAATCTTTGGCAGTCGCTTTTACTAAAAGCCGCAGCTGCGGGAGATTTTGATATTTTCAACAAAGAACTATAAATAACATTACATGAATTTAATACGTTTTGCCTTACGCAAGCCGATATCCATCCTCGTACTCGTATTGGGACTTATTGTCTTTGGCATAGGTGCCGTTCGATCGATCAAGGTGGATATCCTGCCAAAAATGAACCTTCCGGTTATTTATATTGCCCATCCATTTGGTGGCTATTCGCCGGATCAAATGGAATCTTATTTTGCCAAAAACTACGTCAATATCCTTCTTTTTGCCAATGGGGTCAAGTCCATTGAGACCAAGAATATTCAAGGTCTGACCTTAATGAAAGTATCGTATTACGAAGATACCAACATGGCCCAGGCTGCAGCCGAGCTAAGTGCCCTGGCCAATCGGATCCAGGCCTCCTTTCCTCCAGGCTCACAACCGCCGTTCATCATTCGCTTTGACGCCTCATCGCTTCCTGTAGGCCAACTGGTATTGAGCAGTAACAAGCGTTCTAACAACGAACTGCAAGATCTAGCCAACGTCTATGTCCGGGCATCGTTTACGTCAATCCCCGGTCTGTTGTCACCCCCTCCTTTTGGGGGAAGTCCACGTACAATTGAGGTCAACGTTGATCCCGATTTAATGCGGAGTCACAATATGACACCCGATCAGGTCGTAGAAGCGCTAAGACTGAACAATCAAACCGCTCCTGCAGGAAACGTACGTATTCAGGACAAAAACTACATTACACCAACGAACAACACCATCAAGGATGTCAAAGATTTTGAAAAAATCCCGCTATTTAAAGGTGGAGTACAAAATCTTTACCTTGGCGATATTGCTACCGTAAAAGATGGTGCCGACGTTACCGCAGGCTATGCTTTGGTCAACGGCAAACGTTCCGTATACGTCAGTATCGCCAAAGCCGGCGATGCCTCAACCTGGGAGGTTGTCCAGAATTTAAAAGCAGCCTTACCAAAAATTCAGGAAAATTTACCCGACGACGTCAAGTTATCTTATGAATTTGACCAGTCCGTCTATGTCATCAATTCCGTAAAGAGTTTGATTACCGAAGGTGCAATCGGTGCTATCCTGACCGGACTAATGGTCCTCCTATTTTTAGGTGATCGAAGAGCTGCGCTGATCGTTATCCTAACCATTCCGATATCCGTGATATCCGGAGTGCTCTTTCTGAAACTCTTCGGGCAGACCATCAACCTCATGTCCCTCAGTGGACTAGCCTTGGCAATTGGTATCCTGGTCGACGAAAGTACGGTAACGATAGAAAATATACACCAGCATCTGGATATGGGTAAACCCAAAGCCTTGGCTATCTGGGATGCCTGTAAAGAGATCGCCTTACCCAAATTATTGATCCTGCTCTGTATACTAGCCGTATTTGCGCCGGCATTTACCATGACAGGTATTCCGGGCTCGTTATTTCTTCCCTTGGCCCTGTCCATTGGATTTTCAATGATCATATCCTTCCTCCTTTCGCAGACATTTGTTCCTATCATGGCAAACTGGCTCATGAAAGATCATGCGCATAAAGCGCCACACGCGACCGAACCAGTGGGTTTAAATACAGATGAAGCTCAATTTGCAGCAACTGGACTGACCATAGAATCCGAGCAAGACACCCTAAATCAGAAGAAACTATTGGTTGAACGGGAAGACTTTAACAACGATGGAAAGATCAGTATTTTTGAACGGTTCAGAAACAGATTCATGAAAATGATCGACCGTTTGTTCAAAAGAAAGAAAACCATTACCGTAGTTTATCTGCTTGGAGCAATAAGTCTTGTTGTCATTTTACTTTCCACAATTGGACAGGATGTATTTCCGAAAGTTAACTCCAGTCAGTTCCAAATGCGCCTCCGTGCAGCTGAAGGTACACGTATCGAACGCACCGAAGAAAAAGCAAAACTAGCGCTGGCCGAACTGGAAAAACTGGTTGGGAAAGAACATATCAGCATATCTTCTGTCTATATCGGTCAACACCCCGGACAGTTTTCAGTATCACCGATCTATCTTTTCATGGCTGGTCCACATGAAGCTGTTTTCCAAATTGCACTGAAAGACTACCATCACGATATGGACAGTTTCCGTGATGAATACCGAAAACGCCTGAAAGCGGCAGTTCCCGATGTACAGGTATCCTTTGAACCGATCGAGCTTACGGATAAAGTATTAAGTCAGGGATCGCCCACTCCTATTGAAGTTCGGATAGCAGGAAAAAACAAAAAGAACAACGAGAAGTACGCCGGTAAATTGATCGAGGAACTAAAAGCCATCCCTTATTTTAGAGATGTGCAATTAGCACAATCCATTAAATACCCTTCTTACGATATTAAGATAGACCGCATCAGGGCTGCACAATTGGGTGTAGATCTCAGCGAAGTAACACGATCGCTGATCGCTTCCACTTCTTCCTCGCGTTATACCGAAAAAAACACCTGGATCGATGAAAAAGCAGGACTTTCATACAACGTCCAAGTTCAGGTTCCCATAGATAAAATGAAAGATGAGAAAGAAATCGGTGAAATCCCCTTATTGAAAAATTCAGCGCGACCAATTCTGAGCGACGTTGCAACGATCACACCGTCCTTCACCTATGGCGAAAACGACAATTTAGGTGCAATGCCTTATGTATCAGTTACAGCAAATATTGATCATACCGATTTAAAAACAGCCTCCAAGGATGTACAGCGCAGTATCAAAGCCCTTGGAGAACTTCCTCGTGGTTTATCGATGGAGCAAATAGGACTTGGAAAAGTGTTATCAGAGACCATGAGCAGCCTCGAATCTGGTTTGGCCGTAGCCATTATCGTTATATTCCTGATGCTATCAGCCAATTTCCAGTCGTTCAAAGTTTCTATGGTTGTGCTCACCACAGTGCCTGCGGTTGTGCTGGGCTCATTGATTCTGCTGTTGTTAACCGGATCTACCCTCAACTTACAATCCTACATGGGGATTATCATGTCGGTGGGTGTATCCATTGCGAACGCTGTTTTGCTCATCACCAATGCCGAACATATCCGTCGGCATAATGGAGATGCGCTGGCTGCAGCCCGTGAGGCAGCATCCTTACGGCTTCGCCCAATTATCATGACCAGTTTGGCCATGATTGTGGGTATGCTACCTATGGCCATTGGTCATGGTGAAGGTGGCGAACAAGTTTCACCACTCGGTAGAGCCGTAATTGGAGGATTACTATTTTCGACATTTGCCGTACTCGTCATCTTACCGCTTATATTTGCTTGGGCGCAAGAAAAAAGCAGTACACAATCGATCTCATTAGATCCTGAAGACAAAGAAAGTAAACACTATATTGCGGCATTAAAACCTTTATCGTAAAAGCAGTATAATCTATAAAATATGAAAAATAATTTGTTCAAAATATTAGCTATCGCCGGTCTGATCGCATCCTTAACAGGATGCCATTCGGCTGCCGAGGAAAATGCAAAAAAAGAAAGTCCGGAAGCTGTAGCTCCGGCAATGGAGACATTTGTACCCACCAAACAGAAATTAACAAATAAAATGCAGATTCCCGGGGAAATCACGGGATTCCAACAGGTCGAGATTTACGCGAAGGTCAGCAGTTACGTCAAAAGTCTTAACGTGGACATCGGAAGTAAAGTGCATGCCGGTCAGCTATTGGCTGTCCTGGAGGCTCCCGAATTGAGTTCACAGCTGTCAGCAGCCAAATCGCGGCTCAAATCACAGGAGGCGGTCTATATGGCTACAAAAAGCACTTACGACAGACTCTTTGAAACCAGCAAGGTAGAGGGAACGGTGGCCAGACTGGATCTTGAGGTTGCTGAGTCAAAAAAGAATGCTGATTTTGCGCAGTACCAAGCCGCTAAATCGGCCTACGCAGAGGTACAAAACCTGTTGAATTATTTGGAAATCAGGGCACCCTTCGACGGTGTAATCGCAACAAGAAATGTCAATCAGGGCGCCTATGTTGGTCCTGCTGGCCGTGGCTCGGAAATGCCCATCATGACCATTCAACAACAACGCAAACTGAGGTTAGCCGTTGCTGTTCCGGAACAATATTCGGGTTTCCTCACCGAAAACCAGCCCTTACAATTTACTGTCAAATCATTGCCTGGGCAAACCTTCTCGGGTAAGATCGCACGTAAATCGGGTGCTCTGGACAGCCGATTAAGATCCGAGCGGGTAGAAATTGACATTAACAATACCGACAACAAGCTATTGCCGGGTATGGTCGCAGAGGTCGAATTGCCTTTAACATCTCAAGACAGTACTTTTGTTGTACCGAAATCAGCCGTATTTACTTCGGGCGAAGGAAGTTTTGTGATTGCTGTTGTTTCGAACAAAACACAACGTATTCCTGTACAGAAAGGACGCAGCATCGATGGTCAGATCGAAATATTTGGTGACTTAAAACAAGACACTAAATTGGTCAGCAAAGCGGATGAAGAGATTATAGACGGAACGTCAGTCAAATAGGACTTTCTACTAATTCCTAAACAAAAGAAAGACCGAACCCATTATAACCGGGTTCGGTCTTTCTAATTTATTCGGTCTTTCTAATTTAAATGCCCATAAATTTAAAGGGTTGGGCAGCCTTAAACAGGTTATTTGAAATGCCATTTATTGCCATCCCCTGCTTCATGTCCAGCTTCATCGTCGGAGCCCCTTTCTTTAAATCAAATTTAGCCAGATCTACCCACAGTGTTCCCGGAACCAATACATTCTCAAAATAATAGATTTTATTCTTCTGATCAGCCACGGATCTCCATCGTGTAGACGAAATATTAGGTTCAGATTCCGAGCTTATTCCAAATGGAACCGAGCAGTTGCGGATCACGCTGAAAACACTGGCAACAGAAAGCCGCACATCGTCTGTTTGCGGGATCGCATTAATATAATAAGAAGCCCTCACAAAACGATCAGCAGCTCGGTTTGTCCCCGGCAACATGATGGTTCCCGGAATTCCCTGCCAATACCTGTTTAGCGCGAGCTGATCTTCAAAGATGGGCGAGTTTGTCATAACTGTATAGGCCGCATCGTGATGAATAACCAATTTCCCATCGATGTATTCAAATATAGCATTATCGCCTGTGGCATCTGAAAGCGATAAATGTATGGTCGTAAATTTGGTAGTTCCCGGGATATAATCACTTACAATTACAAATGGCTCATCCTTTAAGGCAGATACGGCTTCATTGACTGTCGCAAAATTATCCAAAACATATTGGGCCCAAGCCGAGATTGCAAGACCTTTTTTTGGTCCCGCTGGATCAAATTTAGGATAAGTAGATTCGACAAGCCAGAGTACATTGGCCACCAATCCCTTTTCATTTAAACCATCGACTGTAGCAATGTCCCAAGCACTGGAAACTACACTCCCATATTGGGAAGTCCATTTCAAAGACTGAGGTCCTACCTCTCCACTGCGCGCTATTCCACGCGGAAACACCCATAGATTGGCCGCGATATCATCTCTCCAGTCCATACTCCTTGCCGTGATAACGGTCTGATTAGGCCCCTTATAAACAACGCGTGTACAGGATCGGCCTTCTTTAACGGCAAAAAGGAATACGATCAACATAAATTGTGCAAGATACTTCATATGTATAGATTTTTTTGCGTGATATGACTTTGTCTTGATAGCGTGCAAAAGCACTCCAATTCCATAAACAATAATTTGAGCTTATTGTTTGTCTAAGCTGTACCCGGCATGATTTAATCCGGTACAGCTTAGACGAGCATAACCTATAGCCATAATATATGGCTCTGGGTACTATTCTGCCGCTTTCGGGTCAATTGCGGCAGCAACTGCAGTTAATGCCAAGGCACCTCCAACAAGCATTGCCCCCTGCCCCTTTTTTTCCTTAACAGCCAGCACGTCTCCGCGCTTATTATACAGTTCAATAATATTATTAAGCGCTACTGAACCGGTCTGCCAAAGCTGGGCAGCATAAAATTTTTGTTCCGTAGTTTTAACAATAGCTTTACCATCTTCTAAAATCGAATAACTTAAATAACTACGTAAACTGTATGGAGACTCAGCGCCTTCAAATCGAGCAAGTTTTACCGCAAAACTCTCGCCACTCATATCATACATATATACTTTTTCTTTTTGGGATGATCGTACAATGGATTTAACATCGTTTTTAAAATCAAAATAATGCCCATCCACATAGGCATGTGGTGGGATAAGTACCACATCTTTAGGTAAACTTACCGATCCTGTAATATAACCGTTCACCCAAGCATCATTAAATATAGTGGATTTACTAGCACCTATATCGGAAACCGAAGCATTCATCTTTCCATTAAAAGCAGCTTGTTCAGCAGAATAGCCTTGCGTTTTACCATTAATAACCATGGCCGAACTTTTAAGATCCCATAAGATCGGTTTATCGATTTTATTTTCTATTCGAAGGTAAATTCGACCATCTCTGTCGGCAAAGGAATAATCAATTTGTACTGTATCATTATTAAATGAAAACGTTCCCTTGTCTTCATCTTTTTTTACATTCTCCCCATTGAATGTCATGAGATAGTTGGAAGAACAGGCTGAAAGAAAAACAGCACAATACATTAGCGTGAGAACTTTGAATACTTTTCGCATAATATCAGGATATCTTAGTGTAATTACAACGGCACGAGTACTATTGTACAACAATATAAAAAACTATTATTAAAAAAATAGCGAAACGATATAAAATAATTTCCTAATTAGGGTATTAATCGCAAAGTATCACTGTTTCTAGAAAATAGTAAATGATCGTCATAAAGCAGTAAATGGTCGTCTTTTATCACCCGATACAGGTTTTAAATTGCTTTATATCAGTTTCCATAATAACAGGGATATTACAGGGGGTTAACAGGGGGATAACAAGGGGTTAACAGGGGATTTACCCCTGTTAACCCCTTGTTAATACCTTGTAAAAAGACTACTATATCCTTCTTAATGGAGAATAGGATATCCGGCTGATAGTAACCATAAACAAACGCAGGAATATCCTCAACTGTTGGTCAGGTTAGCGCAACGAAAACGGTTAAACGAATAGAAGTTTTTTTAACCGGAAAGCAAAAGCTATATTTACAGTCAACTAAACCCAATCCAATGAAAGAGAAATTTATCGACAGAAAAGATCAACAAGCCAATAAGATATTTGAAAGAAGGACATTATCCTCCGATTATAGAACAATTATTCCCTTACTATCTCCTGGCATAGAAATCTTGGATGTGGGCTGTGGTACCGGAACACTCACGAATGAGGTAGCAAGCTATATCGGCGACGGAACCATAACCGGGCTCGATAATACACAGTCATTTATCGACAGCGGCAATGAGCGCTATGGTAGCACCCAAAATCTGAACCTGGTCTGCAGCAATATTTTTGATTATCAACCGCCACATCCGTTCGACCTGATTATAACGGCGCGCACCATGCAATGGTTGAGTGATATTCCCCGGGCATTGGGCTTATTTAAATCCTGGTTAAAACCCGGAGGACAAATCTCTATTTTAGACTACAATCACACCGCCATTGAATGGAACCCCGCCCCTCCGGAAAGTATGCTCACATTTTACCGTACTTTTCTGAAATGGAGAGCAGATGCAGGTATGAACAATCGTGTTGCTGATGAGGTCGCTGCACTGCTCCAGGAAGCAGGTTTCCATTCGGTTCAGGTTATCCATGCCGATCAGACCTACAAAAAAGGAGAAGCAAACTTTGATACCAATCTGGCTATCTGGAACAAAGTCGCCCAATCGCGACAAATGGTTACGGAAGGGTATATCTCCGACGAACTTCGCTTACAGGCTATCGCAGAATACAGCCAATGGATCGAGACAGAAGCGACCACCATGACACTTAAAATGAACGATGTACGGGCTAAAGTATAATCTCCTTTTATCCGTTTTCCTCCTACTGACACTCCCCGGGCTGGCCGTAAAAGCACAGCTCAGGGATACCATGATCAATGTAGGCAACCATAGCCTTCATTTTATTTTAATGGAGGGGAAGGGTATCCCCATTGTCTTTGAATCTGGGGGTGGAAATGATGCTTCCGTTTGGAGAAAGTTATTGGAACCGCTATCGAGCAAATTGGGCGCATCTTTAATTACCTATGACAGAGCTGGCTTTGGAAAAAGTGAAATAGACACCGTTAACGTTAGCTTGACAAATGAAGTAAAGGATCTTAAAACTGCTTTGCAGCAATTGGGCTATCGTGATCGGTACTTTTTTGTTGCCCATTCCTTCGGTGGTAACTATACGATGAAATTTATAACGACCAATCCCGGTCAGGTTGTTGGCACTGTAATGATCGATATTGTATCCCCTTATTTCATGACCATGGAGCGATCCAAATCATTGAAGAGCGAATATGCCAGTGAGCTCGATAACATCAAAAAAGAAAGCTTAGGGTTCTATCATCTCGTTTTAAACTACGAAGCATCAACGGCTGTTTTACATGAGGTTGCAGGAAAAATCAATGTTCCTATGACTGTCATTGGCTCAGGAAAATCACCTTTTGAAGAACCCGATCGCAGTTTATTTATTGCTGCCCTAAAAAAATATGCAGATCAAAAAAACAATAGACGTTATCTTTTGGCTCAAAATGCGGAGCATCATGTCTTTTATGACGAACCAGATCTGGTCATTGATGAAATCGTCAAACTGTATCAAAAAACCGCATCCGAGTAATCAAAAAGTCTATCCGTACAACCGATTTTATTTGTAGCTTAGCAAGGCTGTACAACACACAACAACTTATCTTATGGATCATCAGGCCCAAAATGTCATCGATACACCGAGCAACAATACGGTGTTTATGGTATGGAATTTCCACGAAAATGTGGTCATTAAGGATGTCTTCCAACGCTTATGTGCATTGGTTGTCAATCTCAACAATTCGGCGCAGGTACGTTCAAATCTTGTGAAAGCAAGCGTGGTATTGGGCATAAGCCACCATGCCTGGAAAAAGCTGGAACTCAACGAACCTATGCCAAAGGAATTGGTTCCTTTCGAACCTATCATTGGTCAAAAACATATTGCTGTAGCTACCCCTGGAGATTTACATTTCCATATTCGCGCTTATGAAAAAAGCTATTGCATTGACATGGCGACCGAAATAGCAGCCTTATTAAGTCCCGTTGCCGATTGCAAGGAGGAAGTTCATGGGTTCAGATATTGGGACGGCCGAAGTATCTTGGGCTTTGTCGACGGAACAGAAAATCCACTTGGTGAGGATCGTGCTTTCTTTGGTATCGTTGGTGATGAGGATGCAGGCTATAAGGGTGGAAGCTATTTATTTGTACAAAAATATATTCATGACATGAATGCCTGGCGTTCTTTACCCGTCGCTGAACAGGAGAAGGTCATCGGCAGAAGCAAAGCAAACGATATTGAGATGGGCGACGATGAAAAACCGACTAATTCACATTCGGCCCTAGCCAATGTCGGTGACGATTTGAAAATTGTTCGCGACAATATGCCTTTTGGGCAAATCGCAACAAATGAAATGGGAACCTACTTTATCGCTTACGCCAGCACATTCAGTACCGTACAATTGATGCTAAAAAGAATGTTTATTGGTGAACCCGAAGGGAATTACGATAGAATACTGGACTTTAGTACGGCGCATACCGGCTCCCTGTTCTTCTGTCCAACAATCAATATGCTGAAAGAATTTGCAGGTTAAAAGCTGTATACCCACTATCTCGGATCATTTCCAACAGGATATCCCAACGTAGAGCACTGGGTCATGGAATCTGGTCCCACAAATTTATTTTTAACACTACACGACAAAAAAAATGGAAATCACTATTATTCAGCTAGGTGACGAAAACATTGCTGAAGTTAAAGGTTCAGGCGTCTTTATCCATAATCTCGATGATGGTCTACAGATTATGGTCGACTGTGGCGCGCAAGAAGCATACAAAGCAATTATTTATCAAGAGAACATCACAGACGATTTCTTCGAACTTAAAACAAAACTTGCCGGTGAAATTCTTCAAAAATATACGCAGTATGGCTTTGACATTGCCATCGTTGGCGATTTCTCCAGATACAACAGCAAAAGTCTAAACGATTTTATCTACGAAAGCAATAAATCAAAGAAAATCAATTTTGTAGGTACGCGTGAAGAAGCGATAGCGAGATTTTCAAAACGTTAAGTCATGCATATTGAATCAGAAAGATTAGCGATTCGGCCCATTATGGCGGAAGACAGTCAGGCAGTATTCGGTTATCGCTCGGATAAAGAAACCAATAAATATCAGGGCTGGATTCCAGACTCCTTGGCAGAAGTCGATGCATTTATTGCAAAAAATCCGGGCACATTCAATCTTCCAGAGTCCTGGTTTCAGCTCGTTATGACCGACAAAATAGCAAACGCAGTAATCGGCGATATTGGCGTTCATTTTTTTGGTACTGAACACCTGCAGGTCGAATTGGGCTGTACCATAAAAAAAGAATTCCAGCAACAGGGCTATGCCAAAGAAGGACTGAAAACAGTTATAGAGGCCCTGTTCCGTCAGTATCATAAACATCGGATCACGGCCTCGGTAGCTCCGGAAAACAAGGCATCCATGCAGCTTTTAACAAGTTTGGGATTCCGAAAGGAAGCTCATTTTGTAAAAAGCTATTTCCATAACGGTCAATGGGAAGATGATGTGGTCTTTGCAATCCTTGCCGAAGAATGGAAATCAACACAATAAGTCGTCTCTTCGCGACTTACTCTGCTGTACGATTGATCCAATCGGCATAAGACAGCACGCCCAGTTCGGGCCTACCCTCCCCTTCCAAAACTGCGATAAACTCCAATTGGTTGCCATCCGGATCATTAAAGTAAATGGCCAATGCAGGCATCCACGCAAAGACCATCGGCGCTTCGATCCCGTCCTTTAAAAAATTATAGGGTGTCAGGTCACGTGTTTTCAGATAGTCCACGGCGTAATTCAAGATATCCTCTTTATCCGCTCTAAAGGCAAAATGTCTCGGTTGAAAGTTTGTTTCTTCCTGCCACAGCCCCAACATATAGTCTTTGCCGGTTCCAATCCATAAAAAAACAATAGGACGTGTCGGATCGCGATGTGCCACACGCAATCCCAATACCTCCGTATAAAATGCGACCGCTTTAGCTAAATCCCGCACCTGAATATGCGTTTCGTATAAACCTTGTATCATAAGTTATTTCATTTTAAAATTATTTCAATCCATTGATAGCGCTCTCGTGATGTAAATGCAAGATCGGATAGGATTTGCCCATACCATCTACAGCTGAGCGCCCGATAAGCTGGTATCCTTTTTTCAGATAAAAATCAACAGCCTGCTGATTTTGTTCATTGACATCAACTTTATATACCTGGAGCTTATCCAGCACATGCTGTAGCGCTACAGTCCCAACACCTTTTCCCCTGTATGCTGAATCCACAAATAACATTTCTAGATTATCATCGGAGACAGCGAAAAAAGCAGTAGGCTGTCCATCATCATCTATGACATATACCTTTAATTGTGGTAAGTACTCGGTTGGGATCAGTCTCTTATATAACTGAAGATCCTCCTCCTTCAAAAAATCATGGGTTGCCCGAACCGAGTTTTCCCAAATGCGCAGGATTGCCACATAGTCGGCTTCGCTTGCCGCTCTTATTTCCATAACTATTATCTCCCTCTAAAAATTCTTATGTACACCGTATCGCTACGGAATAGCATTCTTATAAAAGCTTCCCTTCTGCTTTACAGAAAGGCAATGTAAGTTAAATTGGAGAACTAAAATCATGAAAAAGTTAAATAAGACAGAAAGATGATGATTTAGGTTCCGATAATTTGATTTCAGAGAAAACAACCTTATCTTGTAAATAAACGCATTAGCCATGTACAACACACTTCTATTTAAAAAATATCTCCCGGAAGATTTTGACGCTTTCCACGACTTGGTTAAAGGGGATGATGTCATGAAATACATTACCGGCAAAGGATTGTCCGAAGAGCAGGCCCGGAAAAAATTCGATTCGATTCTCGAAATCAACCAGGATCCTGATTTAGGCTATTTTAAAGTAATCGAAGCGGATACGCTAAAGCTTTTAGGCGACTGTAAGCTTGTTAATTACAAAAAAGATCCAAGCGTATTCGAAATTGGCTATTTGCTCCGCAAAGAACATTGGGGAAAGGGGCTGGGAACACAGATTTGCGAGTCGATGCTAGCCCTTGCCACAACATTAAATCCAGGTAAAGATGTGATTGGTATCATTGATCCCGATAACACCGCATCGAGACGACTACTGAGCAAATTCGGATTCAAAAGTTTCTTCGTTGGGATAGAAGACGATATTGCCACAGAAAAACTCATGCGCAAACGGACAGCATCCGAATAAACAAAGCCCATTCGAATATTAAAAACAATAGGAACTGTATATGCCCAAGCCGAACAAAAAGTCAATGAAGTTTAAGGTAAAAACAACTTATAATACACACGAAAGTCTTCAAGATACCTTATCATTCTTTGGCGTAAATTGCCACCGCCCCTATTATATTTCTTCTGGAAATCCGATTTTTGAATACCCAAGCAATGCTTTTCGTATTGATTATTATGCCATCTGTATCTGTACAGCGGGCGATATAAATATTCAGGTAGACAATCAGGAATACCATATCTCGACAAACCATATCCTCATATCCGCCCCAACAACAATTATCCGGTTTTCGCAGGTCAGCGCCGACTTTAGAATGAAGCTGCTCTTTTTTGACAAAGCATTCCTGCTTAAACATATTGTCAATCCATTCTTTATCGAACAACTGGGGCTTTTTAAAAATTCGGCCTTTACCATTGTCAGCTCCCAAGACAAACAAATTGACAAGCTGTTAAAATTAATAGACTACCTCAAAGAAGTTACGTTAAGAACAACACATTTTACAGCAGATATCATCCGCACGATCATCTTTAATCTCCTATTAGAGATCGCCGACGAATTGGCATCTAAAGAACAAAATACAACGGAAAGTGCGCAAGAGACCAACAACCTTTTCTATAAGTTTACAGACCTGGTTCAGCGACATAGCAATCAATACAAAGAAGTACAATATTACGCCGACCAGTTATTTATTTCAAACAAATACCTCATTCAGATTGTTAAAAGAGCATCAGGTAAAACACCACATGAAATTATTGATGAGCGTGTGCTTAAAGAAGCCTATGTGCTGCTCGGGAATCCCGAAAAGACTATCTCAGAAATTTCTTATGAAATCGGATTTAATTCCATCTCAGCATTTGGTCGTTTTTTCAAAAAATACTCCACCTTATCGCCATCAGAGTACCGAAAGCGACAAAATATGTAGAAAGAGGAAATTCGGTAGAACAATAGCGAATTTGGGGGCACAAATGATTAAGGTGATCTTAGTAACTTTACTCAAGAATTAAAAAAACATAAGAATCATGAAAGAAATCACCTCAAAATTCGACAAAGTATTAAATGCATCTGCTGAATATGGAAATGTAAATCATGAACCCGATTCAAGCAAAGAACAACAACGTAACACACCGAAAAAATCGATGCCCTTTTCTGATCAGATCGGAAATTATCAACGCAATAAAGGTATTCCACCAAAATCATATAAAGACAGTAAAATCTACATCGTCGGAAGCGGTATAGCAGGGATGTCTGCAGCCTACTATTTTATCCGGGATGGCCATGTTCCTGCTGAAAACATCACATTCCTCGAACAGCTCCATGTGGAAGGCGGCTCGTTAGATGGTGCCGGTAATGCAACCGACGGCTATGTCATCCGCGGTGGTAGGGAAATGGATATGACTTACGAAAATCTTTGGGATATGTTTCAGGACATTCCTGCATTGGAAATGCCTGCCCCCTATAGTGTTCTGGACGAGTACCGTTTGATCAATGACAACGACTCCAACTACTCCAAAGCAAGGCTTATTCATAAACTTGGTGAGATAAAAGACTTCAGCAAGTTTGGATTGGGCAAAATGGATCAGCTGGCCATCATTCGATTGCTCCTCAAAAATAAAGAAGATTTAGATGACTTAACCATCGAAGACTACTTCAGCGAGTCATTTTTATCCAGCAATTTCTGGACCTTCTGGCGTACCATGTTCGCTTTCGAAAACTGGCATAGTTTACTTGAGCTGAAATTGTACATGCACCGCTTTTTACATGCGATAGACGGATTGAATGATCTTTCATCACTCGTGTTCCCGAAATACAATCAATACGACACCTTTGTGACCCCTTTGCGTAAAGTACTTCAAAGCAAAGGTGTAAACATCCGATTCAATGTATTGGTCAAAGACCTGGATATCCAAAGCAATACCGATGGAAAAGTTGTAGAGGCCCTAATTACAGAACAAGATGGCAAAGAAGTAAAAATTCCAATCGGAAAAGACGACTTCGTCATTGTGACAACTGGATCAATGACAGAAGATACCTTCTACGGGGACAACAAAAATGCACCGATCATCGGTATCGACAACAGCAGCAGCGGTCAAAGTGCAGGCTGGAAACTCTGGAAAAATCTTGCTGCCAAATCGACCATATTCGGTAAACCCGAAAAGTTCTGCAGCAACATCGAAAAATCAGCATGGGAGTCTGCAACCCTGACTTGTAAACCTTCGGCTTTAGTCGAAAAATTAAAAGAATATTCCGTCAACGACCCTTATTCTGGCAAAACAGTTACTGGCGGTATTATTACCATTACCGATTCTGATTGGCTGATGAGTTTCACCTGTAATAGACAGCCACATTTCCCTGGCCAACCGGATGATGTTCTTGTCTTATGGGTATATGCCTTATTTATGGATAAAGAAGGAAATTACATCAAAAAGCCAATGCCACAATGTACCGGAGACGAAATTCTAGCCGAACTATGTCACCATTTGGGCATTATCGATCAACTGGACGATGTTATCAAAAATACGATTGTACGTACGACATTCATGCCTTACATCACCTCGATGTTTATGCCACGAGCAAAAGGCGACCGTCCGAGAGTCGTACCTGAAGGATGTAAAAACCTGGGCTTGATCGGTCAGTTTGTGGAAACCAACAATGATGTTGTCTTTACCATGGAAAGCTCGGTACGTACCGCACGTATTGCGGTATATGAACTGCTGAACTTAAACAAGCAGGTTCCGGATATCAATCCCCTACAATATGACATCCGCCATCTTTTGAAAGCAGCCAAAACATTAAATGATGACAAACCATTTGTGGGCGAAGGCTTACTACGTAAAATTCTAAAAGGCACTTATTTTGAACATATCCTACCTATCGGTTCTGAGGAACAAGAAGACCATGAATCTTTCCTGACAGAGCAGATCACCAAATTCAAAGATTGGTTAAAAGGAATTAAAGGATAAGGATCACAACCTGCGCCATGGTTCCGTGGCGCATGTTTTTACGAATTGAAAAAATAATAACATCATGGACTTTAAAAATATAACGATAGCTGGCAGTGGGGTTTTAGGCTATCAAATCGCTTTCCAAACAGCATTTCATGGCTATCATGTCACTGTATACGACATCAACGACGATGTACTTAAAAAAGCTGCAGCAAAATTTGATATTTTGGCGCAGGCATTCGAGAAAGATCTTCATGCGAGTAAAGAACAACTGGCTTCAACCTTTGACAGGCTCATTTATAGTTCAGATCTGGCCGCGGCGGTAGCAAACGCAGATCTTCTTATCGAAGCCGTTCCCGAAAACCCAGCCATTAAAATTGGCTTCTATCAGGAGTTAGCGAAAGTCGCTCCAGAGAAAACCATTTTTGCCACAAACTCCTCAACCTTGCTACCAAGTCAATTTTCCCAAGAAACCGGCCGTCCCGAGAAGTTCCTGGCGCTACATTTTGCCAATGAAATCTGGAAGCACAATACAGCAGAAATTATGGGCCATCCGGGTACAGACAAAACGGTATTTGAGCAGGTTGTAAACTTTGCAAAATCCATTGGCATGGTTGCCCTACCACTGCTTAAGGAGCAACCTGGCTATATTGTAAACTCATTACTTGTCCCATTACTTTCGGCGGCAACAGATCTTTTGGTCAACGAAGTGGCAGATGCCCAAACGATCGACAAAACCTGGATGGTTGCCACTGGAGCGCCAACAGGCCCCTTCGGCATACTCGATATCGTTGGCATCACAACAGCCTATAATATCAATAAAATGAGCGCCGAAGCAACAAATGACCCTTTAAAGATCAAAACAGTGGCCTATCTCAAAGAGCATTTTATAGACAAAAACAAATTGGGCGTCGCTACTGGGGAAGGGTTCTATACCTATCCCAATCCGGCCTATCAATCGCCCGACTTTTTAAAGTAGGTCTCTTCATAAACAATAAATCGTCGCAGGTAAAGCTGCGACGATTTATTGTTTATGCTTATTTCAATCCGCGTCCCTCTTTCACTCATTCGCATATACTCTGTTCAACCATGCAAAAGTTGAGCGATGCTGTTCATTCAATACCGGTTTGCTGATGTCCATTGTTTTAAGGATGGCATCAAAGGCTTCACCGATCATAAAATCATCACGATTGCTAAAAAGTGAAACCACAAGGTCTTTCTGTACATCGATATATACGATATGATGAAACCCGGTAGATTCACCTGAATGAAACAGGATTTTATGGCCTGCATTTTTTTGAATAAACCATCCGAAATGATACGCTATTCCATCCTTTACCGGGTAGGCCATTTGATCGAACAATTGCTCCAGTCCCGGCTGTATTAACCGATCTTTTACCAAAAAATTGGCCCATGTATGATATTCATCCGCAGATAGATAAACACCGCCATCCCCCTGTGTTGCACTTGTCACACTCTGATCGGCAAACAGGTAGGAACCTTCCGTCGGATGATAACCGTAGACTCGTTCATCAACCGTCGTGCCCGGTTCATATACCAATCCCTTGCTAATGCCTATGGGTTCAAACAATTGACTTTTGACAAAGGAAGCAAAGGATTTTTTCGCAACTTGCTCAACAATCAGCGATAAGAGACAATATCCCGTATTGCTATAACGGAATTGACTCCCCGAAGGGAAATATAAACGATCGGTCTGCCGGATATACATCAGCACATCCTTATCCGATACCTGATCTTTCCTTTCTTTCGGTATAAGCTCTTCATAGTCCCAGATTCCGGATGTATGTTGCAGAAGCTGCGCAACAGTAATATCCTTCAGCGCGACTGGCAGATCTTTAAAAAAAAGGGACAATGGGTCGTCTAGTTTTAAACGCTTTTGAATCACTAAGGTGTATATCGCTTGTGCAGTCACCTGTTTGCTTACCGATGCCAGGCGAAAATGTGAGCTGGATGTGATTGCACGTTTTTCCTTCAAATCTGCAAGCCCAAATGCATAACGATAAATAAGACGACCATTTTGGCTAACTGCACAGCTAATCCCCGGAGCTGCCGGGTCCTTATAATAGCCTGCAATCGTACTATCCAATTTTGATTTATCCATTTTTTGTCCCATAACAACACTTGTTACACAGATCAAAATAAAACTCAGTTTTAGGTTTATCATATTTTATACCGCACATTTCGGTTTATATTGTCAGCCTCCTGAAAGGCACAGCGTATTAAATCAATTTGATCTTATTGCTTTTCAAAAATGTACCCTTCAAAAATCGAAATTTTCTTGCAATGCCCGGGTGTTTTTATTGATTTTTATTTATTTCTTTTAATTTTGCTTTTATGCTTCATTTCTCATGAAGTCGAACTGATCCGGAATCCTTCCCTCAGTTCTTCATTAAAAAATCACGACAGACTATGTTTTTTATTTTTAGTATCTACGACTTTGTATTAGCAGAAAAAACGGTAACAGCGACCTTAAAAAAAGAAAACGCGCCACGAAATTTCACCTTACAGATTATTACGCCAGCCCGTCGGTTTATAGGTCTACCTTTTGGCGGCGGATTTGTCAAACTTTCCAGACTTTACGACGAACAGGGAAAATTGATTCACGCACGGAATTATTCAGATGAATTAAAAGCAGAGATCAAAGCGTTCAAAAGTCAGTATAGCATCCCCTATTTTCAGTTATGGAAAGGATTTCTAATTGTCACTGCGGCAATCCTTATCTGGGCAGTCATTTATGGCGTTAAGAATAAATTGGGAAATCAACAACAGGAAAAAGCAGTTGGTCAGATGATTGATAATTTGAAGCAACTAAAGGCAGGCCAGCTCTATGGTGCTACTTTTTTTACCGATCAGGATGGTAACAATATAAATGGACTTCCTGCAGGTTGGATAAAAATAGATAAAATCGTGGGCGACACTATTTTTATACATCGTTCAAAGCAGCTCGACACAAATTCGGCACTTTTTGACATGAAGAACATTGCTTCGTTCAGGCCCCAATCGGCCGATGAATGGCAGGAAAAAACAGAAAAAATGGATTTAAATCTATTGAAAAAACAGCTCGAGGATGCTGCGACAAAGAAAGTCGATCTGCTCTATATCGGTACAGACCACGAGAAATATTCAGGTGTTATATTGACGATAAAAGGTAGCGAGTAAGCCTTATCTCTAGGTATAACCAACGTATTGACTTTTCAGCGCAGACAGATCATGCGGCTAGGTCCATACTTAAAAAACTCAAGATCGGACGTTTTAAGCAGCTGCCGATCTTGAGTCTCTATTTTTAGTACTGGATTTTTTCGTCAATATCGTATTTCATACCCGGATAGTGCAGCAACCTTCGCATCAAGGCAATCTGACCGGCAAGATAATCCTCCCGTCCGATACACATCCCAATGAAATTTAGCTTGTCCTCCTCAATAAAAGGGATATTCATATTAATCTTAAATAGTTCAGCCAGCTGCGTATCGTCCACTTGCAGCAAAGCAGCATAGACTTTCGGTGATATCGATTTAAAATTTTCTTTTAATTCCAGCACACTGGGATAGTGATAACTTTCATCGAGTGTCTTTCCCATAAAAAATAGCTCATGGTAAGGATCATTTTCCTGAAGGCCAAGAACATGAGCCATAGCATAACGCACATTTACAAAATTACCCGCCATCCATACGATATGGTTGGTCTGTCCATCAATTCGTTTTAATGCATCTTCTTCCGAAACGCCATCCAACGCGTTCAGAAAAATTTGACTGTGCATACGATAAGCAGGAATGATGATTTCTAATTTTAATGATTTCGGTTTATCCATATCGTTTTGATTTTTTTAAATACTAAATAGCTGATTTATACTAAAATTACACGTTTCAATAGCGATTACACTTGTCGTATGACAAGAAATAAAAATGAACAAAATTGATAGATCATTGCGAAATAAATTCTAAATTTCTACTAAATTGAAATTCTATCTTTACCACATGAAGATTTTGATCATAGAAGACGAATTGGAGCTGGCCAAAAGCATCGCAACATACCTTAGCGAGCAACAGTATTTATGCGAATTTGCGCCAACTTTACAGGATGCTCTAGACAAAATTCAGTTATACCAGTACGACTGTATCTTACTGGACATCGGTCTACCAGATGGAAATGGTCTAAAACTACTCGAAGAGTTAAAGACGCAGCGAAAGCAGGACGGTGTGATCATCATTTCTGCAAAAAATGCATTGGACGACAAAATTCATGGACTACAACTGGGGGCCGACGATTATCTGACCAAACCTTTCCATTTATCTGAACTCACAGCACGAATCTATTCCCTGATCCGTCGGAAACAATTCAACAGCTCAAATATTGTTGTTCAAAATGAAATACAGATTGATCTACTTGCAAAAACTGTTATTGTCAATGATCTTCCTGTTGTATTGACCAAAAAAGAGTTCGATCTGCTGATGTTTTTTATCGGCAACAAAAATAAAGTGATTTCAAAAAGCACCTTAGCGGAACACTTGTCTGGCGACATTGCTGATATGCTCGATAACCATGACTTTGTCTATGCCCATGTCAAAAATTTAAAAAAGAAATTACAGGACGCCGGAAGTCAACCCTATATAAAAACGGTATACGGTACGGGCTACAAATGGGAAAATTAAAATAGTAAGATGAAACCCCTACTGAGCAAAATAACGACCCCATTTCTACTCTATGTATTGATTGTACTAGGTGTCAGTATTCCTGTTTATTATTTTGTAATCGACGGAATATGGAAAAGTGAATTAGATGAACATAACGAAATTATCGTCAAGAAAACAACCTACGAGCTGAACAGTTTAAAACTGTCCGAAGACAGCCTCCAAGCCAGCATCGCTTTATGGAATAGCATACAACCTGAAACGAATATACATCAAGTAAAACCGGGCGATTTATTGCAAGATAGCGTATATACCATCGAAAAACCGCAGCGTTTTGTCGAACCAAAGACAATTGACCGATTTAGATGCCTATCATCTGTCATTCAGATCAATGGTGCGCCTTATCGTTTTACCGTACAAACAAATATTGAAGAATCTGTAGAAACCATCGCCGCCATCGCCGCAACAACGCTGTTTTTCTTTGTTATCTTGGTCATTGGTCTACTTATTATCTCCAGAAAAATATCACTTAGGCTCTGGAAACCATTTCGAGATACCGTTGATAAGTTGAAGGCATTTAATCTCAATAGTCAACAACAGGTTGACTTTCAGCAAACAGACACCATAGAGTTCCATGAGCTTAATCAATCCTTATCCAAGCTTCTTGAAAAAAACCTGGCCGTATACCGATCACAAAAGGAATTTACTGAAAATGCTTCACATGAATTGCAAACACCCTTGGCAATCTTAAAAAATAAGTTAGATATCTTATTGCAGTACCCTGATCTAAGCGATGAGCAGTACCAGCTCTTTGAAGATATGCATAAAGCGCTTTCACGTAGCACGCGAATCAACCGCAACCTGCTGCTGCTCGCCAAGATTGACAATAGTCAATTCGATCATTCCGAAAAAATCAGTATGGACTCGCTTGTTACACAAAGTATTGAAGTCATGCAAGAACATCTGGAGCTAAAACAGCTACGACTGCAACAAGAGATCCAACCGTCGGTGCTGCTGACAGGAAACAGCAGTCTGACCGAAATCCTGATCAACAACCTACTCCTGAACGCCATACGTTACAGCAATGCCAACGATACACTTGCTGTACATCTCAATCAAACTTCTTTAACGGTATATAACCCCGGTTCAATGCCCTTAGATAAAATACTTTTATTCAAACGGTTTTCCAAACTCTCGAAAAACAGCCAAGGCAGCGGTTTAGGATTGGCAATTATTACTGAAATCGCCCGGTATCAAGGCTGGACTGTTGATTATCAATTTGAAAATAATCAACATATTTTTTCCATTCATTTTTAAAATTCCAAAAGTATTCTAATTTGGATGACAGTTTTGTTTTATGATCCACATGAAGCAAAACCAGACAACACGCTTATTTGCATTTCAGCTACTGATAAGTGTATTATTTCTTTTGGATGTCAGCATGGCCAAAAGTCAGACTATACTCACAAGGGAAGTGCCGACAAACATCGCTCAACCTGAGCGAAATAATAGTGCATTCAGTACAAACTTGACGGCTACCAGGCTAACCGAAGGCATAACAAGCAGCAACTCGTTACTGTCAACAGACAGCACAGGGCTGTCTGCAGTAATCCATCGTCCGAGCAAGAAAACAAAATTAAACCGCTTCTTCCAAACAGCAATTGATGAAACGCCTTACAAACCACATTTAACGAGCTTTATCGTACCGACAGCCTTTATCGGTTTCGGGGTGGCGAGTTTAAGCATCAATGGTTTAAAAAATCTCAATTTATCAACGAAAGACGAGATCAGCGAACATCAGTTAAAGCACAGCAACCTCGACAATTACAGTCAATATGTCCCTGCAGTTATGGTATACGGACTAAATGCGTTGGGCGTGCAGGGCAAACACAATTTTAAGGACAGAACGGTCATTTATTTAACGTCACAGCTGATCTCAGGAGCCATGGTTCTTCCATTGAAACATATCGTCAAAGAAGTCCGTCCAGATAGTTCCAATAACCTTTCCTTTCCTTCAGGGCACACCGCTACAGCCTTCTCTTCTGCACAATTTATGTTTCATGAATATCATGACAGCAATTTTTGGTTAAGCATTTCGGGCTATCCATTTGCGATTTTTACAGGTACCTATCGCGCCATCAATAATAAACATTGGGTCGGCGATATCGTTGCCGGAGCTGGATTTGGCATTCTGGCAACAGAACTAGCCTATTGGGTGCATCCGCGGATCAATCATCTGTTGTTCAACGACAACAAAACAACTTCTGCTACGCTAATGCCCTTCTATCAGCACAAACAATTTGGTTTGAGTTATGCTAAACAGTTTTAACCAGCTCAATTTTTTCAAAGCCTATGCATGCAGAAATTATCAAAAATATTTTTCATCTCGAATAATCTTCCATTACCAAGCAAGCACTTGCGCAATCAGTTTGGTTTTCAGCTTATCCGTATGTGCAGCCTGATGAAATCCAGAAAGTTTTATTTGCATATCCGTGTAAATTTAGCTTAGTTTGATACATTTGTAGGGACAATGCATGGATAGCCCATGATTTGGTATCATAGATAAACTTCGATTCATCGAAGTTTTTAACGTTTTTCTTTATATGAAGATTCTCCTAGTCGAAGATGACGTACGTGTCGCAGGATTGATCAAACGCGGACTTGATGAAAATGAATTTCAAACAGCTATTGCCTACGACGGCCTATCTGGAAAGAAAATGGCCTTACAACACGACTTTGATCTTATCATAACCGATATCGTGCTCCCTAAGATGGATGGATTGGATCTCTGCAAAGAAATTCGTCATATCAAACCCGATGTTCCCATTATCATGTTAACAGCATTAGGAACTACAGACGATAAAATTGAGGGTTTTGACGCCGGAGCGGATGACTATCTGGTCAAGCCTTTTGAAATGCGCGAACTCCTAGCCCGCATCAGAGTCCTGCTCAAAAGATATCAAAAACAAGATACACTCACGGGAACAATTTTGCGTTATGGGGATCTGGAAATGAACCTCCATACCAAAAGCGTCAAAAGGAATACTGTCGAAATCCATTTGACACCCAAAGAGTTCAAATTACTCCATTATTTATTGCAAAATCCCGAGCGTGTGCTTTCCAGAATGGAAATTGCTGAAAAAGTGTGGGAAACGCATTTTGATACCGGAACCAACTTCATTGATGTTTACATCAACTATCTACGTAAAAAAATCGACAAAGATTTTGCGACCAGATATATCCATACCAAATCCGGAATGGGCTTTATTCTAAAACAAGACTAATGCGAATCAGGACACGAATCTCCATATTATTCACGCTGATTACAGCCACCATATTGCTGGTATTTGCCTGTACAGTATATTTTTCAGCGGTGGAGAATCGGGAAAGAGAATTTTACGCCCTATTGAAAAAAGAAGCTTACACCAAAGCAAACCTTTTTTTGAATGCAAAAGTAGACAAAAAGACCTTAGAAGATATCTACCACAACAACCGAAAAATCCTCAACGAAGTCGAGGTTGCAATTTACGACACCCGTTTTGACCTCTTGTATCATGATGCCGTAGATATCGACTTTGTCAAAGAGACACCAGCCATGCTGCAGGATATTCTCAAAAATAAAGAAATACGATTTTATCAGGAAAAATGGCAGGTCATCGGCATAACCTTTCCGTATAAAGACAAAACTTACATCATCACAGCCGCAGCCTATGATCAATACGGCTACAATAAACTCAATAGTCTATTATCTACCATTCTTTTGGTTTTCATTTTGTCTATATTTCTGATCTATGCAGCAGGAATATTCTTTTCCAAAAAGGTCTTTCAACCTATCCTGGAAATGACACAACGTGTAAAAACCATTTCTGCGACAAGTTTGGATGCCAGGCTTACGAGTAGCGGAAATAAAGACGAGCTTTCCGAATTGGCCAGCACATTCAATGCGATGCTCGACCGCCTCGAGAACTCCTTTGATGCCCAAAAGCATTTTGTCTCCAATATCTCGCATGAGCTAAGAACCCCCTTGGCCGCCATGATTGCAGAACTCGAGATTTCTGCCAATAAGGACCGTAGCATAGTGGAGTATAAAACTGTCATCGACAATACGCTAAATGATGCACAGAAACTGAAGAAGTTATTTAATAGCTTACTTGATTTTGCCAAAGCAAGTTACGACAGTTCTGAAATCGCGTTTAAAACCTTACGTATAGACGAAATACTAATTGATGCATGCCAACAGGTTCTCCAGTCAAGTCCAAATTATAAACTCGACATTTTTGTCGATCCGGCGATTGAAGATGAAAAACTTTTATCCATCAATGCAAATGAGTATCTATTGCAGGTCGCCTTTGTCAACCTCATTGAAAATGCCTGTAAATTTTCACCCAATCAAAAATGCCTAATCGCTATCAAGGCGGATGAAAATAGGATTCAGCTGGAATTTAAAGATGACGGAATAGGCATTGACCCGGTCGATCTACCCAATATATTCACGCCATTCTATCGTGGAAGCAACAAAGATTATAGCGAGGGAAATGGTATTGGTTTATCGCTTACCAGAAAAATCGTGCTTCTCCATCAAGGCGAGATCAGCGTCCGCTCGGCAAAAGGCGTTGGAAGTGTTTTTAGCATTGATATCCCCCATCGTTCATTATTCTAATAAAATTCTAATTTTTTTCTAAAGCCCCTCTAACCGATTTATCGGGAGCAGGTGGATAGTTTTGCGGTATGATTAACCGTACAATCAACTATTCGACCCAATCCTTGAGGTACATGAATTGGATCCCTGTGCTGCTGTTACTGCATGCTTGCAACAGCCAGCCTCACGAAAGCCCCAACCAATCTCCGACCATCAGCGCAGCTGGAGACACCGTGACCGTCAGTGAAAACACGTCCCTGTTATCGAAGCTCAAATTTGTTACGACGACCAATGCACAACATGCGCTGAAACTAAATGCAGCTGCTACAGTGAAGATTATTCCCAGCAGTTATGTGGAGATTCCGGTACCTTTTGCTGGACGAATTGTCAAATCCCACGTGAAACTGGGCCAAAAAGTTGACATCAACACGCCTTTATTTTCAATTAGTTCATCCGACTATTTTGAGGCACAAAGGGCTTACCTTGACGCCAAACAAGCATTTATACTTGCCGAGAATATGTTAAAACGCCAAAAAGATCTGATCGCGCATGGTGTTGGCACTAAAAAAGAACTCGAAGAAGCAGAAACAAATTTTGCAATGAGCAATGCCGCACTCGGAAATGCCACTGCCGCCTTAAAAATATTCGACAGCACCCCGAACCATAGCATCCTCGGTGAGCCTCTCCTCGTTCGTTCACCTATTCAAGGAGAAATTTTAAGTAGTTCGATTGTATTGGGTCAGTACACGAAAGAAGATGCTCCGGCATTACTCCGCATTGCAGAATTGTCAAAAGTATGGGTTTCGGCCTACATCAAAGAAAAGGACTTGCCGGCAATCGATCAACTTGCGCGTGTTGAAGTGAGCGTAGATGCGCTCCCTGCTAAAAAAATATCCGGAAAAATTGTCCATATCAACCAATTTGTCGACGAAGCAAGCCGGAATATTGAGGTCCTCATTGCCTGTGAAAATGCTGATCGTGCCTTAAAACCAGGGATGTATGTCAACGCCGAATTCGAACGGCAAACGACTCCGACACTTTTCATTCCGGCAAAAGCTGTATTTCAATTTAACGATAAGAGTTTTGTTTGGGTCAAAACATCGTCCAATACCTTCGTCAAACGCTATGTTACTACTGGCGTAACAGAAGGTGATGCGATCCAGATTTTAACAGGCCTGGTTCCGCAGGAACAGATTGTTGGTGAAGGTGCCTTTTATTTAACACCCGGCCTCTGATGGACTCAGGCTTTCAACTTTTAAAATAGAAACACATGAATATTAAACAATTGATTGGCCATATCATTGCAAAGAGATGGGTAATCGCCGCATCTTTTCTATTGATCGGTTTTTTCGGTTACTATGCCTGGCGACAACTTTCGGTTGAGGCATACCCTGATATCGCTGACGTATCGTCACAGGTCGTAACCCAGGTGCCGGGACTCGCAGCCGAAGAAATGGAACAGCAGATCACCATCCCGATCGAACAGGCCATCAATGGATTGCCGGGTATGGAAGTGATGCGCAGTAAAACGACTTTTGGCCTATCCATGGTCACGATTGTCTTCAAAGATGGCATTGAGGATTATTGGGCGAGAGCCCGTATACAGGAGCGTCTAGCTGATTTATCCCTGCCCTATGGTGCCAGTCCGGGATTGGATCCGCTGACTTCACCCACAGGTGAGATCTTCCGTTATATTCTTGAAAGTAAAACCCACGATTTACGACAGTTGACGGATCTTCAAAATTTTGTTATTATTCCTAAAATCAAACAGGTTTCGGGCGTTGCTGATGTAACCAATTTTGGTGGAATCACCACGCAGTTCCAGGTAGAATTAGATCCCAAAAAGCTTGATCAATATGAAATTTCGCTTGCCGAAGTTGTCGCCAAGATCGAAAGCAACAATGCCAATGCCGGCGGCAGTGTGATGAACCGTGGAGATCAGTCGTACGTCATCCGTGGCATCGGTCTGGTCAAGACATTGGATGATTTGGGGAACATCGTCGTAAAATCCACCAACGGAAACCGCATCTATATGCGTGACCTCGGTCAGATCAAACTTGGAAATCTAGCGCGGAAAGGGGCTTTAGGATATTCGGATAAACGCGGAGCCAATTATTCGGACAATATCGAAGGTATTGTCCTGCTATTAAAAAATGAGAATCCTTCTGATGTTTTAGCCGGTGTAAATGCAACGGTACAGGAACTAAACGAAAAGATTCTTCCGGAAGGCGTAAAAATACATGTCGTGCTCGATAGAACCAGTTTGGTCGACAATACCCTACATACCGTTTCCAAAACCCTTCTCGAAGGTATGATCTTGGTTATTTTTGTCCTTATTATTTTCCTGGGCAGCTGGCGTGGCGCACTCTTGGTTGCTATAACTATTCCATTGTCCTTGCTGATTGCCTTTATTCTGATGCATTTCACCCATATTCCCGCCAACTTGCTTTCCTTAGGGGCAATCGATTTTGGGATTATTGTAGACGGAGCCATCGTTATACTCGAAACCATTCTTAAAAAAAGAGAAGATGAACCGGAAGGTCTCCTGCAGGAAAAAACTATTGCGCAGAAAATTGCTGAAGTCGCCAAACCGATATTCTTTGCGACACTGATCATTATTACAGCCTATCTTCCCCTGTTCACATTTGAGCGCGTCGAGAAAAAACTTTTTACGCCGATGGCCTATACCGTAGGTTATGCCCTCTTCGGTGCCTTGGCTGTCGCTCTTGTGCTTATTCCCGGGTTGGCCTATTTGATCTATCGCAAACCTCAAAAAATCTTTCACAACAAATGGTTGGCAAAATTGACTGCGGCTTATCAGTCGGCGATAGAAAAGGTTATGCGGGTTCCCAAACAAGTTTTTATTCCATTGGCAATTGTATTGCTTGCCACAGGTTTGCTCACGGCCTCCGTTGGCAAGGACTTTCTTCCGTCGTTGGATGAAGGTTCGATCTGGCTTCAAGTATCGCTTCCCCCAGGCATCACGGTAGAAAAGTCAAAAGAAATGAGTGATACCCTACGTGCCCGCACACTTAAACACGATGAGATCTCCTATGTCATGGTTCAGGCGGGGCGTAATGACGATGGTACCGACGCCTGGACGCCCTCCCATTTCGAAGTTAGTGTGGGGTTAAAACCTTACAAAACATGGAAATGGGGAAAAACCAAGGAAGACCTGATCAATGAACTTGCTGCAGAATATGCGAAAATGCCGGGCTTCAATGTTGCTTTTTCCCAACCCATGATCGACGGTGTCATGGATAAAATCGCTGGCGCCCATAGTGAGCTCGTTGTCAAAATATTCGGCGATGATTTAAAAGAAACCCGACGGGTCGCCGAGGAACTGATCACAACACTCCAACAAGTGAAGGGAGCTGTCGATCTGGCCATTGATCAGGAACCACCACTCCCCCAATTGCAAATTATCGCCGATCGCGATAAAATAGCACAATACGGACTGAACATCGCTGATGTGACTGACCTGATCCAGATCGCTATCGGGGGAAAAGCCGTAGCACAGGTTTATCAAGGAATCAAAGTGTATGATATTACCTGTCAATATCAGGAGGAAAACAGGAATTCGCCCGAAAAAATCGGCAATTTAATGCTGTATCCCGAAAATGGAAACCGTATTCCACTAGCCCAGGTGGCCACTATTAAACTCAATACGGGAGAAAGTATGATTTCACGCGAGCGCAACAACCGACAGTTGACAGTTCGTCTAAATGTTCGCGGTCGCGATCTAGGGACATTCCTCACTGAAGCACAGCAGGCCATTGCCAAAAATATACCGTATGACCAACATAAAATTACGTTAAAATGGGGCGGACAATTTGAAAATCAGCAACGTGCCTATACGCGTCTTGCCATTATCGTCCCATTGACATTAGCCATTATATTTATCCTATTGTACGGCACATTTGGTTCATTTAGGCAAGCCGGTCTATTAATGGGCATCGTACCATTGGCACTTTTTGGCGGTATGCTCGCACTCCATGTTCGCGGGATGACGCTAAACGTTTCCTCGGCAGTCGGTTTTATTGCCTTATTTGGTGTTGCCATACAAAACGGTGTCTTGATGCTTTCACAGATGAATGTACTACGTAAAAATGGGCTGCCGCTACATAAAGCGGTAACACAGGGAGCCTTTAGTCGTTTTCGCCCCGTTTTGATGACCGCTACGGTAGCTATTCTTGGTTTGCTTCCGGCTTCACTAGCAACAGGGATTGGATCGGATGTGCAACGCCCTTTGGCAACGGTAATCGTTTATGGCCTACTATTTTCGACTATCCTGACATTATTTGTGCTCCCCCCACTCTATTATCTTTTAGAACGTAACAGCACCAAACAAAAAGACCCCGTAGAATAAATACAAATTCATCCATTCGAAACAACTTGCTTTCTGCTGTTTCGAATGGATTCAACCTGAACATTGAGTGGATTCAACCTGAACATTGAAAAGCCTTCAGCAAAACCTACACAGCAATCACATCCGCTGAGGGTTTGCTCAATCCAGGAAGCAGGGGATCCAAACGGAAGGCGCTTACGAATAGCCCGGGCGACTTATTTCATGTGTCAAGGAGCGCCCTGGTGCTTTAATAAAAGAATCACTAAAACAGAACATTCAGAAGAAGTAGATTATCATGAACAAACAACAGATTTTAACAAAGAAAAGCTTTACCTTTTTTCTTTTTATACTCGCGCTATACCATACAGCAATCGCTCAGGATAGGAATAGCAGCGTGTCAGAAGCGACAGGTCAGCAACTCGATTATTCAAAATTTATACATACAGTCGCTAAAAATAATTTGGGCTACGCCGCCGAAAAATTCAACCTCAGCATTGCTGAAGCCAATATCATTAGCGCCAGGGTGTTTCCTGACCCTGAATTTAGCATGGGCATTTTTGATAATAGTGAACGTACAAAACAACTGGGGCGGGGCTATAATGCGGGAATTGCATGGACACTGGAATTGGGGGCTAAGCGAAAAGCCCGGATAAACCTGGCCAAAGATGAAGCCGAGGTAACCCGTTTATTGCTAGCAGACTATTTCCGAAATTTACGTGCCGACGCTACACTCGCATTTTTAACAGCAAAACAGCAGGCATTATTGGTGAAAATAAACCAAAATTCCTATCAGCAACTTAGGCAATTGGCCACATCGGATAGTATCCGTTATAAATTGGGGAGCATCCCTGAAATAGATTTCCGCCAATCTAAATTGGAGGCCGCCAATATGCACAATACGTTGCTGGCAACAGAAGCAACCTGGAAATCCGCCCTTGTAAACCTTTCCTTATTTATGGCAGACAACTCCCTTACGACAACGGCAGTACCCCCAGATGCTTTCGATCATTTGGACCGGGCATACCGCTTAGATGAACTGGTCCGAGTAGCCCAAAATGACCGCAGCGATCTAAAAGTCGCCCTGCAAAACAAACAGCTTTCACAGCGTCTGCTCCAATTGGCTCAGGCCAACCGGGTAGTAGACCTCGGACTTTCATTTGGCGTCACTCATAATGGAGAAGCACGAAATGAAACTGCCCCAACGCCTCAGTTTACGGCTATAAATGCAGGTATTTCAATTCCGCTAAAGTTCTCGAATTTTAAAATAGGCGATCTTAAAGCCACAAAATTTAAGATCGATCAGGATGAGATTACCTATCAGGACGTGCTTCTACGCATTCAGATCGAAGTTACGCAAGCGTTCCTCTCCTACCAGGCCGCTCAAAAACAGGTACAGCTATTTGATCGTGCTATGCTATCGGAAGCAAAAGCAATTTTGGAAGGAAAGGTTTACAGCTATAAAAGAGGCGAAACATCCCTACTGGAAGTTTTAAATGCCCAACGGACCTACAATGAAACACAGCTTAGCTATTATGAAGCCCGTTACAATTATGCGATCGCCTTGGTCGAACTCCAACGTACAGCCGGGATATGGGATATTCAGGAGATCTAAGCTGGAGAAATTCTGTTTTTTCCTAGTTTCTTATATATGCTTTTCAAGGAAGGCGAGATCAGTATCAGCAAAAGTATGCTGATACTGATCATGGACATGATCTCATAATAATCCATGGCATAGCGCACAAAGGATTGGATCTTGACCCGCTCAGCAACGAGCTTTAAGGCAGCTGTATGTTCCTTATACTGCAGTCCATGCTGCAAGATGCTGACAGATTCCTGCTGCAGGTACTCCCGAAATAAGGGATTGCCCACTTCCGTTTGGTCCCTAAAAACCTGCTGGTGCTGGGCATATTCAAACAACTTGAAAAAATTCTGTAAACCGATACTGCTCGTGTAGCCCAGGTATCGGATAGCAAGACAGACCGCAGCCGCAGAAGCCCCCAATTGAGGGCTGACACTGGTAATGCAAAATAAGATGGTGGGTACCATAATAAGCCCTACTCCGAGTCCATGTAAAACTAAGGGTATCCAAAAATGCGCATCATTACCCTGCCCCTCAAAGGAGAAAAACATCCATTGGTGAAACAGCAGCAAGCAACAATAGCCCGAAATCCAGATCCATTTTACGGGGCGTTGCCCAAGCATCCAATACAATGAACCTAGAACACCAGCGACAATACCAGCAATATTAAACCACTGGATATAGGACAAATGAATAGGATCAAGTTGAATAACCTGTACGAGATATTGATTTGAGATGGTCAAGGAGAAGCGCTCGATATACATCATGTACAAAATCAATAAGCCCAAGAGAAAGTTCCTGTTTTTAAAAATCGCCAAATGAACATACACACGCCTGAGCACCATTTGCCGAACAATAAAAAGAATAAGCAACGCTAGACCTACCCCGAATATGATCAGCATATGCTGATCGTTAAACCAATAAACTTCTTGTCCATACACCATTAAATAGCCAAAACTGACAATCACAAGACTATAGAAAATGCAGCTTGCCCAGTCTAATGAAAACAAAGGGTAAGGCCGTATATGCCGTATAGAGCGCATCGACAGCATAATCAACAATAAACCCGGTACAAATGATAAGGCAGCGTATAGATAGAGCTGATCAAAATTGAATGAATCGATAAATTCAGCCGTGACGAAAGTATTAAATGGGGAGCTGCAGAGTAACATGCAAAAAAAGACAGCATAACTTACTTCCTTAGCCCGATCGCTTTTCAACCGTGAGAATATCATGGAGATCGATAAGTTTACGGCAGAAGCAAACAACATCCCTTGGAAAAAGCGCAGGCCATATACCCAGCTGATATCGGTGATGCTGTACATCAAAAAGCAATTCAATAGCTGTAGAAGATTAAAAATAATGTAGTACTGCTTGATGGGAAAGTATAAAAAAAAGCGTCGTTCTAAAACGTAGAATCCAACAAAACCAGCGTAAAACAAAATGATCAGGAACTGGACATCACTGGGTTGGGCACCGTAAAATCCAGCGGTGACATTTGTATTTGCACCTGGCAGGAAAAATAAGACCATACTCGGCATCAAGCTGCTAAACAGGATAAGCTTGATCAACCACTCCGGCACCCATTCTTTAAAAATTCCTTTCACTATTTCTGCTTTTTTGATACCGACACATTCACATTCATTCCCGAAAGAAGCTGTTGGGCTCCCCTTTGCTTATCCAGCTCGATGCGCACAGGTACGCGTTGTACAATCTTCACAAAGTTGCCCGTTGCATTATCTGGCGGCAAAAGGGAGAATGCAGATCCTGTAGCCGGGGAGATGGAAATAATTTTTCCATAAAATTTTTGATCCGGATACGCATCAGCAACCACCTCAACCCTATTGCCAAGATGCAAATAACGGAGTTGCGTTTCCTTAAAATTAGCGGTTACCCAGGTTGGGGTTTCTCTATTGACGATAAAGCCTAAAACTTCGCCAGCACTTATCATTTGACCTTTTTCAATCGTGCGTTTGCCAATCTGCCCATCGTAAGGTGCGCGAATAACGGTATAGCCGACATCAAGCCGTTTGCGGCCGACAGCTGCCGTCAAACGAACACGTTCGGCATCGACCACACCTTTTTTCATATCCACATCATGCACACGTTCCTGTGAAGCCTGTAATTTATGCTTTAACGAAGCCAGCTCACTCTTATACACATCCAACGTCGCTTTTACATCCTCCAGTTGCTGTGCCGTTGCAGACTTTTCCTGAAACAAATAATTATATCGATCATATTCCAACTGTTGCTTGGTTACCCGAGCCTCCCCGGCAGCAATTGAAGTGCGTAAAGATTCATGTTCCGCCTGAAGAATTTCCTTTTGACTATGAAGAACATTGATCTCTGCAGCTTCCTTATTGACGGATGCCGCTACCTGATCAGCCTCATATTTATATTCCTTATTATCTATAAGCAACAAGGTATCACCCCGTTTAACCAATTGATGATCGTGATAATGCACAGAAACCACATATCCTCCTACCCGAGAAACAATGGGATTGATATACTGCGTTACCTGTGCATCATTTGTGTAGGTATACCGCAGTCGCATCCATAATGCTTGAGCGCCCCATAACAACAAGGCCAACAAGACAATTCCAGCCAACCAGTTGGTAATTCGAGTGAGTTGTGCCTCCACAACTGTTCTTCGTGATTTAGGTTTCATTAGATAGTACCCTTCAAAAATTCGATAAAATAATAGTGTTTCTGTATCGCAATATGTGCGGTTTCAAGATCAAAAAGTGTTTTTAGGTATTGCATATCAGCATCCAAGAGATCTGTAATCAAAGCCGATGATTTAAAATACCTGTTTTTTATAATCCGTGCATTTTCCTGCGCCAACGCCTTATTGTTTTGACAGACGTCCTGCTGCTTAATAGCCAATTGATAATCCAACAGGGCCTGTAACAGCTGATTTTCCAGAATCTCCTCTTCATGACGGTGTTTTACCTCTTGTCGATCCAATGCGATCTGTGCTCCGCGCACCACGTTTTTATTGAGATAGATAGCCGAGATCGGTATGTTTAATTTGAGTCCTGTGATACTCAGATTATACCAGCTGGGATTATAGGGATACAAGAAGACCTGTGGATTGGCAAAGGTGAATGTACTGGTCAACCCCAACTCAGGAAGATAATTTGATCGCGCCTGTTTGACCGACAACTTCTTCAAAACCACTTCCTGTTCGGATTTTAGGAGGGAAAAAGCATGGCTTCGCGCTTCGGCAACAAGCGCTTCATAGCTGGGGCTTTCCACTTGAAACTGCTCGGGCAGGGGCACAATCTCCGCTGTAATACCGCCAATAAGCTGCAGCTTCTGATTTGCAGCCTGAATATCATGACCGATCTGCACGAGCAACAGTTCCCGCTTCGAAAGCTCTAACGAAATACGCAAGACGTCACTGTGTAATACCACGCCCGCCTTATACAGATGCTCAATCTCTTTGAGCTGTACCCGTTGATCAGCAATATCCTGCTCAATTAAAGATCGGTTACTATACGACAGTTCCAAATCCAAAAAAAGATTGCAAACCTCCAATTTCGTCTGCGCTGCGGCATTCTTCCAATCGATTCTGGCCAGCTCATTTTCCAATTTTTTGGACTCAATTTTCATCAGGTCCCGATGCCCATTGTAGAGGTTCAGATAAAAATCCAGGCCGCTATCGTACAAGTAATGAATGATATCATGCTGGGAAGGTTTATTTAAAAGCCCCTGGTCATACACAGGCATATTACTCGCATAACTAGCAGAAGCTCTGGCGGAAATTTTGGGCAGCAACTCCATGCGTTGCTGCTGTACTGCCACCTCAGTTTCTTTGAGCTGCAAATAGGACTGCTCGATGTATTTACTGTTCTGTAGCGCTTTGTCGATCATGTCTTTCAGGGACATGTGCAAAGAATCGAGGGCGAAGGTGTCCGAAATAGCGAATACTAACAATCCCATGGTTAGTATTCCTTTTGCCCAATAGGGAGGAAAAAAGTTCACGTGTGCTATGTAATTTTTTTGCGTAGCAAACTTAGACACTTATTGGAACTTGGATTTCTTCACAAACGCCAATATGTTATGGAAAAAAGACATTTTTTCATCAATTCAAACAAAAAGACCAATATCTGCCAAGAAGCCCTTACAATATCCTTTTTTACAGCACATAAAAAAGACCTTTCAAATCATGATTTGAAAGGCCTTTCTCGACGGTATAATAATAGATTATCCGTATAAGGAATCTTCTATTGCATTCCACAACTGTATTCTTTTTTGTAGCGCAATTTTACTGATCTCTTTCATTTCTGTCCATTTAACCTCATCGTCCTTCCCGAGATCTGTGATCATCTGCATCGCCAAAGGCCCGTGCTCATCGCCATCAAGGTCAATATGACGTTGAAAATAATAGATAAAGCTATCCAGATTGGCTGTAGGGAAATTTGTTTTAATTTCTTCCAAAATAGAGGTAAACATTCCCGGGATAAGATCTTCGCGTCCAAATGTAAATGCAGCAGCAATTTTATGCACCTCGCCCTCAGCAATCACTTCGAATGTAAAATTCAAAAAGTCTTTGATCCGCTTGTCCAATGTGGTCGTTGCAATGACATCGAATATGTTACTCGATTTTTTGGCGTGAGCAATAAATTTGTTGACCAGATGAAGGTCGGCACCCATGGCATCCATGGCGTCCAGATACATCTCAAAATGGCTCAAACGGCGGCCATCAATATATTCATCCGACTCCTCAGCCAATACAATTTCGTTGATTAGATAGCGTGTTGATGGATGCTCACTCGCAAACCAAGGTAAAGTCGTACAGGTCAATTTAATCTGTAAAGCTTTTAGTAAAGACATAAAATCCCATACAGCGTACACATGCCCTTCTGTAAAAGAACGTAGATTCTTGATCGTTTTGATCTTACGATACAAAGGGTGTTGCAATAATACCTCGCGTTCGGCAGCAATGTATTCGTTAATTTCCGCAATTCTATTCATGGCGCAAAAGTATTGTCTTATCTCTATTTTTAAAAGTATTTTCGATGAGATTACAGTAACATGATAAATTTTTCGCCCAGCTATCCGCTTCATAACCAAATCACAGCCAACAACGCGCCTCGCTTTTGACCTCCCTATTCCTGTTGCTAACGTTCATTTACCCTTAAAAACAAAAATATTTTTAATTATAAAAAATAATCTACTATATTTGTAGAGTATTCAGAATTGCATGATGCAATACCAACCGAGTGCAGGCACCGCGGTGGTAAATTAATACGGGTTTCGACCAAAATAAACGTCGCAGAACGATTATTTTCCCAACAAGATCTGGATACAGTTTATGGTTTAATCCTTTAAATTTTTAAATTGTATGGCTACTACAACAAATCTTTACCAACACTTACTGGAAAAATTCAGTTATTACTCAACAGATGAACTGATACAGCTCAACAATGACACCATCTTAGGACAAGGCTGGGGTTCAGCCAAGGCAACCTTTAGAACAGCTTTGATCAGTACGTTCTCCAAAAGAGGACTGGATCTTTCCAACATCATTTCCAAGGAAGACGGTTTTACCTCGGTGAAGCATGTCCCTGTACGCTTGGAACAGAATGTCCTGATTCCTTTACAGTAATCGTTATCGACAAAAAAAAGCGCGCATCGAAAGGACTTCGTGCGCGCTGCTGTGGTTGGTTTAGGAAATTGCCGATTTAAAAGAAGGCAATAATCTTATTATTTATAGTTTGGATTCTGAATTAACACACCTGCGCTTTTCTCAATTTCTGTTTGTGGTAATGGCCAGCGGTAAAATTTGTCTTCAAAATGATAGGGCACTTTACTGTCTTTGACCGCATTGAGTACTTCGCCTGCGATATGCCAACGAATCAGGTCGTAATGCCGTAGTCCTTCGAAAGCAAGTTCAACCCTTCTTTCGTGGCGGATACGGTTGCGCATTTTTTCCTTGGTATAACCGGCAGGAAACCCGGGCATCTGAACGCGGCTCCTCAGAGTATTCATGGCATCGTAAACCGATGGATCTGGTCCGGCAATTTCATTTTGTGCTTCGGCATACATCAATAACACCTCCCCAAACCGCAGTACAACCGCATCCTGTTGGCTCAATGTTGAAAAGCCAAAAGGTAAGTTGGCCGGATCCAAAAATTTCAACACCCCATAACCTGTAGGCCGCGGATTGGACGGTGTATGGATCTTACCGCCGCCAAAGTCGGGATGATCCACGAAAATTGTTTTGCTCAAGCGCGGATCCCTATCTTTGAAGGGATTAGCTCGGTCAGTCAAGGGTGATTCACCATAAGGCAGACCATCTTTGCATTCATAGGTATCCACCAGGTTTTGTAAAGGTGAAGCAGCGATCCAATCGCCTAAATACATGTCCCAGGGGGCTGTATTATTCGGTGCCAGAAAATTGACCGAAAAGATAATCTCGGTATTGTTCTTCTGTGTTGCATCGCGAAAGACATTTTCAAAAGCTGTACTCAGAGTATACTCTTTCATGACATCGGTGCATAAGTCTTTTACCTCTTTCAAAATTGCTAAATCGGGCACCCCTTTGTCGCCATAAGCCGCAAACAGTAAAACCCGTGCTTTCAAGGCTTTTGCTGAACTTGCGGTCGCATGCCCCCCATTATTGAAATAAGGTTTAGCCGCTAAGTTGGCGATCCCAAAATCCAGATCGGCCCGAATCTGTTTTAGAATATTCTCTGCAGTTTCCTTTGGCTGACGCTGATTCTCCAGACTGAGGGAAGTAAGCACAAGCGGCACCTCACCATAAATACTGTACAATTGGAAGTAAACAAAAGCACGGATAAAGCGGGCTTCGGCTTCCATGTTCTTCTTCTCCCCATCGTTCATATCGGAGCCGTTATAGCCCTGAAGCTTCTCGATCAGGCGATTGGCACGTCCTATTCCCACATAAGCATCGTTATAAATTCCGGTTTCATACCCCCCTGTGGTCGGATTTAAATTCCCACCTACGATTTCATTGACGCTACCTGAGTTGAACTGATTGTAGCCATTGTCGGTCAGACAGTCCCGGAAAGGCATCCCATAGGAGAAAGCCTCACTCTGCAATGACGCGTATACACCGGCCAATGCATTATCAAAATCCGATTTTTTGCTAAAATAGTTGTCCGAAGCGATCTGATCCAAAGGATTAAGGTCCAAGGCACTGTTACAGGAACCCAAAAATAGTCCGGATAGCATCAACGCTGTTATAAATTTCTTTTTCATAGCACTTAAAAGTTAACTTGTACACCAAATGAATAAATCTTGTTTTGTGGATACTGTACCAGATCACCATTTCCATAGCGTTCAGGGTCCAAGCCCTTAAATTTGGTCGCAGTAAGGAGGTTATCACCCGAAAAATAAACCCTTAGGCGGTCAATTTTATATTTTTTCAACAGCCCTTCAGGTAAAGTGTATCCGAACACAAGATTTTTCAACCTGAAGTATGAAGCATCCTGTATAAAATAGCTGGAAGCACGGCTGAATTTCTCCGGAGCACTCCAACCCCAATAAATACGGGGCATCGTTGTCGAAGGGTTTTCAGGTGTCCAACGGTCTAACCAGTCTTTTGTCGGCGGACTGCCTTGCACAAATGGGGTTACACCCCAGCCCGAAACATAGGATTTGACGCCATATACCCCTTGTAATAGAGCCGAAAAGTCAAAGCCCTTAAAACTTGCACTTAGATTAAAACTATAGTTCAGTTTTGGATCTACACCGGAAATAATTGTTCTGTCGTTCGCATCGATTTTTCCGTCCCCATTGACATCCCGATACTTAAGATCTCCTGCCAGTGTATTATCATTAAACTGCTTAGGCGACCCCGCTACTTCGGCATCGGATTGAAATATGCCGATGACTTCGTAGGTATAAAAGCTGTCCATCGCATAGCCATTTTTTTTGATCGTATAGCCGCCGATTTCAGGCTCGCCAAATTTGACCAGCTTGTTTTTGAAACGATCGAGGTTTGCACCGAGCTGATAGCGTAAACCTTCCAATGCTCCCGTAGTAATCTGATTACGATAAGTAATTCCCAACTCAACACCTTTATTCTCGACAATTCCATCATTTACGTAAGGTGCCCCCAAACCAACGATTGCAGTAATCTGTGACTGTCTTAGAATATCGGTCGTCCTCTTTTTATACCAGTCAAAAGTGATATCTAAATTTTTAAACAGACTCAGGTCCAATCCCACATCGGTCATCGTTGTTGTTTCCCATTTAATAATCGGGTTGTTTAACCCTTGTTGAGCGACACCTGAATTTAGCGTACTATTATCAAAAGAATAATTTCCGGTAAGTCCCAATACGGGTTGATACGGATAGTTGCCGGTATTCTGATTTCCGAGTTGGCCCCAGGATCCACGGACCTTCAAATTATCCAGCCAACCGGAAGCGAATTCCTTAACAAAAGATTCTTCCGATACACGCCAGCCTGCAGAGAAAGAAGGAAACGCTGCCCAACGGTTTTTACCGTAAAACTTGGAACTACCATCGTAGCGCATATTGGCTTCCAAGAGGTATTTCCCTTGATAATCATAGTTCAATCGGCCGAAATAAGAGATCAGCGCCCATTGGTTGGCGGTTCCGTTTGCCCGTTGAATATCCGATCCCCCCGCATTTAATTCTGTTAGTGTATCGTCGACAAAATTCTGTCTGAAGCCCTGGAGGTAGGTATACTTACTTTTTTCAATGCTATATCCGGCCTGAGCTTTGAGATGGTGTGCCCCAAACGCGCGATCATAGTTGAGGTAAGTAAATAAATTGGTGTATATCGTTTGCTGATCCTGATCCGTAAGGCCCTTTCCAAGATCCAGTGTTGTTCCGAGCGTGCCCGTATGGTAGTAATATTCATCCAACGTTGATTTATAATCCTTGTACTTGTCCATATTGAAATTATAGGCACCTTTGGTATACCAGGAAAGACCTTTAAACAGCTGTACCTCCATCCAAGCCTGTAAATTGGCTGCATAGTCATCGGTATTGTACGTGAATTTCCGATCCAATACGGCCATAGGATTTTTATTGTTGTACTCCCAGTCGTAAGCTTTGTACGTGTACCGTCCGCTACCATCCGGCAAAAATGGGCCATAGGTTGGTGCCTGCGACATGGCCGACAGGAACAGGTCTTTGGATCCGCCTGGAATAGATTCGGTATGTCCTGTTTTGAGCAAGATATTTGTTCCGAATTTAATACCTTCCGAGATTTTGGTTGTCAGGTTGAGGCGGGCGGAATAACGGTCGTAGTTAAAACCTTTGATCATTCCATCCTGATTGACGTAGCCCAAACCAACATTAAAGGTTGTCTTCTCATTTCCGCCTTGGATACCGAGATTATGGGTATAAGTGGGTTTCGTTTGGAAAATAAGCCCCAGCCAGTCCGTATTTGGATATTTTACAGGATCGTTGCTGTTGCGATAGGCAGCAATCACTTCGGCGGGATATAGGCCATCGTTGAGATTGGAATTCTTACGCGCTTCGTTGTATAATTCCATATACTGCGCCGAATTGGTGATCAGATCAAACATTTTCGTGGACTTATAGATACCCACATTTCCGTCATACTGAACGGTTGTTTTTCCCGATTTCCCTTGTTTTGTCGTAATCAGAATAACGCCATTGGCTGCACGCGAACCGTAGATTGCTGCGGAGGCTGCATCTTTCAGCACGCTGACATTTTCGATATCATTGGGATTAACGTCGGAGAATTTTCCCTGCACACCATCGATGAGCACCAGGGGATCTGATCCGGCGCCACTAAAGGTGCCCTTACCACGAATACGGATGGATACACCTTCATTGCCTGGTTCTCCCGAGCCCTGATTGATTTGTACACCCGGGATTGCCCCCTGCAGCATGGAAGCTGTATTGACAACGGGTCGTTTGATCATATCTTTGCCACTCACTGTAGCCACGGCACCGGTTAGGTTTACTTTCTTTTGTGTACCGTAGCCGACCACAACGACCTCTTCCAAACTCGACGAAGCGTCGTTCAGCTGCACATTCACGGTTCCCTCATTGGCAGCAACAGCCATTTCCCGGGTTTCAAATCCCACTGAAGAGAACGTCAGTACGACAGTTCCACCCGTCAGGCTGAGCTCGAATTGTCCCTGCTGATCCGTTTGCGTTTCCTGCGTTGCATTTTTGACCCGTACTGTCACACCGGGTAGCGGGCGCCCTGTATTGTCCAGCACTTTTCCTTTTATTGTACGCTGTTGACTTATCCTATCAAGGACGGCGGAAGGGCCTTTTTCTGTTGGGGCAAAACGACGGTCTGTCGTCCTTAGTGATGCTGCTGAGCCCGTGTAGGGTACAGCTATCGAAAGACAGAGTGCCATTATACTGGCCTCAGGACCGAAGGACAGGCCCTTGATCAAAGGCCATTGTCTTGTCTTTTCTGTTTTCATATTTACTTTTTTTGTTTATAAGGTGCTTTTATCTTGAAATTTTTGACACAAAACATCCCCTATCATGCAAAAAATTGCATGATCCAATTCGGTTGAGGACGCTATGTTTTGTTATTTTTCTTTTGTACGATAGGCGATCCAGTTATGATCTATACATACGTTAAGTTGTTGCGGTTTGGCTGAATAAATCTGATAGTTCAGTATCTTACCATCTTTCCATTCCATATCTAGCGTGTGATTTCCCTTGATGCGCATGCCCGTGACCCGGCCTTCTTTTTTCCAGGCCTGAGGAACTGCCGGTAGAAGATAAACCGTATCCTGATGGGACTGCACCAGCATCTCAGCAATGCCAGCTGCTCCACCAAAATTACCATCGATCTGAAATGGGGGGCCTGCTGTTAGCAAATTGGCGTAAACACCACCACCGGCGCCATAATTGATATGTGTATCGACACGTGGGGTCATGAGTTGCCGAAATAATTTATAAGCCCGTTCGCCTTCATGCAATCTGGTCCAAAAGAGTAGTTTATGGGCAATGGCCCAACTCGGTCCATCATCCCCCCGCACATCTAAGCTTTTTTTAGCGGCAAGCTGCCAGTCTGGATGTTCGTCATAACGAATCAGATAGCCTGGATACAAACCGTACAGATGCGAGATATGCCGATGCTGCGGATCCACCTCTTCATAATCTTCAATCCATTCCATGATGCGGCCATCTTTGCCTAGCTGCACAGCTGGTGCTAAACGTTTCAGTTGCGCCGCAACCTGCGTTAAAAAAGGATCCGATTGTTTGCCCAATAATCCCGCTGCATGGATGATATTTTCAAATAATTCGCGTACGATTTGATTATCTATCGTTGGCCCCATCGTGACATTTGCCTGCTGCCCATTGGGGAGCTTGAAGGAATTTTCGGGAGATACAGAGGGCGAAGTCAACAGCCAGCCCTTGGTTGGATGTTCGTTCAGGGCACTGGAGTAAAACTGTGCTGCCCCATAGAGAATCGGGTATATCCGCCGTAGATAGTCGATATCTTCGGTATAGAGGTAATGTTCCCAAAGGTTATTGCAGAGCCAGCCCGAGCCCGCATTGGCAATGCCCCAGGAAGCAGACTCTCCGGGTTCGGTATAGCCCCATACATTGGTGATCACATGGGCTACCCAGCCCGGTGCGTTATAATACGCTTTCGCGGTTTTTGCCCCCGGAGCCATAAGGCCTTCCACAAGCCCCACCAAGGGTTCATTGAGTTCGCCCAGATTGGCCGCCCCGAGGTGCCAATGGTTCATCTGCACATTGATATCCAGGTGGTAGTCCCCATTCCAGGGCGTCTGAATCTGATTTGCCCATAAGCCCTGTAAGTTTGGTGGTAGCAAGCCTAAGCGCGTACTGCTGATACTAAGGTAGCGACCATACTGATAGAATAGAGCTGCTAATCCTGGATCCTGATCCGGTTCTTTACCAAAGGCCACCAGACGCTGATCGGTCGGTAAGTCATCTTTCGACTGTCCTAACTGGAGCGACAAACGGTTGAACTTTGCCAAGTAGTTTCGTAAATGTTCGGCATACTGCTGGCTATAGGTTTTTTTCAAAGCCTTTGCTAGCGTTTCAGCTGTGGTACTCTCAAAATCCTTACCTTTAAAATCAGTATCTGTTGCCACGTAAATCAGCACTTCGTCAGCCTGTTGAATAACAATAGATTCTCCTTTTACCAGCTGTTTCCCTCCTTTTATCTGCGCGCGGACACGTGTTTTAAACTGCATTCCTTTACCGTCCACACCATTGTCCAATTGTCCTACCAAAACAAGCTCGCCATCCTCGGTCTTGGCAGTAGCCCTTTCGGGACGGTCAATCTTGATTTCCAGGCTAATCTGTCCTTTTTTGCTACTCTGTAAACGAATAACGCCCAGGTCATCAGCAAAGCTTGTCCAATATTCGCGGCTATACCTGACGCCTTTGAGCTCATAGCTTGTTTTTGCCATCGCTTTATCGAGATCCAATTCCCGGCGATAGTTCTGCACTGCATTGAGATCCGTTTGTCCGTCAAAAGCAAGCATCAGATTGCCGAGCACTTGGTAACAGCCCCATTGCTTGCCGCCCGATCCGGGGCCTTTGCAGATAAAATGCTGGTCTATCAGACGCTGAGCAAGGTCGTTTTTCCCACTTTTGATCAGATTTCGAATACTATCCAAATACCTGCTGGCCTCATAATTATTGGCATCCTGAGGACTTCCCGACCATAGTGTGATATCATTGAGTACAATATGGTCATTCTTCAATCCACCGTCGGGCATCATACCAATTTTTCCATTACCCAGGGGTAAGGTCTCCTCCCATTGTTTTGCCGGCTGCCGATACCAAAGTTTGCCGCCCTGCACTTGCCCAAATAAGTTGCCCGAAAAAAAGAAAACCACAAGCGTGCAAAGTAACTGACCTTTCCGAAGATTTATTTTTGATGATCTATTCATGTGGTTTTAGTTTTTTGTCTAGTCATCAGTTCGGAAGGGAGATCCGGGTATCCCGGCTTCGTTGTATAAAGTCAGGTCCGGGTTATCGGCCCAGCCGTAGCGCACTGCGACGGGCGATGGTACTTCTTTGGCAGATACGATCAGCTTGTTTCCGACCTGTTTGACTTCAGCAGGATAAAAAACCTGATCGGCACCAGCAATTGTGAAACTACCGTTGCGGTTATCCGTTCCTTTCAGCACCAGTTTTTTGCCCATGGGGTTAAAACTAAGTTCCATTTCTGCAGCTTTTGTCGTCCAGTGCTGAAGGACAGGACCCGAATAAGGGATCTTCTTGCCATAGAGCTGCGCTGTTGCGATCCAGCCAAGTCTTCTACCGACATCCTGCTTATTTTTCGGATGAATATCCTGTGCATCGCCGATATCCGTTATAACAGCCATACCTGTATAAGGCAATTTGAGTGTTTGTCGTTGCGCTTCCCGTAATCTCGCCCAGGAAGAAGGCTGCGGTGTTACACTTTTCGCCTTAAAGTTGGCCAGTTGAACAAAATAAAAAGGCATCTTTTCATTGTTCCACTGCTGGCGCCAGTCCTGAATCAATGCGGGCAGCAGTTGCTGATAAGGAGCGTCTTTTGAATCCGCGTTACTTTCACCCTGGTACCAAATGGCGCCTTTTATTTTAAAATCCACAAAAGGCTTAACCATGGCATTGTAAAGCACAGTAGGTCTGTTGGGACCCTCCATCGCATTAGGTTTTGCGGGCAGCTTAGCCAGATCATAACCTACTTTGCATTTCCAGTCTCCAACCAGAGATAGCTGTTCACCATTTGGTCCTTCCAGTCGCGGCTGTTCTGTACCGCCATATATTCCACCATCGCCGGCTCCATCAAATACGCGAACGGCGATATGCAATAGGCTGCCGTTGTTGGCCGTTGCAGGAACAGTATACTTCCGAATCTGGTCGTAACCGACAGTTTCGCCCACTTTTGTACCATTGACATAAGTGATATCGTTGTCATCAATCGCTCCCAAAATCAACTTGAGGGGTTTACCTTGCCAATGTGCCGGTAGTTTAACGTCTTTGCCAAAATAAACGACACCATCCATTCCCGGAAATAGGTTCTTGTCAAAAAAGCTCGGAATAGTAATCGTAGACCAGCTGCTTTTATCCAATTGTGGCGCAAACCACTCGCCCTGCGTTGCTGTCTTCACCTGATCCTGCTGTTCGGCGACGCGATTCCATTCGGCCAGATCTTTCGCATAGATTTCCTGTGCATCCGGACGTTGGATTTTTTCAATGGCCGCCGTATAGGTTGAAAAAGGTGTAAGTGCCTCTCGGCTCATCCAGGCTTCAATGATTGTTCCGCCCCAGGAAGAATGGATCAGGCCAATGGGAATGCCTGTTTTCTCGTAGATCTCGCGTGCAAAAAAATAGGCCGTCGCCGAAAACTCCGGAATACTTTGTGGCGTCACCGGATTCCATCCACCCGACTCGACCTTCACTGCTGTGGTAGGTTGATTGGCCGTTGCTTTTGGGATCTGCAAAATACGAATATTGGGAAAGTTGGCTGCTTTGATTTCCTGCTCAAAGTTATTGATCTTACCCCAGCCCGCCAGGGGCATTTCCATATTTGACTGTCCTGAACAAAACCAGACTTCACCGATCAGAATATTTTTTAGGATCAATTGATCACCATCGTTGATGGTAATTTGGTAGGGTCCACCGTATTTCGGTGTCTCCAGATAGACTTGCCAGGCTCCTTGCTGATCGACCTCAACCTGATAGCTCTTGTTGTTCCAGCTGGTGTTTACGCTAAGTTCCTTGCCGACTGCGGTACTGGTTCCCCAGATCTTGACCTTTTCTTTCTGCTGCAGCACCATATTGTCGCCAATAAAAGCCGGCAACTGTACTTTGGCCTGTAGGGCAGAAAATCCACTGGCAACGCTGAGTAGCAGGGCCAACAAAGTCCGTTTATACTGTTTAGGTTTTATCATGATTTTTGAGTTTGTTGCTCAATTGGGTTTATACATTTGGCGCATCCAAAGTCCCGACTGTTGGAGTCGGAGCTTCGGATATGCCACAGTTATTCTTTTAAAGTGCCGATATTTTTAGTAAAACACTGGTACGGTTGCTATTCAGGTCTGGATTTACGCCAACTTTCATCAGGTAGTCGCCCGAATAAGTTTGTCCCTGACCTAAGCTCGACTTGGTTCCCGGATACAGGTTGATCTCCTCCACCCGGTATTGCTTTTGGGCATCCAGTCCTTTTAAACGAACAGGATCGGTTGTTCCGATACCATAGCGATTATTGACCAGGTAGTTGAAGATGACAGCCTCGGTTTTTTGGCTATTTACATAGCTGAGGGCGGCAAAGTCACCTTCACGTGGATCGGCCAAACGATACTGCTCGCCATGCCAGATTGTTCCTTTTAGCGCGTCGTAATTCTTTACCGCCTGCTGGCAGAATAGCAGATCCTGTTCTTTCAGGTGGCTCACCACAATATCAAAACCCAGTTTGCCCATCATCGCTACATCCGTACGGAATTTGAGGGACTGTTTTCCCCAGTCTGTCACATGGTTTGAGGTGCTGATTGCCGGGAAAAAGTACGAATACTCGTACTGCATAAAAATACGTTCCAAAGGGTCTGTATTGTCCGAAGGCCAAAATTCGGTAAAGTACCGAAGTGCCGCATAGTCCACACGACCACCACCGCCCGAACATAACATCATCGGCACTTTCGGATACTTCAAACGAATGCGCTCCAGCACTTTATAAAGGCCTTCCACATAAGAAACATAGAAAGCACCCTGGTCTTTTAGAAATGCGGAATGCGCATTGTAAATGACCGCATTACAGTCCCATTTGATATAGGCCAATGCCGGATTTTTAGTAAACAGATCGTCCAGAATCTGGAAAACAAAATCCTGCACCTTGGGATTTGTCAGATCCAGGATCAACTGATTACGGAAGTAATGTTCTTCGCGCTGTGGCTGTTTGACGACCCAATCCGGATGTTGCTCGTAGAGTTCGGATTTGGGGCTAACCATTTCGGGTTCTACCCAGATTCCAAATTTAACGCCCTGTTTGGTCGCTTCTTCCACAAGTGTCGCGATACCATTGGGTAGTTTTGTCCGGTTCGGTTGCCAATCTCCTAGACTGGAATGATCGCTGTTACGCGGATATTTATTTCCAAACCAGCCGTCATCCAATAAAAATAGATCTACGCCTAGTTTTTTGGTATCCTGGAGCAAACCTTTTAATTTTTGTTCATTAAAATCAAAGTAGGTCGCCTCCCAATTGTTGAGTAAAGTCAGGCGTTCGCCATTTCCATCCAGCAGTTGATATTTACGGGCCCAATTGTGCAGATTTCGGGAGGCGGTGCCTTTTCCCTTTGTCGACAAGGTATAGATCAATTTGGGTGTTGTAAATTCCTGGTTGCTGGCTAATTTTACATTGGAAGCATAGTTATTTATGCCGGCAATGATACGCAGGTTATTGAGGTAATCCACTTCAAAATCCACCTTAAAATTCCCACTATACCCAAGGCTTGCCATCAGTACTGTCCCTTCATCTTCGGATGCCGCCTTGCCCAGTGACACCATAAAGGAAGGTGGCTGAAATAAATTCGCGCGTGTTCCGAGCTTACTGTCCAGCACCTTAATGCCATGTGTTAACGGAGCCTCGTCCACCTGCATTTCTTTTGCCCAGTCACCATGGTACTGCCGTAGCCAATACGCGTTGGAGCGCAGGGTCAGATTGGCCGAAGCAAATTTTTCCAGCGTGACGGCTTTCTTTTCCTTATTCTGGATCGTTGCCCACTGCTCGATGATATCCTCATTCAAAAACGATTTGTAGTGTAAAACGACGTAAATATCGTATACCGGATCTTTTAGGGTGATATCAAGCTGTTTGACATTGGCATCTAGGTTTTTCACCGCATGCTTTTCATAGCGCAGGTCCAGGGAGCGGTTACCATCGGCATGAACGACACTGATGGCTGGTTCCAATAGGTTTTTCGAACCTGAGGGGGTATACGCCGCATTGGAGAGGCCACTATAATCTGTCAATTGCTTATAACCGCTTGCAATGGTCGAGTACTCTTTAGAATCACTCAATTTTTCACCGTAATAGAGCATTTTCAGTGTTTTCGTGGAATCGTACTCCAGCACTAGGGCATTCGATCTGGTTTCAATAGGAATCTGTTTGGACTGCGCCTGTGCCTCCAGATGGACAAGCCCCTGGGTCATCAAAAGCCCGAGTACAACATGTTTAAAATGATGGGTTGGCATATATAAATAGATTTAGGATTTGTTAACGAACTTGACTATTTTGTTTGCTTTCAATTGAATCTTATAAAGGTATTTACCATTGATTTCCTGCTGTGGGCTTAGACCTGCCAATTGGGAAGGACTTAACACCTGAATCGTTTGATCTTGCGGCGATGAAAGAATAAGCTGCCTAATACTGCTGTTGTTCCATTCCATCTTTTCGATGTGTACATTGCCACGGGCTTTGAGCCCTTTAACTGTTCCGGCCGACCAGCGATCAGGCAGTGCAGGAAGTAATTCCAGCACATCCGTCTGCGACTGCAGCAACATTTCACTCACCGCAGCCACATAACCCAGGTTGCCATCAATCTGAAAGGGTGGATGCGCGCAGAGCAAGTTGGCGTAAACGCCACCGCCATTGTTGTAATCAATACCATCGCCGCCAACGAGGTTAATGAAATTAGTCAGGATTTTATAGGCGTGATTCCCATCCTGCAAGCGGGCCCAAAAAGCCACCTTCCAGGCCATGGACCAACCTGTCGATTCGTCGCCACGCGCGGTCAGCGTAACTCGTGCAGCTTTGGCCAGTTCCGGTGTTTTTAAAACAGAGAATTGTTTACCGGGGTACAGACCAAACAGATGCGAGACATGGCGGTGCTTGTCCTGTGGATCATCACGATCCGTTTCCCACTCCTGCAGCTGTCCCCATTTACCGATTTTGGGTTTGAGCAGCGCATCGCGAAGTGCCGTGATATGCTTACGGTAATCGTCGTCCAACTTTAAAATTGTACTCGCCTGGATGTAGTTGTTAAAGAGATCGTAAATAATCTGGTGGTCGTAGCTCACGGCATCCTCTGTGGGTCCATGTTCCGGCGACCAGCCCTTTGGCGCCACCACAGTTCCGTCTGGTCGTCGAACCAGACGATCATCCCAAAACTCACTTATTTCTTTTAAAATCGGATACGCAAATTCGCGTAGGTATTTCTCGTCCCTGTTAAACGCATAATGCTCCCAAAGTGCCTGAGCATACCAGGCACTTCCGGGCGTGTTCCAAAGGAAGCTCTCCCCACCGAAGATATTATTTTCGGTCTTTACGGTCCAGCCTCTTACGCCCGGAAATTCCTTCTGTGTATTTATTTTTTTCACCTCACGCATGCTATTGATATAATCGAGGTAAGGCCAGGCCGATTCACGCAGATTAGCGACTTCTGCAGGCCAATAGTTCATCTGTACATTGATATTGGAATGGTAATCTGAGCGCCATGGTGGATTGTTACTGTTGTTCCAGAGCCCCTGCAGATTTGCAGGCAAACCGCCTTTCCGTGAGGAACTGATCAGCAGATAACGTCCATATTGGTATACCAAAGCTTCCAGAGCCGGGATCGGCTGTTTTTTATAGGCTTCCAACAGCGCTTTTGTTGTTTGCTTGGCGTCCAGCTGGCTATGGTCGAGATCAAGCTCCACGCGGTTGAACAGCGCTGTATAATCTGCAACGTGCCGTGCCAGGAGCTTATTTACGCCATATTTTTCCGCTTGCTGCAGATAACGTTCATTGACCTTCATCGGTTCTTCGGCCGACTTCCATTTGGTCGCCCGTGTATTGGCGTAATCTGTTGCGGCACTCAGCAGCAGAACAATTCGATCGGCAGATTTTACGTTAAGGACAGCCTGTCCTTTTTCATCTGTCGTTTTGGAAAGTGAACCACCTACGACCTGTACGCGTACCTGTGCGGCATACCGCATACCATTGTCGAGCGTTCCCTGAAACCACAGATGACCATCTTCTACCTGCACCGCCTGCCCATGTGCATCCTGAAGTGCGATCTGGGCATTGAGTTTCCCTTTTTTACTGTTCGCATACTCAAATACCATGACCTGATCGGGCTGACTCGCAAAATACCGACGGTTGATTTGCTGTCCATCCTGCTGATAAGCTATTTCATGCAGCCCTTTATCCAAATTCAATTTCCGGCTATAGGCGGTAAAGGATTTATTAACGTCGGAGTCAAAGCGAACAAAAAGATCACCAAAAGCCTGATAGGCACCTGTTTCCTGTTCATCACCTGTCCATAGGCTATTTTCATTAAATTGAATATGTTCCTGATTTACGCCCGCGAAGATCATGGCGCCAATTCGTCCATTTCCGATGGGGTATGCTTCAGTCATCCAGTCCGTTGCGGGCTTATTATCCAAGAGGTAATAGCGTTGTGCCTGGGAAGTGCCAAAACAAATGATCAAGAGTGTTAAGAGAACGTATTTTATTTTTGTGTGCATCAACATAGCGGTTTATACAATTTTATTGGGCAATGCCCAAGGGTGAAAAAACAAGGTATATGACAATCATCAGGACAATCAAAATTGCGCCCACACCATAGCGGCCTTTCCAATAAGCTTCTTTATCCTGGCCCGAAAACTCAAATTGATACTCCGATAGATAGTTTGGCTGGCTCAGTTTACTTCCCCCCCAGATAACCAGTGCCACAGCGATAAACAACAGCGCGAACAGGTGCAGATAGTGTAGCTCTGTTTTCCAGACAAACACCAGAAAAAAATAACTGAACATGTATAAAAACAATCCAATCTGTGCCATGCGCGGTGTCACACGGCGGGATAAAATCCCCAAGATCATAATCGTGAAAATGGGCATATTAAATAAGCCCGATACGGTCTGCAAATAGGTATAAAATCCATCGTGGGCAAAAAGGATAAAAGGGGCAATAAACATCGCTGAAATTGAAATAATCAATTCGAACAATTTCCCTTTTCGTACCAATTCCTTTTCACTGTATGGCCTCTTTTTATAAGCCAGATAGGGTTTGTAAATATTAAAAATAAATAAACTGCCACAGCTCTGCAGCCCTGCGGTATATGTTGTCATCGCAGCGCCAAAGACCAAGGCCAAGGAAAAACCGATCAGGATATCGGGAAAAATTAAAACGATAAGTTTCGGAAAAACAGAAGCCGTAGGCTGTACATGCGGCAACAGATGCACAGCCAAAAGTCCCGGCAGATTGATCAGCAAGGGCATAAGGAGCTTACCTCCCGCAGCCAAAGTCATCCCTTTTTGTGCCTCCTTTAAATTCTTAGCACTCAGGGCCTGCTGTGCAATATAGGGTTCCATCCCCCAGTAATAGAAATTGATCAGCAGCATTCCGGTAAATAAGGTCGAAAATGGGACCGCATCATGCTTTCCGCCGACAGCATTGAGGTGCTCTTTTTTTTCATGCAGTAACTGCGCTAGACCAGACCAGACATCGCCACCTCCAAGGTGCCAGAGCGCAAAGACAGGAATGAGCACAGCAAGTAAAAACAGACATAAGCCTAAGCTTAAATCCGATAAGGAGATCAGCTTGAGACCTCCCAAAATACTATATAAACTACCTATCACGCCTAAAGCCCATACCAGCAACCAGATGCTCTGCCAATAGGTAATATGCAATAACGCCGGGACATCAAACATGGTCGCAAGGCTCAATGCTCCACCATACAATACAGGAGGCAGCAAATTGACAATATATCCAATCAAGATGAGGATAGAAACCAGCATTTTTGTTTTGGTGTCAAATCGCAGTGCCAAGAAATCCGGAACCGTCCGAAAGCCATGCTTAAAATAAATAGGTAGCAGAAATTCCGATACCAAAAGCATGGCAACAACGGAACTAATGCCCCAGCCGATAACTGAAAGATTATTGATATAAACCGATTCGTTTTCACCTATAAACTGGTTGGCGCTCAAGTTTGTCAACAGCAAGGCTGAACCAACCATCCAAAAGCTATTGCTCTTTCCAGCTAAAAAGAAACCGTTGAGCGTCGTGGAATAGGTGGTCTTAAATTTCCATAAAGACCATAACGCAACCAAACCGGTAAAAAGACAAAAACTAAAAATTATCATCGTAAAACTTTCTTTTTTTATACAGAGCCGCGATCTGCCAATGTTGTCGGCACCACTTCCCGGATCAATGTTCTTTCGAGCACAAACTTGGCTGCTTCGGCCCCAATCCGTGCAAAACTTGTCGAAAAGGTGGTAATACCACCGCTGATAATCTCTTTAATAACATCATCATTATGCGATAAAATCCCCAGATCCTCACCCAAAGTCCAACCCTTTTGCAGCACCTCTTTTAACATCTGGTAGAGCTCCGGATTATGAATGGTAAAATACAGTTTCCCCTTTTTTAGATCACCTACATGGTATTGCTTTTCGATATGCCCTTTTACCTTATAGTCTTTCAAAAAGCGCAAGAACGCATCTTTGATTTCATTGGGTTCGGCTGTATTTTCCCTAAAATAGAAGATCACTTCTTTATACTTTTTGATCTTTGGATAAAGCTCCTGAAACACGGCATAGGTGGCTGCTTCAAATTCCTGAGAAACATAAGAATATTCCGCACCCAAATCCATCAGACGGTCGATAATCAATAGTTTTGACACAGGAATATTTCGCAATAAACGCTCAGAATCGGCATTTTCAATCGGAGCGACAATATATACCGTATAGCGTCCCTGAATACGATTGAAGATATCTTCAAAGGTTTCCATATTGTTGTGATGGAAAAAAAGATCGACCGTCACTTCCTCCGGAAGATTGGCCCGCAATTCGGATACCAAGGTATCCTGAAAAGTATCGTAAGCATATAACAAGACGGCAACTTTCTGTTTCAACTGCGTGTTATTACTGACTACAAAATATCCTTTTCTATTTTTGGATTCCACGACTCCATGGGCAATCAGATCGCGGTAAGCCTTAGCGAAGGTTTCGCGTGCATAACCCAGGTATTGGATCAAGTTATTGACAGAAGGTAAACTGGCATGTACCTCCAGTTCATTGGCATCAATGGCATCCAACACGCCCTGCACAATACATTCATGTTTAGAGAGTGTATTCAATGCCTCCAGGCGTTTGATCCGATCGATCAATACTTTAAAATTTTCTTCTTTGCTTATCTTCATATGTTGTGATTAAAACAGGGCAATCTTAAATAATTTTGCACCTGCCTGCTCAAAGGCAATGGATTTCTCAGCGACAAATTCCTGCGCTGTTTTTTCAAACAGTTCCACCGCCTTATAGGTTGTATTTGGCGCTAGGCCAATCTGTTTAAAATCTATGTTTATTGCTGCCGGGGCTGTATTGAAATTAAATACGGCCACATACAGCGTTGTTCCAATCTTTTTGTAATAATACGTATTTGCGGCTTTTCCTTCTACAAATCCTGCCGGACGGAAGCTTTTACCGTCGGCTATAATTTTTAGAATTTCGGGATCCTGCAGATATTGATTCATCTTAGGCTGCCAGTTTTCTTTTTTCGACAGGTCATCACCAAGGATAATGGTCCCCGTTACCACACCGGAAAGCAATCTTGCCTTATTGACTTCAGGACTTTCATCGTGAAAGACCAGGTGGTCGGCATCGATAAAATCGTAGAGATAGGTCTGCCACCAACCGTAGCTGACACTATTTAAGGTATACTGTGTTTGGTCGATCGTCTTCCAGGCATCGCAGGCTATTCTGCGCATGTGTGCAAATTGGGCTGTTGCCAAGGATGGCGAAATTGCTGCGTAGATCAACATTTTACCCTGCAGCACGTCGACGAGATGTTTCATCCCCACAGCATAAGCCTGCATACCTGTCTGAATTTTCTTATCGTAAAAACCTGTGGATTCGATTGCCGCGTGAGAGAGGAAATCGACCTTGATCATTCGGAAGCCACAGTCGACCAATTTGCCCAGGATCACATCCATACGGGCCAACGTACCGGGATGTGTCGGGTCAAGAGCCCGACCACCATCTAAATTGTGGTAGCCTTTTTGGGTTTTGGTCCAAAGCTGGCCAAAGGTAAACTGGCTTCCCTCCGCCTTGCGGTCGGGACCACTTCCATGCCCCCAGTCTGTAAAAGGGGCCCAATACACACCGGGCTTGAGGCCCAAAGAATCACAATAGCGAACAAATTGCTTCAGCTGCGTGTAGTCACCTGACATACCTCCGGGCGTCATATTATCCCAGAAAGAGTCAAGATCTATAAAAGCCTCGCCATCTGCGTTCCGGAAATAAGGAATATCTTTTGCGAAATAGTCTGCTGTGCCTGTGGCATTCTGAAAATTAAGTTTTTCCTGTATCACGCCCCAGCTGTTCCAGCCGACAGGTGTGGCTCCTTGCCAAGATTTCACATAGGCCGGCGATAGCTTCCGGTGGATTTTAGCATAGTTTTCGAGCCCAATGCGCCAATCCTTGTCGTAAGACACGAGGTATTTTGGAGAGTGAATGACATCCCCCTTCACCGTCCCGTGCGCCATGGAATCACGTGTGATAGTTACATCTGTAAATCCCGCCTGTACTGCCAGGTGGCTATATTGCCCCTGATCTCCTTCGATCGCGATACCCGATTTCCAGACGGATTGATCCAATGAACCAATCAACAGACCGTTTCCGCTGTCCTTATCGTATACAACGCCGACCTCGGCGCTGCGCTTACTATTCATTGCAAGGACATTGTTTTCATACGAAATAAACGTATCGTTATCAAAAGGAACAGCCAGCTGGTACAAGGATTTTCCCAAGCCGGCAATTGAAGCATTTGACCAGATCGGCACAAGTTCATTACTGGCTATATTTTTACCCCTAACTTCCAGTTCAAGGATGACACCATCTATTGTGTCGTAGAAATAAAAATGCTGCAGCAATGTGATGCCCTGTTGGGTTTTAACAGAAATGGTATACTGTATACCTTTGCCCAAATTGTCCTGAATAGGCTTTTCTGTGACGCTGCGGGTTCCTTTCAGTTTATCTGTACTAATTTTCTGTCCATTAGCAAGTGCCACATAGGCACTTGCTTGTTGGATATAGGCGACTTGATCTTTACTTAGTGAATATGTTCCATCTTGTTTGTTATAGGTCAACGTTAGGCCATTTTTCTTGACCTGAAAAGGCTGCGCGTATAACATGAAGGTACATAGCATAAAACTTAGCGCGAAAATAACTGTCTTCATTCTGCTTGATATTATTGTAAATTGATTTGAAAAGCGTTGATCTTCATGTAATGGTCAGGTTGAAAATTGACCAGCATTCCCATATTGACAGTAACCTTTTCTTTGATTTCAAAATAAACACCATCTGATTTAACATCAGCATGGGCCATTGCCTGTTGAATCTGCTCAAGATCTGGAATTCCACTGTTTGCTTTGCTAACAACCAGTTTTGCTGGTGGTTGATCATAATTTGTCCAGGATAAGTTACAAAAAAAACGATACTTACCGGGTAATAAGGTTACTTTTTGCTCTATTTTACCATTTATGATAGCCGGAGCTCCCCAGCCTGCTTCAATGTTGACCACGCCGCCATCGTCCGATCCAAAACCACCGTAACCGTTATGGTTTTTCATGGCGGCGTTTGTCATCCAGTTGTCCAAAACTCCCCAGCGATTACCGTCATAGACCGTCGCTGTAAATGGTGTTTTATAATTCTGGAGGTACCAAGGTGTGATATTGTCTTTTTTCACAGCCAATTTGGTCGATTTGACCATAAAGGTATCGATGGCCGAACTATCGGGTCTGAACACGGTACGATAGGAAACTTCGGCACCAGGAAGATAGCGTTGAAGGCCAATCTTTTCATCCTGATTTTTAGTACGCACCACGGTATCTGTGGTACCACCATCCCAATTTCTATACGCGATACGCAGTCCATCAAAGCCCATGGTTTCCGATACATTTTGCAAACCCAATTGCAGTTGCTGTCCAGCAATAAAATTCTGTTCGAGTACCACACGTTGGTAAAGTCCTTCGCGATAACGATCGCCATATACGTTCCCCACCACATAGGTCGGAACAGAAAAGCGTCCTGCGGCATCCACACTACGAATTTCTAAATTCATAGGCCCTTCAGGCAGTTTATCGATTAAGTAACGTACGGTATCCACCTTACCCGTCAGTTTGACCGGTATCTTCATCGAATCCTGCTTACTGTTCCAATAGATCCGTAGCTCAGACACACCCGAGGAAGCTCTATAAACACCTTCTACTTGTATACGGTATTTTCCCGAACGAACTCTAATCGAGTCGAGCTTTGCCGGGTAGATAATTGCTTTCCCGTCTGTGTGCTCGGTAAACTCGTCCATTTTGGAACAGGCCGCCAACAGCGCCACGATAAACAAGGACAGCAATACGATATATCTTTTCATAACTTTGCTTTTTAAATTGATTAATAAACGCCCCACACCTGAATCTGGTTAATCTGCATAAAATAACTACCCCGCCAATTGCGCAGATTGCGAATGCGCAGGTATTTGTATTTCGGAGCATCTTCCGGTAGATCAAATGACCAGCCAGAGGTACCATACACTTCGTCTGCATTGGTATTTGTTCCCGACGGTGTTCCCGATGGTTTACGTACCGTGCAGGTAGCCAATTTGGTCCAGGACTCCCAAGAGCCATCCAAATTCGGCGTATTGCTTCCCCAGATCTCAAAATCACGTAAATTGCCCTTATCGTAGAAGCCGTTTTCCCGTCTTGGAAAGATCACCACGCGGCTTAGTTTTGCTTCTCTACCGATCGAGAAAGTGACCGATTGCGGTACCCCTGCATTCTCTACCGTATAAAAGCTTGGCCATTTGCCCGTATTGAGATTGCCATCCCATAGATTATCCATAGAACCGTAGAGGATTTGCGCATCTCCGGGCAAGCGTAATGGCGTAAACAATTGCCGGTTAAACAGATTTTCCTCCAATGGCGTAATCGAAGTGTACAGTGTATCGGATTTATTTAACCAGCGATCACGGACATAAAATGCGAACTTCATTTCTTTGGATTTCAATCCACGGACATTATATAGGATGATAGAATCCTGTCCATAGTAATTGTCCAAGGGCAGGTACTCCCCATTGTTGAGCGAGTCTACCATCGGTACGATCACAACATTTCCTTTTTCCTTATTGGTCGAGGTAATGCGGATACCGCCAAAGGCAGCCGTTACTTTCATCTCCCCAAACACCAGATTAAAGATCGGCGTCTTGGGCTCAACAATCACATCTACGGGATCCGACACAACCTCAGCCTTGCTTACCGCGTATAGTTTAACGGTTTGCGGCTTGGTATCGGGGAATCCATCAATTAAGATTTCATTGGTGTACGTCGATGATTTGACAACACGGGTGGCGCCACTCGCCATCACGTATTCGGCTTTGACATAAAGTATGTTGTCATTCTCCGGAAGGCTATAATGTATGGTTGCCTGTCCATAACCGTTCACGACGGAGGGATGCTGTACCAGTCCCGGTTTGGTCTGGTCGTCCTCCATTAAAGTCCAGCCTTTTTCCTCTTTACAGCCGAGCAGCAGAAACAGCAAACCAGCCATGACATAGATACTATTGCGATATATTCGTTTTTTCATGATTTTCTTCAATTTAATACGCTAATTACCAGCCTGGATTTTGTACCAAATTCGGGTTGACCAACAGATCGCTTTCTTTAATCGGCCAAAAATAGTCCCTTGGTGCCACGAATCGTTGTTGATAGAAGGTCTGTTCCTGATAGAAAAGCTCCGGATGGTCCTTATCCTGATTGCGATCCCAGCCCGTGATATTTTTGTTGAGTTCCTGCGCGGCAAGCTTCCAGCGTCTCAAATCCCAAAAGCGGGAACCTTCAAAGCTCATCTCAATATTACGTTCACGTTGTATGATAGCACGGAGTCCTTCTTTTGTCGTTGGTTTAGCGCTATTAAAAGCATACTTTGCCCAGGATTCTTTCACCCCTTCCAGACCAGCGCGCTTGCGAATTTTATCGAGATAGAGGAATACATCGGCTGTCGGTCCTTCACTTTCGTTCAACGCCTCGGCATACATCAGATACAGGTCGGCAAGCCGTAGCATAGGCCATGGATATTCTTCGATATGCGAGCTGTTTCCATCCTTAAAGGCAAATTTCCAATTGACCAGTTTCTTTGGGTAATAGGTTGTGATCGGCACGGAAACACCACTGCCAAATAAGCCTAAACGAAGCTGTGTTGTCCAGGTATTTTCGTCTGTCTGACTTGGGCTATTTTCCATGTACCAAACCCCACCGTCAAAGCCCACATTGGCGTAGAAACGATTTTCACGGTCAAAATGCAAACGCGCTGTTCGGTAATTTTCGATATTGTTGAAGCGTTCGTCATGCGTTCCAGTACGCAATTGATTTTTATTGCTAAAATCAAGGGTTTTGTCTTCATCCATCGGCACCCCGTTTTTCGTATAAAACTGTTCAATGATTTTAATTGTCGGGGCCAAGGTACCGTTGACGCTGTTGTTGCCGGCATTATTCGGATCGATATGCGCCATGGACGAGTACTGCAACTGCCATGTCCGCGAATTCGAATTCCCCCAGATGATCTCGCGGTTCCATTTTTCCGTCACAGCGTTACGAATGCTCATCTGAATCATTGTGGTATTGGACAGTGGACGTACCGGTGTTGGAAATTCGTATAGATTCATACCCAGCTCCTCACAGGCAGCAATAGCTTCTTTTGCAGCCTGCGCTGCTTTACGCCATTTCTCGGCTTGGAAGCTCTGATTAAAAAATAAGGTGCCGTCCACATTTTTGAAGGTTGCATAATCCGTATTACCATTGAATAACGGGCTCGCTGCATATAATAGGACTTTCGCCTTGATGCCTAAGGCAATCGGTTTTGTGATATGCCCCAGATCAGTTACTGGCGACTGCACCGCACTTGGCAGCTTACTTGCGGCCTCATCCAGTAGCTTCACGATATAATCCGCTACTTGGTCAATCGGCTGACGCTTTACCTGCGTATCCTCAATTGGTGCTGTGACAGGTACGTTGACATCCATAATGGGAATAGGGCCATAGTGACGCATCAGCATAAAGTGGTAATACGCTTTTAAAAACAGGACTTCACCCTCCCAGGTGGTACGTTCATCTTGCGTCATATCACGTACCTTTTCGGGATTTTGAATGTTTTCCAAAAAGATATTACAGTCGCGAATGGCATTGAACATCGACCGTTCGCGAACATTATTGATTATATGTCCGTCCCAATAGTTGACATAAGGATCGGTGACACTTTGATTGCCACGGGCGATGTTCCAGTTTGTCCCGTTGATACTCCGCGTTGGGTAATCCAGCCAGAGCTCATCTCCTGCCATAAAAGCAGGATTTATAGTCGGTTCACCATCATTGGGCAAATAAGAATAACAGGTTGCCAAATATTTGATCGCTTCGCTACGCATGGTAAAGGCATTATCTATTGTGGGGGCATTGTCGGGTACGACATCCAAATAGTTGCAGGATTGAAAAAACAATAGACCTGATACCACCATCGATTTAAATACAGTTAACTTTTTCATGATACATTGTTTTTTATAATCCTACATTGATTCCGATATTATATACCGCCTGAACCGGGTACCCCAAACCATCACCGCCCATTTCAGGATCCCACATTTTAAATTTGCTCCATACAGCAAGATTCAGGGCATTGGTATAAATGCGGATATTGGACATCTTCCAGCGATCCAGGATCTTCTTTGGTACCGTATAGCCCAATTCAACAGATTTTAGGCGAAGGAAGGCACCATTGCGCATCCACCAGGTCGAGAATTGATTATTGTTGTTATTGAATCCGTCGGTCAATCGTGGCCAAAATGCACGGATATCCTGATTATCTTCCGACCAGTGACTATCGGCCACCTGTTTTAACAGTCCATTTTGATAGGGGCCATTGATGGCGAAAGGCGTGATATTTCCGGGATTAATAAAAAACGATGAACGTGCAGAGCCCTGTAGGAAAGCACTGACATCAAATCCTTTGAAACCGACGGTGAATCCCATACCGTAGATAATTTCAGGATCCGTTGGAAAACCGATGGGCACTTTATCCAGATCAGTTATTTTGCCATCACCGTTAATGTCACGGTATTTGATATCACCGCCCATTGTTTTCAATGCTCCACCAAAATTTTGCAATGGCGAATTATCGGCTTCAATATCATCTACAAATAAGCGTTCGGCGATCAAACCATATTGTTGTTTAATCGGATAACCTAAATGTGTCAGGTAAGATAAATTTGCCGGATAGTTTGGCTCTTCGTTGGTCAACAAGCGATTGGTCGCATAGGTCATATTACCGCGCAACTGCGTCCACCAGGTATTTGCAAAGGATTTGTTGTAATCCAAAGCCAGGTCAAATCCCTTGCTTTCCGCTTTGCCCATATTGGATTGAATATCGGCCTGAAAACCTGCAGTCGTCGGAATCGTTGAGCGTACCATTAAGATATCACTTCGCTTGGAGTTGTAGTAGTCAAAGACAACACCCAATCCATTTTTAAGATTCAGATCAAAACCTGCATCAAATGTTTTGGCACGCTCCCAGGTAATATTGGGATTGGCGTAACGCGAGATGGAATAACCCGGTCGGGTATAATCCCAAAGATTTCCCCAGGAAAAGCCTTTTCCATTATCATTTGGATTAACCTGCGATAAATAGAAAAAGCGGTCGCGGTCGTTACCGATCTGGTCGTTACCCACCAAACCGTAGGTTGCCCGTAGTTTTAAACGAGATACCACCGGTGTCATAAATTCAAACATCGGCTCTTCCTGGAGGTTCCAGCCTACCCCAAAAGAGGGGAAAAAGCCAAATCGTTTATCTTTAGAAAAGCGCTCGGAACCGTTGTAACCAAAGTTTGCTTCGAAAAGGTATTTATTTTTATAAGCATACGTTGCGCGTCCAGACACACCAATGTTACGTGCTGGCAGAGAGGCCTGTAAATTGCCCCCGTTTGCTGTCTGATAATTGCGCATGATACCGATGAGCATACCCGTGATGTCGTGATCCTTTCCAATGGTTCGGTTATAATTGACCGCAAATTCGCCATAGGTCGTTGTATTCTGTATCCTATCGCCTTGACTGTAGTCCAGGTATTCCGTTCCCTGGTTTTCATTCAGCAAGCTCAATACCGTATTGTTTGTACCCGGTATTTTCAGCAGATTATAGTAGAAGGGCTCAAAGCTTCTGCGTACTGAAAAATACGAGTACCGTTGTGTATAAGCCATCAAACGGGCCGACAAGCCTTTTGTGATAAAATCAAAGTTCTGTTTCAGCTCCAATTGTACATTGACGGTTGAACTATTGTATTCCTGAAAACCGTTGACCATCTTGGCATAAGGGTTATTGTACAAAGTCTTTGTCGTCGGTATAAAGCTATTTCCGAAGAGCGGATGGGTTGTAAACGGTGCGTAAGAAGCTGGATAGACTGCCGGGAACATCACCGGATTGGACCAGATGGCCTCTTTGAATACCCGTTGCCCCCCATTGATCAAATTACCCCAATCATCATAACCACCGATGGGTCCCTTATAATCGTCAAACTGTGCCGATGTACGGATAATTCCTATGGTCGTCGGGGTTACATTTAAAGTGATATTGGAACGTATCGAATAATTTTTGAGGTTAATGTTATTGTCAAAATTATTGCCGCTTTCTGATTTCAAAATTCCCCTGTCATTGTTGAAAGTACCCGCGACATAATATTGCGCCAGGTTTCCCCCGCCAGTTACGTTGAAATTGAAACGCTGGTTGTTTGTATAATCTTTAATCAATTGATCGATCCAGTTATTATTTGGATAAAGTAGCGGATCGTCGCCCCTTGCGGTATGATCGATTTTATTTTGGTCATAAGGCAAAGCCCCTTTGGGATTACGCGTCAATACCGCTTCATTTGCCAGGTTCATGTAGGTAATGTTATCGGCAAATTGGAAATTTCGTGTATTGGTAGAAATTGAGTTTTCGAAACGCGCATTAAATTTTGCTTTTCCCACGATACCACTTTTGGTATTCACCAGAACCACACCATTTGCACCTCTGGCACCATACAATGCAGAGGCGGCCGCATCTTTCAGTACCGAAAAACCAGCAATATCATCGGGCTGTAGCCGCGCTAAAGCTGTTGTATTCGATTCCATCCCATCGATCAGAATCAAGGGATCTTTTTTTCCGGCACCAAAGGTCCCGACACCACGAATAAAGAACGAGGCATTATCATTTCCGGGTTCACCACTGCGCTGATACGCAATTAAACCCGCTACCCGACCTGCCAGCATGGTGGTCAGATTGGAGGTAGGGCCTTTAATTTCTTTTGGATTGATCGAGGTGATCGAAGCGACCATACTCGTTTTCTTCTGTGTGCCATAAGCGACGACAGTTACTTCATCCAGGTTTGAACTTGATGAAGACAGAAAGATGGTCATCCGGTTGGTACTGGTGACCTGAACAGTTTTTCGGTCGAATCCGACCGAAGTCAGGACAAGCTGATCGTTGAGGTGTACATCTTTGATCAGGAACTGCCCCTGTGCATCCGTTGATACAGCAGCGCTTTTTCCCACAAAAGCGATTGTAACATTGGAAATGGGTAAATGTCCGACACTATCTAATACAACTCCTCTTAATTCAAATGATTTGGACTGTGCGTTCACAAAGCCCGTTAGCAGAAGAAAGAGGAAGACAAGACTACATCGCTGCCATTTACAGATTCGGTAATACATGTGGTAGATCATAAATTGGTCTTCTTATAGATTGGTTATTAGTTTATAGTATAGTGGCTAGTAATCTATACTATTCTATACTACTTTACAATAGTAAAAACATTTTCTGACATGGGCAAATATTTTTTTCAATAATAGGTTCAGGCTGTGTGTCATAACTAGGCTAGCGAGCCACTATTTACCACGAGGAAATAAGGGAAAAATAAAGCGGGATGTACAATCATGGCTGATTATACATCCCGCTTAGTAAATAATTTAAAAAATTTTGATCACAAAAAAAGGTAGGCCTAGCCTACCCTTTTGTCAATGAGTGATGATATTTTAACGTATGATTGAGTGAATGTGCGGTCTGCCGGGCATCGTCCTGATAGGACGATAAATCTTGGCAGGCTCGGATATCTGCTACATCCACCTTGTTTCTTACTTTGCTGATGACCTGATTTAATTCCGATTTCCAGTTGCCTGGATCGCCAAAATCGTCCACCCAATTTTTGTTGATAAACCTTTTATAGTTCAAAAGCAAAATATACAATTCCTCACCACTACCGGCGCGATTGATTGACGTGCGCCAGTTCTCTAATTTTTCTTTAAAACTCATAACCAGCAATATACAAAAAAAATATTACTTTTTCAAATTAAGGAGATTATACAGCCTTTCATTGACCTGAATATGACATGACTCGTATTTTTTTGACCGGTAGCCCTTGCATTTCACGGATGGGGCCTCAATTCCCTGTCAAGCAATATTCAGAAAAACTATTATATTTATTCATTGCGATTTTAACGCTTAGGCGTTTCCTATTGGCTTGAAGACATTATTATGCGTTATTTTGATTTTGACGACAGCAAATACGGCTTTCCCTTAGCGATGGATGCCCATCGGTTCGAGGATAATACCGATCTGATTTTTGAGGCCGGTCCGCACACCATCAACTTTTTTGAGATCATGTTTTTTGAACAGGGAAACGGAGTCGCATATACCAATGAAAAACGCATCGAATTATGCCCAGGCACAATCTTATTCGCTTCACCCAACCAAATTAAGCAATGTGACTTTGATAAAAACGGTGTCAAAGGATTTCATTTAATCTTTAAGCCCGAGTTTTTGGAATCTTTCTTTCAGGATAAAACACTGGTATACAAACTCCCCTATTTTTACAACTATTCGTTTGCACCTTATATTGTCGCGATGGAGGGTGATTTTGAGTTGTTCAAGTCCATGCTCTCCGAAATTGTTTTTGAAATCGGCGCGTTCCGATCCGACAGCCCCAATATGATTCGCGCATTACTTGCCAGTATTTTACTTCGACTGGACCGGCTATTTCGTGCATTTCATCATATAGCCAGCGAAAGCGCGAACAACAATTTGTTCACTCGATTTAAAATGCTCCTGGAAGAGCATGTCAATTCCAACCTGAACTGCAACCAATATGCTAGTTTACTAAAAATACACCGCAATGAGCTGAATAACAAAATCAAAGCCTACACCGGACATAGCCCAATTACCCTCCTCCAACATCGAAAAATACAAGAAATCAAACAGCGGCTGCTATTGGATGAACAGTCTATCGCCCAAATTGCCTTTGAACTTCATTTCAGCGATCCTAATAATCTTTCCAGATTTTTCAAAAAACTGACGGGCTTATCTCCTTCCGCATACAAGCAGAAAATGCAAAATGATAGTTTTTCATAAGCTTGTGATATGTATTCAATGACGCAGCAGGCTACCTTTGCATAGATCGTCATTCCAATCGCGAGGTGAGGATCTCCGTTTTAAGATTCATCAGCTGGTTACCTGTATGTTATCGAGCTACACCCTTGGAAAAATATGCTAAAACTACTGCTACTCTCTTGTTCACTGTATGGGCTGTTTACTACTCCACCTTACCGTATTACGGGTCGGTTAGTTGACCATCAGTATAACCCCGTTGGGTATTTTATTATTGAAACCTATGCGTCCAATAAGGAAAGGGAACCCTTGGCTTTATTAGGTCGGGATACCGTTAGAAATAGCAATGGCGAATTTAAAATACAGGTGGTAAAAAAGGGCAGCTATCTCCTGCGAATAGCCGTTCCGAATTACACCGATTATTCCCTGTTTACCACGATCCAGGATTCCAGCTACTCCTTTCCCGAAATACACTTACAGCCGACCAAATAAGTGCCATCTATGCAACCTTGTATCCAGCCTTTTGCTGTTAGGAAGCTTAGCTTACCCATAGACCCTGTTTTTGCGATCGCATTAGCCTTCTCTAGGGTGATTGGTCGTATTCGCGTAAGGTATGCTAGGGACATACTGGCCCCCTTGCTTGCTTATTCTTTGCCTATTCTGTGCCGATTGGTTGCTATTTAATTACCATTTTAGCAGAGAAACAGCGAAGAAACACCAAAGAAACACCAAAGAAACGGCAAACGAATAGCAAACCATTCTCGAAGCAGATACGAAGAAGACCCGAAGAATAAGCAAAGAAACGGCAAACAAACAGCAGAGGAACAGCAAAGAATCAGCAAACAAACAGCAGACCGATCTCGGAACAAGGGCAAGATAGCGTACAAAAAATTTAATTAATGACTAAACTTTACTCGTATTACCGGGTCTCATTAACAAGAGTACACCATGATCATTTGCTTTCAAATTTAACCCGATGCCCTATATGATGACAAAAGTCCCATTTAAAACCATGCTCGTTCTTCTTTTGTTGACTACTGCCACACAGGCTATTTGTGCAAATATTGCGCAATATAACCGTACTGCCCTTTTCCTTCAGGACCATCTGGGCGATGGTTACAGCAAAATCGGATCACGCGTTTATTATCGCGGTAAAGAAATTCCGAACGCCAATGCCGGTTCATTTCAATTTTTAGGTTCGGGTTATGCAAAGGATACCTGGAAGGTTTATTTTCGAGGAGCAATAATAGCTGATGCAAGTCCATCCACTTTTCAATTCCTGGGAGACGGTTATGCTAGCGATGCCTGGAGGGTTTATTTTAATGGCAAGCCACTGTCAAATGCAACAGCGTCTTCTTTCAAGATACTGGGAAATGGTTACAGCAAAGACCCCTGGAAAGCTTATTATTTAGGCAAGGAAATTAATGGAGCCAATGCTTCAAGCTTTGAAAATCTCGGCCGGGGTTATGCAAAAGATAATTGGTCGAGCTATTATAGGGGTGAAAAGAATGATAAATTTGCAGGTCCTAACACACAGCCCCTTGGCGGTCAATACACCAAGGATAATTGGTCTGTTTTTTACAAAAATCAGAAAGTGGAAGAGGCTTCTGCTTCAACCTTTGAATACCTTGATGATGGCTATGCCAAAGATGCCTGGAATCTTTTTTATCGCGGAGTCAAAGTCGAGGGCGGCAGCCCCAACTCGTTCAAATTAATCGGAAACGGCTATGCAGCAGATCCCTGGGTAGTTTATTATCAGGGGGTAAAAGTTAAGGGTGCCTCGCCATCTACATTTAAAGCGCTTGGAGGAGGTTATGCAAAAGACTCCTGGGCAGTTTTCTATCGGGGCCAGGAGTTAAAGGGAGCCGGTGCTAGCACGTTTGAGTACTTAGACAACGGCTATGCACGGGATGCGTATACGAAATTTTATCGGGGCGAAAAATTGGATTAATTCATTCTATAATAATGTTAATACCGACCATTTTAGCCTTGTATTTAATCTTTTCGATAAGGCCATAGTAGCTCCAGTTACGCAACAGGAATTCATTGAACAATAGCCAATCCACGGAAAGATAGCATAGCTGCAGCAAACGAAGATCAGAGGGTGACCAAGTTCGGTCTTTTTACAGTGCTCGTTCAGTGATTGTTCAGTGCTTGCTCAGTGACGACTGAATAAACAATGACTGATTACTGTCTAAAAGCTGATTGAAAATTGTTTTTAGGTATAATTTGGTAGCAGTATGTTTCCGTTGATCTCAAAATTATATGCGGCAAATACAAGCATTATTTACCGCAAAAAAAGCGGGGAATAAACGATTTATTCCCCGCATAAAATAATGTTTAGTGTCTTTTAAGGATTAATGACCAAACTATTTCCCAGGCCGGTCATAAATACAGGACCTATATTTTGGGCTTTCAGCAGATCGCGGTGTTTTGTATCCAGTTTAGGCGCTCCAGCATCTGCCGCTGCCGCAAAAGGATAATTCCCTACAAAGGCACCCAATACCGGGCTGCTACTCGTTGGCTCATAGATGCCATCTGTTGTTAGCGTATACTGTGGATTAACTCGGGTAAATCCAGCCGGCAGTTGTTGACTTGTCGGTACATCAAAAACGATGTTTCCCTGATACACAAAATTGACCGGTTGATCGGTAAAGGTCAACATGGTAGATTGGGCAGATTGAGAAACCACGTTATTTGCGATATGCCCATCCGTTGGCGGCAATGTCCGGCTATTGCCACCTTTGCCTGAACCTATATCAAATGACTGCTTACACTTGATCATTGTATTGGCAACAACTTTCACGCGTTTTACCTGAAAGTAACCGCTTAAAGGTGAATTTGGTACACCGTCCATAATGGCCAACGCAGCCTTTTGCCCCGTGCCGGCCATATTCTGGAAGTAATTGTTGTAGACAAGATGATCTTCACCTATGATACGAATACCGCCAGCGGCGCTATTGCCATTACCAACAAAATAGTTGCCATAAACGGCAGATCCATTGCCATGCCGCAGACATAGGGTTCCTTGGCTTTCATAGAAATAGTTGTTGCGGATCGTATCGGCCCCCATCTTATTGGATATAATTTCCGTTTCGCCGTTACAGCGCTGAAAAATATTATCTTCAATGGTTGTCAGTGCATTTGTCATCGACCAGTCGCTGGTTCCGACACGGATGGTTTCCCCGCCATTATCCGGTACCGCAGCACGCTCACCAAAGAAGTTGTGATCAATTCGGTGTTTCATTGGTTTACTGGTTCCCCATACGACCATGGTCGGTCCCTGATGGGTCTTTCCTTTTAAATAGCAGTGGTCAATGCGATGGTAGGATCCATTGATGGAAACCCAACGGTAGTCGGTCGTTGCTGCCGGTGGATTATAGTCTACAATCGACGTATTGGTAAGGCGGCAGTTTGAAGAGGAAGAGGTGAAATCCACCACATTTTTTCCTGTCGTATACCCTTCCTGGAATACAAGTCCATCCACAACTAACCATTGTCCCGTGATACTAACAGAAGAAGTACCTTTCATGATAACTGCCCCCCGCTGCTCTGCCATCAATACAATAGGTTGCTGTTTTGTCCCCTGAGCACTGAAGGTTAGTTCCTGATTGGTCCATTGGCCGGACTTCATAATGACCGTGTCTCCGGGCTGTAAGCTCAGTGCCTGAAGATCCGCTGCCGACTGAATGGTGTGGCATTGCACACAGGCAATACTGTTTAAAGTGAGTTTTTCGGCTGGCGATTTCTCACAGCTAGTTCCTACCGCCAATAGCAGCAGAAGTGAAGCAATAACTGAATTCTTTTTGATCATATTTAAATTTGTTTAAAAGGTTCTTTCGTTAAAGTGCTCCCGAAAAAGGATAAACTGTTGTATTGCCCTTGCTTCCAAAGACATGAACCACGCCATTCGTCACAATATACCCCCCGGACCGATTGGTTGTTTTATTGTTAATCTGAATCGGCGCCAAATCGCTGTTATTAACCAGCCGTAACACCATCAGCCCTTCCTGATCAAAACCTTTGCCTTCATTCATGTATCCCAATAAAGAACTTTTGCTGGCAACAGTGTTCGCTGGAAGCATCGTTTTGGCTTTGGTGTTTTCAATAGTTAGCTTATCGAAGTTGTAATTCCCTTGCAGCATGAGATAAAGAAAATAGTTACGGACATCATCTTTATTGTATTCTTCCCATTTTGTTGCCGGCCTCGTAATCGGTTTGCCTGTTCCATCCACTCCGGTCACAATTGGGAAGTCAAAAAACAGGCCTGCTGTCACCTTCTTCGTTTTAGTATCCCAAGTCTTTATGGCTTCGTTATGTAAGAAAATAAAGGTTCTATCGTTTTTCTCAAATTCTTCCAAAGGAATTCCTGCATATTCTAAGCCCTTCCGCATCCATTTGAAAACTGTATCCGTTGGGTTTTCTACCGTCTCATACGATCGGTTCTCCAAAAATTTCCGCGCACTTATCCCAATATTGGGATCTAAAGTTTTATGTTCGTAGTCGTAATCTTTTTGCAGTTCCAAATCGAAAAGTGAACAACTTGTCATTAATAGACTTGCTACGATGATAGCGCTATATGTCCATTTGGTCTTAAACATTCTTTTCATGACTCTCTGATTTAAATTCTTCTATTAATCTGTATATCCGGGATTTTGAACCAATGATTTATTGGAGTTTAAAACATTCCGATGAATAGGCCAATACACTCTGTTTGTTGGATCTAGGAATCCAGGTTTTTCTAAATTACCCGCTTCTTCCTGTCTACGTTTCAAGATTGGATCCATCACGTCCTTCACACGTCCAGTGCGTACCAGATCAAACCACCTCTTACCTTCACCAAAAAGTTCCAAACGACGTTCATCCAAAATTGCCGTTTCCAACTGGTAGCTTGTGGCAATAGTTGCATCATTTGCATCATACTGTGGCAGGCGTGCACGCTTGCGGACAAAGTTTAAATATTTGAGGGCATTGGTTCGGTCCCCGAGGCCATTCAACGCTTCAGCGTATAAGAGATACATGTCACTCAGCCGGTACATGGTCAAATAAACCGGTAGGGCCTGATTTGTCACCGGCCATGGATCCGCTTTGGTTGGATTTGCATCGGTTGGATACCACTTAATAAAGCGATCTCTCTTGTTGCTTGGCAATCCAAAATAGACATCCAATGTTTGCTGAGGTCGAATATCAGGACTTGGCGAGGTTGTCGTTTGTGGCTGAAACCAGGTTGCCCACACTCCTTCATCGACTATGATCTGCTTATTATTGGGAGACCACGACGTTTGCATACAGGCACAGCCATTTTTTAAGTAGTCCCAATGGATACTCCAAATCGTTTCTTTACTGGAAGTTGGATTGACAAAAATAGTTTTCCAGCTTGCGCCATCCTGCAAATTGGTTTCATTGGTTCCGGCATAGCTCACTCCTGTAGGAGACTTTGTCAAAAACAGGCGTGTAATCCATTTTGTTGCATTTTGATAATCCTTTTTCCACATATACACATCAGACATGATCGCGCATATTCCTGCCCCTCCGATTGTCCATAGGGCGTTTTTCGCATCTTTATCGACCAAAGAATAGGCTTTTTCCAGATCTGGAATAATGACCTCATTCAATATCTTATCTTTCGGTTCACGTGCGCTGGCAGCGGGCTGTTGTACATCCTCATAAGGTTCAAGCCATATCGGAGCATCGCCCCATACACGGACGAGATAGAAATAACACATCGCTCGAAGCGCATAACACTGCGCGAGATAATCCTTAAGCATCTCCGGGGTAATACGGCTATCCAATTCCGCTGCCTTTGGAATATACTTGATATTGTTATTGATACGCCCAATGGCGGTATAGAGCCCGCTCCAGTCTGAAAACTGGTTGGTTGGTGTAAGGCTATTTAATACGATCTCGTCTACATAGTCTTTGGTGTAACTAATTGCACGGTCAAAATTATCGGCACGATACTCGCCCCAATACAGGTATTTTTCGAGATAATTGTCTTTGTTGTCCTGATAATTCCCCTTACCGACCATTTCAAGCTGAAAGGCGCTATACATTCCGGCTATTGCGGCCTGCACATCGTATAAGTTTTTATAATGCTGGTCCAGCGCAACTTCGGCCAACGGCTTCTCTTCCAAGAATTTGTTACAGCCCCCCAATGTAGCTGACAGCAGTAACAGTGCTAAGATCTTTGTTTTCATGTCAAAAATATTTTATCTGTCCCATCCTTCAGACGGAACTTACCCTAATCGATAAATGCTAAAAATTGATATTTACGCCAAATCCAAACTCCCGTCTCCTCGGATAACGGCCATCATCCTCTCCCGGTGTCAGCGGATTGTTTGTACTGAATTCGGGATCGTAGCCCCTATAATTGGTCCATGTCAACAGGTTGCTTCCATAAACGAAGACTGTAAGCCCTTTCATTTTTAATCTGTTGATCAACTGCGGATCGAAGGTATAGGCCAACCGCGCACTTGACAGACGAACAAATGTTGCATCTTCGATATAAAGGCTATTCTGGTTTGTTTTTAGATTTCCACGGTTGTTTCTCTCCACATAATTTGGATATTTGGCCACATCGCCGGGTTTGCGCCATACATTATAGACCATATCCGGAGATCCTGCTCCTGTGTTGGTCGGATAATTTTGACGTTGCAGCAGCGCATTGTAAACCTCACCCCCAAATGAACCATTAAAGAGTACATTTAGGGTAAATCGTTTGTATCTAAAAGTCTGCATAAAACCAAAGTAGAAATTTGGTGTCGCATTGCCGAGAATCATACGGTCTTCGTCATTGATCAAACTATCTTTCTTATTGTTAAGCCATTCAGCATCTCCACCTTTCAGTTTACCATCGGGTGCATATAGCTGATGTACTGTACCCTGGTAATCACTACCATTGAAGGTATAGACTGCTTTTCCATCACGATACATCGGTTTGCCCTGATCGTCAAGTACAAGTGTCAATTTCTCCCAATTGTCATTGTAGGCATTAGACTCGTCCCAGGCATAAACCCCTAAATTGCGCCAGCCATAGAAATTTCCGATACGGCCGCCTTCTTCCGCGTACCATTTATTGCCCGGGAAAAATGGAATGCCATCTGCCAGCTTCACGATCTTACCGCGTTCAAAAGAAATATTACCATTCACTTCCCAGCTGAAATCAGGTGTTACGATTGGTTTTCCACTAATTACAAACTCCATTCCGCGGTTGCGAATTGTTCCAAGGTTGACATTCACCTTTGCATATCCGGTCTCCTTAGCAAGCTCCCGTGGATACAGTAGATCGGTGGTGGTCTTGACATAGTAATCTGCCGTAAATCCTAATCGGCCATTTAAGAAAGTCAGGTCTAAGCCCACATTGTTCTGGGTGGTTGTTTCCCATTTGATCCGATTATTTCCAAATGTACTTGTCAATGCAGCTCCGCCGACACCATTATAAGACCCGCCAAAGGCTACTTTTGTATACGATTCATAATCGCCTACTTTATCATTTCCAAGCTGTCCAATGCTGTATCTTAATTTAGCATCTACCAATGCCGGCTTCGCCCATTTCATGAAATTCTCGTCCGAAAAGCGCCAAGCAGCAGATGCTGAGAGAAAGTTTCCCCATTTATTTGTCGCGCCGAACCGCGATGAACCATCCCTTCTGTAGGATCCCTGAACGAGATAACGTCCTTTGTAATTGTAGCCAATCCGGCTAAAAACAGAGGCAGAAGCGTTGGCCGTTGCTGTGGTATAGGTTTTTGACGGCGTGAGGTAATCTGGAAAAGTCACCAGAACTTCCTCATTGACGCTATTCATATATTCAGAATGAAAACGATCATAGCGTCTGCGATCCGAGCTGAATCCCAATAAGGCCGTGACATTATGGTCCTGTGCAAAAGTCTTATTATAATTCAGGTAGGATTGAAACTCCCAAGTGAACGTTTTATTAAACTCGTTTGTTCCGCTATTCTGATCCTTGTTTGCCGATAAAAACCGTGGTGAGAATTGGGTATTCTGTAAATTGTCCAACCGCACATTAAACAAGGTCGTAAATTTCAGGTCGTCTCGAATTTGATAATCCAACTGATTGTTAAATTGCCCGGAATAGGTTTCATCCATATTTTTTTCAAACAAGGCGTTGGCGACAGGATTCCGCTTCGAACCGATGTAGCTTGTTAAAGAGCCATCAGGATAGTAAATCAAGGAATATGCCGGACGGTCCATCACGACGCGAATCGTATTGCCGATTGGAATCGTATTGCCTTTTTGCCAGGAAAAAGAAATGTTGTTGGAATACCTCAATTTGGATGAAAACTGATATTCAACATTGATACGTGACTGTAAACGCTTGGCGTAACTATTCAAGATGATCGATTTATCATCCAGGTAATTCAAACTGCTGTAGTAACGGAGATTTTTCTGACCACCGGAAACGCTCATCTTGATTTCCTTCTTTTGAGCAAGGTTTCCCAACAAGATTCTTTGTAAATCGTTGTCGGAATTGAAACTTGGGTTGATGGAATCCGTATTGGTATTGAGGCCTTGAATATACCGGAAAGCCCTTACTTCAGCAGAGTTACTTACCGGGATATAATGAGCTAGACGGCCGAAAAGATGATTGTAATTGACATTAACCATGGGTCTTCCCTCTGATCCGCGCTTGGTTGTGATGAGGATTACGCCATTGGCTGCACGCGATCCATAAATAGATGCAGAAGCAGCATCTTTGAGGACCTCGATATTCTCGATATCTGTTGGATTTATGGTGGCACCATCGGGGTTAATTACTCCATCGACCAGGTATAAAGGACCATTTCCCCCATTCAACGTGGAGGTACCCCGCACCTGAATAGAGCCTGTCGCCCCAGGTGCTCCACCACCGTCATTGACAATAAGGACTCCGGCAGCCTGCCCCTGTAAGGCATCGAAAAGGTTAATGGGCTGACGTTCTTCTATTTTCTTTGCGTTGACGGAAGAGATAGCGCCCGTAAGGTCACGTTTCTTTGCAACACCACCATAACCCGTAACAACAATTTCATCCAGCGCATTGTCACTATCTTCCAACGTCACATCTAGTTGCCGCTGGTTACCGACAGCGCGCTCCTGCTCTTTCATGCCTACTTGACTAAAGACAACGGTACTGGATGATACAACATCGAGCTGATACTTCCCCGTGGCATCTGTACTTGTCCCCTGACTTTTCCCTTTGATACGAACAGTGACTCCCTGCAGTGCCTCTCCTTTTTTGTTGGTCACCTTTCCTGAAAGCCGAATGTTTTGTTGGGCAAAGACCGGTAAGCCTATACTCCCCAAGGCTAGAAATAGGAAGAGTACAAAGCACCCCATTTTTGTGATACTTTTTATCATAATAAATCAGTTTTTATGGCGATTGTCTATCATGAGAAGATGATCGATAACCCGGCCATGCATTTAATAAATTGGTTATTTTTTATAATCAGTTACCTCAAATATCAGTCAATCTGCGAGGTTAAACAGTGTATTTTTTGGTCTTTTTAGCGGTAAAAAATGGTTTTTAGGGGCTTAAAACATAGATTATTGTTCGAAACAATATCAATGCCCCATAAATTCAAACTTTACTGTACCTATCGTATTCGGTTTATTTTTGGCTGGTGCCGAGATATCGCCTTCCAGTTTCCCGGACGCATTTCTTTTCAGGACTACCCTACGCCAAGAATAGGCCCCTTTCTCATAATCGAAACTCAGACCATCATCGTCATACAGGTTATACATCCCCTCCTTCTCCCCATAATGCCGGATAACCAGGTTTACTTTTTCTCCTGCTGCAGGCGCATGAAGCCGCGCTGTCGTCATTGGAATGATGCCACCATCTTTTACATAGACGGGTATCCGATCGTCTTCGGGTTTGGCAACGATTTCCTCGCCATTACCGACATAACGGCCCGAATAGAAATCGTACCAGTTACCCTTAGGCAAAAGCACCTTTCTAGTAGACTCGCCTGTAAATAAAGGCGCCACCAACAGATATTCACCACACATGTACTGATCTTTTACCTCCTTGTTTACCGCTTCCAGATAAGGATTGGTTTCCAGATCCTGATTGCTCAGGCTCGCTTTTGTTTGCCCCTGAAATCCCTCTTCTAAGACCATGGCCCGAAAAGGAGGTGTTCCTTCAAAATGATATTTTGCAAATTCAGAATAGAGATAAGGCATCAATTCCATCCGCAACTGCGCATAGTACTTCACTTTTTCGGCCACTTCAGGAAAAGACCAGGGTTTTGTTCCACTCGACCAAGCATTGATCATGGCCATTGGTGAGAATACAACAGTCTGGAAACGGCGCAACCACTCCTCGCCTGTTTTGGAGCCCCTTACCTCCGGTGTCCACAGTACGCCGCAAAACCCGCTATTGACCAGTGCGGTGATGAAGTCCTGATGACTATAATAGTCGTTATAGATCACGTAGGGCATGTTGTTGGCTCCAGCGTTGGATGCACGCACAAGTCCAAACGTCCGTTTGTTGTGCTGGCGGTATAGACTGTCGGTCAATTTTTGTGCAAGTACACCATAGGTTTGCCGCATTTGTATCCCACTGATGCCTGAGGGAAATTTCGCCATGTCCGGCCAAAGGTAGTAGTCGTAACCATCGACTTCATCAATCTTATATCCGCTGATGCCGATATCGATCTGCGAACGGCTCAGTTGGCCTGCAAGGATGCGTTTTGCGTCTGGATGATTCAGATCAGGAACAGTTCCATTCCACACCGTATGCGAGCCGGTAAAAGGTTCAATAGTTTTACTGATAGGAGATTCTGGAGAGATATAAGGGTTTGTCCATAGGTTTAGGCGCACACCTTTATCGGCCAGTTTCTTTATCAAGGCTGCCGGGTTTGGAAAACGTCCCTTATCCCATTCAAATGAGCAAGGGTAAGCCTTGGACTGCCAGCCGGGTTCGAGACCAATAAAATTAAGCGGGAAGCCATGTTCCTCAAATTCCGCCACCTCCTTGATCACCTCATCAGCCGTATAAAGCTTTTGTACACGTTGCGTAAAACCAAGCCCCCATTTCGGCGGCAGGGCACCACCACCACAAAAGAGGTTATAGCGTTTTATGGCATCGAGCGGATTGATGCCTGCAAATACATAAACTTCCGCTCCTTCTGTAGGTACATATACTTCCACCGCATCGGAGTAAGGCCGGGAGTTCCAGCTTTTATCGGTATTGCGATCTTTTACCTCTGCAGGAACTTTAGCATCTTTCCGTACGCCTGTTCCCACATAATACGTTAAATATTGTGCTGAGTTAACCAATACACCATATCCTCTGGAAGAGACGTAGAACGGAACAGGTGCATGGGTGCGCCCATTATCTTTGCCACCGTAATGGTCGACATGCAGATTAAGAATCTTCCCTCGCTGATGTACCGTCTGAAAATTAAGTCCCAATCCGTAGATCTGTTCGTTTTTTTGCAGTGGGAACCGCAGGTATGTTTTACCATCGATCAGTTCGGCATGCACCTCCATCTTGGGTAAAGGAAAATCGACAGACTGCAAGCGTTCGAGGGTCGCAGCTTGAGGTGTGGCCCCTGCTGCAGATAGCAGCGTATAATTATCGGGTTTGCCAAATGTTCCTTTCCAAACACCGGGGTATTGTTCCTGCCAACGAATAGGTTGTGCCGATGCTGCTGTCGCCAACAAAAGCAGCAAAATTATCCATAATCTCATCATAGCTGGTTATTTTTTTAATAAAGCGTACACACACCAAAGTATGGGCGCCTGGCCGTGCATATCCCCTGTTTTCTGTTTTCGATCGAGGTAGTACTGGTAATCATTTTTTCGGTTGGTACCTTCACAGACGTTGCTGATATCGCCGTCTTTGTTGATGTAGCCCGTCAAAGCAATCCATGCCTTGCGTGCGATCGGCGTATATTCCTTAGCATCGAGCCATCCCTGTCTTATGCCCATAATAATGGCATAAGTGAACATGGCGGAACCCGAAGTTTCTACCCAGGATTCAGGTTTATCAATCAATTGCCCCCAAAGGCCGTCCGGACGCTGATACTTCTTTAGGCTTGTGATCATTTTGCGGTAAGCAGCCAATATTTTGGGTCTATTGGGGTTATCTTTCTTTAATGAAGATAGCAATTCGCTCATTCCCGCGGCCATCCAGCCATTCCCGCGTCCCCAAAAGAAAGGCGCATCCGGTGCATGATAAAAAAGACCATTTTCTTTTTGAATAGTATCGAGATAGACCACCATTTCATGGGCGGCACGATCAATATAGTGCTGATCTCCCGTTACCTGAAAGGCTTTTGATTGAATCATGGTAATCATATACATATCGTCAATCCAGTAGCGGGTCTGCCAGGTAAGTCCTTTATCGAGAAATTTCTGATAACCGTCTTTTACAACCTGAGGGGAGTCAATCGGAATGGACCATTGTGCATTTGCAAAACGCATTCCCATGGTATAGCATTTCTTGTTTTTCGTTTGCAAATAGATTTCCAGCGGAACCGTTCCAAAGACGGAAAAGTCCACATGCCAAGGTCGCGGAACAAGGTGTTTTTCCGTGTCAAACAAAGGCATAAAGCGTTGTGTCAATTGCGTCAATAAGGTCTTATTGTTGCTCACTTCGGCATACTTCAATGCTCCATACCAGGCACAGACTTCGGGATAAGTAATGTTTTTTGGTGGAGCTGGCGGTTTAAAACTGTTATGCGGACTTGCCACAAAACGTTGAGCCACGAGATCACCTATTAATCTGGGGTCAGCCTGCGCCGGCCAATTAACCAGGTCTGTGCTTTGCGCAAATGCACAAAGAGACATGCAGACGCCAATACCCAGGAGTATGGACATACAGAACTGCTTCATCATCAGTTGGGTTTATAATTAAGTTATAACCAAATATCAGCAAGCCAGTCTGTATTAAGGGGGTAGTTTTTGTTCGTTTAGGTGGAAAGATCGATTAGTATAATGGAAAAGGTCAAGATTATCTCTTAACCTTTTCTGTTATATATTATGTTATAATGACATATACTATCTCATTAAATATAAGTCATAGTCAGGATATACAATTACCTGATATTCATCTTGAGATACAGTCGTTCCCCATTCTAATACAGAAGTATTGGTATATGTTCCAAAAACATAAGATTGAACTCCCGTAGGAATGTTTATATTTAATTGCTGAACAAGCGAATTATTATGAAAAAGAGCTCCCCGAAGTATAAATGGAGAAGTAGGGTAATATGGGATTGTTCCGGCTTGATCTTTGTAAAATTTCGCTTCATATTTAACGTCATAATCATTATAATCGCAACAAGAACTATAGGAAGATCTATCTTCCAAAATAATAGTGCTTAAAGCTACATAGAAAGACGGGACTTTTAGCGGATAAATTGTTTTCAATGCTAAAATATCATTTTGAGTAAAGGGTTTATCTAAGCCATCACTACAAGCTAACATAAAGGAATTTGTCTCGCCATCCGTGGGAGTTCCAGGTATATGCACTGCTCCTTCCGCTCCACTCCCTTCATTAGAAGGTGTAGGTCGTACACCACAACTAAACACGCGATTCATATAGTCCGTATGTCTCAGCCCAATACAATGACCAATTTCATGGGCCAATGTTGAAGCAATATCATACCTTATTGTATTATTATTATAGTAGTTGGTATTGACTAAAATACTATTATACGGGGCTCCTGATGATTGTGGAAATCCAGCTTTCATAAGGTACTTTTTCGGTGTGCTATTGTCCGCCGGGGTAATTCTTATTGAGGCAACATTTGCATTTTGAACCCGAATAAATTTTAGCGCAATGTCTAGATTGTTATAACGAGTGATAGCCTGATCTAATCCATTTCCAAGAACGTTATTTAATGAGGGATCTAAATAGAGAGAAATTGTTTTTGTGTAAGAACTGTGATCAATGAAACTAACAATATTTGTAGTACGATATTGTGATTTTTTACCTCCACCTGCTTTTGCAGAATTCAGTGAAGCATAAGTACTCAAATCATGTAACTTCACGACTTCAAGTAATTTTCTATTTGAATGATAATCGATATCCTCTTTAGAGAGAAAAATATCATTTTCAACTATAAAACCACCATCATCCTCATAAAAACCCTGCGATAAATCGAAACCCAGTGCTTTAAGTTTTTCAATATAAACATCATTTTGTGATATTTCAATCGAAGTAACATCAGCCTTATTACATGAATGTAATAGCAGAAAGATCCATACTAATGGAATGCATAAAATTCTTTTCATAAAATATAGTCAATTAATTATACACTAATATAATAAAACCAAGAAAACCATCAGTAAACAAGTCGTTAATTAATCAAAAACACCTTTCTATTTATGAAAAAAAAAGAAAAAAACTAAACTTAGGTATAACTGAATGGTCTACGGAATTTTTTATTCAAGTAAAATGGATTGCGATACTCTCTAAAATACTGTCTATTATTAAATAAAAAAGCCGATCAAATCGATCGGCTTTTCGAGTTTTTAATGTAGTTAGCCTATCATTAATTAAAGATATAGTGAATACCTAACTGCATTGAGTATCTGGAATCAATACCTGTATTATTTCTGAAAGTCTGCTCTTTAAGATTTTGGTTAATAGTATAAGTAGGCTTATTGTTAGCCACACCCTGATATTGCATTAGGTTGGTAATATTAGGTATTTTCGTACCCCCTATTTGCTATTCAACACGTTACCAGCATTGATAATATCTAGAGAAACTTGTAACCTGTGATTATCTTTTATTTTTATCAAGCGAATTATTCGAGATACTTAATACCTATTTTGATTTTGCGTAATCAATTTACAATTAGAAGATAAAATATAAATTCAAAAGAGAAGAGAACTAAATGGATATAAAAAAAGAGGTCGCCATATTAGTTACAGCGACCTCTTTCTCTTAAATGGGTTATTCAGACTAGTTGAAGATATAACGAATTCCCACTTGTGCAGACCATCTTGAATATATGTCTTGCACATAATAAGGTACATTATTATTTATATTAGACAACCTGTAAGTAGGTTTCTTTGTAGTTCCTTCATATCCCGCAAATGTAACAGGTATAAAACTATTGTCCCAGAAACTTCCTGCCCCAGTATATTGTTTACCCCAATTGCCATTTAACAAGTTACCAACGTTCATGATATCAACCGAAAGCTGAAGTTTGTTTTTAGTGTTTCCGATGTTGGTAAACAAATCTTGCACAATTTTCAAATCAAACTTATGAGAAAATGGTGATCTAGCGCCATTTCTTTCTGCATATTGACCTCTTCTGGATTTTAAATAATCATTTGATTCGATAAATCCATTCAAAGCTTCCCATTGTTGCTGTGGAGTCTGATCTCCATTTTGAACAAAAGTAATTTCAGACTGATCCCTAGGAATGTACATTAAGTTGTACTGATTGCTAGATGAAGTTGCATAGCCAGTTAAGTTACCTCCAGCTAAATAAGAAAATCTTGCACCAGATTGGCCTGTATAAACAAGAGATATTGATGTACCTAAATGTTTAAGGTATTCTTTCGAGAAAGATAAAAATCCGATAACTCGACTTCCTGTACTAAATGGGTTATTCGCAAGGGTTACGTTGTTTGAACCATTTACAGAAGCTACTCTATACCAATTTGACTGATTTTGGGACGATGTACCAGAGATTAAATCTTTTGCAGCAGTATAAGTATATGCTACTGATGCATCCAAGCCAAATAAGAAACTTTTTGCCAAAGAAGCCGTTGTGGACCATGAATAACCTTTATTTACATTATTTACATAAATAACTTCCGTATAATTATCCAATACACGGCGGTTATTATTATTCGCATCATAAACTAAACGATTATCAGCTCCTTCTAAGGTTCCGATCGGACGTTCTAAGTTTAAATCTCTAAAGTTAAATGCACTCAAATTTTTCGAGTAAATGAACTCTAAAGTACCCTTAATTCCATACGGTAATACTTGATCAACTCCTCCTGAGAAACGCGCGATTTGAGGCAATTTCAAATTCTTATCAAGTACTGTAATATTTCCGGATGGTGTTACAGCTCCACTATATTTAGGCAACTTGTTAACGTCACTGATAAATGGAACATTTGCATCTGTACCATTACCGAGACTATTACCACCCAATAATGCACCACTTTGGGTAAATGCACCTGCCGCCCAAACAAAAGGAACCCTAGAAGTAAATATTCCCATTCCCCCACGTACAATGGTTGAACGATCTCTATTCACATCCCAGTTGAATCCAATTCGAGGTGAGAACATCAACGCTGGGCTTGGCATACGATTGGTTTGTACATTATACTGCTTTGCCAAAATCGAATTGTTAAAGTCAGTATTTTCCATTGGTTTATCCAAATATATTGGAATATCCACACGAACCCCTGCAGTAATTTTCAAATTATCCTGCATTTGAAATTCATCTTGAGCATAAAAACCTAACTGTACAGCATTAAACTTGGCGCCTTGACGTGGATCATCCGTGTTGCTATAACCATATTGCATACTATTAGCCATTCCACGCTCAAAGTTTTCGATCGCTGTATATGCTTTTCCGGTAGCCGGATTTATATCAGCTGCTTTGGAATCACTAAATACAAATGCGCCATTTGAATTCCCTGTATATGCATTGTACATTTTATAGAACTCATTGTGCGTACCGAAGGTTAATGTATGTAATCCCTTATACCAAGTTAAGTTATTGGACAAAGTATAAACATCTTGATCCAATTGATTAATATTAGTGAATGGGTCAACACCTAAGTAGTAGGTTCCCGTCACAGTCGTTAATTTTCCATTGACCTCCACTTGTCTAGGAACATTTATACGAACATTTGGAAATAACTGACCTTTATAGTTTCGTGCATCTCTTACGCGACTATATCCTGCAATAAAGCTATTAGCCAATGAATTATTTATACGGCTGCTTAATTCTAAAGTAAGAGTATTTGACTTAAAATCCTTTAATATAGCACCATTACCAAAAGTCAAAGAAGATTGTGTTCTAGTATTGCTTACATCAACGCCATCCACATAATTGTATCTCAAAGAAAGTTTATTTTTTTCATTGATATTCCAATCCAAACGCGTCATTACTTTATTAGATGTATTTTCATCTGCTAAGTCTGTATATGAACCAGCATCGTAATTATATTTACTTAATGCAATATCATAAATACGTTTAGCATCAGCATCTAATAGATTAGAACTTGAGGATCCTACAGGATAATTTTCTGGCGTATTATTTTTCGTATGTTCGTAATTTACAAAGAAAAATAACTTATCCTTAACAATAGGTCCTCCTAAACGCACACCGTATGTTTTTTCAGAAAAGTTTGCCAATTTAGTTCTCTCTTCACCATCTTTAACCAAAGATTTTGGGGTTTTTCCAGTAAAATCTTGATTTCTGAAATAATGATAAACCGAGCCCTGAAATTGATTTGTACCTGATTTTGTTACTGCGGAAATACCACCTCCAGCAAATCCACTAGAGCGAACATCGAACGGTGCAACTTGAACGGACATCTGTTCGATAGCATCTAACGATATTGGATTTGTACCACTACCACCACCGTTCAAACCATTTGCGTTAAGACCAAACACATCATTAGTAACAGCTCCATCAATAGTGAACTGATTGAATCTATTATTCATACCGCCAATTGAAACAGACTGTCCTTTCACATCTGCTTGCGGAGTCAATCTAGTAAAATCTTCAATTGAACGAGAAACAGTTGGTAAATTTTCCATCTGTTTTCTTGAAATAGAGGTTTCAGCACCAGTCTTCAAGTTTTTAGAACCGCCTGTTCTAGTTACTGTGACCTCATCTAAAACTGTCTCATTACTTCCAAAAGTACTATTTAAGACATAAGGCTGACCTAATTGTATATAAACATCATTATAAACAATAGGATTTTGTCCAACATAGGTTACTTCAATTTTGTAAGGTCCACCGACACGCATCGCTGGTAGGTTAAAACGACCTGCAGCATTCGAGGATCCAGAATAAACCGTTCCTGATGGCACATGCGTTGCCTTAATTGTTGCTCCCGAAGTTACACTGCCGTTTGCTTCTTTTACAATACCTGTAACGCTACTTGTCGTAACCTGAGCTTGTACAGCACCATAGCTGGCCATAACAAGAGCGAAAAAGAGTAAAGATCTTTTCATATAATGTGATTTGTTAAAAAATGTTAAGCAAAATTACTAAGAGATTTCAAATTACAAAGGACTTAATATAAACTTAACACACTAAACCACACATACTTCATGAAATACACACGAAAATTACTATATTAACATACAATTTCTCAGCAAAAAAAACGTTGTAACATGTTTTAAACCAGCATCCCCCTCCGCACAAACTGTTCTAAAATAATTTTCCACATCAAATCCGCAAAAATCTTTTGTAACAACATTCTTCCAATCGGAATTTAACTTTTTAAAAATTTTTAACTAATTTCCTTTCAATCGAGACTTTTATTAAACAACTCAGTTTCTTGTCGAATTTGAGCCACTGTAACCTATTCTGATCGAAAAAATCAAAACGATTGTATAGACGTGATGGTTTATATAAAAAATGTTTCAAAAGCCGAGAACTTTTCAGAAATTCGCGCACCTAATAATTTATGCTTCATGGAAGACGGTATTCAAAATTCTTCTTTTCAAGAACCTGCAGACATTAAATTGTCTCCGGCAGGACTCTCCTTCTTGGCTTCAGCGGCCAAATGGGCCAATTTTTTGGCCATTGTCTGTTTTATTTTCATCGGCATTTCTGCCATAACCATGGTCAGTCTAATCTTCGGAGCCAGTGCATTATCACTTGGGGCCGACGAATATGTAACAGCAGGGGCTTTATCCACATTCGGTGTACTTTACCTCCTGTTTCTTGCTTTCTTCTGCCTTCCCATCTATTACCTCTATAATTTTGGATCTAAAGCAAAAAAAGCAATAGAAAATCGCGACAGCATTCAACTCGAATTATGCTTAGATGCCCTCAAAAAGCATTACAAATTTATTGGCATTATGGTTATCATCACCATCGCCTTTAATTTTATGGGGCTAGTCGTTGGTGTCGTGCTCGGCATTAGTGATGCTTTTGCGGGCGTATAATACTTTCGTAAATAAGGCTTATAAAAAAAGCGGAGTATGCTAGGTGCATACTCCGCTTTTTCAATTGTATTGACTCTTTATTTTTTATAATATTTCATCGCGTTTGGAATCAATCTCTGAATATCCGCAATCCGTCGCTCATCACTCGGGTGCGTACTCAAAAACTCAGGCTGCCCTTTCTGACTACCCGATGCCATACGTTTCCAGAAGTCTACAGCCTCATTTGGATTATAACCTGCCAAAGCCATAATAATCAAGCCTGCTGCATCCGCATCAGATTCATCGCTTCTTGAAAATTTCAATTGCGCCAGGTTTCCACCTAAACCATACAGATTGTTAAAAACACCAAGCGTACTGTTTCCAGATACCCCTGCAGCTGAACCTAAAATCTGTCCTCCCAGCTGTAAAGCAATCTGATTCGAAGCCTGAGCTACAGAATGCTCCTCAATAGCATGTGCGATCTCGTGCCCCATAACGGTTGCTAACCCCGCTTCTGTACGTGTTACCGGCAATATTCCGGTATATACCGCAACTTTACCTCCAGGCATACACCATGCATTCACATCATCGCTCTTCACCAGATTAAACTCCCAGTTGAAGTTAAACTGATTTGCGCGGCCTGTACTTTGCAAATACTGGTTAACCGCAGTTGCAAGCTTGTTACCAACGCGTTTCACCATGGCTGCATCTGCAGTTCCGGTTACTACTTTAGCATTATTTTTCGATAAGAAATCTTTATAAGCCAATGCAGCTTGTTGGTTCACTTGATCTGCGCTGACCAATTTCAAATATTTTTTACCCGTAACAGCTGAAGTTGCGCAACCTGACAACCCCGATGCCAGTGTTACACACGCTAATACCATAGCCGAATACTTAAACACTCCTTTCATATGTATATATTTTCTTTCAATGGCCATATGGAATATCCGAGCGATGGTGATCGGCTTTCAGCTTTTCCAACATGGATATTTCACAATAAATTATTAAATACGTTATAGCGGATGCAATTATTGTGCCTATTCTTTTTCCTTCGGCTTTTTCTTAAAGAGATAAATCTTGGATTCATGTCCCTTTAACAGACGCTCTATATTCTTTTGGTGGGTAATTAACAACAGGATACAGATGGCTATCCCATAAAGCAGCACAGAAGGTATGGTTGTTTTAAAAATAAAGGCCAAACTAAAAGGAAATGCAAAACCTGCTGAAATGGAACCGAGCGAAACATAATGTGTTGTCAGCAGGATGATGATAAACACTGAAACACAAACTAAAGCGGCAGGCGTATGTATAGCGAGGATCATACCACACAGGGTTGCCACCCCTTTTCCACCTCTAAACCCTGCAAATACAGGAAACAAATGCCCCAATACCGCAATAACGCCAAGTGCCAGCTGAAAGTTGACAAATTGGACATCGCTCGTATTTTGCCCCAGTTCTATTAAATAAGCCAGGTTTGTTGCTGTCCAGCCTTTAAATATATCTACAAACATCACGATCGATCCCGCTTTAGGGCCCAATACGCGAAAGGTGTTAGTCGCCCCAGCATTACCGCTACCATACTCACGAACATCTACCCCATAAAATGCCTGTCCCAACCAAACTGCTGTAGGTATGGATCCAAACAAATAAGCTAGTAATACTGCAGTTACTAAATAAATTGATATCATTAATTAAATCAGTTCTTATATTAATTTGGCCTTCAGACTAAGATCCAGGCTCCTTACACTGTGTGTCAAAGCACCTACTGAAATATAATCTACCCCAGCCTCCGCATACGATCGGATCGTGTCGAAAGTTATTCCCCCAGAGGCCTCTGTCTTGAATCGATGGTCAATAATCTGAACAGCTTTGGCTACATCCTGCGGCGAAAAATTATCTAACATGATTCGGTCCACTTCGCCAAAGTTAAGAACTTCATCAAGCTCCGCAAAATTTCGGACTTCAATTTCTATTTCTATTGGTTTATTTAGGTTCTTTCTGTAATCATTTGCGCGCTTTAGAGCCGGTACAATACCGCCACTATAGTCCACATGATTGTCCTTAATTAAAATCATATCAAAAAGACCAAAACGATGATTGGTTCCACCTCCTATACGAACGGCCTCTTTCTCCAATACACGCAATAAGGGGGTGGTTTTCCGTGTATCCAAAACTTTCGTATCTGTACCTTTGAGAAGGTCTACATATTTTCGGGTAGTTGTCGCAATGCCACTCATACGCTGCATGACATTCAGCACCAAACGCTCTGCCAGCAAAATACTTTGGATATTTCCCCTCACATAAAAAGCAATGTCACCTACTTTAACCTGACTTCCATCCTGGATAAACACCTCACAGGCCAACGTATCGTCAATATAAGCAATAATCGCCTGAGCGACTTCAACCCCTGCTAAAATACCATTATCCTTAACAATCAATTTGGCTTCACCTTGTGCCCCAGTCTCAATCGTAGAAAGTGAGGTATGATCTCCATCGCCCAAATCCTCCGCGACAGCCTGTTTTACAAAATGGGCCAGATAGTCCTTGATTTCCTTCTCCATAAATACTATTTATTGGGCTAAGATGTGGAATAATTTTTTAATCGAAAAATAGATTTATAAAAAAAGCATCGCTAGCTTTAATTTTTGTCGATTCTTAGCTCTTCAATAGATTGGTTATTATTTCCTACGCCGATCTTAATAAAGACACGATAGTTTGTTTGTTCTGTAGCTAATGTAAATGTAAAATATTGATAGCCATTGTTCGCATTGCTGGCTTGCGTCAATTTAACAGTCTTGGGTTTATGCTGATTAAAAAATGCCGCCAACATGATTTCTGACTGATACTTTGTATAGACGCCATTCTCCCCCAAAATAGATAAGGTTAAGTTTGAACCGAAATACTTGGCCATATTTTTTGCATTACCTTCTTTCAAATACGATTTCAGTTCTTCTGAAATACTTCCTAAAGAATCATCATCACCTGGCAAAGCTACCTTTACCGCTGTATTCACTTCTCTTAAATAATGCCCGAAGGCCGCAGTGTGTACAAAAAGACTATTAATAAGTATAAATGCGCAATAGCTTAAAAATTTCATATAGCTCAACATATTATAGAACAGCTTCTATCATCAATATCAATCATTAGGTAGTTCCGCTTTTTAACCAAACATAAACTATGCCACAAACCTATAAAATTATTAGGGATTAACAAGGGAACTTTTTAAGATGCGTTGATAGATTCTAAAATTAAGATTATCTTTGTTATACGATGAATAAGAAAAAAGTTGCACTCATGATCCTAGACGGACTAGGATATGGAAAACATGATAAATCAAATGCAGTTGAAGCTGCAAACACCCCATTTTTAGATCATTTATTAGAAGCTTATCCAAACTCGAGCTTAGAGGCCTCTGGTGAAGCTGTAGGTTTACCTGCTGGACAAATGGGTAACTCGGAGGTTGGTCACATGAATCTTGGCGCCGGAAGAATCGTCTACCAAGAATTGGGTCGTATTCACAAAGCTGTCAATGACGGCGTATTCAATTCGGATCCTATTATTCAAGACGCATTTAAATATGCATTGGAAAATAACAAAAAGGTACATTTAATCGGATTACTTTCTGATGGTGGTGTACACGCACATACAAAGCATTTAAAAGGCTTATGTGATGCTGCAAAACATGCCGGCTTGACAAGTGACCAAGTTTTTATACATGCATTTTTAGATGGCCGTGATACGGATCCAAACTCCGGCATTGGTTATGTTAGGGACTTACAAGACTATTTAAAGACGACAACAGGTACTTTTGCCTCTGCAATCGGCCGATATTATGCAATGGACCGCGATAACAGATGGGAACGTGTAAAATTAGCCTACGATCTTTTAGTAAAAGCGGAAGGTGAAAAATCCAATGACCTTGTTGCATCGATCCAAAAATCATACGACGAAGGTGTAACCGATGAGTTTGTGAAACCAATTGCATTGGTAGACGCAAATGGTGCGCCAGTGGCAACAATCCAGGAAGGTGATGTTGTATTCTGTTACAACTTCAGAACAGATCGTGGCCGCGAGATTACAATCGCGTTGACACAAAAGGCATTTCCGGAATATGATCTACAACCATTGGATCTATATTATGTGACTATGACTTCTTACGATGAAACATTTCAAAATGTCAGAGTTGTTTTCCAAAAAGACAACTTGTCCAATACTTTGGGTGAAGTGTTGGAAGCAAACCATAAAACACAAACGCGTATTGCCGAAACAGAGAAATATCCGCACGTGACATTTTTCTTTTCAGGAGGTCGTGAACAACAGTTTGAAGGTGAAAACCGCTTGTTGGTTCCCTCCCCAAAAGTAGCGACTTACGATCTTCAACCGGAGATGTCTGCCAAAGGAATTACAGAAGCTATCGTCAACGATATGGAGACCCTTCAACCAGATTTTATCTGTCTGAATTTTGCAAACCCAGACATGGTAGGTCACACAGGTGTTTTTGAAGCTGTCATAAAAGCGGTAGAAACAGTTGATCAATGTACAAAAACGGTTGTTGAAACAGGCCTTAAAAATGGTTACTCCTTTATTATTTTGGCCGATCATGGTAACTCCGAGTTTATGGTCAATGAAGATGGATCGCCAAATACGGCACACACAACCAATTTGGTTCCGTGTATCTTAATTGACGATCAGTATAAGAAAATAGCAGATGGTAAATTAGGTGATATTGCCCCAACCGTCTTACAACTTTTAGGCGTCAATATCCCCGTTGAAATGACAGGAAATGTATTGGTATCAGAATAATAATTTACTTAAAAATAGCAGCAGAGCACTTTCCCTTCTTATGGGCAGTGCTCTGCTTTTTTGGAGCTGTGGATCTCCATCCGCAACAAAAAAAACACAAAAATCTACAGCTATATTTTCTGTCGATTCGTTTTTTAATGCCGAAGTCAATCGCTTGCAGCAGCTCAATCCCGCGGTTCTGAAATCTGTCAGCAAAGACGGTGAGAAAGAACAACGCGAACTAAAAATTGGCAGCTGGAAAAATGAACTCTCCGCTTTTCAAGCTGCCGATATCAGCAAAAACTTCGATCCATCACTGTATGAAATCAAAGCTGTAGACTGTGTAACAGAATTTACAGCTAAAAAGAAAGAACTGCAGATACAGAAACTGCGCATCGAGTTTGACAAAAACGAAAAGGTAAAACACATCCATATCGATAAAAAGATAACAAATACCTTATACGATAGTCAAGAAAAATTAGACTATTACAGCGACTCGCTGTATCGAATTGTCAAACTGCAGGATGTCCAAGGTTTGGATGCCAATCAATACGAAATTGAAGGCAAGTTTATTCCTTCCAAAAAATAGACCGCCTGATCAGTACCATACACAGCGCCCTCAAGAATAGCATCCATTTTTGAGGGCTTTTTTGTAAATTCAGTTTATCTTTTAAGCGGACATTTATGCAATGTCACAACAATAATAAATGCAACACAATTGCTTTATATTTTATTTTCCTTATCTTTGACCAGATTAACAAAATTACTCAACGGATAAATGGGTTTAAACGTAGTGATTTCAGCGTGAAAGATATCTCATTGAACAAATTCGCAGCATTAATGCTCTTAATGACCTTCTTAATTGGTCAGTTCATTGTGTATACCCATGCGCATCCGCAAACTGCACTCAGTATCGTAGACAGTCCTGCAAAAAAACACCATGCAGACCATCCGAAGTGTTCCATCTGTGATCAAAATTCACATCCACAAATTGTTTTTCATTTTACGCTACGCGAATTAATACTCCCGACACGTCAGGTCGAATTTGGCCTGTTTATCACAGGAGATCAAATTATTCGATCACTGCTTTCTGGCAATCGCGGTCCCCCCATCGCTTAATTTTTACATAAGTCCAATAATGTCACTCCTATATTCTTCTCATTATTGCGACAAACGACTTCATAAAAGTTTTTAGAACTCGACAATCTCAAGAATTCATACGATGAATTATTGGGCTGCTGTTATCCTTGATGTTATATATACGTAAAAATTATTCGTACAAATGAAACTTAAAATTATAGGCTGCATTTTTATGCTTGTCTCCTATTTCTCCATATTTCCAGCTCTCGCCGCAACAATCAGCGGTAAAGTAACAGATGCAAAAACGAATCTTCCCATTGCTGGTGCTACAATATCACTGCAACAGCTTCGTTCGAGCACCGCATCAGACCAACAAGGTCATTATAGCTTTAAATCACTTCCTTCAAGTGGACGCTACCTGGTTGAGGTCCGTTTCTTGGGCTATCAGTCCGTTGTCAAGACCGTCGATCTAACTTCGGAAAATCTTTCCCTTGATTTCGCCCTAACCGAAAGTATTATTGAAACCAATGAAGTCGTCGTTACAGGTACATTGGTCACTTCACAGAGCCGGCGCAACAGTACCTCGGTTGCTGTAATCTCCAAAGATGAACTGCAGGGAAATGCAACGAATCTTATTGATGCTCTTGCCCGACAAGTTCCCGGACTAAGCCAGATCACAACGGGACAAGGCATTTCAAAACCTGTTATACGGGGACTCGGTTATAATCGTGTCGTCACGGTGAGCGATGGTGTCAAACAGATGGGACAGCAATGGGGTGACGAACATGGTATTGAAATCGACCAAAATCAACCGGATCGTGTGGAGGTCCTGCGTGGTGCCGCTTCCTTGATGTACGGATCTGATGCTATTGGCGGCGTAATCAATGTGCTTGAACCAAATGTTCCTACAGCTGGGCAAATTAAAGGTGAAGTATTGAGCAGCTACTCCACCAACAACGGACTAACTAATAGTTCGGTTATGCTTACCGGTAATGAGAATGGCTTCGTATGGCGTGGGCGTGGTTCTTATCAAAACGCCTATTCTTATAATACGCCCGCAGGCCGATATGGCAATAGTGGTTTTAACAACAGTAATTTTAGTGGTATGCTCGGGCTAAACAAGCAATGGGGCTACTCTCATTTGAATTTTTCATACCTTAAAAATAATATCGGCTTTTACGATGCCGAACTTGGTGACCCGCTTTACATAAACTCAAAAAGCCGTACCTTAGATTTCCCAAAACAGGATATCCGCCATTACAAACTGGCCCTCAACAATAACTTTATCATTGGTTCCGGTAGTTTAAAACTTGATCTGGGCTATCAAAAAAATCAACGTCGGGAGCTTGAAGAAGCAACACCTTCCTTATTCTTTGATTTGAATACGTATTCACTTGACGCAAAATATTCGTTAAGTGAAAAAAATGGCTGGCAACATGTCTTTGGTATCAGTGCTAGCCAGGAACACAGTTTAAATAAAGGTGTTGAATTCTTAATTCCGGCCTATGATCAGTTGGAATTGGGCGCTTTTGGCTATGCAAAGAAAACCTGGGGCGAAAATACCTTTAACGTTGGATTACGCTATGACTACGTCAATAACAAAGGCAAGCAGCTCTTTATTGAAGACGAAGAGCAGTTCGCTGGTTTTAAAAATAGTTTCAGCAATGTTAGCGGAGCGCTTGGATATACACATATTTTCAGCGAAGACCTCAATTTCAAAGCGAATGCCGGTTCGGCTTTTAGAGCGCCTAATCCGGCAGAATTAGGTTCCAACGGGGTACACGAAGGAACGTACCGCTATGAAGTTGGTAATGAAAACCTAAAACCTGAAAGAAGTTACCAAGCGGATGCAACCCTCGAGTTTGGACATAGCATCGTTACAGGAAGTATCGGAATCTATGAAAACTATATCCACAATTTTATCTATGCCTCAACAACAAAAGGCGACACGAAAACCGTGGTAGGTGAAGATGGCGATTCGCACACCTACGACGTATATCGCTATGGCCAGGTAAACGCCAATCTTTACGGTGTCGAAGGAAGCCTAAATTTTCATTTGTTAAACTGGATACATCTGGACAATACGTTTAGTTATACCCATGCACAGAACAATACCTTTAACAGACCCTTGGCATTGATTCCAGCTGGCGTTGTACACAATACACTGCGTCTTGAGCCCAAGATTAGCGGATTGAATGCTTTCTACGTTTCTGTGGGGCTGGACAATTATTTCAAACAGAACCGCATTGATGAGACCTTCGAAACGCCAGCAAACTCGTATACTTTATTGAACGCAGGAATCGGTACGACATTACATTTCGGATCGCAACAGCTCAAAGTGTTTGCAGCAGCTTCAAACTTGACCAACAAACGTTATTACGATGCGTTGAGCCGATTGCGCCCAGGACGTCTTTCACAGGAAGACACGAGCTTTGGTGTCTACAATATGGGTAGAAATATCACCTTCGGTGTGTATCTGCCATTGAGCATCAAGTAAATTAAGCGTAGTAATAAACGATCGTGAGATCGTTTAAGATTAGTACACGGCAAAATAAAAAATCGGGATCTTGAAGATCCCGATTTTTTATTTTATAATTATTTGGGGTCATCTGCTGTCGCTTCCCTTGCCAAGGCTACTTCGTCGGGCATGGCTTCCAAGGAGGAATCCAACGCAAACAAGGATTCATCTGAAGCGCGGTCACCACCAGCGATTTTCAGTTTATCCATCAATTCCAATGCTAACTTCTCTTCCTCGATCTGCTCCTTAACAAACCACTGTGCAAAGTTCCATGTTGCCCAGTCCTTCTCCGCCATCGCTAAATTGACAATGTTATAGATCGCTTCGGTATTATCTACTTCATGTTTAAAAACGCGATTAAAGCATTCGGTCAGCGATTGCGGGTCCGCTGGCGGCTCTGCAATAGCTTGTATTCTGGGGCGGCCACCTCTTTCCAGAATATAACCCATAATTTTAGTCATGTGATTACGCTCTTCCTGGGCATGTCTATACAGAAAATTGGCGATTCCGCCATAACCCTGATCATCTGCCCATACCCCCAACGCCAAATAAATCTGTGCAGCTTCAGCCTCTTTTGTCATCTGACTGATTAAAATTTGCTGCATTTCCTTTGACAATCGATTCGTTTCCATAATATTCATTTTGATTTAGGAAAAGAACAGTTTCAGTGCGTATTTCGTTTGAAATTTATCAAAGTAAAAACGGTAAAGGCGATCCCGTTAAAATGAAAAGCAGCTCATTTGTGACCAACTGTTACATTCCAATAAGTACATTTCAACCGGCACAAATCAATAGGTACAAAATCAACAAGCACAAAAAAGGGAATACTATTGGCATTCCCTTTTTTTGTGCTTTTATAGCGATACTATTTCAAGTTATCTCTATATACTTTCGCTTTTTTGATTTCTGTTTGGATATCTTTTTTCGATGCATCAAAGCTCAACACTTTTTCGTAATCCTTGATTGCATTGTTATAAGCGTCAGTTGCCATTGCCTTATTGTAGTTAGGCGTGCCCTCCGTTCCGATCAAGATACCTAAATCGCGATTAGCGATCGCTCTATTTTGATAGAATTTCGAATCAGTCGGCGTAATGGCAATTGCTTTTGAATAATCCTCAATAGCAACTTTCAACAACTGCTCTTTGTTGGCAACAGATGTTTTATTTGTGGCCTGAGTAGCAAGATTGTTTGTTGCTTTCGCTTTGAAGTATAAAGCATTTGCATTTTTACCGTTCAATGCAACTACTTTTCCAAAAGTTTCAGCTGATTTTTTATAGTCACCATTTTGAAATTGAGAATATCCCAACATATATAATACATCCGGATCTTTCCCTTCTTGAGGGAGGGCTTTAGTCAAGTATGACTCCGCATTCTTGAAATCACCATCCAAAAGAGCTTTTTGCCCCATTCTCACATTAGCGTTGCTATGCTCAGCCTGTTTAGGTTGTTGTGCATTCGCGCTAAAAGCAACTAAAGCAAAAACCCCAGTAAACAAACCCAATTTAAATGATTTTAAATTCATATCTAAATAGTTACGTTTTTATATTCACTCTTTAATGATCACTTGTGATCGTTTCTACATCTGTAAAAAAGCATCCGATTGATTTCTTTAAACTTAAAAACTGCCATCGTCGCCCTTTCACATTCCAATATTACAATTATTATGCCTATTTCTCCAACAAATGGCAGATAAATTTTATTTAACCTGCCTTTTTTTCCTATTCTAGAAAATAGATTTGTAATTTTGCTCACTTTTAGCAATTGGCACTTCCCTTGCAATATAGGGGAAACAATAATAGAAGCTTAAAATTTGAAAGTCAGCCGTCAACATGTCAGCGACTGCCAAATACACAAAATAAATACTATGAGCAAATTCGAAACTTTTGATTTCAGTCAAGCAATTCCAATCGTTGCAGAGGATACCGAATTCTTCCCCCTACTTACACAAGAGGATGAAGATAATATGGCGAATGCTGAAATTCCAGAAGCATTGTCTATTTTGCCTTTACGTAATACCGTATTATTCCCCGGTGTTGTCATTCCGATTACCGTAGGTAGAGATAAATCCATCAAACTGGTCAAAGAAGCCTATAAAGGCAGCAAGACCATTGGTGTTGTTTCTCAAAAGGACATGACTGTAGAGGACCCAGGATTTGAAGAACTAAATAAAGTGGGCACCGTAGCTCATATCATTAAAGTACTCCAAATGCCTGATGGTAATACCACCGTCATCATCCAGGGAAAACAACGGTTCAACTTGTTGGAAATTGTCGATACTGAGCCTTATTTAAAGGCACGTGTGGAGAAATTCAATGAAGCGAAGCCGAAGATGACCAAGCACTTTAAAGCGACAATTTCTACCTTAAAAGAAATGGCGCTGCAGATCATCCAGCTTTCGCCAAACTTACCTAGTGAAGCTGGTATCGCGATTAAAAATATTGAAAGCCCTTCGTTTCTGATCAACTTCATTTCGTCGAATATCAATGTCGAAATGATCAAAAAACAGGAACTACTTCAAATACCTAAAGTAGAGAATCGTGCCAAACTTTTATTGGAGCTGCTGACAACAGAAATCCAGATGCTGGAACTAAAGCACCAGATTCAGAATAAAGTACGCGTCGACCTTGACAAGCAACAACGTGATTATTTCTTAAACCAACAGCTCAAAACAATCCAGGAAGAGCTGGGTGGAAACACGCCCGATCTTGAGCTGGAAGAGCTTAAAAAACGGGGTAAGAAAAAGAAATGGAATGTTGATGTAGAAAAACATTTCACAAAAGAACTCGAAAAGCTATCGCGTATCAATCCTGCGGCTGCAGATTATTCGGTACAGCTCAATTACCTTGAGCTACTACTTGATCTACCCTGGAATGAAACAACAAAAGACAATTTTGATTTAAACAAAGCACAAAAAGTGCTCGATAAAGATCATTATGGGCTTGAGAAAGTAAAAAAACGTATCATTGAATACCTTGCGGTATTGAAATTAAAAAATGATATGAAAGCACCTATTCTTTGTTTAGTAGGCCCTCCTGGAGTCGGTAAAACCTCTTTGGGAAGATCTATTGCCAAAGCATTGGGGCGTAAATATACCCGTATGGCCTTGGGTGGTGTACGCGATGAAGCAGAAATCAGAGGACACCGCAAAACTTATATCGGCGCAATGCCGGGCCGTATCATCCAGTCCCTGAAAAAAGCAGGAGCAGCAAATCCGGTTTTTATTTTGGACGAAATCGATAAAATGAGCGCGGACTTCAAAGGAGATCCTTCGTCGGCCTTATTGGAGGTATTAGATCCGGAACAAAACACACATTTCTATGATCATTATGTCGAAATGGAATTTGACCTTTCCAAAGTGATGTTTATTGCGACGGCCAATTCTTTGAGCGCTATTCAACCAGCGTTATTGGATCGGATGGAAATTATCGAAGTGAATGGTTATACCATCGAGGAGAAAATCGAAATCGCGAAAAAACACCTCTTGCCAAAACAACGCGAAATGCATGGAATGGCATCCAAAGATGTTTCGCTAAAGGCTAAGATCATCGAACAGATTATCGAGGATTACACACGTGAATCTGGTGTCCGCGGATTAGAAAAAAAGATCGGCTCCGTGGTACGTGGCATTGCAACACGCATTGTCATGGAAAAGGATTACAGTCCGAGCATCAACGAACAAGATCTGCTCGATATCCTAGGTGCTCCAATATTTGACAAGGACATCTACGAAAATAACAATGTTGCCGGCGTCGTAACGGGCTTGGCCTGGACTTCCGTAGGTGGCGATATCTTATTTATAGAATCTTCGCTGAGCCCTGGAAAAGGACGTTTGAGCCTAACAGGTAATTTGGGTGATGTCATGAAGGAATCTGCGTCGATTGCACTAGCCTACCTGAAAGCCCACGCTTCGGATTTCGGCATTAACTACCGCGTTTTCGACCACTGGGACATCCATATTCACGTTCCTGCGGGTGCTATCCCAAAGGATGGCCCTTCAGCTGGTATAACAATGCTCACAGCACTGACATCGCTATTTACCCAACGTAAAGTGAAGGAGAAATTAGCTATGACAGGTGAAATTACCTTACGTGGAAAAGTATTACCTGTTGGCGGTATTAAGGAGAAAATTCTTGCTGCAAAACGCGCGAACATCAAAGATATTATCCTTTGTAAATCCAATGAGAAAGACATCCTGGAGATCAAGGAAGATTATATCAAAGACATGCAGTTCCACTATGTGACTGAAATGTCGCAGGTGATCAAACTCGCGCTATTGGAAGAAAAAGTAATTGGCGCCATCGATCTGACACAAGATTTAGAAAATACAAAAAAAGAGAGTTAATAGATCCCCGAAAGGTCTTGAATAGAAATGGGCTATCCAAAATTGGATAGCCCATTTGTTGTATAATGAATACGTATTCCCCTCACAGATTATACGTATTCCCTCATTATATGCATTCCTCTTACTAAATCTTATCAGCTATTCTTAAACGGTTTGAGCTGACTTCTCAAACACCTTCTTTGTTGAGTGAAGCGTCTTTTATCCTTAGCTTTTGATTGCGGAAATCATCGTTTAGACCCTAACTTTTCATGTAGGAGCTCCTCGTCCAAACTGTCTTCATATTTTGAAATCACCAGCGTTGCCGCTGAATTTCCGATCAAATTGGTTATCGCCCTTGCTTCACTCATAAAACGATCTACACCAAAGATCAAAGCGACAGATTCTACCGGTACATGGCCAACAACAGGCAAGGTCGCAGCAAGGGTAACGAAACCACTTCCTGTTACGCCTGCAGCACCTTTGGAGGTCAATAGTAATACCAACAATAAGGTAATTTCCTGCTCCAAGCTGAGATGCATATTGAGGGCCTGCGAAATAAAGACCGCTGCCATAGTCAAATAGATACTTGTCCCATCCAGATTGAAAGAATAGCCCGTGGGGATAACTAAGCCCACAACAGGCTTGGCACAACCCGCATCTTCCATCTTCTGCATGATACCTGGCAACGCCGACTCGGAAGAGGAAGTCCCCAATACAATCAAAATTTCCTCCTTAATATATTTTAAAAACTTAAAAACATTCACCTTGAGATAAAAATACAATACGGCCCCGATCACGATGATCACGAAGATAAAACAGGTCAGGTAGAAGCTCAACATCAACATACCGAGTTTAGATAAGGCCTGGATTCCAAACTTACCGATCGTAAAACCCATTGCTCCCATTGCCCCAATTGGAGCCAGGTACATGATCATTTTGATAATGGAGAAGAGAACCTTCAGAAAAGATTGCAATACATTGAGCACAGGCTCGGAAGCTTTCTGCCCTATTTTTGTCATACCGATCCCAAATAGCACTGCAAAAACGAGTACCTGCAACATGTTGTCCGAAGCTACCGCAGCAATCACATTATCTGGAATGATCCCGATGATAAAATCCATAAAACTATGTGGCTCTTTGGATTCTGAAATATAATGGGATACCGAAGATACATCAAGACTCGCTGGATCGGCATTCATCCCGGTACCCGGCTGTATCCAATTAACAAAGACCAAACCGATAATCAGGGCAATCGTTGTCATGATCTCGAAATAGATAATGGAAGTTAAACCGATTTTCCCCACTTTTTTCGTATCCTGCATTCCCGCTATACCGATTACAATTGAGCTAAAAATCAATGGTGCAATAACCATCTTGATCAGTTTAATAAAAGCATCTCCTAATGGTTTTAGCTTAACAGCAAAATCGGGGTAATAGATACCACAGATGATCCCTACAAGTATACCCACGATGACTTGAAAATAGAGGCTCTTAAAAATGTGCTTCATGATAGATTTATTTACGGACAGTAATTCCCTTTGCTTTAATCGGTTTTTTAATTTAGGATATTGAAATTAATTGGTACGAATATAAAAAAAAAGGGATGCATAAATGCATCCCTTCCTATTATAATTTTGAACTTAGCTGCTGAAATATGCTCTTACATTCTTTCCTTCAATCCAGTTCATATACGCTTTATTGACAACCTTGTTTCCACCAGGTGTTGGGTAATCACCGGAGAAATACCAATCACCCTTATGGTCTGGACAAGCTTTGTGTAAATTATCCAAAGTTTGGTAAATTACTTCAAGCTCTGCTTTCAGGTGGTGAGGTCTTACAATACGAGCGATTTCTTCCGAAATCTCTTCATCAGTAAAAGGCGCATAAATGGCTTTGACATAATTATCGATATCATTGACATCTTGGGTCATTGATACCACACATTTTTGATAAACTTCATCGATAATATGTGCCATACCACGTTGTTTTAGGAGATTAATTGCGGCTTCGAAAGCGACAAACTCACCCATACGTGACATATCGATACCATAACAATCTGGGTAACGGATCTGAGGCGCAGATGAAACAATCACGATTTTTTTCGGATTCAAACGATCCAAGATCGTTAAAATACTTTGTTTCAATGTTGTTCCCCGAACAATCGAGTCATCAATGGCAACGATCGTATCTTCGTGATCTTTTACAATACCGTAAGTTGTATCATATACGTGCTGTACCATGTCTGTACGGTCCGCATCTTGCGTAATGAACGTACGCAGTTTAGCGTCCTTCACGTTGAGTTTTTCAAAACGAGGTTTAATACTCAAGATCTCATCTAACTCTTCATCAGAAATTTTTTCTGAGCGATTCAATAAAGTATCTTTTTGAAAATCCCGAACGTAAGCATTGATACCATCCATTAGGCCATAGTACGATACTTCAGCTGTATTTGGAATAAACGAGAATACGGTATTTTTGATGTTATTTTTGACAGATTCCAATACCTGAGGTACCAGTAATCTTCCTAATTCTTTACGTTCTTGATAGATATCAGCATCTGATCCACGAGAGAAGTAAATCCGTTCGAAAGAACAAGAACGTTGTTCTACGGGCTGTCTAAACATCTCTTGGGATACTGTACCATCTTTTTTAGCGATCAGGGCATGGCCTGGTTTAATTTCCTTCACAGCACCAATAGGAATATTGAATGCAGTTTGGATGACCGGTCTTTCCGATGCTACAACCAGGATCTCCTCATCCTGATAATAAAACGCCGGACGGATACCAGCTGGGTCGCGCATAACAAAAGCATCACCATGACCAAAGATACCTGCGATGGTGTAACCGCCATCCCAAGTTTTGGCCGAACGCTTCAATATTTTGGTAACATCAATATTTTTAGCAATCAGCGAACTGATCTCAATATTAGAATGACCTTCTTTTTTGAATTGATCGAAAAGATCTTGGTTCTCATCATCTAAGAAATGGCCAATTTTTTCCAAAACGGTTACGGTGTCCGCTTTTTCCTTTGGATGTTGCCCCAACTCATATAATTGTTGCAACAATTCGTCCACATTGGTCATGTTGAAGTTACCCGCTACCACCAAATTACGAGACATCCAATTGTTTTGTCTTAAAAATGGGTGACAGCTTTCGATACTGTTCTTTCCATGCGTTCCATAGCGCAAATGTCCTAAAAGTACTTCTCCCGTAAAACTTACGTTATCTTTTAACCATTGCGTATCTTTTGACTCCTCCGGAAATGCTTTCTGAACAGAAGCAAATTTTTTCTGTACATATTCGAATATGTCTGCCACAGCAGTTGAGCCCATTGCTCTGTAACGCGAAATGTAACGATTTCCAGGTTTAACATCAAATTTAATGGTTGCAATTCCAGCCCCGTCTTGTCCACGGTTGTGCTGTTTTTCCATTAATAGGTACAATTTGTTGATGCCATAAAATGGCGTACCATATTTTTCCTGATAATAAGATAAGGGTTTTAACAGGCGAATTAGTGCGATTCCGCACTCGTGTTTAATAGCGTCGCTCATATCTTGATTTGATGTCGCAAAAGTACGAATTATTTAGCACTTACCGACTCCTCCCTTCACTTTTTCAGCAATAAAATTACAGTGAATAGACAGAGGCTCTTTGGGATAGCTCCTTAAGACCTATTGTGCGATAAAAACAGGGACTTTCACCGCATGTCGCAGCTTGTTAACTGTCTCACCAAAAACAAAATCCTTCACACCACTGTGCCCATGGCTTCCAACGACCAATAGATCGGCACCGTATTTTTCACATACTTCTGCAATACTCTTGATCCGGTTATTGTATCCCAGTTCATATTCAGTTTGATGTCCTTGCGACAATAGAAAATCAGCATACAATTTCAGCCGTTCCAAATCCTGACGCGATTCATAATCATCCGTCGAATCCCCGGTATATTTCACCGACGCACTCTCCACAATATGTACAACGACAAAGGTCGTGTCGTCATGCGACAGCTGTAAAGCATATTGAATTACTTTCTGATCTGAATTTGAGAAATCCAACGCGATCACAACTTTCTTAAAAGAGCCCTTATGTTCAAAATGCAATGCCTCGAATGGTGGGTGAACTTCCAGCTCCGTTGGTTTCGATTTGAGTAAAATGGGGTATAATACCGTCATCATTAATAAGGCAAACAAACCCACAGCGCCCAAGATCAATAATACGGTTACCACAATATTATTGGCTTCACCAATCCAGCCGGCCACTTCGTCGTATACCAATTTAAAATTCAGAACAGCGATAATGGCCGCTATCAACCAGGCCGCAATTTTTGTTATCGGTTTAATGGCAAAAATACCCATCTTGACTTTATCGCTCACAAAATGGATCAACGGGATGACTGCAAAAGCGAGCTGCATACTCAAAATCACCTGACTAAAGATCAGTAGCTGTCCAACGCGACCTTCACCCGAAATCAGAATCACCAATACAGCCGGGATAATAGCCAAAAGCCGGGTTATAATTCTTCGTAAAGTCGGGCTAATCCGCAATCGAAGGTACCCCTCCATCACAATCTGACCGGCTAGGGTTCCCGTCACCGTTGAGCTCTGTCCGGCAAGAATCAAGGCAACAGCAAACAATTTTGAGGCCCATTCCGTTCCAAGAAGATTGCCCAATAAGTGGTAAGCATCTTCAAGTTCGGCAACGTCATGCATACCGTTTTTGTGAAAAACAGAGGCTGCAAGAATCAATATTGCTGCGTTCACCAAAAATGCCAGGTTCAAGGCGATCGCACTATCCCAAAAGTTATACTTGAGTGATTTTCGGATAGAAACCTCATTCCGGTCAATCTTCCGTGTCTGCACGAGCGCCGAGTGCAAATATAGATTATGCGGCATGACGGTTGCACCTATAATGCCTATGGCAATATATAGTGCGGCACTATTCGGGATACTGGGTATAAATCCAGTGGCCACCTCTGCAAAATCCGGTTTCGCCAAAAACATTTCTACCATGAAACACATGCCAATAAGCGCGATCAGTCCAATGATAAAAAGTTCCATTTTCCGCATCCCCAGCTTCTGAAGATAGAGCAGTAAGAAGGTATCTGCAAAACTGATCATTACCCCCCAGAGCAGATCAATGCCGAAAAGGAGGTTAAGACCGATTGCCATACCCAAAACCTCCGCCAGGTCGCAGGCTGCTATCGCAATTTCAGCAAGCACATAGAGCACAAAATTCATCCGTTTAGGATAGGTCTCCCTGTTACACTGCGCAAGGTCTTTACCGCGTACAATACCTAGACGGGCACATAGATTCTGTAGCACAAGTGCCATGATATTACTCATCAACAGCACCCAAATCAGGGTATAGCCAAATTGGCTTCCTCCAGCAAGATCGGTAGCCCAGTTACCTGGATCCATATACCCCACACTAATGAGATAAGCTGGACCAAAGAAACTAAGTATCTTCTTAAATTTGGATTTCCCTTGATTGACATCTACACTTTCATGGATATCAGATAGAGATTTATGATGAGATTCGTCGTAATGCATAAAGTACTGTAAGTGCAATATCGTCTATTGTCAGCCTTAAAGATAAAAAGCTTTACATTATTAGGCAATTAAACCGCGATATTATTAGAATTTAAATGCCAGCTGGCCAGAATTTTCCTTCGATTGGTTGCCAAATTGGATAAAATCGATGATCTCATACTGACCTAAATCAGGTTTAAACTGCCGCACATGAACGCCCTTGCACATAAAGCTCAGGTCGACAGACCGCAACTGTTCTTTTGCAATTTCAAGCTGTTCTGGCTCCAGGCGTCGCCCAATCGAAATATGGGGTTCGTCGCTAATCTCGATCAAATCAAATTCCGATAAAGTTTGAACAACCTTCCGCGCCCGGTCCTTGAGATAACTGCGGGCATGTACTGTCGGTGCAATATAGAAAGCACCACCGGCAAATGATGAAAAATGATCAAAATAAACATACTGACTCCGCTCATAGACCATAGTCTCCTGCAAAGCCTCAATAGCCATTGTTAGTTTACTCCCATCTGCTTCAAAAGCACATATCGTTACATGGGCTTTGGAATTGCAACTGGGATACCAGCCTTTGTTTTTGTCGGGAAACAGTTCGGCTAACGATGCACGTAATCGTCGCTTCAAGCCATCTACCAAGACAATACCAGCTTCATCAGGCTGAAAAACAAACGAATATTTATTGACACTACCCTCCATAACAAAAATCAGTTTCCGATCAGTAGGTAAGATAACAAATACCGCGGAGATAACAAAACCAAAACCGAGCAGCAGGCTAATGACAAACTACCACCCGATGCCATAGTCCTCCCCGTTGTTGCTACTGCCGCCCCAAAGTGTATGGTGCTGCTGGTCGAAATAAATGGCATTGATAGGTCCACTGGTGCGGTCACCGAGCTGTATGCTATACCCCATTTTCTTTAATTGTTCAATAATTGCTGGTGCTGTATTTTTGTCCAATAGAAGGCTACCTGAGCGCGGTTTTCGATCGTCGGTCTTCGTTCCTCCCAGCGATAGCCAAAGCTGGTTACTGTTGATATTGGCCGCCTCGCTGGCTTGTTGTGGCGTCATACCAAACTCGACCATATTCAAGAAAAACTGCAATAGGTTTTGATCCTGTGTATCTCCTCCCTGCACAGCAAAAGAAAGGTAAGGTTTTCCATTTTTCAACGCCATCGAAGGGGTGAGTGTTACACGCGGTCTTTTGCCTGGCTCAACCACATTGAACGGGTTAATCAATGAATCTAAGACAAAACTCTGTAAGCGCTGACTCATGCCCACTCCGGTATTCCCGGCGATACAGGCAGGGAGCCAACCACCACTCGGTGTGATCGAAACGACCCAACCTTCTTCATCCGCAGCTTCAACGCTTGTGGTTCCCCGTAATAAACGGTCGACATAAGCACTATCCACCGTTAAAGATGCCAAAAGAGCTGCTTTTGGCAATTCCGTTAGCGACGAACTTGAGCGTGCGTCATGTTTAGGAACAAAATCATTTTTCAGCTCCGTATGTGGCGTAAACTCCTTCTTACGCTGCTCCAGTAACGAAAAATACGGATTCTGCTTACCTTCATAGGGATAAGGGTCTCCGGGAAGTACATTCGGGTTATTTTGCTTAAGATCAATGGTTGCGGCCCTCGCCTTGGCATAGGACTCATGCAAAAGACCTTGAATAGGTGTCTTAGGTTTACCGTAGGGATCACCGTAATAAAAATCCCGATCGGCAAAGGCCAAGTTCATAACCTGATAGAGTGTATGGATATAAGAAGCAGAATTATAACCCATTGCCTTTAGATCAAAGTTTTTCAGTAACTGCAAACTCTGTAGCATGGCTGGTCCCTGTGTCCATTCTTGTAATTTATATACATCAACCCCCTTATAATTGACATGCAATGGTTCCTCCTCAATAGGTTTCCAATTGGCTAAGTCTGCTTTCGTGATTAAGCCACCTTGCTCCTTACTGCCACGGACAAATTCATCTGCAATATCGCCGATATAAAACCGGTCATAAGCAGCCATGATTGCCGCTTTCCGGTCTTTTCCCGCTGCAAGAGCCTGCTTTTCGGCTTCTATCAATTTGGACAGGGTATTATGCAGATCCTGCTGCACGAAAACCTCTCCCGCTTCGGGAGCTTCCCAGGATTTACCTTCATGTACTAAAAACACCTTTTTACTGTAAGGCCATTCTTTAATACGGTCTTTACCACGTTCAATACTCGTTGCAGTTTGTGCGTCAATCGGGTAACCTGCAGCCATTTCAAGAGCAGGAGCTAATACCTCTGCTAGACTTTTCGTTCCATAATGAGCCAACATATAGCACAATCCGCCGGGTGTACCCGGTGTGACAGCAGCAAGAGGGCCGTATTCCGGTGGAAATTCGTAGCCCTTTGATCTAAAAAAATCGACTGTCGCTCCACTGGGTGCTACCCCCAAGGCATTTATAGCAATGACCTTTTTTAGTTTCGGATGATAAATTAACGCTTGCGTCTCTCCGCCCCAACTCAGGACATCCCACATCGTACAGGTTGCTGCGAGCATTGCACAAGCAGCGTCCACCGCATTTCCGCCTTGTTGGAATAGCTGGGCACCCGCTGTTGCCGCCAAGGGTTTGCCCGTAATAGCCATCCAATGTTTTCCATGTAAAGGTGGTTTCTGTGTACGCTGAGCGGAACTCACCATCGGCGTACAGGTAGTAAGCAATCCAAACAGCGTCATCAGTAGCAAGGGGGATCTTCTTTTCATAGCAGCTCTTTCGTTAAGTAATCTTTCGTTAAGCAATGGTTTTAGTAAAACCAAGATAGGTATTTTTAAAACAAACAAAAAACTCCCATCAACCGAGATTGATAGGAGTTTTTAAAATCTTATTTGTTATTGGGTTACCAATAAATAGAATATAATGCTGTAACCAATAGCGCTACGATCAATGCGATGACCAAAAACGCGCGGTGTGGTTTAAACATCGTGGTATCAACTTCCAATCCAGCTGGCACGACACCACGCTTATTGTCGATGATACTGATGACAATCATACCGATAATACAGATCACGAATACGAATCCCATTCTATCCAAAAATGGAATTTCGTAGACTCCCGTTGTTGGATTTGGAACGGAGAAACCTGTCGATGACAAGAATGACAGATCGACCCAATCCGGCAATTTTTTGAAGATGATGGAGAAAATAAAACCACCAATTGTTGCAAACAACGCCGCATTTGAAGTTGCTTTCTTCCAGAAGAATCCTAAAATGAACATCGCAAAAATACCTGGAGATACAAAACCCGTATATTCCTGAATATATTGGAATCCACCTTTTTTATCAATACCCAAATGTGGAGCAATCAGCACACCCAAAATCATGGCAACCACAACAGTTAGCTTGCCGATATTGACCAATTTCTTGTCCGATGCTTCTGTATTGAATACTTTCTTATAAATATCCAAGGCGAAGATTGTTGCGATACTGTTTGCTTTACCTGCCAAAGAAGCGACCACTGCAGCTGTCAATGCTGCAAACGACAAGCCTTTTAAACCTGCTGGCAATAAATTCAACAAAACTGGATAAGCGTGGTCAGGGTTTACCTCACCATGTTGCATCATTTCATTTTGGAACAAACCATCTTTCCACATTACATAGGCTGCTATACCTGGCAACACGACAATGATAGGCATTAATAACTTCAGAAATGCGGCAAACAAGATACCGTTTCTCGCGGTTTTCAAATCTGCTCCAAGCGCGCGTTGCGTGATGTATTGATTACATCCCCAGTAATTCAAATTAACGATCCACATACCGCCAATCAATACGGTTAGCCCCGGTAAATCGAGATAGTTCTCATTTTTACGATCCAGAATCATATGAAAGTGGTCGGAAGCTTTTTCGGTCATCAAGTGATAACCTTCCAATACTCCTGATCCACCATAGTGCTCTGAAACGAGGTTCAAGGCTAAGTAAGTGGTCGCCAAACCACCCAATACCAAAAAGAAAACCTGAATAATATCCGTATAACCGATTACTTTCATTCCCCCCAATGTAATGATCACAGCAAAAATCGCAATGGCATACATACAGGCATCCAGACTGATACCGGAAATACTACTTACCGCAATGGCTCCCAAATAGAGGATGGATGTCAAATTAACGACAACATACAACAGTAACCAGAAAACGGCCATGATCATCGCAACAGTCCCATTATATCGTTTATGGAGAAACTGTGGCATCGTAAAGATCTTGTTCTTTAAGTATACCGGGATAAAAAATACCGCAACGACAATCAGTGTAATGGCAGCCATCCACTCGTAAGTCGCAATAGCCAATCCCATCTTAAATCCGGAACCGCTCATACCGATAAATTGCTCGGCCGAAATATTGGACGCAATAAGTGAAGCTCCGATAGCCCACCAAGTCAATGACCCCTCAGCCAAAAAATAGTCTTTGGAGCCTACAGATTCAGATTTCTTGCGATAATACACCCATAATCCATAACCTGCTACAATAACGAAGTATATCAGGAAAACGATGTAATCTTTTGTGCTTAAATAATTATTCATGTATTGGTAATTGGTTTAATTTGATCGCCTAATATAGAAATATTTTTAGAACTATATATATCTATTAACCAAATTTTCTAAATACTCCTGTTTACCACTAATCGTTTTCGGCTCACCTAATTCCACTGCTAAATCCCTTAAGTTCTCCAGGGTCAATGTCCGTTCTTCAAATGATGCACCATGGCCTGTATCAAAAGAAGCATAACGATCGGCCCGTATTTTTTTGTAATCCGAGTCTTGAAGGATGCGATCTGCCGTAATAAGCGCGCGTGCAAAAAGATCCATACCACCGATATGTGCATAAAACAAATCTTCAGGATCTGTCGAGTTGCGACGGATTTTGGCATCAAAATTCACACCTCCACCTTGGAATCCACCACCTTCCAAGATAATCAACATGGCTTCGGTCAATTCATTGATATCATTCGGAAATTGATCTGTATCCCATCCATTTTGATAATCACCGCGGTTAGCATCAATGGAGCCCAATTTACCTGCATCTACAGCAACCTGTAGCTCATGCTGGAACGTATGCCCGGCCAATGTCGCATGATTTACCTCTAAATTTAATTTAAAATCTTCCAAAAGATTATACTGACGCAGGAAGCCCAGCACGGTAGCCGCATCATAATCGTATTGATGTTTTGTAGGCTCACATGGTTTCGGCTCGATAAAGAAAGTTCCTTTAAAACCATTTTTGCGGGCATAATCCTTGGCCATATGTAAAAACTGTGCAAGATGTTCCTGCTCACGCTTCATATTGGTATTTAAAAGGCTCATATACCCCTCTCTTCCACCCCAGAACACATAATTTTCACCACCAAGAGCAATCGTTGCGTCCAAGGCTGCTTTGACCTGTGCGCCACCATGTGCAAGAACATGAAAATCTGGGTTAGTTGCTGCTCCATTCATGTAGCGTTTATGGCTAAAAAGGTTGGCTGTTCCCCAAAGCAATTTTATACCGCTTTCCTGTTGTTTTTCCTTCGCATAATCAACGATAGTTGACAGACGCTTTTCATTTTCAACAACATTATCCGAATAATCTACTAAGTCCACATCATGGAAGCAATAATAGGGTATATTTATTTTACTGATAAATTCGAATGCTGCATCCATTTTATCTTTTGCCCTCGTGATTACGTCGTTGCTTTCATCCCATGGAAATTGATGTGTCGGTCCGCCAAATGGATCAGATCCGTTACCATTGAAAGAATGCCAGTACGAACAGGCAAACTTAAAATACTCTTCCATCGTCTTGCCACCAACAATTTGTTTTGGATTATAATAACGGAAAGCCAATGGATTTGTACTGTCTTTTCCTTCGAATTGAATTTGGCCAACGCCTTTGAAAAATTCTTTTTTCCCTTTGATAATATTCATCTTATTTGCTATTTATTTGTTTGTTTAATAATTCCTTCCATTGCTGATAATGCTCCTCATATTGCGCTACAAATTGAGGTTCCACTGTATACACAGGTTTCAAAGAACGAAAAGCTTCTGTAGAATCTGCATAATACCCACTTCCTATACCTGCTCCAAGAGCGGCTCCAATACTGCCATCATGATTAAAGATTTCAACTGGAACGTCAGTGGCCCCCACAAATGACTCCCTGAAAACAGCGCTCAGGAATAAATTCGCATAACCTGCACGAATCATATTTGGATACAGATTGTTTTCGCGCATGATATCCAAGCCATAGCGAAAAGCATATGCAATCCCTTCCTGTATAGCGCGTAGTATATCGCTTGTCTCATGCCTATTCAAATCTATCGCTGAAATTGAAGCTCCAACCGTTTGGTTGTTGAGCATCCGTTCGGCACCGTTGCCAAATGGGATAACTTGCAGACCTTTGCTACCGATAGGAGATGCACCAGCCATGGCATTAATCTGTTCGTAAGACAAATCGCGTCCCAACAATCGTCTACCCCAGCTATTCATAATGCCTGTTCCATTGATACAAAGCAATACCCCTGTCCGGATATCATCCTCTTGATAATTCACATGGGCAAATGTATTTACGCGCGATTCGCGGTCGGCGATCAGCTTGTCGCTGACGCCATAGATCACCCCTGAAGTACCTGCGGTCGCAGCGACTTCGCCAGGTTGAAGGACATTCAGCGAAAGTGCATTGTTGGGCTGGTCGCCGGCTTTATAATTGATGGTCACTGTACTGGATAGCCCAAGCTCTTCTGCAACAGCGGATTTAATTTGACCATGCGTTGAAAACACAGGTAAGATCTCAGGAATAAGATGATCATCAAAGCCATAATAGTCCATAATCGTACGCGACAATACATTGTCCTTGAAATCCCAGAATATCCCCTCAGATAGGGCTGAGATGGAAGTCGTCACCTGCCCCGAAAGTTTCATGGCGATGAAATCCCCCGGCAACATGATCTTATCTATTTTTTCATAAATTTCCGGCTCGTTTGCTTTTACCCAGGCCAACTTTGACGCTGTAAAATTACCTGGTGAATTCAGATGATGACTCAGATTAAAAGACCTTCCGATTTCTTCAAAAGCGATATTTCCCAATTCAACAGCTCTGCTGTCGCACCAGATAATGGCATTTCGCAGCACATGCTGATCTTTATCGACCACGACTAAGCCGTGCATCTGGTATGCAATGCCAATGGCCGAAATTGCTTTGGGGTCATACAGGCCGAGCCTGTTTGCCTTCAACAGAGCCTGTTTAAAGTAGTCCCACCAATCGAGCGGGTTCTGTTCAGCCCAATTGGGCTTCAAAGTAATTATGGGAGCTTCTACATCCGGATATTGCACCGAGCAAACCTTACGTTGTGAAGATGCCTCAACAATCGAAACTTTTACAGAAGAAGTACCTACGTCTATACCTAATAAATACATGGTAATCAATTCTAATTGGTTATAAAAAACAACATCGGCCTTATACTGCAACCGGTTGCATAAAAGTAGGGTATGTTTCTGAATTATCAAAATATTAAATAAAATTATTTACTTTGGAGCGTGAATAAAAAAACAACAATTTATGATATCGCCCGTGCGCTTGGAGTGACAGTCTCTACCGTATCACGCGCATTGAATAATGTGCCTACGATCAGCGAGGCGACACGAAAACTGGTGCTCGACAAAGCAAAGGAATTGAATTACAGCGTTAATAAGTTGGCCTCTTCTCTTTCCTCGGGCAAGTCCAATACCATCGGTGTCATTGTTCCTACCATGCAAATTCATTTTTTTGCGGAAGCCGTACATAGTATTGAAAAAGAGCTAAAAAAACACAACTACAGCCTATTGCTTTATCAATCGAATGAATCATTTGAAGATGAAGTCAATGGCGTGAAGACCTTACTTGAAGCTCAGGTAGACGGCATCATTGCTTCGTTGTCGCTGGAGACGCAAGAAACCCAGCATTTTCAGGAAGTGATCAATCAGCGCAAATGCCTGGTCATTTTTGACCGTACCCATAAAGATATTCCTGCTCCTGTGGTCAAACTTGACGATTTTAAAGCAGGCTACCTTGCCACACAACATCTGCTCGAACAGGGTTACAAAAACATTGCCTTTATCACAACGGACAAAGAAATCGCTATTTTCCAGGATCGTTTCCATGGTTTCGAAGCGGCCTTAAAAGATGCGCAGATTTCCCCACGGGAAGACTTTATCATTCGCGGCGACTTATCCATTGAAGCCGGCATCAAAGGAACCGAACAGATTCTAAAATCTGCAATCCAACCGGACGCCTTTATTGGTGGTGATGACTTTACAGCTGTCGGGATTATACAGGCCTTAAAAACTGCAAATATTGCCATTCCAGCCACAGGAGTGATCGGTTTTGCAAACCAGACCTTTTCTTCCTTTATCAGCCCTACGCTATCAAGTATTGATCAACAGGCCAACAAAATGGGGGAAGAATGTGCAAAACTCTTTCTGAAAATGGTTAAACAAAAAAGTCCGTACGAAGCAATCGAACAGATTGTTCTTGATCCCATATTGATAAAAAGAAAATCTACCAATAGAATAGACAAATAATCAGTACCTTTGCCTAAATTTGTTTAAATGCAAGCCCGGCAGAAATTTAGGATAATAAGCATCTGCTTATTATTTGTCATTCAGGCCCTTTTTTTAGTGGCCATCTTTGTAGAAAATACACATTCTTATATTGTATTGGCTTTTATCGGCCTATTGTCCTTACTGATTTTATACAGTTACCTCAGGTCTCCCATTCATCATCACAGGCATGAATATGAATCGATCAAAATTGCCCTTTGGGTACCTGTAGGAGCGATTGCATCCTACTATTTCAATCAGATCTTCGGCTTGGGCCCTGTATTGGGCGCTGCGCTGACAGGTACCATAGCCTCTTTCATTCCCAATATCAACAAAAATTCAACTTATCTGCCCCACCTCCCTGCAGCAATTTATTGCGGTGCATTTGTAGGAATGTCCAATGCGCAGGTGGCTCATGGGTTCTCTTTTGTTTTAGCCGCCAGTATTTTTACAGCGATCTTTCTGATTGTATCGAAAAGTCTATTGAATGGTGTCGGCGGTAAACTAGGCACATTGGCCTTTCTTGGTGTTTCATTGACATACCTGCTGTTATATATTTTTAAGTAATATGGAAACATTCATTTTATACCTAGTTGGCATCATCGGGAGCACGGCGACATACTATGTCAATACCAAATTTCACCAAGGGGCAGTGCGTTCATCCGCAATGCTGACCTTACTTGTCGCAGGCTTCCTTCACTTCTTCCCACAAAGTGTTTCTCCTTATCTCGCACAGTACATCCCGCCTATTTTTATAGGCGCGTCATTTATAGGCATGGTCTCAAAAAACCAGTTATCAACCTATTTCGGTTTGGCTCTAGCTGGTGTTATTTTTACGACAATTCTGCTCAATACCAGTAAATTTTTTACTGGTTATGGTGGAGCCCTCGGCACTTCTGCCTGTATCGCGCTGTTGGTCGTATTGAGCATTCCTTATTTTAAATCACCGAGAAAAATGACGGTTGGATTTCTTCAACTCCGCAAAACAATCTTAAAAAAACAAGGAAAAGTTTCAAAAAGACGAGTAGATTTGTTTAAATAAAAAGTATAACCACATGAAACCTTTATTTCTGATTTTTATTACCCATATCTTGTTCCTGGGCCATCTGAGTGCTCAACAAGCGGCCATTAATCTGGTAAATCAAGAACGCAACAGCAGCTACAGAGGCCTAAGCGTGGTCGATGATACAACTGTATGGGTAAGCGGAAGCAATGGTACCGTCGGGCTCAGCACCGATGCCGGAAAAAACTGGCAGTGGGTCAATCCAATTGGCTACGAAAAAACAGATTTTAGGGATATCGAAGCATTTGATGAGAATGAAGCTTTAATTATTTCGGCAGGTTCCCCTGCCATCATCTTAAGTACCCATGACGGCGGTCGAAGCTGGAAAGAAGTATTCATAGATAAGCGACCCGAAATATTTTATGACGGTTTTGCTTTTACACCAAAAGGGGGCGGCATTGCCTTTGGCGACGCCATTCAGGGGAAAATGCCACTATTAAAAAGCATCGATTTCGGAAGGTCCTGGAAAGATATATCCGCGAATATGCACTTTACAATTACCGAAGGAGAGGCTGGTTTTGCGGCCAGTGGAACATCCATATACTGCGATAATAAAGGGACATACTGGATTGCCACCGGTGGAACAATCGCCAATATCTACAGCAGCAAAGATCAGGGGGACACATGGCAACGTTACAGCTGCCCCATCATTCAGGGAAAAAATAGCACCGGCCCATTCTCCGTAGCATTTTACTCGTCGAAAACGGGCATTGTAGTCGGTGGCGATTACAAAGAGGATAAAAACAAAGAAAAAAATAGCCTACTAACCAACGATGGCGGTAAAACATGGTTTGCACCAGAAACAGCTCCCGCTGGCTTTAAGTCGGCCGTTATTTATCTTTCCAAAAAACAGCTGATCAGCACGGGTACCTCGGGTACAGACCTCTCGAATGACGGCGGAAAAAACTGGACGTCTATCGGAAAGGAAAGCTTCAATGCCGTACAAAAGGCAAAAAAAGGCCGAGCGATATTTTTAGTGGGTGATAAAGGAAAAATAGCGAATTTAGCATTATAAGCTAAATTCGCTATTTTTTGCACCTCCGCGCACTATTTCTTACAACAACGGCGCACTATTTTTTGCAACACTGGCGCTAGGTTTCGCAGTGCAAAAACCAAGATTTACTCGTTTATAAACAACTACTTGCGCGACAAACGCGATTCTTCCAAATCCAGGGAATACTCCATCTCTTTAATAACATCACTGTCAAAAGCCTTGCTTTCCTTGATCTTGTACAGGCCGTCACGACGTAGCGCCAAAAGTTCCAACATAATTTTATTATAGAGCCCCCTTACTGCCGAAAGCTGCGCACGTGTATCCTCCTCTTTCGCTCGTTCGGATGCATTTACACTGCGGATGATCTGCTCTTTAACACGGGCAATTGTCTCATGCTCCAGCATTTCCTTTGCGTAATGTTTATCCAGATACGCAATAGATTCTTTGCCAAGACGTACCCGAATCTCATCGATTTGCTCTTCCATTGAAGCTTGCTCATCGACCTCCTCAATTTTTATCAATTTAATCAACAAAGGCAATGTAAGCCCCTGAAAAACAAGCGTCACTAAAATAACCACAAAGGTAATGAACAAAATCAGATTTCGGTGTGGGAAGGCCGTTCCATCATATAACGTCAATGGTATTGCTAATGCTGACGCCAAAGAAACCACTCCGCGCATACCGGCCCAGCCAACGACCAGGGGCAATTTCCACCCTGGACTCTTTTCCTTGATGCGGACCCGTTTGAATAATATCCTGGGAACAAACGCCGAAAGATAAACGGCGATTAATCGCAAAACAATAACAATTACACAGATCGCCAATGCATAATCAATAGCTTCCTCCATGGAGTATTCCCCCAAACCATTGATGATCACCGGAAGTTCAAGTCCAATTAAAATAAAGACAAATCCATTTAAGAGAAAACCCACTGTCGCCCAAACCTCTTTCGTTTGGATACGCGTATGATAGTTGAGGTAATCCCCTGCCCGGAAAGAAAGAAACAATCCGCCACTAACCACAGCCAAGACCCCCGACCACTCAAAATGCTCCGCAACAATATACATCAGGTAAGGCGCAATGAGCGTTATGGGTGTTGAAATGCTCGAAGACTTAGCAACATAACGTAAGAATATATAGAGGATGTGACCGATGACCAAGCCAACGACAACACCCATGACCGATAACATCAGAAACTGCGTCGTCGCAGTGCTCATCACAAACTGGCCGGTAAGTATGGCAATGGATGCAAATCTAAATACCGTCAATGAGGCCGCATCATTCACCAGGCTTTCCCCTTCCAATATCGCAATTCCACGTTTAGGAATACTTACCCCTTTCAGGACAGAACTAGCAGCCACGGCATCTGGGGGAGAGATAATCCCACCCAGTAAAAAGCCCAGCGCCAAGGTAAATCCCGGAATAATACTGACCGAAAAGTAGGCAATCGCCAGCGATGTGAAGAAGACTAAACCAAAGCCCATGATAAAAATAGACCGTCGCCACTTCAGAAAGTTCCCCCAATTGGTATACCAGGCTGCTTCAAAAAGCAAGGGTGGCAAAAATACCATAAACACGATATCGGGATCAACACTTATGACAGGTGCCCCGGGGATCAACGAGATCACCAGTCCGCCAATAACCAACAGAATGGGGTAAGAGATCTTGAGGCGTTGACTCAGCACAAATAACATGGCCATAAAGAAAAACAGCACCATAACCAATAATAGGTTACTGTGAATTTTCTGACCTGCCTTTCCACCTACGGCCGCTTTCACATCCGCATAAGGTGCCGACATGGACATGCTGTATTGACGAAGCTTCCATTCATTGTCCACCTTACTTAATACGCCCACGCCACGAAAGGACTTGGTATTGATCTTAAACGTTTCATCAAACCAGGCCGTCGTACTATCGGCATTAAAGCTGATATGCCGCTTGTCATAGGTGTAAGTCCAGGCATTTTTGGGATTGAAATATTGATCGCTGAACTTCTCCGCATGGGCTTTATCCCACCTTTCATCATGATCAGTACCCAAAATAACTCCATCCGAAGCAATAACATTCAAAAATGGGCCATATTTTACCTCACCCGAAGTTTTGTGCCAACGATCCAGTAGCCCATTGATTTCGTCCATAGGCTGCTGGGCACTTGTCGGAAAGACAAATAAGATTAAACTAAGAAAACAATACGTACCTAAAATGATCTTTCTAATCATACATTATAAAACTTCGTAATAGCTAAGACAATCCTCTTCCGATGAGATCAGTCTTAAAACAAAAAGCTGCATATGCAGCTTTTTGTCTTTATTTAATTATTTCTTCGATTTCGCGGATAATCTTCTGCGCGATCTGCTCAGCAGCTTCAGGCGTAGGTCCCTCCGAGTAAATCCGAATAATCGGTTCGGTATTCGATTTACGCAAATGCACCCATTCATTTTCAAAGTCTATTTTCAAGCCATCGATTGTTGAATGATCTTCATTTTTATATTTTTCCTCCATTTTGGCCAATAGGTTATCAATGTCCAATTCCGGAGTCAGCGTAATTTTGTTTTTTGACATAAAGTACTGCGGTAAAGACGCGCGGTATTCGGAAGCTTTTTTACCAAGTTTAGCCAAATGTGTCAAGAAGATAGCCACGCCTACTAGCGCATCACGGCCATAATGAGATGCCGGATAAATAACACCACCGTTTCCTTCTCCGCCAATTACCGCATCTACTTCCTTCATCTTTGTAACCACGTTGACTTCACCAACAGCAGCGGCATAATATTCGCCACCATGTGCTTTAGTCACATCACGCAGTGCGCGTGTGGAAGATAAATTAGAAACTGTATTTCCTTTTTTATGCTGCAATAAGTAGTCCGCTACTGCCACTAAGGTATATTCTTCACCAAATAACTCACCATCTTCCATCATAAAGACCAATCGATCTACATCTGGATCTACAGCAATCCCCAAATCCGCTTTGTTTTCAATAACCGCAGCCGATAGATCCGTCAAGTTCTCTTTTAATGGTTCGGGATTATGCGGAAACTGACCATTCGGCTCACAATGGATTTTATAGATTGTCTGCACACCAAGCGCATCCAATAAGGCAGGTATAAATGTACCACCTGTACTGTTTACGGCATCCAAAGCAACTTTAAAATTAGCGGCTTTAATAGCTTCCTTATCAACATATTCCAACGCCAATACAGCGTCTACATGTTTCTGTAAATATGAATAGTCTTTATGAACCTGTCCTAATGCTTCAACTTCGGAAAAATCAAAGTCTAGGGATTCACCAAGGGCCAATACCTCTTGCCCTTCGGCATCTGAAATAAATTCGCCCTTTGCATTCAGTAACTTTAGCGCATTCCATTGACCTGGATTGTGTGAAGCAGTCAAAATAATACCACCAGCAGCTTTTTCCATAGGTACAGCAATCTCTACCGTCGGCGTTGTTGAAAGGCCTAAATCAACCACATCAACACCGATGCTTTGCAGGGTTCCAATCACCAAATTACTTACCATCTCACCAGAAACACGCGCATCTCTTCCAACAACAATTTTTTTGATACCACTCTGCTTAACAATTATTTTGCCATAAGCAGCTGTAAACTTAACGATATCTATCGGGGTAAGTGCCTCTCCAGCACGCCCGCCTATCGTACCTCGTATTCCTGATATTGATTTAATTAAAGTCATTTCTTTTGAATTGATTAACGTGTAAATTTAGCACAATGGCAATAAAATATCGAATTAAAATTATAATTAATGAATATTTAACGTATATTTGTTGCAACAAAGTTGTTTTTAAAAGAAACAACCGTTTGCAATGAAATTATTTTTACTTTTGAAAAGTGAGTTTTTAAAGTTTGGGAATTTCATTGTCATCAGCAACATTTATGATTCAACAATTAGTACACATTGATCAAGAGATTTTTCTGGCCATTAATCAGGGCTTGAGTAACCCCGTATTTGATTGGTTATTGCCTATATTACGCAATCCATACACTTGGGCACCCTTGTATTTATTTCTGATCATATTTTTCATAAAGACCTATGGAAAAACGGGAATTCTAATTGTTGCCATGACCTTGGTTACCTTCGGAGTTTCCGATGGTATATCATCTCATTTGATCAAAAAGACTGTAAAAAGAATTAGACCATGTAACGACGTGGAGTTTAAAGAAAATGTCAACATCCGGGTGCGATGTGGCTCTGGCTTTAGCTTTACCTCCTCTCATGCGGCCAATCATTTTTCCCTTGCTTTTTTCTGGATTGTACTTTTCCGGAGAAGATGGAAACATGCACTTTGGCTTTGTATTACCTGGGCAACCTTAATTTCAGTCTCTCAAATTTATGTTGGTGTCCATTACCCGTTTGATGTCCTCTGTGGTTCAGCCTTAGGTATACTAGTTGGTTTGGCGACAGGCTATCTATTCAAACGGTTTGTACCTAGCTTTTTTAAAACTGAACACGTATAATGAATTCAATTTTATTGATTTTAATTTTATTCATACCTGCATTTGCAAGTGGAATTTCCGTATTTTTTGTACAAAAGAAAGGAAACAGTTTTCTCAAACTCATCCTTTCTTTCAGTGGAGCCTATTTGTTCTCCATTACCGTGCTTCATCTCATTCCGCATGTCTATCAGTCCACCAATACTTCACCTGAGGTATTGGGTATTTATGTGCTTGCTGGATTTCTTTTCCAGCTCTTTCTTGAACAGTTCTCCCAAGGGATCGAGCATGGCCATATCCATACCGACAATGATCACGACCACCACAGCCATCGTTTTCCAATCGGTATTATGTTCAGTCTATGTCTTCATGCTTTCCTTGAGGGCATGCCACTTGCAGCAACACATCAGACTGAACTTGCCCTAGGCATATCCATCCACCACATTCCGGCGGCATTTGCATTGGGGAGTATTCTAATAAGCACGCATTTAAAGAAAAACACCATTCTCATTACACTAGCTTTATTTGCGGCAATGACCCCTTTTGGCTTTTTACTGAGCAAAGCCATCAGTGCAGGTGAAGTAGGCAATATCCAGCAATATTTTGATAAAATCATGGCCGTGGTTATTGGTATCTTCTTGCACATATCTACAACGATACTTTTTGAATCGGGCTCAATTGACCATCATAAATTCAATAAAAAGAAAATGATTGCTGTGATAGCTGGCGTTGCTATTGCACTCGGAAGTTTCTTATTTGTCGGAGAACATGATCATGGGCACGATCAACACCAACAATCGCATGATCATGAACATCATGACCATGCGCATTAATTTCTTTAGCCGCGAAGTTTATCCAACAGTGCACTTAAAGTCATTGCCTCTTTTTCGCTAATTCGATCGGGTAAAAGATCCTTCATCAGCATTTCCTCATCTAAACTCTTAAGAATCTCGAGCCCCTTCTCAGTGATAACCAAATCCACTGCCCTTTTATCACCCCCCGATTGACAACGTGAAACCAATTCTTTGGAAACCATGCGATCAATCATACGCGAAATATCCGGTGTAGTGCTCAACATTCTTGATTTAATCAGATTATTGGTTGCAGGCTTGGGATACTGCCCTCTCAATATGCGCAAGACATTAAACTGTTTCAAAGTGATTCCTTCTTTGGCAGCACGCTGTTCAAGCTCATTGTTAATCCAATTGTACGTGTATAGAATATTTACCGTACAACGATGCCATTCATTGCTGAATTTACTTACTTTGATTTCGTCCTCAATCTTCATTCTGGTTGATAATTAATCGTTCTGAATAGTAAAGATAGCTGTTTTTTACTAAATACATAACTATGACATTAGAATCATTCTAAATGGTAGAAATTCTGTATATTTGAAGAATTCAAAAAAACAGGCAGATGCGTAATAGAACTAGCTTAGATAAGCTAAAAAAAGGGGAAAAAGCGGTAATTATAGATTTTGATTCACACGAAATTCCAGCTAAATTTTTCGAATTGGGGTTTATTCCCGGTACTGAAGTAGAGGTGAAACATATCGCACCTTTGGACGGTCCTATATGTCTAAATATTAGTGCTAATAACGCCTTAATTGCTATCCGCAAATCAGAAGCCAAAGCCATCCTTATTGATCAGAAATAATGAATAACCCGATTATTGCACTTTTGGGTAATCCAAATGTGGGTAAAACATCTCTATTTAACCGGATTACAAAATTAAATCAGAAAGTAGGAAATTATCCCGGTATTACGGTCGAAAAACGTGAGGGGCAAGTTAAAGCCAACAACAAAGTTTATCGCATTATTGACTTACCGGGCACATATACCCTGTTCCCAAGTTCACTGGACGAAGAAGTTGTTTTCAACACTTTAGTCAATAAAGAAAGTAGTTTCAGACCGAACCTCGTCGTTGTCGTCGCTGAACCTACGAACCTAAAACGGTCTATTATTCTTTATCAACAAGCCCGGGAACTCGGTCTGCCGGCCATCTTTGTCATCAATATGATTGATGAAGCCAAAGAAAAAGGAATTACAATCGATATTCAGAAACTTGAGCACCTATTAAATACAAAAGTATACGAAACCAATGCACGTACGGGGCAAGGTATCGACCAGCTGATTAAAAACTTTGATGCTGCTCCCCCCATGTATATCAGCAAATTCAGTTTACCAACGGAAGCTGATGCAGCATTAGAGGAAACCAAACGTCTTTTTCCATTAGATACGGAATACCATACCTGGCAATACCTGGCCAAAGGCGAAGTATCTTTTTTATCGAAGGAAAAAAATCAGGCTATTCAGCAAATACGTGAAAAATATCAATTGCGGGCCGAAAAGCTGCAAAAAGACGAAGCCATACTGCGTAGTAAATCCTTAGATAGCAGCCTTGCTGAAATCTATGTAAAGGATGAATCCTCGAATAAAAACAAAACCAATATGATTGATAGCATCCTGCTTCACCCAATCTTTGGTTATGTCATCTTCTTTGGTATCCTCTTTTTAATCTTCCAAGCAATTTATACCTGGTCTGGACCAGCCATGGATTTTATCGATGGTTTATTTGGTGATCTTGCAGCCTATACGCAAACAGCACTTCCTGCAGGACCTCTGACCGATTTGCTTAGCAATGGTATTATCAAAGGTATTGGCGGGATTGTAATCTTCATCCCACAGATCGTTATTTTATACATCTTTATCTCGATCATGGAAGAAACGGGCTATATGAGCCGTGTTGTTTTCCTGATGGACCGCTGGCTTCGTCCCTTTGGTCTGAATGGAAAATCAGTGATTCCATTGATTTCGGGCGTAGCCTGTGCTGTTCCTGCGGTCATGTCTGCACGTAACATCGAAAATAGCAAAGAAAGACTGGTCACTATTCTGGTAACGCCTTTTATGACCTGCTCAGCACGACTTCCTATTTATATCGTTCTGATCGGACTGGTGATACCGGACACGAAATTAGGAGGATTTCAAATACAAGGTATTGTATTGTTTGTGATGTACCTGCTTGGCATATTCGCAGCTTTGCTATCCGCGATTATCCTGACCAAAGTCATCAAATCAAAACACAAATCATTTCTCATCTTTGAACTCCCCACCTATAAGACTCCAGATTGGAAAAATGTAGCCTTAAATGTTTGGGAAAAAGCATCAAGCTTTGTCTTCGGCGCAGGTAAAATTATTTTAGCCATTTCCGTTATACTCTGGGCATTAGGTAGTTTTGGTCCAAACGACAAATTTAGCCAAGCAGAAGAATATGTAACAAAAAATAACCCCAACCTGTCCGAAGCAGATTTGGAGCATGAAGTTTCATCTTATCGTCTGGAACACTCCTTCCTTGGTTATCTTGGCATGGCTATTGAACCTGTTGTTGAACCATTGGGCTATGACTGGAAGATGGGTATAGGTCTTATTTCCTCTTTTGCTGCCCGTGAAGTATTTGTTGGCACAATGGCCACCGTGTATAGCCTTGGTGACGAAGTGGATATCGAAGATGAAGCATCTAAAACAACGGTATTAGGCAAAATGAAAAGCGAAATTAACCGGAATACCGGTTTACCGGCTTACAATTTAGCTTCCGGTGTATCCTTATTACTGTTCTATGCTTTTGCTATGCAATGTATGAGTACAATTGCGGCAGTAAAAAGGGAAACAGGTTCGTGGAAATGGACTTTAATACAGCTTGGTTTTATGACAGGTTTGGCCTATTTCAGTGCCTTAATTGCTTATCAACTTTTAAAATAAAAAGCTATGGATAATTTAACAGTACAATATCTCATCGTAGGAATTCTCGTTTTGGCGGCTGTATGGTATGTCGTTAAAAATGTCCGAAAATCATTGAAGGGCAAGTCGAGCTGCTCAAAAGGCTGTGGATGCGACTGCAGCGTAGAAAAAACACAAAAAGCAAATTAATTTATCTTTTTGAGTAGCATTTGCAAATAAGATTTCGTTATTAGCTAGAGTGGCCAAAAATCACACTAGCTACTAATTCATAAAGCGCCGTATTTTCAAATTACGGCGCTTTCTATTTCTTAGCCAAAAACATGGTTACCGCCATTGTTTATAAAAAATAACGAAATACATTAAAAGCACAACAGAATGTGCACAAATACCTAAGTGTTTTGTTAACTTTATGCGCTTAGGGCAAAAGATGCACTGGGAGCCACTATATTCGTCGGCACATCATACAGCGGCAGCAATTTTGACCAATTCGATTCTGGTACGGAGTAAAGTCTTCATAGGTTTCCCCTGCCAAGGATCGGTCAACACAGACTAGTAACCGTATTAACCATACACATGGAGAAACAGAACAATAAGGAAGAATTAAAAAGAGGACTTCAAAATAGACATATTCAATTAATTGCCCTGGGTGGTGCAATTGGTACAGGCTTATTTCTAGGTATCGGAAAGGCTGCCACGCTTGCTGGGCCGGCAGTTATACTCGGCTATGCTTTCGCTGGAATTATTGCTTTTTTTATTATGCGCCAATTGGGCGAGATGGTCGTTGAAGAACCTGTTTCAGGAAGTTTTAGCTACTTCGCCAATAAATATTGGGGTTCTTTTGCAGGTTATGCTTCGGGCTGGAACTATTGGGTCCTGTATATCTTGGTGAGCATGGCCGAACTCACAGCAATAGGTGTTTATGTGCAGTTCTGGTGGCCAGAAATACCCTTATGGGCATCAAGTTTATTTTTCTTCTTTGCAATCAACGCCCTTAATCTTGCCTCTGTCAAAATTTATGGCGAGACGGAATTTTGGTTTTCCATTATTAAGGTTATTGCGATCATCGCAATGATAGTTTTCGGTGTATACTTACTGGTAAGCGGTACTGGAGGTGAGCAGGCAAGTCTCAGCAACCTGACTTCACATGGCGGTTTTTTCCCAAAAGGCTGGTTTAATGAAACATCGGATGGCAATTTTGAAGGTCTCCTTTCGGCCATGGCATTGATTATGTTTTCTTTCGGTGGCCTAGAGTTGGTTGGTATTACTGCTGCAGAAGCCGAACATCCCGAAAAGAACATCCCCAAAGCGACCAACCAGGTGATCTATCGGATCTTGATCTTTTATGTAGGTGCACTCATTATTCTTTTCTCTTTGACACCGTGGACGAATATCACCGCCGATACAAGTCCCTTTGTACTGGTATTTGACAAACTTAATGGATTTGAATTTACCCTCTTTGGAAAGACTTTCTATTTCACAAAAATTATCGCAAATGCACTAAATCTCATTGTCCTTACCGCCGCATTATCGGTATATAATAGTAGCGTGTACAGCAACAGCAGAATGCTATATGGACTGGCAGAACAGGGGAATGCCCCTCGTTTTCTTTCGAAACTCAACAAGAATCATGCGCCTATTAACGCAATTTTGGTCTCGGCACTGTTCGCTGCGATCTGTGTATTTATCAACTATGTTGCGCCGAAAAATGCCTTGGAGATCTTGATGTCGCTTGTGGTATCTTCACTGATTATAAACTGGGTCATGATTTCCATTACACATTTGTATTTCAGAAAGAATAAACTCGATGCCCACTTGCGGACCAAGTTCCCATCCTTTCTATATCCCCTAAGTAATTATATCTGTCTGATCTTTTTGATCGCTGTACTTGGCATCATGTGGATAACAGGAATGAAACTTCCGGTAGAATTGATCCCTGCTTGGCTTATATTACTCTATGTAAGTTATGTTTTGATCAAAAGAAAGAAATCTTAGTTTATTGAACCTCGATCTTATCAATAAAAAAAGCCTGATTCATTGCATGAATCGGGCTTTTTTACTAAAATTTAAAGCGGGTATTCCTCCTCGAGAATAGCAAATTCATAATTGTCGCTCCAACCATCTTCTAAAGGCAAAATTTTCCGTCTGCGGGCCTCTTTGACCATGCCGACTTTCTCCATTACTTTCGCGGAAGCGATATTTTCAACAGCACAACCGCCCTCAATTCTATGAAAATTAAGTTCCTTGAAACCAAATGTCAGGATTCGGTTCAATGCCTCTGTTGCATAGCCCTTATTCCACATTGTCGGAACAAGCTTAAACCATACTTCTGCATTTCGATAGCGTAGCTTGACAACACTGATATTAATTAGACCAATAAACTCCTTTCCTTCTAGAGTTTCTATATAAAAGGTATAATCCTTTCGGACATCGGATTCATTGATTTGCGCAGACCAAGCTTCCACCATTTGCTCCGTATGGGCTATTCCATCCGGAAATCCACTCGGATTAAACAATGCAGATTCAGGGTACATTAATAGGGAATGGATATTTTCCACATCTATTTTCTCTACGGATCTGAGCTTGAGCCGTTCTGTTTTAATTTCCATTTTTAAAATTACACAAATGGCTTAATTTTCTGCAGCCATTTGACACTAATAACTAAAACATTCCCAGCTGCGTGCCTGCATCGGGTAAGCGGAAAAGATCCCTTCTCAAGGATGGAAGTGTCCCATTATTCATATATTTCTTGACGGAAAGCTTGAATAAATGCTGTAAACTCTCGGCCATATGGCCATCCCCTTTTATCCTCCGTCCGAAATCGGTATCGTTAATTTTTCCGCCATGGCAGGCTTCAATCCAATGTAATACCTTTTCAGCACGATCAGGATAGTTCTGATAGAGCCAATCCTTAAAGATACCACCGATCTGTCCATTGAGCCGTACGATGGTATAAGAGGCCGTAACTGCTCCCGCATCTGCTCCCGAACGAATCAAATCTGAAATCTCATCACTATTGATCCCCGGAACGATGGGCGCCATCATCAGCATGACGGGTACACCTATCCCTGCCAATCCCTCAATCAGTTTCAACCGGGCCGATGCGGTTGCAGTACGGGGTTCCATTTTCTGACGTACCTCCTCGCGCAACGAATTGATGGTTACTGCAACGGAAACCAGATTGCGTGCTGCAAGCTCACGCAAAAGATCAAAATCCCGCCGCATCAGTACATTTTTGCTGATGATAGAGACCGGATGCTGGTATTTGACCATCAATTCTAAAAGCGAACGTGTGATACCCAGCTTCCGTTCAATAGGTTGGTAACAGTCTGTATTGCCTGAAAGCATAATCAAATCGGGCTGATAGCTCGATTTTCTAAACTCCTGTTCGAGAAGCTGAGCGGCATTATGTTTTACCAAGATCTTACGCTCAAAATCCAATCCTGCACTAAAACCCCAATACTCATGCGAATTGCGTGCATAACAATAAATACAACCATGTTCACAGCCCTGATAGGGATTAATGGATCTTTCAAAACGGAGATCCGGGCTATTTGATTTGGATATAATGGATTTTGGATGAGTCGGAATAAATTGTGTTTTTTCGGTCCCCAAAAACTCCTCATCCAGCCCTTCAACATGCTCCTGCACGTATTGGTTAGAAAAAAATTTGTTATTGGGATTGATCTGTGCCCCTCTACCCTTAAAATATTCTGACGAATTCATAAGTTAAAATTACTAAAATTATTAGTAAAAACAAATTAAGATTTCTCAATTTTCACAAAGGCGGAAAGCGAATATCTTCTAGTTTGAAGCTCAAATAAATCGCATTTTAAACCAAATAAAAATCCCTATACTTTTGTTACAGTATAGGGATTAAAATTCTTATGCTAGATCTCAGTCCAGCTTCTTCTTATTTCATTAAGAAACCACCACCGAGTAGATCATTGCCTTCATAAAAAACGGCCGATTGTCCAGGAGCAATACCTTTCACATTGTGTACAAAATCAATGCGCACTTTATCACCTTCTTGGGAGATGGTCGACAAAGCACCAGAATCTTTATAACGTACCTTTGAAATTGCTTCCATCGGTTGATCCAGTCCTGCGTATTTCACAAAGTTCACATTGCGAACATAGGCATGTGACTTTTCAAGTTCGTGTTCTTCACCCAATACCACCGTATTACTTTCTGGAAGGATTTCGATCACAAACATCGGTTTACCCAAGGCAATACCTAAGCCTTTACGTTGACCGATGGTGAAATAAGGGTAGCCAATATGTTTACCGACGACGGTACCATCGGAAAGGATAAAATTACCCGGACCAATTTGTTGATCCAATGTTGGCACCTTATGTCTCAAAAACGCACGGTAGTCGTTGTCAGGAACGAAACAGATTTCATAACTTTCTGACTTATTGGCCAATTCTTTTTGTCCCATATCCAAAGCCATCTGACGAATTTCCTTTTTCGTGAAAGATCCTAAAGGAAACTGGGTCCGAGCAAGGTTTTCTTGTGACACGCCCCATAGAACGTAAGATTGATCTTTGTTTTCATCCTTACCTTTTGATATCACATAGCGACCATTGTCGTGCATACGGATATTGGCATAGTGCCCGGTAGCGATAAATTCACAGTCCAATTTGTCAGCACGTTTCATTAAAGCCTCCCACTTGATGTGGGTATTACACAATACGCATGGATTAGGCGTGCGCCCAGCAATATATTCTTCTACAAAATTATCAATCACAAAATCTCCAAACTCATCACGTATATCTAATATATAATGAGGGAAACCATAGTTTACGGCTAATGTACGAGCGTCATTGATACTATCAAGGCTACAACATCCGGTCTCTTTCGACGAACCACCTGCGGATGCATAATCCCATGTCTTCATCGTGATACCGATAACTTCATATCCTTGTTCGTGGAGCATGACAGAAGCAACGGAGCTATCTACCCCTCCACTCATTGCAACTAAAACTCTTCCTCTTTTACTCATCTCTAATTATTGAAATGCAAAGATACAGCTTATTCCTTTTCTTATATGTTAGTTTCTTGTAATTTTATCTCGATCAAAATCAACACGTTCGAAAAAAGTACGAAAATAATCTGCATAAAAGTTTTAGAATTCAAATTATCGGACTATATTTGCATCGCAATAGGGGAACAAACCCATAGCAAAAAAGCGGTGCCATAGCTCAGCTGGTAGAGCAAAGGACTGAAAATCCTTGTGTCCCTGGTTCGAACCCAGGTGGCACCACGCTTCAATCTGATGATCACAGATTTAAATAAAAGGTCAACTGGTGCCATAGCTCAGCTGGTAGAGCAAAGGACTGAAAATCCTTGTGTCCCTGGTTCGAACCCAGGTGGCACCACAAAAAAAGCTTGTTCATTGAACAGGCTTTTTTTGTTTTATCCCCATATTATATAGCAACTTTCTCGTTCTATACAGCCTATCGTGTTTATAGTCACAGCTGCCGCGCTATCCAAACTCCAATGTTTACCTTTAATCAGCTCGTCGGAAAGTGTCAAAAAAACGATTATGGATTTTGGAAATGAACCGGAGTTGTCACTTTAAAAACCACACAAGTTTAATTTCCAAAATCCAATCGCTGTTCTGCTACGATTCAGCAATAATAGAGCGATCCAGATGCACATAGCCACCGTCCACATGAATCAACTGACCTGTCGTATGGCTTGATTTGCTCGATAAAAGAAATACAGTTGTATCGGCGATTTCTTCTGCTGTCGTCATGCGATGCTCCAATGGAATGCGGTCCGTAATTTTCTTCAAGGTCTCCTCCGGATTTGATAAGGTTTGAATCCAGGTATCGTATTGCGGAGTGGCACATTCTGCCACGATAATGGCATTTACACGAATCGAGTAAGGTAACAATTCTACAGCCCACTCGCGTGTAAGCGCATTACGTCCGCCATTGGATGCAGCATAAGCCGAGGTATTCCCCTGTCCTGTTTCGCCAGTTTTGGACGAAATATTCACAATACTACCTTTAGAAGCTTTCAATGCATCCAAGGCATGATGTGCCATCAGATAGTAGTGAATTAAGTTCTTGTGCAGAGAAGCAACAAATTTTTCATAATTACCTGATGCTAATCCGACACCATCATTTTGCCCAGCATTATTCACCAAACCATCGATACGGCCATATACTTCCAATGTCTTTTGGACTGCTCGTTCACAATCTTCGGGTTTAGATAGCTCTGCTTCAATACAGAGTGCATCCACACCAAATTGCTTGATTTCTTCCTTGACTTTTTCATTATCCGCCTGTTTACGACCAACAATGACCGGAATAGCCTGTTCTTTAGCTAACGCATGAACTACGGCCCGCCCGATTCCTTTTGCTCCGCCGGTAACAATAACAACTTTATCTCTTAAATGAAGATCCATAATACTTTTATTGAATGGTTTGTTTCATTGATTGTGCTTAACATTAGCAACAATGAACTCTTTCTCTGGTTATTGATTAATTTATATTGACGTTATTAAGCCGATTATCCTGCTTCATGGCCAATAAAAAACTTCAGCATGTTATTTTTCCATTTCATAACATGCTGAAGTTTTTCCTCTTAAAGATTATACACGCGTATAGCGTTCTCTGCCCAAAATGCGTTCTTCTCTGCAGCTGTAAATTGCCCCAATTTATCTTCAACTATGGCAATACTTTCTTCGTAAGATGCCGCCAATAGACATACCGGCCAATCTGACCCATACATAATGCGCTCCTTTCCAAAACGTGCAAAGATATGCTCCAGATATTGTTTAAAATCATCAAGCTTCCATCCTTCCCAATCGGCCTCCGTTGCAAGTCCAGAAACTTTACAGACAACATTCGGAAAAGCCGATAGCGCATCGATAAACGCTGCCCACTCATCAAATGCTTTCGACTTGATTGGCGGTTTGGCAATATGATCCAACACAAATTGTAGATTTGGATTTTGCTGCACACAATCCAGCGTTGCTGCATAATGACGTGGACGGATGAGCAGATCATAAGTATAACCATAATCTGCCAATGCCTTCAGTCCATTTAGTACGGCAGGGCGGATAAGAAAATCAGGATCCACTTCTCCTTCAACAATGTGACGAAATCCTTTGATGACCGTATCTGATTGATAGCCATCCAACTGTTGTCGAATATCTGCTGCTTGAAGATCAATCCAGCCCACAACGCCTTTAATAAAAGGATAATCATTAGCCAGCTGAACCAAATAAGCAGTCTCTTCTTTGGATTGATCTGCCTGAACAGCAACACTCCCTCCGAAACCATTTCGTTCAAGCACAAACTGAATATCCAAAGGGCTGAAATCACGTCTTATGACTTGCATTTCTTCGGTAATCCAACTATCTCTAATTGGATCGAATTTCCAGAAATGCTGATGGGTATCTATACGCATAATGAAAAGAAAACCTGATGAGCAATTAATTTTTTGAATACGCTACAATAGTCTGACGGGACTCCCCAAGACCATCTGCTCCTAACTCGATAACATCGCCAGGTTTCAAGTAAATCGGTGGATTAAATCCTAACCCAACACCTGCAGGTGTACCTGTTGAAATAACGTCGCCAGGCAACAAGGTCATAAATTTAGATACATACGATACCACATGTGCCACCGAAAAGATCAAATCCTTGGTATTGCCATCCTGATAGGTTTTTCCGTTTACCTTTAACCATAGGCGCACATTGTTGATATCTTTGATTTCTTCTTTTGTAGCCATGAAAGGTCCCATTGGCGCAAAAGTATCACATCCTTTTCCTTTATCCCAAGTACCGCCACGTTCCAACTGATACTCACGTTCGGAAACATCATTGTGCAACACATAACCAACCACATAATCTAAGGCCTCATGCTCTTCTACATAAGAGGCTTTTTTACCGATCACGATACAGAACTCCACTTCCCAATCTGTTTTTACAGAATCTTTAGGAATCATCACATTATCGTATGGACCTACCAACGAAGTGGTCGATTTCATAAAGATGATCGGTTCAGCAGGAATAGGTGCATTGGTTTCCTTTGCATGGTCTAAATAGTTCAATCCAATACAAACAATTTTGGATGGACGGGCAAAAGGTGCTCCGATACGCTCGTCTTGAGGAACTTCAATCAACTTACCTTCATTTGCCTTGACAAATTCTTCTAAACGAGCTACACCATCCTCAGCAAAGAATTGCTCATTGTAATCACCACCAAATGCGCTTACATCGTAATTTACGCCATCGATCTGAACACCGATTTTCTCTTTGCCTTGAGCTCCAAAACGTATTAATTTCATTTTTATAGTATTGAGATAATAGATATTTTATTTTTAGCTTTTTAATTGTTCAATTTAATAAAACCACCATCAATTGGATAGTCATTTCCAGTAATAAATCCCGCGTCGTCACTACACAGGAAAAGTGCTAATTTGGCAATTTCCTCCGGTTGTGCCATGCGGCCTATTGGCTGACTTGCTGATAATTTTTCAAACATTTCTTCCTCTTTTCCAGGATAGTTTTTTGCGATAAATCCATCCACAAATGGCGTATGTACACGTGCAGGCGAAATGCTATTGCAACGAATACCGTATACCATGTAATCCCTTGCAACAGACATTGACATCGCGTAAATAGCACCTTTGCTCATCGAATAAGCAAAACGATCCGTGATACCAACCCATGCAGCGATGGATGCTAGATTAAGGATTGCTCCAGAACCCTGCGCTTTCATCATCGGCACGATAGCATGCAATGCATTATAAGCGCCCTTAACATTCACATTAAAAACACGCTCAAAATCTTCTGATTGACAATTTTCCAAATTACCAACATGAGCAATACCTGCATTATTTACTAAAATATCAATTTTTCCGATATTTTGTGCTATAGCAGTAATTTCTTGCTGGTCAGTTACATTACAACGATTAAACACAGCCTGACCACCCAAAGCCAAGATCTCATCAACCACCGCATTACCACCGTCTTCATTCAAATCTAGAATATGAACTTTTGCTCCTTCTGCAGCAAATTGCAGACTGATCGCACGGCCTATCCCACTACCACCACCGGTAATTACAGCTACTTTTTGTTCTAATTTTCCCATTGTTATTTAATTGTTAATGTCAATACCAAATCTGCTTCATCTGTCGATGTTGGCAAATCCACGCGTAGACTATTGTTCTTATGACTAAACTTAATCTCTTTCTTTCCGATAAATGTGCTTACTTTTTTCACTTGATAAGGCAGGTTATTGATCAACAATTCCTTTTTATCGGTTTTAAACACATGTAGATACACCTGATTTCCTTTTTTTGTCAACGCATAATCGTCTGTTGGCGACACCGCTCCCCCCTCTGTTCCATAGATTGTTTCACCATACACCGATAGCCATTTTCCAAGTTCTTTCAAACGCTCCTGTTGATAGTCCTGAATCTCACCGTTCGGCATCGGACCTACATTGAGCAATAAATTGGAACCATGACCAGCTGCTTTGACCAGGTATTTCAGTACTTCCTGAAATGATTTACGTGTCCGATCTTTCAGCTCAAATCCCCACGATCCAGCAATTGTTCCACATACTTCCTTCGGTAATTTCCCGACATCATGTGCATTCGTACCGAACCCAGTGGTATTCTCCCCAGGTAAATCACGTTCGAACATCTGAAAATCTTCACCTTCAAATGGTGCCAAATGGTGATTATTACCGACCAAACATTGCGGCTGTAACTTATGAATCAATTCATAGATTTCTTTGAAATGCCAATCTTCATTGGGCTTGTCCCAATGACCATCAAACCAAATCCCATCGATCTTACCATAATTGCTCAAAAGTTCGGTCAATTGGCTTTTCATAAACTGAACATAAGGATTCCAATCCCCTTTTGTTGAATCACGGCCCGCAATGCCGCCGCCCGTTTTACCAACGGGTAGATAATCATCCCGGTGCCAATCTAAAAGTGAATAGTAGAACATCACTTTTATCCCTTCAGCATGACAAGCTTCCACCAACTCTTTCACAATATCGCGTTTGAAGGGAGATTTCTTCACCACGTTATAGTCCGAAATCTGGCTATCCCACATCGAAAATCCATCATGATGTCTGGTGGTAAAGGTGATATACTTTGCTCCCGCCTGTTTAAATAACTTCGCCCATTCTTTCGCATTGAAGGAAATTGGATTGAAAAATTTAGGCAGCAATGCATATTCATCCAAACTGATATTTTGGTTGTTCATGACCCATTCACCATCTCCCAGCACACTATATACCCCCCAATGGATAAAAACTCCAAACCGAGATTGTTCAAACCATTCCCTATTTTTTAAATTTTCGGGACTCGGTTGATAATGTTGCTGGCTATAGCTCGCGGATACAGATCCCATCAGCAAGGCCAAACCACAGATTACATGTTTAAGTTTCATATGTAAATAATTAGTTGTCATGGATTTTCAATAAACTCATTATACTCAACTACAATGAAACACCTCTACGCCATGGAATGAAATCGTCTTGCCCCAACAACACCGCTTTTGGTTTCACTTCACCAGAAGCAACTTCTATCACATAATCCAAAATACGATGTGCAGCCTCCTCAATAGTCTCTGTACCTTCGATAATGGTACCACAGTTCAGATCCAGAATATCGGGCATTTTCTCAAAAGTTTTGGTATTTGTTGAAAGTTTCACAACCGGTGTAATCGGGTTACCCGTGGGTGTACCTAGGCCAGTCGTAAACAAGACGATATTGGCACCTGCGGCCACCTCTGCAGTGGTACTTTCCACATCATTACCTGGAGTACATAATAAGTTTAACCCCGGACCGTTGGCCAATTCAGGATAATCAATCACTGCTGCAACAGGTGAGGTTCCTCCTTTTTTGGCTGCCCCTGCAGACTTAATCGCGTCAGTAATTAAGCCATCACGAATATTTCCGGGAGAAGGATTCATATAGAAACCCGAGCCATCAGCCTCGGCTTTTGCATTATAAGTACGCATCAGCGACATAAAACGCTCCGCAGTTGATTCATCAATACAACGATCACTCAACTCCTGTTCCACGCCACATAATTCAGGGAACTCCGCAAGAATCACCGATCCGCCTAAAGTCACCAAAATATCCGACACAAAACCGAGCGCAGGATTGGCAGAGATACCCGAGAATCCGTCCGAGCCACCACATTCCAGTCCAATACACAATTTGTCCAATGTGGCTGGTTTGCGCTCATTTTTATCAGCTTGCATCATCCCCGCAAAAGTTGCCTTAATAGCCTTTTGCATAAGTTCCTTTTCAGTTCCTTCTTTCTGCTGTTCGAAAATATACAGCGGGCGATCAAAACCCGGGCTTCGCTTTTCAATTTCCGCCTTCAGAATAGAAGCCTGCGCATGCTGGCATCCTAAACTCAACACCGTTGCCCCCGCAACATTCGGATGGGTAATATAGCCAGCCAAAAGACCACATAAAGCATCCGAATCCATACGTGTTCCACCGCATCCCATCTCATGATTCAAAAACTTGATTCCATCGACATTTTTGAATAGGCGTTCCTGCTCACTGGAAGTCGAATTAGCAAGTAGATCCTGACTAAGGATCGCATTTACATCAGCACCGGACTTATATAAGCCAATGAGATCGTCAACTTCAGAGATGTAATTATTCGCTTTTACTTTATAGCCGAGCTTTTCCTCAAAAGCAGCCTTCAAGGTCAATACATTTCTGTTTTCGCAAAAAACCAATGGAATAACCAACCAGTAATTGGCCGTTCCAACAGTCCCATTTGAACGGTGAAATCCATTGAACGTTTTATCTCTAAATGCAGCAACATCAGGTTTTGTCCAAGCTGTCTTACGGTTGCCCATTCTAAAATCTTCCGACGCATGGCGCAAGTTTTCGGTGGTAATGAGTTCCCCTTCAGCTAAGGGAATATTCAATTTCCCAACCAGAACACCATACATCAATATCTCCGCATCTTGTTCCATTGGCTGGATCGTGAATTTATGTTTGGCAGCAACAGCTTGCTTTAATGTAAATTCCTTACCTTCAAAAACAATCGTTGTTCCCTCAGCCAAGTCCTGTAATGCAACAAGGACATTATCCATTGGATGGATCTGTAAATAGCGCTGTATAGCCATAATTATACTAATTCAAATATTTTTGTCATCATTACCCATTTCTCTCCTGGATTTGCCCCCGGAATAGCCGCCTGATATTTCCACATCAGCTGTTCCCATTCCTGAACTTTTTCATTGGCAGCATCCATAGTTGATTTTTTCTCAAATGAAAAATCCTCACCTACCTCCATGTTCATAAACAATCTATTTTCAAAACGATAGATCTCCATCTGCAGAATACCTGCATCCAGAATCGAGCGTTTTATTTCCGGCCACACTTCACGGTGGTAATCCTCATATTCCTTGATCAATTGTGGATCGTCCACAAGATCCAAGGCCATGACATATCTTTTCATTACTAACTAATTAATGTGATTTAAGATTTTCCGTTTCCGCAATACTGACATTTCTATTTTGGAAAGCAAACAACAAGACAACAATAAAACAAACCAATGGTACAAAATAGCCATATTGGAAATGTCCCGTTTTATCGGAGATAAAACCCAATATTGGCGGCAATAAAGCACCACCAACAATAGACATGACGATCAAACTAGAAGCAGATTTGGTATCGGCACCGATACCTTGTACACCAAATGCGAATATCGTCGGAAACATAATGGACATAAAAAATGCAATGCCAATCAGCGCATATAGGGTCTGAATACCTGATCCGAAGATGACAAATAGGGATAGAAAGATCGCTATAGCGGAATAGATGATCAGGAGCTTGGATGCTGACACAAAACGCATAAAAAATGTACCGATAAACCGGCCCAACATAAAAGCCAATCCAGCGAACCCAGCATAATCGGCACCATCCTTACCTGATATACCGGCAGCTTCTGTTGCATATAATACGAGGAAGCTTAAAATACAAACTTGCGCTCCCACATAGAAAAATTGAGCCACCACTGCCCAACGCACATTTTTATGACGCAATGCATGGAAAAAACCGGCTCTACCTTCTTCCTCTGCATCTTTGATATCAGGTAATCTGGTAAAGAAAAACAAAGCAGCAATCAATAAGATCAATATCCCTAGTACCACATAAGGCAATTTCACAGCAGCTGTTTCCGACTGAATATATGCCATCTTTGCCTGCTCAGCCATTTGAGCCAGTTCCTCCTGTGTTTTAGGTTCATGGGATAAAATAAATTTTCCCCCAAAAATCGGAGCAACAAAGGCAGCAAGCCCATTAAAAGACTGCGCAAAATTTAGTCTTTGCGCCGACGAAGCTGGATCTCCCAAAATCGCGACATACGGATTTGCTGCAGTTTCCAGAATGGTAAGACCACAGGCAACAACGAACAAGGCCCCTAAAAAGAAAACATAACTTATCGTATTGGCCGCAGGTACAAATAGAAAACAGCCAATGGCAAAAAAGATCAATCCGATCAGAATACCAGCTTTATAGCCGTATCTTTTCATAATAATTCCAGCAGGAATCGCCATCACAAAATAAGCGATAAATACAGCCGAATCGACTAAGGAAGCCTGGAAATGTGTTAAACTAAACGCATTCCTCAAATGCGGAATTAAGATTGGATCAAGGTTATGAATAAATCCCCAAAAAAAGAACAAGGATGTCACCAAAATCAAGGCAAATGCGTAACTCTTTTTATTCGTCATATTTTTCAAATGGTTATAAGTAGTTATTTAATGTAAAATAAGCTTAAAAATGCTAGACAATATTCAAGTATATTATCAAATTATTAAGCTATATTACCATAGCTAAACTGAATTATGTAACTTTACTGCATATATTTCATAATTATGAAAGCACAGCTGCTTCATTTAAATAGCAATCTTGAGCATTCGTTCAACGCGAGAAGAGACGATACGCCCCAGTACCATAATCTTTGGCATTACCATGAAGAATTGGAATTAATTTATTTTGCCAAAGGCTCAGGTACCCAATTTATTGGCGATAGCGTCCGGCGCTTTGAATCAGGCGATATTACCCTTGTTGGTTCAAACCTGCCTCACTATTGGTTATTTGACGAAATTTATCTTCAAGAGGAAGAAGCAGAAAGTGCAGATATTCGTGTTCTTCATTTTAAAGAAAACTTTTGGGGAAATGATTTCATTAATTTACCTGAAAATAAATCCATCAAAGACCTTATACGTTTATCCAAAAGAGGCATTTCATTATTGGAGAGCAGCCGACTAAAAACTGTGCAATTAATTGACGCTATCTTGGCAGCAACAGGTACCACACGTATTATTCATTTATTAGAAATCTTACAATTTATTTCGGCCGAAGAACAACATGACCTGTTAACAAGCCCCACTTTTACCATCCAGCTGCAAGATCAGGACGCCAACCGAATGCAGATTGCCATGCAATATATCGGTGAAAATTATCGCGACCAGATACGACTGCAGGAACTTGCTTCCCTAACGGGAATGACCCCCAATTCGTTCTGCCGTTATTTCAAATCACAAATCGGAAAAACACTCTTTCAGTTTCTGATCGAAATGCGCGTGAAGACAGCCTGCAATTTATTAATAGAAAACAAACAGACGGTGAAGCAGATCTGCTTTGAGTCAGGTTTTCAAAACTTTTCGAGTTTCCATAAATACTTCAAAAATGTAACTGGCACTACACCGCTCAGCTTTCAGCGATCAAAAACTTAAAACGATTTTACCCAATAAGCTTGAATCTTCCATCAATCGATGGGCTTCAGCAGCTTCCGCAAAAGGAAGCACACGGTATAAAGTAGGCTTGAAATCGCCAGCGCTAAGCTTCGGCCATACTTGAGACCAGATATCATCCCGTAGCACTTGCTTAAATTCACGGTCTCTCGCCCGCAGCGTACTTCCCGTTAGAACAATCCGTTTCTGCATTAATTTGAGCAAGTTTAACTCGACTTTTGCGCTTTCCATCGCATTAATGTAGACCAACCGGCCATCAGGATTCAATAGATTGATATTTTTCTCAAAATATGATCCGCCAATACTATCTAAAATAACATCAACCCCCAAAGGCTTCAGCACCTCCAGAAAATCCTCCGTTTTATAATTTATTGTTTTGCTGGCTCCCAATGATTTACAAAAGCTAGCCTTTTCAGATGAGCTGACTGTCGTATATACTATCGCACCAAACAAGGTCGCTAACTGAATGGCCGTACTGCCAATCCCACCAGCACCACCGTGCACCAAAAAATGATCGTCGGCCTGCAACTTTCCCCTTCGAAAGACATTGTCCCAGACCGTAAAAACGGTCTCGGGCAGCGAGGCTGCCTCCGCAAAACCCAAATGGTCGGGAATAGGTAAACAATGTCCCTGATAGACTTTCGCATAGGAAGCATAGCCTCCACCGGCAACAAGTGCACATACACGATCACCAATAGCCCAATCGACCACATCCTTCCCTTTAGCGACTACAATCCCTGCTATTTCCAATCCCGGTATTCGCGCATCCACACCGGCTGGTGCCGGATAGTTGCCTTTACGCTGAAAGACATCAGGTCTATTTACTCCCGCAGCCTTTACTTCCACCAAAACTTCAAGTTCACCGATCTGCGGCATCTCTACATCGCGGACTTCCAAAACTTCCGGTCCACCCGGTTCAGTAATAATTACGGCTTTCATCATGATTTTTTTGGGTATTTCTGTAATCTTATATTGAGCGAAAGCATAAAATAACGAGCCAAACGATTGTTCCGAACATCTAAAATATCATTTCCCACCACGGCACGTGAAATACCAGTATTCTGATTCATCAGATCGAATCCCTGAAATCTCAACATACCCAAGTTATTCCTTCCAAAAGTATATTCCATATACGCATTGATTATCGTCGGATTAATATTGTTCCATGAGCTCGAATAACCCGCATTAAATTTTTGAGAAAGCTCAAGGCCCATGGTAAAATGTTTCCCTAAATAAGCTTTAGATCCCAAACCAACAATCCCGGAATGCGCCGTGATATTATCTTGTACAGGCCAGTCAAATGTCGCCCTGTTTAAAGAATAGTTTCCATTTAATTCGGCTTCAAAGATATCACTCCAGGTATAGCGGAATTGAAGAGCCTGTGTAAACAAAAAGTGTCCACCAAAGCTCTTTTTATCATTGACATAGGAAATATTGTTGTAATAATCTGCATTACCATTCAAGCTCATCTGCAAATTATCCGACAATAAAGAAGCTGTAAACAAATAATAGCTCTTAATATCATAATAACCTTCTGTATTGCGATAGGTCGTTTTCTGTATCGTTGAATTGGGTTCAATTGTCCGGTTTGCTACAATCTTGTCATTTACCAAGTTAAAAGCCAGACTGGCTTCTAAATATTGCCCCCTTCGTGTGATGGACTTCCGATACTTTGAAACAATACTATGTGCAAATTCGGATTTCAAATCCTTATTTCCGATCACAATATTTTGTGTGTTGGTATTATCCACCACAGGCTGTATCTGATAGAAGCTAGGCTGGTTATTACGTCCATAATAGTCCATGGAAAGGTCCTCTTCTTTGGTAAACTTCCATTTCAATCCAGCAGAAGGTACGAGGTTAACATTTGAATAGGAGGTTTTTATCAGTTTGTCCGTTGAGCTTCCCGTTAATTCGGAAGGCTGAACAGCAAAACCGAAGTTCACTTTCACTTTCTCGCTTAAATCTTGCCGGTAAATCATGCCGACTTTATTGCTAGCAAAGGAATAGTCGTACTTCAAACTAAGGGAGTCTACCAGTATGGGGCCGTTGTTAAAATTATTGTTATTATCAAAAGTGGAGCGGCGAGCATCAATTTTGGTATAGTCGAAATCGTAATTGATCTCCAAGGTACCACCTAAATCAACGGGCTCCACCAACGACAACCGACTTTGGATATTTTTATTCTCATTGCTGGAACGGACCATTTGATTCAGATAAGTCTCTGTTATTTTTGGCACGTTCGTGCTGCTGTCGATCGCTCTATTAAAATCGCGTACTTCCTCATCTTTATCCAGGGAATTAAAATCCGTATGCAATGTATAAAGTACTTTCCGCCCCGGTTTAGTAAAACTTCGCACGTAAAAAAGATCTAAAGCCGCTGCAGGACTTTCTGTACTATTGGCCGCGCCATAGTTTCCCGTACTACTCAACCGATTATTTTGGATCCTTCTATCTTTTAACGTATTGCTGGTCGAATTGGTCCAAGATAGTTTAGGCGATATTTTAAGCTGATCTTTGGGCGACAGCTTCATATCAAAATCCCAGTCCATTTTATGTATACGATCGATTGATTTTATCTTGTAGTCTTCATAATTACTAATCAAATTATTCGCTGCTTTGCCGTATCCATATATCGATTGTAATAAGGAATTTCCCTGGATATAATTATTGCGCTGCGTAAAGGAATACTTACCGCTTGCTGTTACCGTTTTAGAAAGCGGACTAGAGAAACTCCCCCCGACAGATCCGATTTTATTGACCCCATCCGTTGGATCCGCAAAGTCGGCTAGCTCGCCCATTTCCCGTTCCCGCTCCCCTCCATTGGGAGAGCCGAAAGAAAAGAGATTGGTATTCGTATTATTCACCGATGCGATAACAGAGTACTCTTTACCGTCATTGAAACGATTCAGTCCAGCACTCCCCAAATAACGATCTACCGAACCACCGCCAAGCGTGGCTTGACCAAAAGTAATTTTCTTCTTATCATCTTTGAGCACGATATTCAGGACTTTTTCGGATTCAGTACTTTTAATTCCTTTTGCCGTCGCCTCATCACCATAAAAATCAATAACCTGTACACTTTTCACAAAATCTGCAGGAAGGTTACGTGTAGCGGTGAGCACATCGCCACCAAAAAATTTTTTTCCATCCACCTTAACAGAGGATATGGGCTTACCGAAGGCATAGACAGAACCATCACGGGACACCTGTATATTGGGCAATGCTTTAAGAGCCTCTTCTAAGAGTGCCCGACGATCAAATTGGAAGGCATCCAGGTTAAATTGAACAGTATCCTGCTTATATACAATGGGTTTATATTTTAGTACAACAACTTCTTTTAAAAGAGATACATGGGGAAACATGGTCAATTTTCCAACATCCAATTTAGCTGTCGTGCTATTGTACAAGGGATAACTGCGCTCCAATATACTTAAGCCCAGCTGGCTACAGCTAATACGAATATCATTACCGAGTACACGACTAAAATGAAAATAACCTGTTGCGGAAGTGGATGAGAACAAGGTATCGCGAGAACTCGTCAGATGAACACTGACGCCATTTAAGGGCCTTCCTGCAGTATCTACAACAATTCCATAAACTTCTTTTTTTGACACCTGCCCTAAAGCGCTTTTGGGTAAAAAAAACAAGTTCGTTATAGCTAAAAAAAGTACTAACCGGATAATATTCCCGCCCCTTAGTTCCATCAAATAGACTTTGCAATAATACAATTCAATATAAGAATTCTTAAGCTATTAACGTAAAAAGTTGTGATTTTGTATATAAAAAAACGAGCTGTTTTCTCAACAGCTCGTTTTTTACACTATTTTTTACAATTTATTATTCACCCGCAAAGGCAACCTTAACGAGGTGTTTGTCAATTTCCCAACGACCAGTACCGTCTTCGCCAATTACATCGAACAACTCAAGGATACGTCTTGCAACAAACTCCTCTTCTACTTGCTCTTCCAAGAACCATTGTACAAAATTAAAAGTAACATAATCCTTCGCTTTAGCACATTTATCGGCGATGTTGTTGAACTGTTCAGTAACAAACATCTCTTGTTCCAATGTTTGTTCAAAAACGCCACGGAACGATTCAAAATCTTGAGGGATACCTGTAACTTCCGGAGAAATTGCACGACCACCGCGGTTGTTGATATAATTGAAAAGCTTCAACATGTGCTCGCGCTCTTCGTTGGATTGTTTCGCAAAAAATTCTGAAGCATTTTCCAAACCTTGATCATCACACCATGAAGACATTGCCAAATATAACGCTGAAGAATGAGCTTCAACTTTAATCTGTGCATTCAATATATTTTCGATCTCTTCTTTCAAAGAAGATTTTAATTTCAATAAATCTTTCATATTTACCTTAAGTTTAATTTCTAAAACATCAACAGGTGAAACACATTATCACCTGATTACATTACAAAGATACAGTAGATCTTCAAAATCTGTATCAAGAATATGCAATACAAATTCAGTCTAAATTAGACATGGAAACCGCAACTTGTTTAGAATCAATACAATTACAAATACGTAATATTGATACTTTCAATAAGCGATAAATTAAAACAATAAGTGGCTTAAAGGCCTAAAAATCATTGAATATCAATAAAACCAGAGGACGGCCTCGTTGACACTTATTTAAATTAAAATTAAATAAGGTCTTTCCAAACAAAAAGCGGTGTACACCATAGATGTACACCGCTCTTTCAATTCGTTTATATGTATAGCCTTATGCAAAAACTGCAAATGGCGAAACCTGCAAACAAGTTCTGACGACGCTATTCAATTCCATCATAAATTTAGCGCCATCTAACAATTCGCGCAATTGAAGGACATCCTCTACAGCTAAGATGAAACATCTTTCCGTACGGAAAGGCATAATGATTTCAAAATCCGATGAACGTGTTGTATCGTGAAGCATGTGCTCAACATCAATCCCATCGATACGTTTCTTAAACTTCAAAAAATCCGATACCGAGAAAGAGGTGGTTTCATTATTATATTCCAACCAGAAACAATTTTTGCGGCTACATTGATAGACTGTACCTGCTGTGGTTGAAAAAACTTCCTCAACATTTGCTAACGGACAAACCAATTCTGACATTTCTATTTCCCTTATCATTTAAATCGATCAAAAATAAATATTATTTATAATCAATCCAAGTAAAACAGAAGATTATTTTGATTTAATATAAATAAGCCTTTCAACGAGTCGTGCGAAATGAATTTATTATGATTGGTAGACACCATTAGCGCTGAAAACTCACCGAAGTTTCCTTTTGGTCAATAACAAGAGCCAGTTACAAAAAAAAAGAGGCCAGTTGTTATAACTGACCTCCTATATTTACATCTATATTTTAATAGTTATTAATCGTATTCTTCTTCCTCTTCTTCTTCCTCTACGGCAAGAACTTCATTACGTCCATTGACAACTGTATTTTTCGTCTTTGTTTTATGTTTGTTAATCTGCCTACGCAAGGATTCTACAGCAATATCTGTCGCCTCCTCAAAACTCTTCGCTTGCCCTTTCGCAAAAAGCTGGCTTCCGGGGATATTCAATTTAATTTCTGAAATTTTATTTGCCTCATCATCGACATTTTCCAATCGCAGGTAGCATTCGCCACCAATGATGGAATCCAAAAACTGTTCCAATTTTCCTGTTTTCTTTTTGATAAACTCGATTAGCTTTTGATCAGCAGTAAATCGAATGGATTGCACAGTAATGTTCATTTTTCCTCCTTTTTTTAAGCTTTTGGATGAGCTTGTTTATAAATTGACTTCAATCGTTCTGCTGAGTTATGCGTGTACACTTGTGTTGCCGCAAGCCCTGCATGCCCCAGCAGCTCTTTAATTGCATTTAAATCCGCCCCATTGTCCAACAGGGCCGTTGCGAAAGTATGTCTCAAAATATGAGGACTTCTCTTACCCTGAGTAGAAATCAGCGTCAATTGCCGATGTACAATATCATAGATCAGCTTGGCATATGCCGGCTTTCCTTCTTTCGTAACGATTAGTAAGCTGTTATTAGTATCAACAAATTGCGTCGCCTTTTGTTGCAAATAGTTTTTCAATTCTTTCAATAAAAGATTATTGATCGGAACCAAGCGTTCTTTGTTCCTTTTACCTAATATAAGAATATTTTTATTAAAAAAATCGATATCCCTCTCCTTAATTTTCAACAATTCGGCCAAGCGAATCCCGGTACCGAACAACAATTCCATAACCATATAATCGCGACAGGATTCAAATCCATCCTGCTCCTGTCCCATCTGATCCAATAAACGCACCAGCTTTTCCTTTTCAACGACTACAGGTAATTTTTTAGCAGTTTTTAACGCTTTAATGAGCGTCATGGGATTTTTCGCGATACACTCTTCTCTTTGCAAAAATTTAAAATAAGTCCGCATTGAAGACATACTCCGGTTAACTGAACTTGCATTTTTTCCAGACTCTACCATTTGTGCGAAATAATGGCGTAAATCACGGTATACAATATCCGGCACAGTCAGTCCCTCACGACCCAAAAAAGACTGGAACATCTCCAGCTCATGCTTATAGGCAATAACCGTATGTTCTGAATACCTTTTTTCAATCTGCAAAAACCGAATAAACTCCTTTTCCAACATATTTTCCCTCGCTATATAGCTTAAATTACAAACTTAAAAGCACAAAAAAAAGGGAAAAGCAATGCTTTTCCCTTTATATTTTAAAATTATCAGCGAATCAATTAGTTAGCTACATCTTGATTCAAAGATTGTTTGTAAATCGCTTTTTTCACTTGAATGCGACGAGTTACAGATCTCTTTTCGTAAGCTTGACGTGAACGTAACTCTCTTAAAACTCCAGTTTTCTCGAATTTCTTTTTGAAACGTTTCAATGCTCTATCTAAAGATTCTCCTTCTTTTACATTTACGATAATCATGCGTTATATATACCTCCTTTCGCCGCTTTTAAATTTAAAGTGGGACAAAGGTAAGCTATTTATTTTTAAAAAGGAAAACAAAATTATTTTTTATAACAATTCGAATTCTTCCAATAAAGCTCGCAACGGTTTCTCCTTGGTACACAACGCCGTATGCCAGCCCAATTGTTTTGCTGTCGCCAGATGTTGAGGACTATCATCAATAAATAAAGTCTCCGCGGGATCCAATTGTTGTTCTTGCATGACCAATTCAAAAATCTCCGCATCTGGTTTGCGCATCCCTACTAAATGGGAGTAATAGGTTTTTTCAAAAAAACCTTCATTGTCGGCAACACCATACTTCTCATGAATATCATTCATACAATAGGCATAATGAATTGCATTGTTGTTACTTAACAAAAAGGTACGGTATTGATCTTTCAACTGGACTAAAATCTCATGATTACCCTGTGGTACACCGATCAGTAAACTGTTCCAGGCCGTATCAATCTGGGCGTCCGTCAGTGCTGGATTTTGGGTTAATTCTCTTATCCCCTCACGAAATTGCGTCGAATCAATTTTTCCTTTATCAAAATTATCAAAAAGTGAACTTTGACCATGATGTCCAAATACGGCATCAACATTTTCTATACCTAACTGAGTAAAAGCATCTTTCAATTTTACAAAGTCGATCATAAAGATCACATTCCCATAATCAAGAACAATATTTTTAATTTTTTCCATCGAATTATTTTGAAATATCGATACAAATATCGATAATTGCATCGTCAAAACGGCACAACGGCTGTTTAAATTGACAAAACAAAAGACCTGCTCCTATAGCTCAGTCGGTTAGAGTAGAAGACTCATAATCTTTTGGTCCCTGGTTCGAGCCCAGGTGGGAGCACAGAACAAAAAAGTCGCTTTTCTATATAGAAAAGCGACTTTTTTGTTTAATCCCCTAATGCACCCGTCCGCGCTCCTCTTCGTTGCCAGACGTTCTGGAACTGCTATTCTCCTTTCCCTTGCCGAAACGGTATCCAATACTCAATTGCCAATATCGGATAATCTGAAAGTTTGTAAAAGTCTGTTTAATATCATTTACGGTATAAGCATACGCCATTGCACTACTTCTAAAAGCATCATTGAGATTTAATGCCATATCCCACTTTTTATTGGCCGTAGTAGCCTTTATACCCAAATCCAATTTATAATAACGCATTGTTTTTCCGATATGGTCAATTTCCGGAAACTGATACCAAAAATTGATGGCCGCACCAACCGTCTTACTTCGATTCAAGTATATGGTATTGGTATTAGATACATAGGCGGCAAGAGCGCTCACATTTTTTATATAAGCTAAAGACGAGTTAGCTGTTGTGTGATATATACTCATTAACAAATTTGTCTCCCAATAAGCAGTCGGTCTGAATGATATTGCTTCGGTAATCCCCAATCGCGTGCTTGTCAGAAAATTAATCGGTTTCGTGTAAACCAAATTCGTATCAGGATGAACGACTGTGACATTCATAAATCCATTTTCGGTTCGATTGGCAAAAAAACTGGTTCGGAAAATCGATTTATAGACATGCGTTAATTCCCCATTAAACGTGTATTCAGGTTGTAAGTAAGGATTTCCTTCACCGTAGCTATATGCCGTATATAAGGATTTAAATGGATTCAAATTCCAAAATGAAGGTCTATTAATACGTCTACCGACAGTAAAAGAAAAGCTGTTTTCAGGATTTGCAGTATAAGTCACCAATACTGTCGGGAAAAGCTTAACATAATTTTTATCAGTCTGCCTATCCAAGGTATAGGAATACCCTTTTGTTTGTGTAAGTTCGGCTCTTAAGCCCAATTGCACTTTCCATTTGTCCATGTTTTTGCTCATAAGACCATAAAAGGCCTGCGTATTCTCCCGATAGTCAAATTCATTGCTGAGATCGGTATTATAAACCAGTCCATTGTCCGTTTTATTGTAATAGAAAGCATTACCGTACTCCTTAATAAAACTCAACTTGCTCCCAAAACTGAGCGTTGCAAACGGCGTAGGCCAGTCTACGTTGGCTCTGAATGTGTAGATTTTAATATTCTGTTTATTTTGATCAAAATAAGCAACCTTACTTGCAGGTTTATAATTTCCATTACCATCGAAAGCATTACTTTCAAAATCCGACACATCATTCCGATAGTAGTTCAAAAAATCAGCATTCAATAAAAGCTGTCGCCCCATGGTATCCAATTTAATATCTGCATACGTATTGAGCGAAGCTGGTAACGCCACAGGATGATAATGTGCTTTTGTTGTTAACAGAGAATCAAGAGCCCCGCTTTTGTTATAGATTGGATTACGCACATTATCTCCGCCGTCATACCGGTCGCGTCCACCCGAATAAGATGCTCCAACCGTAACGGAAGAGTTAACCTTATAGTCAATTCCAAGCAGTGCGGTGGTGGCATTGTGGTTATAGGCACCGGTATCGAGCTGTTGCCAATGTTGTCGCGGATAATAGATATCAAATTGAAATCCTTCCAAAACGCGTCCCCGGGTATGGTTAACGCTTCCGTAAAAGGACCATTTCTTCCAGTTGTAAGCTAAATTGGCGCTTACACTAACATCTCCAAAAGTCTTCATCCCAGAAATAGTAGACTCCCCGGGAACGTAATATTTTGAAGCAAGCTGAATATTTCCTGAATAACCTTCCGTTTTATGCTGCTTGGTGATAATATTGATCAACCCTGCGTTGCCGTCTACTTCATACTGAGCAGATGGTTGAGCAATATACTCGATCTTTGAAATCTGATTTGCCGCATATGTTTTCAAATAGTTTATAAGCTCCTCCCCCTGCAATTGGACAAGACGATTATTGATCATAATCCTCGTAATTCCTTTGCCTACAACGGTTATTTCATTACTAATAACTCTTACGCCCGATAATTGAGAAACAGCGTGTAAAGCATCACCCCCCGTTGCCGTAATACTACTTCCTATATTATAGACTACCTTTTCTGTCGATCGCTCAACCAACGCTTCGCTTCCTGTCACGTTGGCCTCTGCCAGACGTCTTTCATCGGCTTTGAGACGAACGACAATAGCTGTATCACCATGAATGGCATACTGTGCATAGTAGGGCTCATACCCCACTCCCGTAACGGTCACCGTATATTGTCCTTTTCCCAAATGCGCAAATTGAAAAGTTCCATTGCTGTCAGACTGCATCGCGACCTTTAATTCCCCCTCGAGTCTTTTTAAAATCACAGTTGCGGACGGCACGACATTCTGTGAAGTATTTTCAACTCTCCCGGAAATCTTGGACTGTGCTGACGCTGTCCCGATAGACAACAATAGAATAGCAAAAACAATTCGTATGACAAGCATGGTTTATTTGGTAAAGGTTTTATTTAATGATATATTTCAATTGTATATACAAACCAACAAATGTATTATTTTTCGGCAAATTCAAGGTCTTATTTTATCAATGAAAATCATAATGCTGCCACTTCAAAACACAAGACTTCTGTTCAACTCCTACTATTTTATGCTCGCACAAGAGCGGAATCTATAAAAAATCCCCATCGCATGATGGGGATTTTTTTATGCCGGGCTCTCCTTATATTTCCTTTCGATTATCGTCCGATTCAATATCGATCAATTTATTGTAAGGATCTATACCTACCTGTTCGGGTTTTTGATCAACAACTAACGTCATCGTATTGTTGATTCGATCGATTTTATGCTTTTTTAGATAAAGCTCCTGACGTTTATTACCGTCTTTGCTTTTCTTATCCGAGAAAACACCTACCTCGATATAGTCTGCCAATGGCAATGATTTCAGGGTCACACGATCTGATTTCTTAAAGGACAGCGGCTGTCCACCTTTGTCATTGTAACTCTTTTTCCCATTGCCATCTACGCGGTACTTGGAAACTTCAAATTGGATATCAACCTGGTAATTACCATTCTTAAGTTTTTTAGAACTTACTTTTTCTATTTTATTGTTATACAGGGTGATCGTTTCAAACATATCTTTAATCAGGTAACGTAATGAGTCAGGAGTCGCCTGTCTAAAACTATCTACAAACTCTGATGAAGTTGTATACGGTGGGTTTTGAAACGCTTTACGTTGTAAATAAGATTGGGCTGTCCTGTTAAAAAGATCCTCCCCCAGATAATCGCTCAAGGCATAAAGTACCAGGGATCCCTTTTGGTAATGGATATACATTTGATTTTCATTATACATCAACGGCTTTTCACCTAGCTTTTCGGCACTTCGTCCCTGTAAATAGCCATCGAGCGCATCTTTGAGAAACTTACGCATCTGCCCTTTGCCATATCTTTTTTCCAAAACCTTGAGCGATGAATATTCAGACATACTTTCGGACATCAATGTAGCCCCCTGCACATTGGCTCCTACCACTTGATGTGCCCACCACTGATGTGCAATCTCATGGGCTGTTACCGCGTAGGGATAATCTACCGCATCTTCCTTCTTCTCATTGACATCAGCAATAAAACCGATCGCTTCGGAAAAAGGAATTGTATTTGCAAAGGACTGCGCGAAAGTTCCCGCTGTACGCGGAAATTCAATAATACGCAATTGTCTATGCGGGTAAGCACTGTATTCTTTCGTATAGTAAGCCAAAGAAGCCTTACTGGAAGCCATCATCCGATCGAGGTTATAGGTATGTCCTTTATGGTAATAAATCTCCAAATTTACCCCGTTCCACTTATCTTTTTTGACTTCATATTCGGCCGAATTAAAAGCAAAAAAGTTCAGGATTTCCGAATCCATTTTATATTGATAGTACTTACGACCATCTTTTTCCCATTGTTTTGTGAGATAGCCCGGAGCAATAGCCAACTGATTCTTGGCCGTACTTACTGTAGCTTCAAAACGGATCCAATCGGCATCGTTGGATATATAGTTATTCTGCAGAGCCCTTTTGTCAGTCTGCGGAGCCATTCTATCGCGATACGGAAGTCCATACTTTTTGCGGACATCATTATCTACCAACTCGCCCCGGTCAAGATAGCCTATATTCGGAAAAAGCATATTGTTGATAAATGTACCATTGCCCTTCACAGGCGATTTTTCATTTATCCAGGTATTGGCGGGACTAACAGTACTAAATTTCAACACAATAGAATCGCCCGGAGCCATAGGCTTCTCGAGTTTATAAATGTTGAAATTATATTTATCGTCGGCAGAGATCAGCTTATTCGGCACACTTAAAGAAAATGTATAATCGTAATTATTGTAATTGACAAAAATAGAATCAATAGGCGTATTGGTCTTATTTTTCAATACATAGTCCGCATGCGCTTTAAAACTTCGCGTATCGGGAAAAATATCCAGATTAAACTTAATATCCACAACACGGGGCTGCGGCCTGTACTGATATTTCTTATATTTTTTTTCCCATTCAACAGCCTGTTTTTCGTGATCCAAACTGGTATAATATGGATTTTTAATGTGGTTTTCGTAATATATTGCAGCACCGATGCCAATAAAGCCCACAATGGCAAAAATGAGCATTGCCGTTGTTACCGGCCCTAAATTCGCCTTAAAAATACTCCATCGCTCCCGAACTCCCGAAAAACCGCCCCTTCGCCATAACAGCAGGGCGATAACGGCAAAAAACACCGCAAAAAGCAGCCAATAGACCCGATACGTTAAAAATGGAAGAACATAGCCGAATCCATCCATATCCGAGTAATCCAGATCTGGCCCCTGGTTAAACTGATAGATCTCCTGTTCTACACCGACCATGGATAAAAATGGTAATCCAATAAAGAGGGTCAATAACACAAAAAATCCAGCCAGGTAATTTTTGAAAAGCGTATGTACAAAAAGTGAAATAAACAGCCAAACCAAATTTGACAGCATACTATACACCATCAGATGCATCACATATTGTCCAATTTCAAAATTATAATAGTGATGGTACACCTGGAAGCCCATGCAGGTCGCAATCACAACGGCTAGCAAAGTCAATTGCATCAAAAGAATTGCGATAATCTTCGATCCCATAAAAGCCCAGTTGGGCGTCGCTGTTGTATCTAACAATCCCCCCATCCGCGTAATGCTTCCGCGGTGGACAAGAAGTCCTGTAAAAAGAAACGTCAGGATCAGCAGGAAAAACTTAAATGTAGTCCCCGGGATCATCAGCATTTTCCAGGTCACCGGATAAGTCGACGTTCCGAATATCGAGCCAATGGTGCTTGCCATCAAGATAATAAACAATACCCCTACTAAAGTCAATATTAAAAACACCGGATTTTTGACGATATAGCGATAGTCGTATCGCGCCATTGTCCATGTTGTTTTCAAATAATGAAAGGTCGAAAAATCATAGTTTACTTTAGGTAGATTGATTTTAAAGATACTATCAAAGTTATTTTTGGTTAAACGGACTCCTTTTTTCGATGATTTAAAGGAAATCGAATGTTGTGAAAAAGAAAACAACATATAAAACCCGCCAATGAATAAGGCTGCGACAGCGAGCCATATTAACCGGTTATAAATAACAGCTCCGGTAAAGGGAAGATTGTTGACATTCTTCTCATCTGGAGACCAGTATTGGGTATAGTATGAGATGGCACTATCACCAAAAGGATCTATCAATGCCCCCACAAAACGATTGTCCATGTTGTTCGCCAAATTCTGAACCAGCACCTGAAGAATAATAAGGATCAACACCGCGACAAAACCAACGTATACGTTTCGTGTCAATGTTACCAGCACAAAGATAATTGCACTAAAAATAATGAGATTCGGGATAACCTGTACAAGATAGGTCTGTAAATACGCCCAAACATGAATCGGCCCCAATAAGGATTGATTGATGCCCGGCACAAATTGTGCGACGATAATCCCCAAGGTTGAAGCAAATACAATAACCAATACAACAGCTACTGATCCAAAGAATTTACCGAGTAGATAGTCCGTTTTTGAGAAAGGGTAACTGAAAAGTATCGTATGCACCTGGTATTGAAAATCCCGGTAGACGCAGGCTCCAACGATGGACGGTATCAAAAAATAGATAATAGTCGACATGCCATTAACCATGCCATTAATCGCCCAAGGAGAATTCATAATGGTATTGGACGAAGTCGTTGCCGTTATACCATCAAAAATACCGAGCGAAGACAGCATAATGAACAACGAAAGCGCAAAGAAGAGTGCCATATAGATGTAGACGGCAGAACTTTTAAACCAACGCGCAAACTCAAAATGGAAGATGGCTTTAAACATGGCGTTGATCATTTTTTAGCGCTACAAAATAGACATCCTCCAATTGGCCTTGAGCGTTCACAAATGATTCATCAGGACGCGCATCGCTGTACACCCGAATATTGAGTGTGTTGTCCTGATTGTAATTGGTTGAAATAACGTTGTATTTTTGTGTATACTCATCCAGTTGATCCCGACTGATGATACGTACCCAGATCTTACCATCCAATTGATCGATGGATTCTTTAGGAGTGCCTCTCAAAAGAATCTTTCCCCCATTCAGAATGGCCAACTCATGACACAGTTCACGCACATCATCCACAATATGTGTAGAAAAAATGACGGTATGATCTGTACCTATCTCCCGTAGAACGTTCAAAAAACGATGTCTTTCCGCGGGGTCAAGCCCTGCAGTCGGTTCATCTACAATGATTAACTTGGGATCATTCAGCAACAATTGCGCAATACCAAAACGTTGCTTCATCCCGCCCGAGTAACCACTTACGCTTTTATTGCGCACGTCCCAAAGATTGGTTACCTCAAGAACACGATTGATAATGGCATCCCGATCGGCTTTCGATTTAATTCCTTTAAGCTTTGCAAAATATTGCAGCAGATCTGATGCAGAGAGATTGGGATAAACACCAAATTCCTGTGGCAAATAACCCAAAACTTTCCGCAAATCGAGCTGATTTTTGAGTACATCAATATCACCAAAAGTAATACGGCCACTGTCGGGTTTCTGAAGTGTCGCAATTGTCCGCATTAAAGAAGACTTACCTGCTCCATTGGGTCCCAACAAGCCAAACATCCCAGGCTTAATTTCTAAGTTTACACTGTCTAAAGCTTTCACCCCATTAGAATAGGTCTTACTAAGGGTTTCTATGGATAAATTCATAATTTATTTTAACTGTTAATAATATGTTAGTATACCAAAACAATGATATGTTACATCAAGATAGTAAAAGTTAAAAACAAACGAAAATGAAAGGCTTCCAATAGACACATCTGCAGGCAAAAAAACTGTTTTTGCTTTTGGACAAATACCCTAAAAAGATGAGTCTCCAAGCGGCTCAGATAGCATTAAAAGATCTACTAAAAACTTCGCAATAATGGCTGTGTACTACATCGAAAGGATCCGCCAAAACTACGGCTGATCTGGAAATCAACGTATTCAACATGGACACCACAAGCGGAGAGCTTATCTCCAATATAGCCAAACACAGGATCTGTCACATAGACTGTCGGATTAATAGGTAGACCATTCGTTGCTAGCAAGCTCGCCTCATTCAAATTGACCACAATTTTGTCCCATGTTTTCAGTTTTTGGGGTATCCCATAGGGTAGCGCTTCCTCACAAACGATCATCAATCCTTCGCGGATCAGTCCTAGTGCACAGTCCAAATGAAGTATATTAGGATGAAGTTTCACTTCTTCAACCTGATAACCATAAGGCTGTAATAGTTTAGAGAGCCACTTAATCCCAAGGCTGTTTGAAGAAAGCCCAGAGTTGCCGACAAAAATATGTTTACCGTATACCAGGATGTCGCCTCCTTCTAGAAAAGGGCCATGCCATAAGGCCAATTCCTCCTGCTCCGCCATGGCGGGTCTTGGCGCTGCCACATAAAGGCAGTCACTTTGATAAACTTCACGTTCCAACAGATCGCGAATGGGCCATATTTCATTGCGCCGCTGCATAAAACGGATTGACCCCTCAATAACGGCATTTCCGATGGTGAAAAATGGGTCACGGACAAAGAAATTAGAATAACCGTGTTCTCCTCCGGACACTTTTTCAAGTGTTGTTAGGTTACGTGGCCGCAACACTTCAACGCCATATTTCTCCAACAGCAAAGCAAAATTATGGCGCTCTTGTTCCCATGCCTTTTGCAATTCGGGATACACTTCTCCAAAATCTTTTCCGGCATTGGCATCGTCACCCTCCAGCGCAGTGGAAGATAAAAACCGAAGATCTTCAACCTTCATCATTTCCGGAAAGCCAAATTCAGAAACCGTAAGAATAACTTTCTTTAAAGGGGCAAACTCATTTTCTACAAAGATCATAGCACTGATTTTAAGTCCAATTTGCTTTTTTTTATCAAAAAAAACAAATGTATAGGAAAGCGGAATCTAAATTCCCAGAACCCAGCGCACATTGAACAAATCAGTTACTTCAATAAATTTCTGCTGCTTATCAAAATCTATTCTTCTTTTTTGTTGGGATGTAAGTCTTTCAATCAATTCCCCACGCTCGGAAATATCCCGACAGGGCAAAAACACAGCGACGTAGTTTCCCACTCTCCGCCCCTCGTTGTGCACCAAATCAGAGCCGTAAATTGCGATACGCCCGGAAATAAGAGTGGCACTCACTACAGGCATTTCAGCACAGCCCTGCAAGGGTTCGTCGAACATATCAAAATGTAACGTTCCCCCAAAACAGGTCTGATAAAACGTAAGTGCCGCTCTACAATTTCCTGAGAATGTAATGAAAATTCCGCTTTGCAAGCGTTCCATTGGCTGAACTAACATCATATCAATTGGCTATGCATCCGGTATTTCAGGCTCTACAAGTTTTCTCATTTTTTCCAACGACTCTTGCCATCCAAGGTAGCACATCTCGGCAGGAATAACCTCAGGAATTCCAGTCTGTTCAATCTTAAGCTCTGTACCACAGATCACTTTACGCAAGGAAACAGTCGTAGTCATTTCACCCGGTAAATTGGGATCATCAAATCGATCCACGTACTTGATAAAGGTATCTTGTTCAATCTCAAGGTACTCACCACCAAAAGAATGGCTATGACCGGTACTAAAATTAATGAAAGTCATTTTGAAACTTCCGCCTACTTTAAAATCCATTTGCTGTACTGTACAGACAAAACCATAAGGAGGCAGCCAGCTGGCATGTGCTATCGGATCTGCGAAAGCACGGAACACCTTTTCAGGACTCGCCTGAATAATTCGATGTAATGAAATATGATTCGTTTTCATATCTATATTGTTTATAAGTGAATAACCATTGCTTATTTTTTGTTTTTACTCGCTATCAGTACATTCTTTCAGTACATTCTTTCAGTCCAATACAATCCGGTAAACTTGCTACACTACTGAAGTCTGATGATATGCTCCTGTACCAGCTGTCTCTTTGTTGCTTAAACGAGTAATCTTGGCCTGATAGAAATAAGAAACAGCAAGTATCCCCAATACTAAAATGGGCATCACCATAAATGCTGCATTTTTGTCAACACATGCGTGACTAATAAAAGCAAATATTAAATTGAATGTCAATCCAGCATAGGCCCATTCTTTTAATTTGGTCGGAACCTGCGGTACTGCAATTGCGATAACGCCCAACAGCTTACAGATAATTAAAGCATAGGCAAAATAGTCGGGATATCCCAATGGTTTTGTACCTGCATTGATATATTGCGGCGCAAATAACAGTGTTCCAAGTGGCATCAGTCCTTCCCAGAGAACTATAAATACCGTTGCTATCCAAAAAGCAATCTTGTTCTTTTTCATTGTATAAGTCGTTTGTATAAATGTATAATTTCAGTGATGATCAGCCTTGAACCCAAGAATTACTAATTCGCAGATTCTACATAGTTTACGAAGTTATTTAGAATAGCCTGCCAGCCCGATTTTTGGAATTCAGGATCATTTTCCTGTTCCGCATCAAAAACTGTAATCACACTGGTTTTCCCTTCCACTTCCGAAAAAAGCATATTTACAGTTCTTCCATCAGCCATGGTATATGCAATTTCCTTGTATAAATTTACCGTATGGTAGGTTCCTTCGAAGTCAAATCCGAAGCTTCCATCTTTTGCCTCCATTCTATTTTTAAAAGTACCATCCACGCGAAGATCATTTTCACTGCTTGGGCAGTGCCAGCTCGGGTCTGCCGAGTTCCATCGCATAATATCCGTTGGACTGTTCCATAATTTCCATACTTTTTCTACAGGAGCATTAATCGTTGCTTCAACTGTAATTTTTGTCTGTCTTTCCATTGTTTTTCTATTGTTTATATTGATATAACAAAGATGCAAAGGATCACAACATTGCGGCTGTTGCAAAGACGACAACTTTAGGGGTAGATTACGACAAAAACTATTTGTACCTTTATATCATAAACCAAAAATGATATGCAAATCTCTGTTTTTGTTCCCGAATACGGCACTATCGAAGGTATTACCCCTGCGTTCAGAACCTTTCATACGGCCAATGAATTTCTAACGGCCTTTGGAAAACAGCCTATTTTTGAAGTCGAATATGTAGGTTTAACGACTTACGTTCCGGCCAATAGTGGGGAGTATACCATCAAGACAAACCGGCTACTACAGGACGTTCAGAAAACAGATCTGCTTATTATACCGCCTATTTTTGGCAACATAGAAAAAGGAATACGCGATAATGCCGAAGCGATCCCTTATTTCACAAAACTGTACCACAAAGGGGCTAGTCTTGCCAGTCTATGCGTGGGTGCTTTCCTGCTCGCTGAGACAGGTCTTTTAGATGGAAAAAAATGTTCGACACACTGGGCACATATTGAAGAGTTCAAGGAAAAATACCCTCACATTGAAATTGAGGATGGCGCTGTGATCACTGAACATGAAAACATCTACAGCAGTGGTGGCGCGAGCAGCTTATGGAATCTGATACTCTATTTAGTGGAAAAGTATTCCGACAGGGAAACAGCCGTACTCATAGCCAAATATTTTGCACTGGATATCAGCCGGGATAATCAATCGCAATTCGCCATATTCAGAGGTCAACGTAATCATGCTGATCTGGATATCCAACAAGCTCAAGACTATATCGAGAAGAAGTACGAGGAGAAAATTACAGTCGAAGAACTGGCCAATCATGTCAATATTGGGCGGCGAACATTTGAACGGAGATTCAAAGAAGCAACCAACAACACGCCTGTCGAATACCTCCAACGCGTACGCATCGAAGCTGCAAAAAAATTCTTCGAAGCATCACGAAAAAACGTTTCTGAGGTGATGTTTGATGTAGGCTATACCGATACAAAAGCCTTTCGGGATATTTTTCGAAAAATTACAGGCCTTACACCAATAGATTATCGAAACAAATTTGCCAAGGTAACTGCTGATGTCGCCATTGAGCAATAAACTATGATAAACAATAAAGCCACTCCTCTGAGTGGCTTTATCATTGCTCGAATTCCTTATAATTATTTTAACATCATTTCCCGAATATATTTCACGGGTGAATTACCAAAACTCAGGAATTTTTCATTGAACGCCTTCAAATTAAACTGTTTCCCTTCTTTTTGTTTTACAGCTTCCCTAAGGTCATAAATTTCTTTATATCCCGTAAAGTAAGACGTCAGCTGCACACTGCTCACAGACACACGTTTCCATTTACCGGCTGCTTCGGCCTGTTGTTGAAACGCTTCATCAACCAACAAATGCATAGCGTCTTTTTCACTCATATTTTTCACATGGATGCTATAATCGAGTATAGCATTGCACACGGTACGCAGATGCCATTTGTACCACATCAACCACATTTCAGGAGCATTGTCACCGTAACCGTTTTCGAGCATCATTTGTTCGGTATAGACAGCCCAGCCCTCAATCATTGCACCATTACCTAAAATACTCTTGATGAGACTCGGCGATTGGTTTGCATACACCAATTGGGTATAATGGCCCGGAATAGCTTCGTGGATATTGAGTATTTGCAAGATATAATGGTTATACTCCCGGAGGTAACTCTCCGTTGCCTCTTTGGTCCAGCCTGTTAGACTGCCCACATTGTAATAGGTATTCCCACCTTTATCGTATGGACCAGGTGCACTGATTGAAGCTCCCGCAACACCAGCCATATAAGCAGGCTCTTTGCGCACCACAAGCGGCTTGCTATCATCGATGTACAATAAATCCTTTTGTTTGACAAACGCTACCAGCTTAGGTATCTGTGCTTCGATAGCGGATTGAAACTCTTCTGCTTTAACATGTTTGACAGACAGGGTGTCGATCATTTTTCGAATGACAAGCAAACTATCTGACGGCAAGGATGATTTTCCAAAATATTTAGGCCACAGCTCTTTACTGATTTTATACATCTCTCCGTGTAAATAGCTTTTTCTTGCTAGAGCGGCCTGATAAATCTGTTCGGCCGTTGAACCCGATTGGATATCGAAATCAAATTTCTTGTCGTAAAGTTCTTTTCCTAATCTAAAACTTCGCGGAGAAGGATTCGGTGTCACTTTTAAAAATTGAACATATCCGTTGATCGCCGCAATAGCTTGTTGCGAAGCCTTCTGGATGGCATCCTTTTCTGAAGCCGGCAGATCGGATTTTTTTAGTGAATCCCGCAAATCGCTTTCAAAAACAGATAAACCGCCCAAATTCTGTTGAATTGCCAAATCGGTCAATACCAAGGCCGGATTTTTAAGCTGTCCTTTCGCGGCCTCATAGTAGGCCGGAATCTTCATCAAACGTTGATAAATAGCTTTAAGTCGGGTCGATAATGGTGCATAATTCTCGGCTAGCATAAAAGCGATCGTCCCCCCAACATTGTACGAAGAAGGATTCCACTCATACGCGCGCTCTTTCTCAATAGACCAAACATTGGATTCAAGATAGTTTTGAATCAGATGATAATCTGTTTGCTGAGAAAGATTCAAGGTGCTCAGATCAAAACTTTTGAGGCTGTCCAAATGTCTTTTCGAAAACTCCAGACGTAGTTTTCGCGTATTGGCATCCGGAATTGTCAACAAGGAATCATACTGATGGACCCCTACTTGGGTAGCCCATTCCGGATTTTCTTTCCAAAGCTGCTGAATAAAACGGTCTTCATACGATTTAAATTTTTCATTCACAGCAGTATCAGCAGCAGATTGTCTGTTATGAGTTCCCGATCCACAGGAAGCCATCAGGCCCAATCCAGCGATAGCAAGGGTATATGTTATAAGTTTCATTGGAGTAATTTGTCTAAAATTAACATTATTGTTGATGAATTTCAGCATTTTACTCCAATAATTTAAAACTATAACCAGGTATGAAATTTCTGGATAAACCAATTCTTGACCCACTGTGTAAGTAAACAATAGCAGACCAAAATGCCGATAAGCCATGGAAAATAAGTCAGAGGCAGTGCTTCCATTTTTAAGGCAGCGGCAAATGGCGTAAACGGCAAAACGACACCAATAATCATAATTAAACTCGTCAAGGCAACAACCGGTGCAGCAGCCCAGCTTTGAATAAAGGGTATTTTTTTGGTCCTTATCATATGGATAATTAATGTTTGTGAAAGCAATCCCTCTACAAACCAACCAGTCTGAAAGAGTGTTTGATCCGATACCGTATTGGCCTTGAACACGAAAAACAATACTGCAAAAGTGGCGAAATCAAACAATGAACTTATAGGGCCAATAAATAACATAAACTTGGAGACACTACCAGCGTCCCATTTCTTTGGCTCGACGATAAATTCCTCATCCATACTGTCCCAAGGAATAGATACCTGCGATATATCGTAGAGTAGATTTTGAATAAGCAGATGCACGGGTAACATCGGTAGAAAGGGAAGAAAAGCACTGGCCCCAAGCATACTGAACATATTGCCGAAATTGCTGCTTGCCGTCATCTTGATATATTTAATGATATTGCCAAAAGTTCGACGTCCATAAATAACCCCTTTGCGCAGCACCATGAGATCTTTTTCCAGCAGAATGATATCGGCACTTTCTTTGGTAATGTCAACAGCCGTATCCACACTGATACCCACATCCGCTTCCTTAAGTGCCGCTGCATCATTGATACCATCGCCCATAAATCCAACCGTATGTCCTTTATCCCGCAATGCTTTTACAACACGAACTTTTTGGAGAGGGCTCAACTTTGCAAATACCGATACCTCATCAACACATTGATTTAGCTCGGTATCCGGAATGCGATCTAACTCATTTCCATTGACAATCCGATCCACCGGAATGCCGACATCCATACAAATTTTGCGTGTGATAATCTCATTATCTCCAGTCAACACTTTGATCCCGATTCCCAATTTTTGTAAGGCTTCAATGGCCGGCTGTGAAGATGGTTTGGCCGGATCCAAAAAGCCGATGAAACCGGTTAAAGTTAACTTCTCTTCATCTGCAACAGCATAGGTCAAGGGGTGAGCACCGTCAAATTCGCGGATCGCAACCAATAAAACACGCAGCCCTTCCTCATTCATCTTTCTGGATGTTTTCAATACAATTTTACGCATCGTATCGTCCATCGGTACAGTACGGTCATTTTCGACATGCAGGCTACGGTCATCTCCCGGATCAAAAGCATGTGTACAAAGCTCAAGCATTTCCTCTACGGCCCCTTTACAGATCAACAGATGTTTACCATTATGCTGTTTGAGGACCACAGACATTCGTCGTCGCTGAAAATCAAATGGAATCTCGTCAATTTTCAGATATTGATCTTCCACTTTCAAGTAATCGTGCAATTCGGCATGTTCCAGCACAGCCTTATCCATCAAATTCTTGAGACCAGTCTGATGAAAACTATTGAGATAGGCCCATTTGAGCACCTCATCATCTTCGACCCCATACACATTAAGATGTTTTTCCATGACGATCTTGTCCAATGTCAATGTCCCTGTTTTGTCGGTGCACAGAATATCCATGGCACCTATATTCTGGATAGAATTTAACCGCTTGACGATGACTTTACGCTTGCTCATATTGACAGCACCCTTTGCCAGGTTAGCGGTTACAATCATGGGCAGCATTTCGGGGGTTAAACCTACAGCGACAGCAATGGCAAAAAGTAGCGCTTCCGTCCAGTTCCCTTTCATCAATCCATTGATCAAGAAAATCAGCGGAACCATGACCAGCATAAAACGGATCAATAAAAAACTCACCTTATTTATACCCTTATCAAAACTTGTTTCGGGACGTTCGCCGGTAATCGATTTGCTGATACTCCCAAAATAGGTGTAACTTCCTGTCGTTACAATCACGGCTGTCGCCGATCCACTAACAACATTGGTTCCCATAAAACAAATATTACAAAGTTCAATAGGTGATTTGTCCGCCGCATTCCGGATGGGCAAATAATTCTTCTCTACAGGAAGCGCCTCACCTGTCAACATGCTTTCGCTCACAAAAAGGTCTTTACTTTGAACGATACGGCAATCTGCAGGTATCATATCCCCGGCAGAAAGGTATACAATATCTCCCGGCACCAGTTCAACGATAGGAATCTCTCTTTTCCCTTTAAATTTCCGCAATACCGTCGCCGTAGTTTTGACCATACTTTTTAATTTTTCTGCAGCGGCATTACTTCGATACTCCTGTACAAAACGAAGCAGCGCACTGACCAAAATCATAATGGACACCACAACAACTGTTTTATAATCTCGTTCGCCAACCTCTGGAAGCCCTACATCGATGATAAAGGAAACAGTGGCAATCAATAACAGAATATATATAAAGGGGTTAGCAAAAGATTTCAATAGCTGCACATACCACTTTGGGGCCTTTTGATGTTTCACTTCATTTAATCCAAATTTCTGTTGACGTTCCTTAGCCATTTCGTCTGTAATCCCCTCTCTGCTCGTTTCTAACATCGCGCAGGCAAGTTTTTCATCCTGACTGGCCACCCCCTGCAACTTGGTCACGGTCCCCACATTCATTCCATTAGAACTGATCATATTGTGCAATTGATTCTTTGCTGTTTTATTGTTCATTTTAATCATAGCCCTATAGCCCCTTTCATGTTAATTTCCGTAAATCCCGTTCTTATTACAGATCCGATTCTTATTACAGATCCGACTCTGTACCTATAATTTCCCAGCTTATTTTTGTTACTCTTTCTTCGATGGTCAATCGGCTAGCCATCCGTTCGATAAGACTGTCTTGCTGACCGATAGCTCTAACGATGGCACTAATGACAACGCCATTTGTAGCGAGGGTATCGTCACTCGAAAGCGAAGTCAACAACAGTTTTTCGTTACTACTCAGCATCTGCATCAATAAAACACGAATATGATTTTCGATGTCTATCCCACAGCCTATGGTCAGTAGATATTCGGTCTGTGATGCTGCTGATTTATTAAAAGTCAAGAAGGCCATTTTCTGTCCGATTGGACGAAAGATCAGGTGTGTAAAAATAATAGCCAGCGCAACGACAAATGCTTGGGCATGCAAACCTAGACCGGAGAGCGCGCCTACTGCAGCCGAACACCAAATCGTCGCCGCCGTGTTTAGACCATGCACATTCAAACCGTCCTTCATAATCACACCAGCGCCAAGAAAACCAATTCCGCTGACCACATAAGAAGCAATCCGTCCGGTAGCATCACCGCCAATTTCTATGGAAAGCAGCACAAAAGCTGCTGCTCCCAACGAAACTAGGGTATTTGTCCGAAGCCCCGCATTTTTCTGGCGCCATTGGCGCTCTACTCCCACAGCAGCCCCCAAAAGTAATGCTACAAATAATCGTATGGCAAATTCAAAAACACTCATCTCTTTTTCCTCCTTTGCCTGCAAAGGTCCACATTCCTGCTCCTAGAATCCGTTAGAGATCTTTTAGAAAATTATTAGAATTTCATTAGAGAAATAATTAAATTAAACAATTGAAAAACAATGCTTTACAACTTAATTTAAAAATACACAGATCAACATGTCCAATTTCTTTAACTTCAAGCATTGTTGTGGTGTAAATCAGTTACACTAAAAACAATAAAAAAATGGAACAACGCATCAATTTTTTCGCAAAAGGGCAAAACGCCATGAAATCAATGTATGGAATAGGTACATATCTGAGCAAGTGTTCGATAGAACAAGAGCTTTTGCATCTTATTTATTTCCGTGTATCACAAATCAATGGCTGTGCGTATTGTCTGGATATGCATTCAAAAGATCTACTGGCGACGGGAGATCAACCACAACGATTGTTCTTATTGGATGCCTGGCGGGAAGCCCCCCTGTATAGCGAACGTGAACGTACTGCGCTGGAATGGGCCGAAGCCGTGACGAAAATTACGCATGGCGATGTGTCGGACGAGGTTTATACGAAAGCAACTGCTGTATTTTCGGAAGAAGAACTTATCGACCTGACCTTGGCCATTACAGCGATCAATTCGTATAACAGGATCAATATTTCCTTCCGCACACAAGCAGGAAGCTACAAAGTTGGGCAGCACAAAGTACAGCCAACCTCATAAACACGAGGTCGAAATTTATACGATAAATTAAACCATAAAAATGAAAGATTTCATCTTATTATTTCGTCAGGGGGCCAATGAACCAAGTCAGCTGACAGAGGAAGAAGCAAAAGCTGTAAACAAAAGATGGTACGACTGGATCAGTGACATCGATGCGCAAGGTAAACTGAAGGATCATGGCTCCCGTCTTGAGCCAGCCGGAAAGGTATTAAAGCCAGGCGGTATCGTTACGGATGGACCTTTTGTGGAGATTAGGGAAAGACTCGGCGGTTTTATTGTCGTCGCAGCAGACGATCTTGACGAAGCCACAACCTTGGCCCATGGCTGTCCTATCCTCGAATTTAACGGCAGTGTAGAGATACGTGCACTGCTCAACTAATCATATACGGGGCAGCTGTACACACGCACAGCCGCCCTTATTTTAGACTTATGGATCCGGATTTTCTAAAACAGCTTTTCCAGCAAGAATTTACCAAAATAGTCGCTGTCATCAGTAAGGGTTTTGGTCTCCAATACATCGAAATCGCCGAAGATATCGTCAGCGAAACTTTCTTATTGGCCACAGAATCTTGGCAGACCAAAGGCGTTCCTGCAAATCCTACGGCTTGGCTGTACACGGTTGCAAAACAAAAGACATTGGCCCAGTTTCGAAGAAATAAAATATTTACAGATAAAATCATCCCTGAAGTGCGGCAGAGAGAGCCGGAAGCGGAAAGCTTCGACGACTTTAATTTCTCGCAGGAAAATATCAAAGACAGCCAATTAAAAATGCTGTTTGCAATCTGCACGCCTGCAATTGCCAGTGAGGCTCAAATAGGTCTTGCCCTTAGAATCCTCTGTGGTTTTGGTATAGAAGAAATTGCCGAAGCATTTCTTTCCAACAAAGAAACCATCAATAAGCGCCTATTCCGAGCGAAGGAAAAACTACGTTCAGAAAAGATCGAACTCGAACTGCCCCCTGAAACAGAAATTATTAAACGCCTCGATAACGTACTCCATATTATTTACCTCTTATTTAATGAAGGGTATTATTCTAAAACCCAAAATCAAATTTTAAGAAAGGAGCTCTGTATTGAAGCTTTACGCCTTGCGTTAATGCTTTCGACTTATGAAAAAACAAATACACCTAAGACCAATGCGCTTATTGCGCTGATTTGTTTTCATTCCTCCCGTTTCGAGGCAAGGCTGACCAATGAAGGTGATTTCATTTTGTATGAGCAACAGGATGAGGAGCGCTGGAATCAAGAACTTATACATCAAGGGCTTCATTTTCTGAAAAACGCTGCATCGGGCGACGAACTCACATCCTACCATCTGGAGGCTAAGATTGCGCAATGCCATTGTATAAAGGAAGACAGTCCAGAAAAATGGGCCGAAATCCTGCAATGGTATGACCGTTTATTAGTCGTCAATTATTCCCCGGCAGCTGCATTGAATAGAATATTTGCACTATATAAAGTAAAAGGTGTTAATGCCGCATTAGTCGAAGTAAAAACCTTACAACTAGAAGACAATCACTTTTATTTTGTGTTCCTGGGAGAACTCTATAAGGAACTGGACAAAAACAAAGCCATCGCAAACTTTAACAAAGCAAAAATCCTGGCTAAAACAACATTGGAAAAAGAGATCATCCAACAGAAGATTGATGCTATAAAGTCTGCAATGGCCTAATTTGTTTACTACTTATCGATTACTTTTGCCCCTTTCCAATAGGATACAAAAAGTTGGTATAGCTCCGAGGGCTCCAAATCAATAGTTGAGGACGAATACATGATACACAGTTCTTGAGTGGATTCTTGATAAGCCATTTTCCATAACAGCGACGAAAGCTGCTCTTTATACTTAGGGGGATTACCCAATGTAACAATGACCATCGTATCACCACCGACTTTTTGTAAGTCGATGCTTTTGACATCCTGCCAGTCGCCTTGGCCAAAAGCTTTCGATACGGGTGTTGTCTTTCCAAGAAAATAGCGGTCGTTCAAAACAATTTGCGCTGTTTTATCCCGGAGGCTCAGTAGGCTGGAAAACAATAAAATTAAGAGTACCAGCAATGCTCCTGCAGAGAAAACTGTCGGTTTGGCTTTAAATACACCATCAAATAAACCGATACTGTACAATAAAATGACCAGAAGCAACAAACATAGGCCTCCCGAAATTGACAATAGCTGACTTGTTTTCTTTTTATTTCTGTATAAACTTGTTTCCTTCATCTGCTTAATTTCCCCAGTTAACATTCAGGTTATGTTTTTCAGCATAAGCTTTTCCTAAAGCATATACGTTGTCAAACACCTCGTTAATGGAAGGCATATCGTTTTTTTCGATCTTTTGGAGTAATGCCTGCTTTTCTTCTGCCGAACCTTTGCTGTCGCATAACTTTGCATAAGCAGTATATTCATTTTTATAGACCGGCAATACTTTTTCAAATAATGCAATCGACTGCTCTTTCAATGCTTTCGCGTCGGCATCGGAAACATTCAGTTCCTTAATATCTTTTAAGGCCTTTTCGACAACCTGAATCTTGATTCCGACAGATTTTTGAGCTTCATCGCCTACTTTCTTACTGGAGGGCATATCCGCAAATTCAACGGTCTCCTGCTCGAGCTGTTTACCATAGCGTTCAGGGGCAAAATCTGCTATAAGATTTGTGTTTAAAACAACTTTTCCGAAAAAAGTCTCTGGACTTGGGGATTGACAAGCGGTAAAAAATAAGCTCATCGACATGAAAATAATAAATAGTAAGTGCTTCATATATAAATTCTGTTTGTGACCAAAGTACTTAATATTCATGAAATAGGCAAACATGTCACCCTCGCACACCTCCTGTATAAAAGTGCCATCAACCTATCCCTTTAGGCGAAAAAAGCGCTATATTAGAGCGATTCATCTTGCACAAATTGCTAATTTTTAATATATTAGCAATTACAACATAAGAGATTAAAAACAGTCATTATGGGCTATGATATTAGTTACCACCCCATCTCAGAACAGCAGATAGAAACTTGGTATTTTGACTTGCTCAAAAATCCCGAAAAGATTGAGGAAGTTTCTGCAATTCACCAACTAGAAGACTTCTATAAAACCAAATACCAAGACACCTTAAATGCGGGCCGGGAAACCGACAAAAATGATTATTTTGACAAAACCCATGGTTTTTTCATTGCTGTTGTCCAAGGTTTTTTCGAAAAATACTTCTATGTTCGAGGTGGAGCCCTGTCCTTCTCCAAAAACGACCATTTATCCAGCTATTACAAAAAGTGGGAACAATTTGTTCAACAAGAATTTCTAACCAATAATATCGAAAATAGGCTTGTAGAAAATTATTGTTCGGGTGTGTTTATCCCGGCAGAAAAAGTCGCGCAATTGTTGATAGATTACCAAAGTGACCCGACGATCAAGGCTGAATTAGATACGCTATTTTCTGATAACCGTATTTCTATTTTCCTCAATGCACTGCAATATGCCAAAGATCGTAACCTTGGTCTCTTGGAAGCTACAGAAGTTGTAGAACCACAACCTTTTGATCTGAATGAATCAAAAAGTTACTCCAACCTTTTTAACTGCGACAAAGAAGGACCGCTTTTATATCAGACAACAGCATTAAAACAGATCCAGGAAATAGAACAACGCAATGGACTTCCAGAAAATGAGATTTTACCAAATGTCAAAACAGAGACAATCCATGCAGACCCTAAACATTTTGAAACCACAGACAGCTCTCAAAGCAGCAAAAAAAAGAATTTTTGGAGCAGATTATTCGGTAAAAATTAGACGCTGGTCTGGACATTGCACTATAGATACCTTAATAGCATCTACACTGTTGAAAAAATTTTGAATTCCGACCTATTAAACACTTCAATAATATTGATTTCAATCCGTTATACGGATATATTTCAAAAACAATTGATCGCCTTGCATCTGAATTAAACAAATGATTTGACGATATTCGTCTTAGAATTATAACTGCTAACCCCATTATGATCTTCATTTTTCTCCTTATTATTCTTACGCTGTTCGGGATTGTATATCTGCTTCGTTCGGCTGTCAAAAAACAACAACGGAAAATAACAATTGCTGAGTATGCCATTATCATCGGCTACCTGATTTCATTAATGATAAGCGGGGTAGGGCTATTATTCCACTCGAGTCAATATAATCAAGCTGTAGATCCCGTAGATGGTGATTGTTATATTCCCTTCGGCGGAAAACACCTTGTATCGCTATCATTTTATTTCATTGCATTCAATATTTCAGCAATAGCGATTTGGCTCAAGGGACGAAAAATCCCCCCTATTCCTCTTGTTCTGATGCTGATTATGTTAATGATAGGTAGTATTATCAGTCTGTTTGTGCTCGTTCAGGTCAGTCACCACGATACGTCCACATTGGATATGTATGTTGGCAACGAAGGAACTTTATTCTTTATTTTCACGCCAATATGCTGCTTGATTATGGGCATTGGGCTAATCCGTAAAATCATCGTTGAAGAGCGGGGTTACGCTATGAACAGAAGCTATGCCAACAGCACGCTCAATAAAATCAATAACCTGCTTTCCTCAAAGCTGAATTATCCGGCATGGGCTCTTATTTTACTTGTTCCGGTCTTTCTCCTACTAACTATCATCCTCATCCTATTGGGGCAGGATCGGGACTCCATGGTGAAAGTTTTTACAGAAACAACTACTTGGGCTTTTTCACAAAAAATGCACCCTCCTATCCTCGATCATCAGGGCCATTACCTCTGTACAGTTGCGGCAAAAGGAGATCCCGCTCTTGTTAAACCCCTACGGTTAGGCACAAGACATGGCAACACGATCATTGTCAATAGACAGCTTCAGGTGGCCAACGCATTCGAAGAAATATTAAGCGATTTATCACCAGCACTACATCGCTATGTCAGATATTGCTACGATAAATATGGTTTTAATATCTCCGTAAAAATTAATTCCAGCAGCGCATCAAATGTGACTTATATTTTGATGAAACCACTAGAATATATATTTTTATTTTTCTTATATACATTCTACGTCGAACCCGAAAAGAAAATCGCAAAACAATACAGCTAATTTTTTTAAAATCGTAGCGAGCAATCATTCTTTACATCCAATTTTTTCCATCTCGGGAAGCACTTCATTTTAATCATTATGGATCAAACACATTATTTTATCGTTCTGACGGGAGGACCTGGAGTCGGTAAAACAACCTTATTAAATGAATTACATAAGCAGGGATTCAGCATTGTGGAAGAAGATGCACGGCGCATCATCCGAGAACAATTGGAAGCCGATGCTGATGGTCTGCCCTGGAAAAATAAAATTCACTATGCCAAACTCATGTTGGCAGATTCATCAGCCAGCTATTTGATGCAGGTGAGGCAAGATCACCAACACTACGTCTTTTTTGATCGTGGAATTCCAGATACTTTGGCATATATTGCAATGGAAGGTCTTGCAATCGAAGAAGAACTGCTTCACGAAGCAAAAGGTCGACGTTATCATAAAAAAGTATTTATCTTACCGCCTTGGGCAGAGATCTATGCGAATGACAACGAGCGGAAACAAACTTGGCGGGAGGCCGAAAACACTTTCAAGATAATGAGAGAGACCTATACAAAACTCGGTTATGAAACCATTGAGGTTCCAAAAACAACAGTAAACGATCGCGTTCAGTTCATCCTGAAAGCCTTGGAGCAGCAAAACTATTGATTCCGCATTTCTTTCTCGATACGGCGGTCAGGTATAAGCCACATAATAGCGACTGTTCCATACATGAGCAAACTGATATAGGGATTAATAAAAGACAGTCCTATCCCCAAAAAATACAGCGCTGTAGAAATATTTTCCTTAGCTTTCGATTTAACCGCTTTTTTCAGTGCAGATTCTTCCCCTTCGATTTGAATCACAAAATATTCAACGATATTATATGATATGGAACACATGATCAGGACAAAGCCATAAGCGATAATAGGATCCCTTTCAAAATGTGACTCACCGATCCAATTCGTTGTAACCGGCATTAATGATAGCCAAAACAATAAATTCAAATTGCTCCAAAGAACTTTTCCGTTTACTTTTCGAACAATTTGAAAGAGATGATGGTGATTATTCCAGTACAGTCCAACGTAAACAAAACTAACGATATAGGAGATAATTTTAGGATATAATGGTTTAAGGCTCGCAAAAGTAAATCCTTCAGGTACTTTTAATTCAAGTACCATAATCGTTATAATGATGGCCAAAACGCCATCACTGAATGCTTCTAACCTGCCTTTAGTCATTTTTGAAGATAGGAGTTAATAGCTGATACTGCAGACCCAAGCGGAATACATTTAATCGTGCCACACCGGGATCGCCGCCCACCATTCCACTACGGTAGTCCTTTAGGCCCCATGAATAACCGGCAAACACGGTATAACGGTCATAATTTACATTAAACTGTAAACGAGGGCGTAGATCCAAATCAATAACCTTGCCTCTATCACGATCAAAACTTGTTTTATTCCCCTGTTTATCTTCAATGCTACCACTTTCTTTGATGCTCAGCGTTTTGGCAATATCCATACCCAACTGAATATCCATTGTCATCGGTTCAAAAAAGACACGATAGCCAACAAAAGGATTAAAATTGATAAATTGTTGATTTAGACGGGTCTGACCACGGCTTCCATTCATAAACTCATTGCCTTCCAAATCAATCTTTGTCTGCAATCGTTCATATGCACCCTCTAAACCTAATATTAGGTTGTTGGCAAAAACATAACGGTAGTTTAAAGCGCCACCAATATTGATTCCATATTTTTTTCCATAAGGATTATTGGTATAATAGTCCTGCTGCGTAGATCCATTCAACGTACTCTTTGCTTCGGTTCCCGATCCCGTAAAATTGGACACACCGGAGGTAACACCCACACGTAGTTCATGAGATTGCGAGAAAGCCATAAAATGGGTTATACCAGCAAAAAGTCCGACAAGTAAAAATCTCTTCATCATAACCGAAATATTAAATTGAAATCCTTTAAAAAATTGAGTGAATTTGATTGTTAAAAGTAAGAAAATTTATGTGATTCAACTTACTCCAATCTTTATTTTTTCTGTGGCGATAAGGTGTATTCATCAGCGGAAATCCATCAATCTTATCAGCCAATAAAAAACATCAGGAGACAATATGACTATATTTATTGAACTACATCAATGGAAATGAATCAATTCAGGCTTATTTTTGTTGTATTACAAACAAAAGAATAATCCGTATGAAATATATATTGGAAAACCCTATCCTTGGCCATATTACTGAGCAGAAATATAAGACCACAATACAATGGAGAAATGGAGAATTCATTACGGATGAACCTGAAAAACTTGGTGGCAAAGATCTTGGTCCTGACCCCTACACCCTTCTTATCTCATCGCTTGTATCTTGTACCCTAGCTACTTTACGCATGTACATCGATAAAAAAGGGCTTGATATTCCAGAAATTTCAGTCAGTTCAAATATGTACCTCAAAATTGAAAAAGGACAGGTGGTTACATATTTTGATCGCGAGATAGCTTTTGGACAAATCTTAGCAGAAGATACCCGTGAACGCCTTCAACAAATTGCAGAAGAATGTCCCATTTCAAAAATTTTAAAGGGTAATGCCATTATCAATACGCTCATCAGGACAAATCCTTAAACAAGAACATCATGAAAATCTTAACCTTTCTCATATTTGGTAAAAATGAAGAAATTCTCCTCACGCTCAAGAGAATCATTGAAAACACGCCCAACTGGAATGCAACGATACAATACGATTTGGATGCCTGTAAAAAACAGCTTATTGACGTCCCTGTAGATGTTTTGTTATTGAGTTCGGGACTCTCTCCTCAGGAAGAGCGTGAAATAACAGATCACCTTACGCGGCTCACTTATCCGATTGGTCTGATCAAACATTATGGCGGTGGAAGTGGACTTCTAAAAAATGAAGTCTATAGTCTTTTTCCAGACTTACTCTCCGTTTAATAAAGCACAGGCGATAGCTTCCTAGAGAAACAGCCGAAAACCGTTAAAACTCTTTCTTTATTGAACTAGATCAATAGAAATCGGCGGCTAATAGGCTAATTTTGGATACTAAATAATAAGATCATGAACAGACAGAACTTTATAAAAAAGGGACTTTTAGGTTCCGGAATATTTGCATCAACAGTGTCTTCAGCTGATATCTTGAAGAATGATATTGACGAGATAGAACCGCTTGAAACGCTGGATGCCGAAGCTGTAAACTATAATTCAGACAGATTGGAAAACCATAGTGTCCTCCACAAAGCGGCTACACGCGGTCATGCAAATCATGGCTGGTTAGATAGCAATCATACGTTTAGCTTCGCCAATTATCACAACCCCGAACGTATGCACTTTGGCGTGTTACGGGTACTAAATGATGATATGGTGGCTGAAGGAAGAGGTTTTGGCAAACACCCTCACGACAATATGGAAATCATCAGTATCCCTTTGGAAGGTGATTTGCAACATGAAGACAGCATGGGTAACAAAGCCATTGTCCGGAAGGGAGATATTCAGGTCATGAGCGCCGGAACGGGCATCATACACAGTGAATATAATAAAAACACCGATCAGGTAGTCAAGTTTCTTCAAATTTGGGTGTACCCTAATCAACGGAATGTGAGCCCCCGATACGATCAAATTACATTGGATATAACACAAAGACAGAATAAATTCCAGCAAATTCTTTCTCCAAATCCAGAAGACGAGGGTGTATGGATCCATCAGGATGCCTGGTTTTCCATGGGGCATTTTGACAAGGACGTCCAAACAAAATACCAGATCAAAAAGGCAGGAAATGGTGTATATGTTTTTGTAATAAAAGGTAGTGTTACTGTCGAAGGACAGGAATTAGAAAGCAGAGATGGCTTTGGAATATGGGATGTCGCTGAAATTAACCTGAAAGTGACCTCAGCAGATACTGAAATCCTGCTGATGGATCTCAGTATGATATTGGACTAATTAGCTGCACTATTTAGACATTAATTAACAAAAAAAGGGGAGCCTATGAGGCTCCCCTTTTTGTTAAGGCTATTTATTTAGAAAGTAACGGAATTCAGCTTTTTATCAACCAAAATACCATCTATCGCTTTCAGATTGAAATTGACATTACGCTTTGCTTTCAATTTGATCTTAAATAAAACTTCAGATCCATTCAAAGTCTCCTTGTTGCCCAGATTAACAAAAGTAGCATACAGAGCCTTACTTCCATTAGTGTGAAGACGATCGTTGCTATAATTGTTCATCTCTTTTAAATGTAAGGACTCAATACCGACATATTCAAAATCACCCTGATTGTAAGGAAGAGCAAAACTAAGTGCATTGACAGCTTTAAGATTCTCGCCACTAACACTGATCTCCACAATATCTCCCGATTTTAAGGTCGTTTTTGAAGGAATCAATTTTAATTTACCACTGACCTTTTCTTCTTTATTTGGTTTTGCACCACCTTCAATGACAACAGCAACATTGGAAATATCATAAGCGTCAATCAGATTATTTTTATTGACATCACCATTGCTGACATAACCTTCGAAATCTCCATCTCCCAGTCGCAATCCCGTGTAGTTAATATAGGAAGTCAAGTCATTATGATCGATCAATCGGTCATTATTAATATCGCCCGGTAAGTAGCTTGACGATCCTGGTACTTTAAACACATATAATTCTCTTCCTGAACCGAAACCACCAACAGCTTCAGAAACTGAAATTTTGATAAATCGAGCCACCGGATGGGTTCCAAAATCAAAACGTTTCATTTCGCCATCACGTTTCCAATCAAAACTACCAGCTTCTGTCCAGGTGTCCTTATCGTTGCTATAGAATACTTTTCCTTTTAAAATGATGCCATTTCCGCCATCGGTTCTTGGAAGATACTCAAACTTATCCAATTGATTAACGGATTTTAGATCTAAGGTCATATCAAACGGAACCGCAGTCTGTCCCCATTTTGTATGCCACATATCCCCCTCATCATAATTGAACAATTTATTGATACCATTTCCGCCTTGGTTATCCGCAGAAGTCTCCGCTTTGATTCCTTCGATGGCAAATTCCAATGGGTTTGCCTTTGTCTTTGCGGCAAATGTACTCCAATCTGAAACACCAGATTTATTGACAGCTCTAATTTTAAACTGGTAATCCGTTTCCGCGGCCAATCCTTCGAATAGCAATTGACTGTCTTTGATGGTCGAATAGATCAGATTATTAAATTCAATTTCATAATAATCAGCATTTGCAACCTTTTCCCAGGTTGGCGTTAAGGTATATGCTTGTGTATTTTGATCTGTGATAACAGCTTTGGGTGAGGTCAAAGCACCAGTCTGCGTTAGATAGTTGTCAACAGGAGCATATTCGAAACCGTCCAATTGTACTTCTATTGCGGTCGATGAGACATCCTGTTTGGCTAGTCGCACCAGCAACATCGGATTTTTCACCAAAGGTACTTTTTCAAATTCAGATCCCTTGGTTGCAAACTGATTCAGGTTTGGTTGTGCGTCATAGAAATATACGTTTTCAGAAGTATTAAATGCATCTATGCTATTCACTTCTTTAAGTTTGCTATTTTTCCCATTGACCTTTACTGTCAATTTCTTCGGTGCTTTGCTAACGTTGAAACGAATTTCCGTAGACTTCATTTTCTCAAAACCGTCAAATTCGCCTTGCGTTGGAGCTATCGCAAAAACAACTCTATTGTTGTTTAACTGTGAAGTTATGGATGTATTTGCCCCCTTACCATAACGATAAGCCTCTGTCTTTCCATCATCATCATATTCCACGAAATTGGAGTTCCCATAAGGATACACCTCATAAATACGTTGATCTTTTTTGATTTCCAGCACATTATTATTTGGGTTGGTCACCGGAATAATGGCTCCATTTTTCACGAAAACAGGCAGCTTCCAAATAGGCACATTAAAGTTATTGATAATACGCCCTCCCTGGTATTTTTCACCCGTAAAATAATCAATCCATTCACCATCCGGCAGGTAGATACCATTGCGCATATCATTTCCTTTCTCATCCACACGTGTTTCCTGGTAAATCGGTGCTACAAGGAAATTTGGACCATAGAGGTACTGGTATTGCGTTGCCTTTCCAAGCGTATAACTATTTGCTTGCTCTAAAAACATAGCACGAATGATAGGCAGTCCATCTACAGCTTGTTTCGCAACACTATAACTATAGGGAACCAGTTGAGATTTCAATTTCAGATACAGACGATTGATAGAAGTAGCCGGCTCACCCAAAGCATGCGGGTACTTCTCGTTCGATCCCCAGCCATCCATATTGAGTTCCATTGGTGTCCAGGTCTTCCATTGAAAATCACGAATATTGACCTTAAAGTTTTTACCACCAAAGATCCCGTCCATATCGGATGTAATATTGGGTTGACCTGAAAGTCCCGAGCCGATATACGTTGGTATATGGAATCGAATGTACTCCCATACGCCTCCAGTCTGGTCGCCCGACCAGATACCGGCATAGCGCTGTGTGCCCGCCCAACCATCCAATGAAATAATAAATGGACGAGCGTTGTTACCATAGTAAGGCATGGTATGTCCCACATCAGCGACCCCATTGAGACCAAAGGAGTATCCTGGACCAACCCAGGCCACATCCGTTTTTAGGACTCTTACACCCGCATCCCGAACCTCTTTTACAATATCACGTTGCAGTAATGCACTTATACTATCTTTTGGATGGAGATCGGACTGTGTCCATAAACCGATTTCTACACCATTCTTACGTGCATAATCACCAAACTCTTTCAAATTTCGGATATTCCCATCTAAAGATTCCGTTTGGCCATAGCCAGCACCATAGCCATCATTTGGAAGAATCCAGCCCAAAGGCATATCATGTGCTTTATACCGGTCTATTACAGCGCGGGCCGAAAATTGATAATTGTTTTTCTCACCGTTCAGCGATTCTTTGATTCCGCCATTGTCCTTTTGACTTTCTTTATAGCGTTTGCCGTCTTCAAATAGAATTCCCTTTTCATCTTCTTTCCAAAAATCGCGGTTATAGGCATTAAGATGCCCCTCATACAAACCAAATTTCGGCAGAAGAATTGGGTTGCCCGTCAATTGATAGAAATCGTTGAGCAAAGGTACTATCCCGTCATTAATCATAAAAAAGACATCCAGATAATCTGTATCATGTGCCAATTTTACTGTCCCAGGGGTTTTGGCTCCAAAGGCATAACTTCCCTTTTTAAAGGTATGCCACATAAAACCATACCCTTTGGTTGACCAGTAATAAGGGGTTGGAGAGGCAACACCACCATCGGTCCAGCTGTTCTGATTTTCGATCGCAACCACTTTTCCCTTATGTGAAAAACGCCCATTTTGAACGCCGCCACCAAAAAAGTATTCATCCGCATTTTCCTTCAATTCAACGCTAACTTGTTTCTCTTCGAAAACAATCGGCTTTAAGCTTTCAACTACAATTTTATTGCTTTTCCGATTGAGGATACTAAACTGTGAAGTCTGTTTATCCATTGAAAAAAGAATATCGTTAGTGGAGATGCTGACCTTATTACCTTCATCCTTTACCTCAAGCCCAGTGACCGTTTTCCGAGGTTGCTCTACCAATATTTTTGCTTCGGGTTTTGCTTCGGGATCACAGATAATACCGCCATGAACATTCTGGAACATCCTAAAAATATGATTACCGTAGAAATCTAAAGTCAGACGCTGACCATTATCGTATACAATCTCGACTGTTGTCGGATTAATTTTCTGAATCGTGATAATACGGTTGCCTTGATCGCGACCTATTGTATTATAATATTTGATCGTACTTACTTTAGCGTCAACTCGAGTGGGTTGAAAAATAAAAGGAGAAGCCAATCCCATCAATAAACAGACTTGTGCTTTTGCGCTCCAAAAAGATATCTTCATGCGTATGATTTATAATGCATTAAATTAACTTAACAATAATACAATAGTAAATCGAAGTAAAAAAGGGATTATGGAATGCAAACGATTGTCCAATAATAATGTTGCAGGTTAGCCAACCTATTGTAAGCCTTTCATCGAAAAAGGAACGTTTACTTCCATTTCGCTTATGAAATGAGCGGGATGATGAATGCAGTGTAAAACCTGAGGGACTGTTACAGCGTAGTTGCAGGACAATGAGAGTTGCGCAACAACTGCCGACGGTCCTATGCTGCGATAACCAATATGCGGAGGATAGGCAATAGCCTGTACATGGAAATACGGAAGTATTTAAACGAAAGAAGCCCTTGACTGTTTCCAGCAAGGGCTTCCGTGTAAAAAAAGGCACCGACCTACTCTCCCACCTATTACGGCAATACCATCGGCTCTGGCGGGCTTGACTGCTCTGTTCGGAATGGGAAGAGGTAGACACCGCCGATATAGGCACCTAAAAATCTTTATTGGCTGATCTATGATATTCATATCATCTTATTC